>NZ_JAIUHU010000019.1:0-100342 GCF_020165275.1 Mesorhizobium sp. Ca11 | reverse complement strand
CCACGCCCGATCGAAGACGCGCCGCGCCGGCATGGCCGAGGCTGGAAGCGGCGTTTTCTTCTTTTTGTCGACCACCAACTCGATCGCGGCAAGCATGCCGCGACCGCGCACGTCGCCGACCAATGGATGGTCGCTCAACCCTGATAGCCCCGCCATCAGACGGGCGCCGGCCCTGGCGCCGTTCTCCAGAAGGCCTTCCTCATAGAGCTTCAACACCTCGAGCGCGACGGCGGCGCTGACCGGATGGGCGGAATAGGTGTAGCCGTGGCCGACCGCAGAAGCACCCGCGCCATCGGCGATGACGTTGTAGACATGATCAGCCATGAACACGGCGCCCATTGGGACATAGCCCGAGGTCAGGCCCTTCGCGGTCGTCATGAAGTCGGGGACGATATCCTCCTCCGTGCACGCAAACAGGGGGCCGGTGCGGCCGAAACCAGTGATCACCTCGTCGGCGATGAACAGGATGCCGTGCTCACGACAGAGCTCGCGCATGGCCTTGATCCAACCCTTCGGCGGGACGATGACGCCGCCCGAGCCCTGGATCGGCTCGGCATAGAAGGCGGCGACCCGCTCCGGCCCGATCTCCTCGATCCTGCCCTTCAGCGCCGCAAGCGATGCGGCGATGATCGCGCTACCATCCTCGCCTACCGGATTGCGATAGGGATAGGGCGAGGGGATCTTGTGCTGCCATTCGAACGGAATGCCGAAACCGGCATGAAAGGCGGGCAGGGCGGTCAGGCCTGCGCCGACCACCGACGATCCGTGATAACCCTGCTCAATGGAAATGAACTGGTCGCGTTGAGGCTCGCCTCTGGCATTCCAGTAATAGCGGACGAACCGGATTGTGCTGTCGACCGCGTCCGATCCCCCGAGCGTGAAATAGACGTGGTTGAGGTCGCCGGGCGCGCGTTCGGCCAATTCCGAGGCGAGCCGGATGGCGGGCTCCGAGCCGAGATCGAAATAGGCAGTGGCGTAGGGCAGCTCGCGCATCTGCCGGGCCGCCGCCTCGACGATGCTGTCGTGACCATAGCCGGCATTCACGCACCACAGGCCGGCGAAACCGTCGAGAAGCTGCCGGCCGGACGCGTCGGTCACTGTAGCGCCCTTCGCCGATTTCAGCACCCGCACGCCGAGCGCCTCGTGCCCGCGATAGGAGGTGACCGGATGGATGAGATGGGCGCGGTCGAGTTCTAGCAGGGAATTGGCGAGCATTTTTGTCCTCCGGACTATCCGAGCGCCTGGTTGGCGAGGGCGTAAACTCTTGGCCTGGCCTGTTCCGGCCCATTCCTGGCGGGGCGGTCCATGGCAACGCCTCCGCCGACATGAGCGAGGCCGATTTCGGCCAGCCATCCCGCGAGGCCGGTGCGGCTGTCGGTATCCACGCGCAGGAAGGCGCCGGGGCGCGACGCGGCGAAGAAGCTAATCAGCACTTTGGCGTCCGCGGCGTTGTCCGCAATGACGGGGCCGATCACCTCGCCGCGTCCGAATGGGCGGATTGCGGCATAGGCCGCGATGATGCCTTTGCGGCGGATGACTGCGAATTCACCCCGCTCGGCCAGCGCATCGATCAAAGCTTCACGGTCGGCGCCGTAGGCGTCACGGTCCAGGGCCTTGATTTCCAGCAGATCGTGGGTGCTCGCGGCTTCCACACCCTCGGGAGCCTCAAGCGCTGCCACCTGGCCTTGGTGCTGAAGAATCGTGCCCGAGGGCATAAAGCCCAGCTTCTCATAAAGGGGCATGCCGTTGGTTGTCGCGACAAGTCGCAGTGGACGGTCGCCGGCAAGGGAAAAGGCCTGTTCCATGAGCCGGCGCCCGAGTCCTTTGCCCCGCGCCTTCCTGTCGACGATCACCATGTTGATCATGGCGCAATCGCCGCCATAAGGCGTTACCAGGATGGTCCCGGTGACCCGGCCCTGGTCGTCGAGCGCGACCGCACCGCTCGAGAGCTGCAGCGCCATCTGCCAGTCCTGCGGGCGATGCGGCCAGTTCTCCTGGCGAGAAAGCGCGACTGCACCCTCGATATGATCTGGCCCAAAGTCCTGGAGTTCGATCTCGCCTTGCTGCATGAGGCACCTTTCCATCTGGCCCCAAGTCTCGGCCATCGGTGCCCCGCAGATCGTCTGAAGGTTTCGACTTCGGCAGTATCATTCGCCTTTGCGCAGGGGGTGCGCCGCATCTTGTGCTGGCGCGGGCCGCGGGCGGAAACTCGGGAAGCCGCGGACGACCCTCTCGACCGACCGCAAGATGCTACAGCGTGCCAAACCGGCCGGCGGATACGCAACTTTCTGCTTTCGCGGGGCCGATTTCGGTCAAGTGACCGGCCGCCCGCCCGCATATGATGACGAAATCCCAAAGCGGGGTGCGTTTCCACCGGAGATCGACGGACATGGCTTCCTGCAGGCCCAAATACATCACCTTCGACTGCTACGGCACGTTGACTTTTTTCCAGATGGCGGAGGCGGCACGCGATCTTTATGGCAGCCGGCTTGACGAGCCGCGAATGCAGGAGTTCATCAAGAACTTCGCGGCGTACCGGCTGGATGAGATCCTGGGCGACTGGAAGCCCTATGCCGAGGTCATCCACAATGCGCTGGAACGCGCCTGCAAACGCAATGGCGTCGGCTTCAGCCCCGA
The DNA here is from genome assembly GCF_020165275.1 of Mesorhizobium sp. Ca11. Classification (NCBI taxonomy): domain Bacteria; kingdom Pseudomonadati; phylum Pseudomonadota; class Alphaproteobacteria; order Hyphomicrobiales; family Phyllobacteriaceae; genus Mesorhizobium; species Mesorhizobium sp. Ca11. The sequence goes on along the minus strand of NZ_JAIUHU010000019.1, from coordinate 97,705 downwards.
TGACGCCAAAATGGTGTATGAGCGCGTGCCGACCTGGGGGCCGCACGCCGACGTTCCGGCCGGCCTTGCCAAGGTCGCCAAGGAAATTCCGCTGGTCATCCTCTCCAACGCCATGAACGCGCAGATCATGTCCAACGTCGAAAAGCTCGGCGCACCGTTCCATGCCGTCTACACGGCCGAGCAGGCACAGGCTTACAAGCCTCGCTTCAAGGCCTTCGAATACATGCTCGACAGGCTTGGCTGCGGTCCGGAAGACATCCTTCACTGTTCGTCTTCCTTCCGCTACGACCTGATGTCGGCCCATGATCTCGGCATCAAGAACAAGGTTTGGGTCAACCGCGGCCACGAGCCGGCCAATCCCTATTACGGCTACGTGGAGATATCCGATATTTCCGGGCTGCCGGGTGTGGTCGGGCTCTGAAACAGGCGGGTTACCGATGAAGTTCGTCTCCTACTGGCACGATACTGCCCCCGTCTTTTCCGGGGGGGCGGAAGGCCCGGTCGAGGGGCATTATGATGCGGCGATCGTCGGGGGCGGCTTCACGGGTCTCGCCGCCGCGCGCCAATTGGCGAAGGCCGGCGCCAAGGTCGTGGTGCTGGAAGCGGAGCGGGTTGGGAGGGGCGCCTCCGGGCGCAATGGCGGGCATCTGAACAACGGCCTCGCGCACAGCTATCTTTCGGCCAAGGCGGAGCTTGGCAAGGAACGCGCGATCGCGCTCTACCGCGCGCTGGACGATTCCGTCGACACCATCGCGGTGCTGATCGCCGAGGAAGGCATCGATTGCAACTTCCGTCGCGCCGGTAAGCTGAAGCTCGCCTCCAAGCCGAAGCATTTCGAAGCGATCGCCCGCAACTTCGAAGCCGTCCATGCCGAAGTGGATCCGGATACGGCGCTGCTGTCGCCGGCCGAACTCAAATCCGAGATCGGCTCGCCCTTCCATGGCGCAATGCTGTCGAAGAAAAGCGCCATGATGCATATGGGCCGCTATGTGGCTGGGCTGGCGACAGCCGCGGTTCGCCATGGCGCCGTTATCCACGAGAATGCTGCGGTGACGGATCACAGGCAGTCCGGTACGCGGCATCAGCTGACCACCTCCCGCGGACGCATCAGCGCCGACAATGCGCTGCTGGCCACGGGCGCCTACACGACATCGAATTTCGGCTATTTCCGCCGCAGGCTTATCTCCGTCGGCAGCTTCATCATCGCCACGCGGCCGCTGAGCGACGCCGAGATCGCCGCGACCATGCCGGGCAACCGGACCTGCGTGACCTCGATGAACATCGGCAACTACTTCCGACTTTCGCCGGACAAGCGCCTGATCTTTGGCGGCCGTGCCCGCTTCTCGGCAACATCGGACCAGCGCTCCGATGCCAGCAGCGGCCAGATATTGCGGGCAAGTCTCGCTGCGATCTTCCCGCAGCTCGCGAAGGTCGAGATCGACTATTGCTGGGGCGGGCTGGTCGACATGACCAAGGACCGCTTCCCGCGGGCCGGCTACCATGACGGGGTTTGGTACGCGATGGGCTATTCCGGCCACGGCGCGCAGCTTTCCACGCAGCTCGGCATGATCATCGCGGACGCCATGCTCGGCCGCGAGGATCGCAATCCGCTGAAGGGCCTCCAATGGCCGTCCATCCCCGGCTATTCCGGCAAGCCCTGGTTCCTGCCGATGGTCGGCCTCTACTACCAGGCGCTCGACCGGATCCAGTGATCGGGGCTGGGGTTAGCCCAGCCCGCCCATATGGAAGCTCTTCATCTCAAGATATTCCTCGATGCCGGCCTGGGCGCCCTCGCGCCCGAGGCCGGACTGCTTGACGCCGCCGAAGGGAGCGACCTCCATCGAGACGGAGCCGGTGTTGAGCCCCACCATGCCGAATTCCAGCGCCTCGCCGACGCGCCAGGCGCGCTTCAGGTTCTCGGTGTAGAAGTAGGAGGCCAGTCCGTATGGCGTGCCGTTGGCGAGCGCGATCGCCTCCTCTTCGGTCTCGAAACGGAAGAGCGGCGCTACCGGACCAAAGGTTTCCTCGCCGGCGAGCTGCATCTGCGCCGTTGCGCCGGTCAGCACCAGCGGCGCAACATATTGCGGGCCCTGCGGTAACGCCGGCTTCTCGGTTGCGATCGCAGCACCCTTGGCGAGCGCGTCCTCGACATGCCGGTTGATCTTCTCGACCGCGGTCATGTTGATCATTGGCCCGATGACGACCCCGGGCTGCGTGCCCGGCCCAACTATCATGGCGTTCACGCGGGCGCTGAGCTTGGCGGCGAAGGCGTCATAGACCGAGGTCTGGACGAGGATGCGGTTGGCGCACACGCAGGTCTGGCCGCCGTTGCGAAACTTCGAGGCGAGCGCGCCTTCGACTGCCAAATCGAGATCTGCGTCGTCGAAGACGATGAAGGGCGCGTTGCCGCCGAGCTCGAGGCTGAGCCTTTTCACGCTGTCGGCCGCGCCGCGCATCAGCAGTGAGCCGACCCTGGTTGAACCGGTGAAGGAAATCTTGCGCACGGTCTCGTTCGCCATGATCTCGTTGCCGATCTCGGCCGGCATGCCGGTGACGATGTTGATGACGCCGGCCGGAATGCCCGCACGTTCGGCGAGCACGCCGAGCGCCAGTGCCGAATAGGGCGTGAACTCGGACGGCTTGATGACCACGGTGCAGCCGGCGGCCAACGCCGGCGCGACCTTGCGGGTGATCATCGCGTTGGGAAAATTCCACGGCGTGATGATGCCGCAGACGCCGACGGGTTCCTTCAGAACGATGATGCGGCGGTCGGATGAGGGCGCGGGAATGGTGTGGCCGTTGATGCGGCGCGCCTCCTCGGCGAACCATTTGACGAAGGAGGCGCCGTAGCGGATCTCGCCTTTGGCCTCGTCCAGCGGCTTGCCCTGTTCGGTCGTCAGGATCAGCGCGAGATCGTCCAGATGCGTGAGCATCAGGCCATGCCAGGCCTCCAGCAGGGCGGCACGTTCGGCATGGGTCTTCTTTTTCCAATCCTGATAGGCGGAAGCCGCGGCCTGTATGGCCGTGCGGGTCTCCGGACCAGCCATGTCGGGCACTGTGCCGACCGATAGCTGTGTTGCAGGATTAATCACATCGACCGTCCTGCCGGAACCTGCCGCGACCCATCTCCCGCCGATGAGGCCGGCCTCGCGGAAGAGACTTTTGTCATTCAGGTTTTTCATCAATACGACCCTGTATTCAGTTGAGCGCCGCGACGACAGCGGCCGTAATGGCGTCTGTCTTGTCTTTGCCGGCGGTGGTTCCGATGCCGCGCGCAGTCGTCGCTTCGACCGCTTTCATGATGCGGAAGGCCCCATCCTTCTCGCCAAGATGATCGAGCATCATCGCGCCGGACCAGATGGTGGCGATCGGATTGGCGATGCCGAGGTGGGCGATGTCGGGCGCGGAGCCGTGCACTGGCTCGAACATCGACGGCGCCGAGCGGTCGGGGTTGATGTTGGCGGAGGCCGCGTAGCCGAGCCCGCCCTGGATCGCCGCGCCGATATCGGTCAGGATGTCGCCGAAGAGATTGGAAGCGACGATCACGTCGAGACTTTCCGGCGCCATGATCATGCGCGCGGCGAGCGCGTCGACATGATAGCTGGTGACGGCGACATCTGGATACTCCGCGGCCAGCTTGCGGGTGATCTCGTCCCAGAACACCATCGAGTATTTCTGCGCATTGGACTTGGTGACGGAGGCGAGCTTGCCCTGCCGCGACCGCGCCTGCTCGAAGCCTAAACGCAGGATGCGCTCGACGCCGGCGCGGGTGAAGATCGAGGTCTCCACCGCGACTTCGTCCAGCGTGCCCTGGTGCACGCGTCCGCCGGCGCCGGAATATTCGCCTTCGGTGTTCTCGCGGATGCAAAGGATGTCAAAACTTTCCGCCCGCAGCGGTCCCGTGACGCCCGGCAACAGGCGGTGCGGCCGGATATTGGCATATTGCACGAAGGCCTTGCGGATCGGCAGCAGCAGGCCGTGCAGCGACACGGAATCCGGCACTTCGGCCGGCCAGCCGACAGCGCCGAGAAGGATGGCATCGAAGCCGCGCAGGGTCTCGATGCCGTCCTTGGGCATCATGCGGCCAGTTTCCTTGAAGAAGCGGCAGGACCAGGGGAACTCGGTGCCTGCAAGGCAAAAGCCTCCCTGCTTGGCTACCGTTTCCAGCACCGCCCAGGCAGCGGCGATGACGTCGGGGCCGATGCCGTCACCAGGGATCAGGGCAATAGAGTAGGTTTTCATCGGCGTCTCTTCACAGGGTGATCAGGACGCTCTTGGTCCTGCGGTTGGCGAGATAGGCCTCGCGGCCAAGGTCCTTGCCGATGCCGGAGCGCTTGTAGCCGCCGGTGGGCAGGATGTGGTCGCGCGAGCGGCTATAGCGATTGACCCAGACGGTTCCGGCTTCAAGCTTGCGCGCGCAACGGATTGTGCGAGATAGATCGGCAGTGAACAAGCCGGAAGCCAGTCCGTAGGTTGGATGGCTGGACAGCGACAGCGCCTCTTCCTCGGTGTCGAAGGTCTGGACGGTCAGGACCGGGCCGAAGATCTCCTCCACGATCGCCGGATTGTCCTGACTGACATTGGCAATCAGCGTCGGTTCGTAAAAATAGCCGGGAGCTTCCATTGTCCCGCCCCCGATCAGGCATTCGCCGCCGGCCTCAATCGCGGACCACACGATTCCGTCGACGCGCGCCCGCTGCCGTTCCGAGATGATCGGCGAATACTGCGTCGTCTGGTCCCAGGTTGCGCCGGGCCGCACTGCCTTCATCCGGTCCAGGATGGCGGCCGTCAGCCGGTCGGCCACGCTCTTCTCGACGATCAGGCGCGTGCCGGCCACGCAGGCTTGGCCGGCATTGAAAGTGACGCTCCCGGCGATTGCAGTCGCCGCTTTGTCGAGATCAGCATCGGCAAAGACGATCTGCGGGCTCTTGCCGCCGAGCTCCAGCGTCATCGGCTTGACACCAGTGCGGGCGACGTTCTCCATGATGGCCGAGCCTGCGCGGGTCGAACCGGTGAAGCTGACCTTGGCGATCTCGGGATGTCCGGTGAGCGCCGTGCCGGTCGTCGGGCCGTCGCCGAGCACCACGTTGATCAGCCCCGCCGGCAGGCCGGCCCTGACCGCAAGCTCTGCCATGTAGATAGCCGAGAAGGGCGTCATTTCCGACGGCTTCAGCACGACTGCATTGCCCGCGGCCAGCGCCGGGCCGAGTTTCCATCCGGCCATCGAGATCGGAAAATTCCACGGCGTGATCGCACCGACCACGCCATAGGGCTCGCTCATGATCATGCCGAGACTGGCATCGTCGGTCGGCACCAGCTCGCTACCTTGCTTGTCAGCGAACTCGGCAAAGAAGCGGATCTGCTCGGCGGTGACGGCGATGTCGCCGGCGACGAGCTGGCCCACGGGTCGGGTCGAGCACAGCGCCTCGATCCTGGCGAGCGTTTCGGCTTCCGCTTCCATCAGATCGGCCCAGGCGTGGAGCGCCCTGGTGCGCTCACGCGGCCGGACGCCGCCCCAGTTGCTGGCTTTCAGCGCCGCTTTGGCGCTTTCCACCGCCCGATCGACCAAATCCAGACCGGCCACGGGGCAGGCGGCGTAGGATTTGCCATCGGACGGACGGCGCATCTCCATCACGCCCTCGGCCGAAACCAGCTCCCCATCGATGAAGTGGCCGACGGGAAGGGCGATTGTATCGGGATTGAAGCTCAGGCTCATGGGCAAACCATTTGGCAGCATCGACCTGAGCTTAGCCCGTGCCGGCACGCAGCATGCGCTGTTCGGTGATCCGCCGCCGACGAATGTTGCGCGCTTGGAACAGGAGACGGCAAAATCTTCCGCGGAGGTCGCTGCCTGCGCGGACGCTCCCTAGCCCACCGTGACGTAGATCTTGCGCACGGTCTCGATGGTCCTCCAAATGCCGGTGAAGCCCGGCTTCATCACGAAGCTATCGCCGGCCCGATAGGTCACCGTATCGCCGGCGTCGGGCGTGATCTCGACCACGCCGGCGAGGATGTGGCAGAACTCGAAGGTGTCGCCCTTGATCGAGCGCGTCTCGCCCGGTGTCGCCTCCCACACGCCGGTGTGGACAAGGTCGTCCTTGGCGACATCCTGGGCCCAGGTCTTGAAGGCTGGGTCGCCGGCAATCAGGCGGTCGGGCGGCGCCTTGGATTCGCGCGGCGGGAAAACCGGGTTGGTATCGACGGTCTTGAGCAGAGACAAGGTATGATCCTTCCAGTTGACGTTTCAATAGCCGCGCGAGCGGTCGACGAGCCCGATCGGATCAAGACCGGCGCGATGGCGCCTTATGTTGTCGATCACGGCGCGCGCGGCGGTCGCGGGCTGGGTGACGCTGGCGACATGCGGGGTCAGGATGATCTTCGGATGCGACCAGAACGGATGGCCAGCGGGAAGCGGCTCGGGATCCGTTACGTCGATCATCGCCGACGACAGATGACCGCTGTCCAGCGTGGCGACAAGCCCTTCATGGTCGAGCTGCGGTCCGCGCCCGGTGTGGACGAGAGCCGCGCCCGCGGGCAACTTCGCGAAGAGATCGGCATTGAGGAAATTTCGCGTCTCGTCGGTCAGCGGCAGGAGGCAGACCAGTATATCGCTGGCCGCCAGCATCTGCTTAAGCCCGAGGTCGCCATGATAACAGGTCACGTCCTGGATCAGCCGCTGCGAGCGACTCCAGCCGGCAAGTGGAAAGCCAAAGGGCTTCAGCCGGTCGAGGACGGCTTGGCCGAGCTGTCCGAGACCGAGCACACCGATCCGACGCGAGCCTGCTTGAAGCTGAGGGACGTCGCGCCATTCTCCGGCTCGCTGCTGCGCCAGATAGATTGGCAGGTTGCGGTGAAGCGCAAGCACGGCGAGTGCCGCATACTCTTGCATCATGCGCACGATGCCTTCTTCGATCATGCGAACGATGTTGACCTTCGCCGGGACCGCATCGAAGCGGAACTGATCAACGCCGGCGCCGAGGGAAAACAGGATTTCGAGGTTGCGGTAACGGCCGAGGTCCTGAGGAACGGTCCAGGTGATCAGATAGCGAACCGCGCCGGGATCGACCGACGCCGGGTCCATCGCGAAGGGCAGTTCGGGTAATTCGCTCGCGAATGCCTCGGCAAATACCGCGCCGCGCCGCGCATCGGAGTTGAACAGGAAGGTCATTCCGGCTGCTCCTTCACGCCGCGCATCGTGCACCCAGCGCCTCGATCATCTGCTGGCAGGCAGCGAGCTCGCTCTCGAGGATATATTCATCCGGCTTGTGGGCGCGGCCGATATCACCCGGGCCGCAGATGATCGCGTCTAGCCCCGCGGCCTGGTAGAGCCCGGCCTCTGTGCCGTAGCTGACGGCGGCGAGCGGCGTCTGGCCGGTCAGCTCTTGCAACAGCGCCGCCAGCGGCGCGTCCTGCGGAAGCGACAGCGCCGGATAGGCGCTGAGCGGTGTCCACTCGACGCGAAAACCGTCCATCGCCCGAGTCTCAGCGCTGGCCCTGACCGGCGTGAGCAGGCTGGTCGGGTCGACGCCGGGAATAGCGCGCGCCTCCAGGTCCAGCGTGCAGGTGTCGGGGATGATGTTGACCGACTGTCCGCCGGCGATCACGCCGGCCTGCAACGAAGAATAGGGCGGCTCAAAGGCCGCATCGAACGGGCCGTGCATCAGCCCTCCGGCTTCGCTCACGGCTGTGCTCAGGACATCGGCCATCGCATGGATGGCATTGAGGCCTAGATCGGGGCGAGAGGAATGGCCTGAGCGCCCCCTTATGGTCACGCGGGCGGCCGCCTTGCCCTTGTGGCCGCGCACGGCGCGCATGCCGCTCGGTTCGCCGACGATGACGCCAAGCGGTTTCGCGCAAAGTTCGGGAAGGCGGGCGATCAGATGCGGCACGCCGCGACACCCGACCTCCTCGTCATAGGAGAAGGCGAGGTGGATCGGCCGGGCGAGGCGCAACCTCATCAGCACTGGCAAAGCCGCGAGCGCTGCCGCAAGAAACCCCTTCATATCGGTGGTGCCGCGTCCGTAGAGCCGCTCGCCCTCCCGGCGCAAGGCGAACGGGTCCGAACTCCATTGCGGCTCGCCGGCGGGGACGACATCCATGTGGCCGGACAGGACATAGCCCGGGACATCGGCGGGACCGATCGTCGCGAAAAGATTGGAACGGTCGCCTTCTGGTCCGGGAACCAGCCTGACATTTGCTCCGTATTCTCTAAGATAGGTCTCGATCCAACTGACGATGTCATTGTTTGGCCTGCCGGCGACGGAGGGAAAGGCGACGAGACGGTCGAGGATGTCGCAGACGTCCATTCCTGCCCTCAAATCGGTTCGGTTCGCCGGACCCGGCGCTGGTTATAACTGCAGAATTGCCGCAGACGATGGGCGCTTTCTTTCGCGATTGCGTGCCGAAAGCGGAAGTGTTTCAGTCGAATCTTGCGTTGGCGCGCGGCATTCGAGCAAATCGTATTGGTCTGGTTGTTTAAACGTGGACAGGGCAGGGGTGTATGTCACCCGTTACGCAATCTTTCAGAGGCAAGGAATTGAAGCCGTCCGAAAGCTTGAAAATCGATGCCTTCTCGGTGCGCATCGCCGACATCGAAGGTGTTGAACTGGACCGATTGCATGCGCTCTCGCTGTCTGTAGGCTGGCCGCATCGTGCGGAAGACTGGCACTTCCTGCGCGAAACGGGACAAGGCTTGGTGGCTCTCGATGAGATCGGCCGGGTTCTGGGCTCCGCGATGTGGTTCGGGCATGGCGACAGCTTCGCGACCGTCGGCATGGTCATCACCTCGCCACGGCTTCAGACGCTTGGGGCCGCGCAGTGGCTGATGAAGCGGGTTTTCGATAACCTTCCCGGGCACGACCTTCGCCTCAATGCAACCCGCGCCGCCCGGCGACTCTATCTCTCGCTCGACTTCCAGCCTGAGAAGACCGTCTATCAATGCCAGGGCATCGCCCGCGTCCCAACGGCAGGCAGCCCCACGGAGGCGGGCAGCGACGTCCGGACTTTGGACGCAGGCGATATTCCGGCAGCGGTCGCCCTCGACGCGGCGGGGTTTGGAGTGAGGCGGACAGCGCTCATCGAAAGGCTCTTCGCACACTCGAACGGCTATGGTCTTTTCAAGAATGACAAGCTGAACGCTTTCGCGCTCTGCCGGCCATTCGGGCGAGGCCATGTCATAGGACCGGTCGTGGCCGAAGGCGATGCTGATGCGGTTGCGATCGTCCGGCCGCATGTAGCCGATCATTCTGGGTCTTTCCTCAGGGTTGACACTCACATGCACAACGGCGAGTTCGCTGCCTTCCTGTCGCACGCCGGAATGCCGGTTTTCGACACGGTGCTGACCATGTCGCTGGGCAAACGCCTCGCCGATTTTTACGAAGGCCGCTCGGCTGGGCCGAAGACCTATGCTCTGGCAAGCCAAACCCTGGGGTAGTTGGTGCTCGATACATCCCATCTTTGAAACCGAGAGGCGTCGCGTCATTCCGGGTTTCGCCGAAGTTCGTGAACGATCTGATGAAGCTGCGCGCCGAGAGGGGTTCGCTTGACCCGCTCCGGCAATCACTGGCGGCGGCAAGCTGGCCGCTCACGCCGACTTCGTGCGCCAGTGGACGGCCGATAACGGCAATCTGATGCTCGACGAGCTGTGCGGTGCGATCTCGTAAGTCAGGCCTGTTGTCGGGTCGCCGGCCCGGCGAGGCTGCGACTAGGCGGGCGCGCTGCAGAGCAAGGCCGCCTGAACAGCCTCGAAGAAGCGACGGACCTCAGCGCGCGCATCGTTGGCGTTCTGGCCGCGTTCGGTTGCGACTGAAAGCAGATGGGTAGCAGTTTCCCGCCAGAGCGTAGCCGCCTCGTCACTCGGAAGGCGAGCAATTGCGTTCGCCACGATTCGAATGGCGGGAAGCTCTCGACCAATTGGGAAGGCATGCACCGACATGAACCGGATGACCCGCAAATGTTCCATGCCGAACCTATCTATCGAAAGGAAATAGAAGCTTAAGAAGCGGGGCTTAAGCCCTTCGCCAAGACCTTGTCGCAAGATGACGAAAGATCTCCCGTAGGGCCATTCTCGAGTTCGCGGGAAGTTGCGCGGCTCCTGGGATTTGGCCCGGAACAATCACGCGCCTGAAAGCAGGGCGCTTAGAGCTTCGAACAGAATCCGCACAGCATCACCATCGCCTCGATTGCCGCTATGCTCGCTAACGGGCTTGCCCGTCCGGCAGTTTATGGCCATGTGGCGTGCCCTTTTTCCAATTTGTGTGATGCCACGGCGAAGTGATTGATACCGGGAACAAATTAGCAGTTCGAAAGTTCGCGACAATGCGGGAGAAGGAATAACCGCTCCCGAGCCGGCTGGTCGAAGGCCTGCTTTCGTTACAGGGTCCCCGCGCATGAAGATTGCCCAGATCGCCCCCCTGACTGAGTCCGTGCCACCGAAGCTCTATGGCGGGACCGAGCGCATCGTTTCATATTTAACGGAAGAGCTGGTTCGAAGGGGCCATGACGTGACGCTGTTCGCCAGCGGCGATTCACGTACTTCGGCCGAACTGGTGGCATGTTGCGACGTTGCGCTACGCCTGAATCAGAAATCACAGAATCCCATTCCTTACCACGTGATGATGCTTGAAGAGGTCCGCAGGCGAGCGGACCAATTCGACGTGCTGCATTTCCACGTCGATGTTCTCCATTTTCCGATAATTAGAGAGTTCGCGCAGCGAACCGTTACCACGCTTCATGGCCGGCTCGACCTTCCGGACCTGGCGCAGCTATACGCAACGTTCAACGATATTCCACTGGTCTCAATTTCAGATGACCAGCGCCGGCCCATGCCGCCGGTCAATTGGCTTGGAACGGTCTATCACGGCCTGCCGAACGATATCCTGCCATTCCGGCCGAAAGCCTCTGGATACCTCGCGTTCCTCGGCCGCATCTCACCCGAAAAGGGACCGGAAGCCGCGATAGAAATCGCCAACCGCGCCGGAATGCCGCTGAAGATCGCGGCCAAAATCGACGCAGTTGACCAGTCATTTTGGAGCGACAGGGTCGAACCTCAGGTGCTTCGGCATTCGAATGTCAAGTTCATTGGCGAGATTGATGAGTGTGAGAAGGCGGAATTTTTGGGCAACGCGACAGCGCTGCTGTTTCCGATCGATTGGCCGGAGCCGTTCGGCCTCGTGATGATCGAGGCGATGGCCTGCGGCACCCCGGTGGTTGCCTTCAACCGTGGAGCCGTTCCAGAGGTCATCGATCAGGGCGTGTCCGGACTGATAGTGGAAAGCATTGACGAAGCCGTCGAAGCCGTGCGGCGGATAGGCAGTCTCGATCGCGCACGAGTGCGGAGAACTTTTGAAAAGCGGTTCACGGTCGGGCGCATGTGCAGCGACTATTTGGGGATCTACCGCTTGCCGGCATGCGACGGGCAATTTCAACTCGGCTCGCGAAACGATTTCGCCGATAACGCAGCTGAGATAGCCAGCATTGCTTGAAACGAGTCGGCGGTTACAATCGCTGGCTTCCGCCGCATGCGATCGGGATCGAGCAGCGGAAGCTTCGTCGAATATCCGCCAAGATTTCAATGACGCTCTTCGAGATCATGGGCATCGCAGCATTGATGCGAGATACTGTTGATAGGAGATGGTCGGGCGCAGGCATATGGGATGGCGCCAGCATCGGCCGTCTGAACCGGGAGGGTTGAGATGAGCATCGAAGTCGAAGAACGCAAGCTTAATCCAGCGGTCGCTCTCCCCGCACTCGATGAATCGGCCCCGCGCGAGCCGCATAGGCAATTTGCGCTGAAGCATGAAGACTGCTTCGTCGTCGCGGACAGCTATGGCGACATACGCGGCAGCGGCGACGGGCTTTTCCGCGACGATACGCGAGTGCTGTCGCGTTTCCGGCTGTTCATAGGTGGCCGCATGCCGTCGCTGCTCGGAGCCTCGCTGTCGCAGGACAACATCCTATTCACCGCCAATCTCACGAATTTGGCCACCATCGGGCCTGACGGTAGTGAAACGTTGCCTGGGGTCGTGCACATCGAGCGGACCAGATTCATCTGGCACGACCGCATGTACGAGCGAGTCACTTTCGCGAACTACTCCGCGCGTGAGGTGTTGCTGCCGGTCCGGTTCGACTTCGATGCCGATTTCCGTGACATGTTCGAGGTGCGCGGCACCACGCGCAGCCGGCGCGGTCGTGCACATGACGCCTTGGTCGGCGAGTCAGGCGTGACATTTCGCTACGAGGGCCTCGACAATGTGGCGCGCCAATCCGTCATCGCGTTTTCGATGAGGCCCGACCAGATCCATCCCCATCATGCAGAGTTTCTCATCCTAGTAGGCAGGCATGGCAGAAAGGCGCTGTACCTGGAAGTTGGTCAGAACGAAGACATCCCGTCCAGTGACCGGTTCCGCGCCGCCGCGGCGCGAGCGCGATTTGCAATGCGCTCAAAGCGTCGGCAAGGCGCCACTGTTTTCAGCTCCGGCCGCGTGTTCAATGACTGGCTCACGCGCACACGTGCCGACATTGCCCTGCTGACCACCGATCTGGAGACCGGGCCATATCCGTACGCCGGTATTCCCTGGTTTTCGACTGCCTTCGGCCGCGACGGCGTCATTTCCGCCTTGCAAATGCTGTGGCTCAATCCCGGGCTTGCGCGCGGCGTGCTGGCGTTCCTTGCCCGCTATCAATCGACGGAGACCTCTGTGTTCGACGATGCCGAGCCCGGCAAGATCATGCATGAAACGCGCAAAGGGGAAATGGCTGTGCTGCGCGAGCTGCCGTTCGGCCGCTATTATGGCGGCGTCGACACCACTCCACTCTATGTCTACCTGGCTTGGTCCTATGCCGATCGCACGGGCGATGACGAGTTCGTCGACCGCATGTGGGATTCACTGTGCGCAGCAATCGGGTGGATGGAGGAAGTCGGCGCCCGCAACAGCGACGATTTCGTGACCTATAACAGGGCAGCGGACACGGGTCTCTTCAACCAGGGCTGGAAGGACAGCGCCGACGCCATTTTCCATGCCGACGGCAAAATACCTCGAGGTCCGATCGCGCTGGTCGAGGTGCAAGGCTACGTCTTCGCAGCCTATCAAGGCATGGCCGCCTTGGCAGCCAAGCGCGGAGACGCCGCCAAGGCGGCGCACTGGAGCGCTATGGCGGAAAAGATACGCAGCGCAGTGGAGGCTCGGTTCTGGATGCCGGATCGCGATTTCTACGCTTTGGCGATCGATGGAGAAGGCAGGCAATGCGCGGTGCGCGCCTCCAACGCGGGTCACCTGCTCTATGTTGGGCTGCCCTCGGCAGAACGGGCGAAATCAATCGCCGAGCAGTTGCTGTCGGGGCATCTGCACAGCGGTTGGGGCGTTCGCACCTTGGCCGACGACGAGATTCCGTTCAATCCGATGTCTTATCATAACGGCTCGATCTGGCCGCATGACACGGCGATCTGTGCCGCCGGGCTAGCCCGTTACCAGGAGCGCACCAGCGTCGTGAAGCTTATGAGCAGCATGTTCGAGGCGGCGGTCCGGTTCAATATGCGGCTTCCGGAGCTGTTCTGCGGCTTTACGCGGGCGATCGGTGATGCGCCGATTGCCTATCCCGTCGCTTGTCTGCCGCAGGCATGGTCGGCCGGTTCCGCGTTCATGATGCTGCAGGCCTGCCTGGGGATCCGCATCGACGGTTGGAAGCGCGAGATCAATGTCGATCGCCCGCGGTTGCCAATAGGCATCGACACCATCGTTATCCGGCACTTAACCGTGGGCGAGGCGAAGGTCGACCTCAATTTCCAGCGCGTCGGCGACCGCGTCGTCTGCTATCTAGGCGAACGGCACGAGGGCCTGGTTCCCCTGGTCGTTCGCTCTTAGCAACCGGCACAGTAGGGCCTGCCATCGATGCTCACCGGCATTCAGGTGCTGCTGGTGAGGTCTCTCGGACACTCCCCTTGAACCGAAAAGAGCTCCTTCCAATCTTTTCTCTTGGTCTCCAGCGGGGCGTGCAGGTGTTCGAATATCACCGGTGCATCTGCGGAAACGACCAAAGGGGTCAGTTGTTGAAGGAGGTCACTATGGACGGTGATGCTTTCAAGCAGCCGGTTTTCGTAGGGGAGAATGGCTACATCCAACAGATCGACTGCGTGATGGATGCCATTGAGTTTTTGGAAGAATGGCCTGTGGAGAGACGTGGTCTGCTTCACGCGGCGGCCTGCGAAGCGTGCTACTCGGCTTATGACGGTCGCAAACCAGTCGAGGCCGCACACAAGGCCTTTACGACTTGGGCCCGCAAGGTTGGCGTGATCGAGGACGTGCCCACAGCGCCGTCATGGATGACTGGGCCAAAGATCAGCAACGCCAACCTCTTGTGAGGCGTGCGAAAGGACTCCTCGTCAGGCGCGGCTTGCGATGAATACGTGCCGGAGCGAAACGCCGCGTCAGGGGCGCGTATATGGGACCTCGGCCGCCCCTCTTCCTATCCCATAGAACCGGGGTTGACTGATGGGGGCCGCGCCGCTGCAAACGCTGTCTGTTCGGCCGGACGACTTCGCCGCTCTCATGGAAGTTCGATCTCGCCGTCCACCACGTGGGTGAGGCCAGTGCCTTCCGCCGTCAGAGTCATGCGGACCTTCAACTTCTTGCCGCCGATTTGCCCTTCGCGCACCGTCTCCTCGATCTTGCGCTGGGAGGTGACGCCGACTTCCTTCAGGAACTTACGGATCGACATGTTGAAGGCATCTTCGCTCACGGCGGAACTCCTCTCTTGTCCGATAGGGATTTTAAGGGAAGGCAAAGCATCAAGGAAGCAGGACGGTGCCGTGTCCCCATAGGACTGGATGCCGAGCCCGAAGGAGCCTCGGGCTCGGTGATTGGAAGGTATGGAACCGTGATTGGCCTCTGCTGTCGCTAGTTGCGAAGGCAGAACGGTTTTCTAGAACCAACAATGGGGCTCGGCGACGTTGGGGTCTGTCCAATGGGCGAGAGCCCATGACCAGGTTCTGTTTTCCACATCGATAACCATGCCTTCACTCCTGATCCCGATCGGGTGGATCTCCCGGATTTGGGTGCGGCCACTGGAAGCGATGCGTCCTGCTGGCGAGACGATAAACGACAAAAAGCAGTCGTTCTGGCAGGATCCAAGCCAAATACGCCAACCTCAACCACTCACCCCTTGCAGCGAAGTCGGAAGTGTCAGCCCCCGCTAGCATGCCATGGACACCTGGCGCCCTGCCGGCGCCCTCAGCATCCAGAAATTGGGTTATTGACGCACGAGTCCGCGGCACTTCTCGCGTGATTGCATTTGGTATCAATCACATCGAGCCCAGTGTTGCAGAACCGGACTGGTCGTCTCATATGGCGCCCTTCGCCGGGGGCTGTCGGTCCCGCATCCCGCCTTACGGCGGCGCTATGCTGATGCTCCTTCGGCCGCCCTGTTGAACCGGTCTCAGGGCCACGAACCTGCTCCGGCACCGAACTGACCTGTTTGCGCTTACGGACATTTCGGTGCCTCCACTTTGTACGCCCTTTTCACATTGGTCGGGCGAGCAGTGGGCTCTCCCGATGGAGAGGCCGAGAAGGGCGGAGTTTTGAGCGACGGATTGATGAGGGAAAGAGAGGAGCACAGGCCCGGTGCGTGCAGACGTCGCCGAAGCAGAGTGTCGCCGAGAGCGACGGCGGCGCACCGTGCCGCTTGCGCGCCAGAGCGGGCAAGGGAAGCTACACCGCGGCGCAACCCGCCACCATCACGGCCTTGCATGCCGCGCCCTTGCCCGCCTTGCTCTTCGCGGCCTCCTGTTCCTGCCCAATTGCTTGGGCGAGAACCGAATAGAAGGGAGGCGCTGCACAGGTGCGCGGGCGAAAATGGAAAAAGCAGAAATTGAAGGGCTGAAGGACAAGGTACCCTGCGCTGCAGTGCTGGAGCGTGCGGGATTCGCCCTCGACGTCAAGCAGAGCACGCGCAAGGCGATGAAATATCGCCGTGAGGCGTCGATCATCATCGTCATCCATGACGGCAAGGGCTGGTTCGACCCGCTTGGCGACGACAAAGGCGATGTCTTTCGCCTGGTCGAACATCTTGAGAAGGTGCCGTTCGTCGAAGCCATGAACGACGTCGCCAGCCTCGTCGGGTTCGTGCCGTCCGAGCCTGTCTGGCAGCGGGTGTCCCGCCAGCGGGAGCCTGTCCTGTCGATACCGGAGCGCTGGCACGCACGGCGCAGGCCATGGCGCGGATCGGCGACCTGGCGCTATCTCACCGAGGGCCGGCATCTTCCCGATCGCATCGTCCGTGCCGCAATCAGCGCCGGCGTTCTGCGGGAAGGCCCGCACGGCTCGATGTGGGCTGCCCATGTCGACACCAACGGCACCGTTGCCGGCTGGGAAGAACGCGGACCGGACTGGCGCGGCTTTGCCACCGGCGGCGCCAAGGTGCTGTTCCGCCTCGGAAGTCCCGATGCGTTGCGCCTTTGCGTGACCGAAGCCGCGATCGACGCCATGAGCCTTGCCGCGCTTGAGGGTTTCAGCGCCGACACGCTCTATCTCAGCACCGGTGGCGGCTGGTCGCCGGCAACCGATGCGGCGCTCCGCGCGCTTGCCGCCAAGCCGGGTATTGAGCTCGTCGCGGCTACCGACAACAACAAGCAGGGCGACATCTATGCCGACCGCCTGCTCGGGCTGGGGGAGGAAGCTGGGTGCGGCAGTGATCGCCTTCGACCTATAGCGGATGATTGGAACGCCGATCTGAGAATGAAAGCGGAAGCAGGAGAGGAGGAAGGAGGAAGCTGCCGCATGCCCGCCGGTCGCCTCAAGGGTGAAGCTTCGCCCGGCTCGCGCCGGCCCTTGACCCGCCCGGGCGGAGAGGCGGCCGCGGGGGGAGGGTCCGGAAGAGCCGAAGAAGATGGTGATCAGGGGATGAACCGCGCTCCGGCTCCGCACAAGGCCAGGAGCCTCCCATGACCCAATCCTTCATCCGCAAGATCTACTTCGGCGTCACCGATCGCCGGCAGATGTTCCGCCTCTTCGACCGCCACGCCCAGCGGCCCGATCGCTGGGAGAATGACGACAGCGGCCTGTTTGCCGGCAAGTGGTTCGAAATCGCGCGAGCCGAGCACGATTACATGCTCGACCTGCTGCCGCCGCTCTGGATGCGCGGCGAGATGTTCGCCCTGCGCGAGTTCCTCACCGAGAGCCTGACCAGCGTCTTCTACACACTGCGCATCAACGGCAAGACGCGCTACTTCCATGCCTATTGCGACCTCGCGCGGCCCCGCTCGCCGGTCGAGATGCGCGACGCCATCGTCGAACGCGAATCCTGGCCAGTGAAGGCGATGACGCGTGCGGAGCGCCTTGAGCATGTCTGGAGCGCGACCCATGACGAGTACCGCAGCTACGCCGGGGAGCGCCTCGGAGCCGAGCATCGCGGCAAACGCACCATCCTCGTCTATGGCCTGGGGAGGCCCGAGCAGAAATTGCTCGATGACCTGACCGACGACGAGATCGCGGCCAAGCTGCCGGTGCATCTCAGGCACCTTCCCGTCCGCGCAGCGGCGTGAGGGAGGCGGCGATGTTTACCTTCCCGATCGCAGCGGTGCGCAAGGCCATAGAGCGCGGCATCGAGGATGCCGCGGCCAATGACGGCTTCCGCGATCCTTACTACGGCACCCGCCCCGGCGAGGGCGAGAGGGCGGGCGTGTGGCTGGTCGGCGACGAGGGCGTCTATATCATGTCCAACGGCAGGCTCGCCGAAGGGGCACGCGCGCTCGTCATCTATTCGGAGCAATGCCACCCCAGGGGCGACGTTGACTGGTGGGACTACAAGCGCCGCCACTTCGGCGCCGATGACGGCCTCGAGTTCATCGAGGCCGAGCGTCTGCTTCCGCTGTTCGACCGCAACCTGCGGGCTACTCACCTCAATGTCGAACTCACCGAGACTGAAATCGCGCTCTCGCTGATCACCCGCTGACTTCCCAAGCCGCGACATCGATCGCCTGGCCGACCCGCTCGGCCGGGGGTTTGCGCGCGCCTTCAAGACGAGGATTTCTCCAGATGTCCAACGACGATCCATTCACGCTCGATCTGTTCAACACCACCACGCTCTCGTCCAGTCTCGGCTTCGGCATCACCGCCTTCGGCAACGACTTCGGCGCCGACAAGGCCGAAGCCGAAGAGACTACGACGCCCGCCGTGCCGGAGTCGCAGCCGGCCTTCCAAACCGTCCACTCGCTGTGCCGCGCGGCCGAGGCCGGCCTGGATGGCAACAACTTCTTCCTCGAGACCGATCGCGGTCTTGCCCGGAGCTGGAAGCAGCGAGCCCGCGATAATCTCGATGCGATACGGCTCGCCGCCGAAATCGAGAGCGCCGATCGGCCGGCGACGCGCGAGGAACAGGCGCGGCTGATCCGCTTCACCGGCTTTGGTGCGTCCGAGCTCGCCAATGCGCTGTTTCGCCGTCCCGGAGACGATGATTTCCGCGCCGGCTGGCACGCAATGGGCGCCGAGCTCGAGGAGATGGTGTCGAGCACCGACTACGCTTCGCTCGCGCGCTGCACGCAGTATGCGCACTTCACGCCAGAGTTCATCGTCCGCGCAATGTGGGCAGGCCTGGTGCGTCTGGGCTGGCGTGGGGGCAGGGTGCTCGAGCCCGGTATCGGCACGGGATTGTTTGTGGCCCTGACGCCGGCAGAGCTGCGCGACGAAGTGCACGTCACCGGCGTCGAGCTCGATCCGGTGACCGCGCGAATTGCCAGGCTACTCCAGCCTCGAGCACGCATTGTAAATGCCGACTTCGCCCGCACCGACTTGCCGGCTGACTTCGATCTCGCCATCGGCAACCCACCCTTCTCGGACCGTATCGTCCGCTCGGATCGCTTCTATCGGTCGATGGGGCTGCGCCTGCATGATTACTTCATCGCCCGCTCGATCGACCTGTTGAAGCCCGGCGGTCTCGCGGCGTTCGTCACCAGCTCGGGCACCATGGACAAGACGGATCGTTCGGTGCGCGAGCACATCGGCAAGACCGCCGATCTGGTCGCCGCCATCCGCCTTCCCGAGGGCAGCTTCCGGGCCGACGCCGGCACCGATGTGGTGGTGGACCTTCTCTTCTTCCGCAAGCGGCCGCACGCCGAGGCCCAAGGCGATCCCTCGTGGCACGATACCGACGAGGTCAGCCCCGCAGATGGCGACAATGCTGCGATCCGCATCAACCGCTGGCTCGCCCGGCGACCGGATTTTGTGCTTGGCACGCATGCTACGACGTCGGGACGGTTCGGCGAGACGTATACCTGCCTCCCGTGTCCGGGCATCGATCTTGCACAGGCCCTGTCGGATGCGATCACCCTTCTCCCGGAAGCCATCTATGACGGCGAGCCCGAGAGGATCGATCTCAACGGGGGGCACACCGGGCACTTCGGTGAAGACCTCCCCGCAGGTCCCTCTATCCGCGAGGGCAGCTTCTTCGTCGCCTCAAACACGGCGCTGATGCAGATGGTCGACGGCGCGCCAGTGACCCTCACCGTTCGCAAGGGCCGGTCGAGCGATGGGGTGCTCGACAAGCACGCCCGCATCATCCGCAAGCTGATCCCGATCCGCGACGCGGTGCGCGAGGTCCTCAAGGCGCAGGAGCTGGATCGGCCGTGGAAGGCGGCGCAGGTCAAGCTGCGCATCGCCTGGTCAAACTTCGTCCGTGCCTTCGGTCCGATCAACACCACCGTCGTGTCGACCAGCGAGGACCCGGAGACCGGCGAGGTGCGCGAGACGCATCGCCGCCCGAACCTCGCCCCGTTCCTCGATGATCCTGATTGCTGGCTCGTGGCTTCGATCGAGGACTACGACCTCGAGACGGACACCGCCCGGCCTGGTCCGATCTTCACCGAGCGGGTGATCGCACCGCCCGCGGCCCCGATCATCAATTCGCCAGCAGACGCTCTCGCGGTCGTGCTGAACGAGCGCGGCCTAGTCGATATCGATCACATCGCCGAGCTGTCGCATGTCGATCCCGAAATGGTTATCGCCGATTTGGGCGACGCCATCTACCGCGATCCGGAGAGCGGCGCCTGGCGGACCGCCGACGACTATCTCTCCGGCCAGATCCGCGGCAAGCTCAAGGCCGCTGAAGCCGCCGCGGCTCTCGATCCCGCCTTCGAGCGCAACGTTAGCGCCCTCGTAGCTGTCCAGCCCTTCGATCTCGGCCCATCCGACATCACCGCGCGTCTCGGCGCGCCCTGGATTCCGGCCGCCGATGTCGTCGCCTTCGTCAAGGAAACGATGGGCGCCGAGATCCGCATTCACCACATGCCCGAGCTCGGTTCTTGGACGGTTGATGCCCGCCAGCTCGGTTACATGGCGTCCGGCACGTCCGAATGGGGCACCGAGCGCCGGCATGCCGGTGAGCTCGTCACCGATGCGCTCAACAGCCGCATGCCGCAGATCTTTGACACCACCAAGGATGGCGGCAGCGAACGGCGCGTGCTCAATGTCGTCGACACCGAGGCGGCCAAGGAGAAACTCACCAAGATCAAAACGGCCTTCCAAAACTGGATCTGGTCCGATCCCGACCGCACCGACCGGCTGGCGCGGGTCTATAATGACCGGTTCAACAACATCGCCCCGCGAAGGTTCAACGGGGACCATCTGCAACTTGCGGGCGCCTCAGGCGGGGTTTCTCTTTATGGACACCAGAAGCGCGGCATTTGGCGCATCATCTCGGCCGGTTCGACATATCTCGCGCACGCCGTAGGCGCCGGCAAGACCATGACCATGGCGGCCGCCGTCATGGAGCAGAAACGGCTCGGTCTCATCGCCAAGGCCATGATGATCGTCCCAGGACATTGCTTGGCGCAGGCCGCGCGCGAGTTCCTGGCGCTCTATCCGATGGCCCGCATCCTCGTCGCCGACGAGACCAATTTCAGCAAGGACAAGCGGCGTCGCTTCCTCAGCCGCGCGGCCATGGCGAATTGGGACGCCATCATCATCACTCATTCGGCCTTCCGCTTCATCGGCGTTGCGTCCTCGTTCGAACAGCAGATGATTCAGGACGAGCTCGCGCTCTATGAGGTCCTGCTCACCAAGGTCGAAAGCGGCGATCGCGTGTCGCGCAAGCGCCTCGAGCGGCTGAAGGAAGGCCTCAAGGAACGTCTGGAGGCCCTCGCAACCCGCAAGGACGACCTGCTCACCATCTCCGAGATCGGCGTCGACCAGATCATCGTGGACGAGGCGCAGGAGTTCAGGAAGCTCAGCTTCGCGACCAACATGTCGAGCTTGAAGGGGATCGATCCGAACGGCTCGCAGCGCGCCTGGGACCTCTATGTGAAATCCCGCTTCGTCGAGACCAGGAACCCGGGCAGGGCGCTCGTCCTCGCCTCCGGTACACCGATCACCAATACGTTGGGCGAGATGTTCTCGGTGCAGCGCTACCTCGGCCACGCGGCTTTGTCCGAGCGTGGCCTCCACGAGTTCGATGCCTGGGCTTCGACCTTCGGCGACGTCACTACCGAACTCGAGCTGCAGCCCAACGGCAAATACAAACCGGTCACCCGCTTCGCCACCTTCGTCAATGTCCCTGAGCTGATCGCCATGTTCCGCACCTTTGCGGATGTGATCACGCCCGAGGATCTGCGCGACTACGTCAAGGTGCCGGCGCTCTCGACCGGCACGCGGCAGATCAGGACCTGCAAACCATCTGTCGCGTTCAAGCGCTACCAGGCTCTCCTCGACGCCCGGATCAAGGCGATCGAAGGGCGCGAAGCGCCACCGGAGCCCGGCGACGATATCCTGCTCTCGGTCATCACCGATGGCCGCCATGCCGCGATCGACCTCCGCCTCGTCGATCCGGACAATGACAATGAGCCGGGCAATAAGCTCAACGACCTCATCGCCAATGCTTACCGCATCTGGCGCGACACCGCAGACGCAGCCTACGTCCGGCCGGACGGCACGCCGTTCGAACTGACTGGCGCCGCGCAGATGATCTTTTCCGATCTCGGCACGCTCAATATTGAGCGGACGCGGGGCTTCTCGGCCTATCGTTGGATCCGCGACGAGCTGGTGCGCATGGGCGTGCCGGCGGCCGAAATCGCCTTCATGCAGGACTTCAAGAAGTCGGAGGCCAAGCAGCGGCTGTTCGGCGACGTCTGCGCGGGCAAAGTCCGCTTTCTCATCGGCTCGTCCGACACCATGGGCACCGGCGTCAATGCCCAGCTCCGGCTCAAGGCGCTGCATCATCTCGACGTGCCATGGCTCCCCTCGCAAATCGAGCAGCGCGAGGGACGCATCTTGCGGCAGGGCAACCAGCACCACATCGTCGACATCTTCGCCTATGCCACCGAAGGCTCGATGGACGCCCAGATGTGGCAGAACAACGAGCGCAAGGCTCGCTTCATCGCCGCTGCACTCTCGGGCGACACCTCGGTGCGCCGCCTCGACGACCTCGGCGAAGGGCAGGTCAACCAGTTCGCCATGGCCAAGGCGATTGCCTCGGGCGACCCGCGCCTGATGCAGAAGGCCGGGCTCGAGGCCGACATCGCCCGGCTCGAACGCCTGAGGGCGGCGCATCAGGATGATCAGTTCGCCATCCGCCGGCAGATCCGCGACGCCGAGCGCGACATCGAACACTCGACACGTCGCATTGGCGAGATCGGCCAGGACCTCGCGCGGCTGGTTCCGACGACGGGCGAGGCGTTCCGCATGAGCGTGGGCAACGCGACATATGTGGAGCGCAAGCTCGCCGGCCGCGCGCTGATGACCGAGATCCTGACCTTGATCCAGCTCCAGCATGCCGGTACCCGCACCATCGCCGCGATCGGTGGGTTCGAACTCCAATATTGCGGCGAGCGCTTTGGCCAGGACAGCTATGGCTACATCACCACGTTGCTGCGCGCCGGCGCGACGACGGAAGTCGAGTTACCTGTGACCACCACGCCGCTTCGCGCGATTGTAAAGCTCGAACATGTGCTTGGCAATCTCGAGGAAGAGCAGGAGCGCGCACGCCACCGCTCGCGGAGGCCGAGCGGCGGCTCGCGTGCTATCGCTCACGCGCGGGCAGTACCTTCGCCTTCTCGGACGAACTGGCCGACAAGCGCCGCCAGCTCTCCGAAATCGAAAGATCGCTCTCGCAGGAGATCGATGGTGTACGCCCCGCTGAGGTGCAGGCGGCGTAACCCGCCCCCACGTTCTGAGCGGCCCTCGCCGGCTCGGTGGAGGGGCCTTCCCGAACGAAGTAGGGAAGCGAAAAAGCAACGAGGACTGCTCGCAGATCGGGCGGTCCGCCGACGCTGACGCTCAATCGCGCCGTCGCCATCCCGGCCCGTCATCCTGCGCAGGGCTGAAGAAGCCCCGCTTGCCCAGCCGGGCAGGGATGCTCCAACGCAATTGCCCCGTCCCGCCCGCTCCGCGGGCCGGGGGATGTCTTCGGAAAGAAGACGAAAAAGGACCGGCGACGGGCCTGTCCATAACCCACCAAGGAGCATTCCAATGGAACTGAAGTTTGTCGATCCGCGCTCGCTCAAGGACAATCCTGACAAGGCGCGGCGCTCCAAGTCCAGCCCTCAGGCCGACGCCTTGCTGCTGGCAACGATCAAGGCCATCGGTGTTGTCGAGCCGCTGATCGTCTTCGCTGAGGCCGATGGCGGCAATGGCTTCGTCATCGATCAGGGTCATCGCCGGGCGAAGCAGGCGATCGCTGCAGGTCTCGAAGGGATCGCCGTTCTGGTCGTGCCTCGAGCCGAGGACGGCGGCGCGATGCGCTCGCTGGCCACCTCGATCACGCACGAGCAGCTTAACCCGGTCGATCTGTGGCGTGCGATCGAGCGTCTCGTTGCGCTGAACTGGACCGAAGAGGCCATTGCGATCGCCCTCGCGCAGTCGGTGCGCCAGATCAAGAAGCTGCGCCTGCTCGCCAATGTGCTGCCGGCGATGCTCGACGCCATGGCCAAGGGCGATATGCCGAACGAGCAGCAGCTCCGCACTATCGCGGCCGCTTCGCTTGAGGAGCAGAAGGAGGTCTGGAAGGCCAAAAAGCCCAACAAGGGCGATCCGCAGGTGTCGTGGTGGAGCATCGCCAACGGTCTCACCAAGCGCCGGATGTACGCGCGCGACGCAAGCTTTGGCGACGAGCTGCGCGAGGCCTATGGCATCGCCTGGGTGGAGGATCTGTTCGCACCGGCCGACCAGGACAGCCGGTACACCACCGACGTCGAGGCCTTCCTCGGCGCCCAGCAGGAATGGATGACTCAGAACCTGCCCAAGAAAGGCATCATCACCGAACCGAACACCTATGGCGAGGTGAAGCTGCCGCCAAAGGCGGAACGCGTCTATGGCACGCCGAAGAAGTCGGATCACGCCGCGATGTATCTCGACCGCGAGGGAAAGGTGAAGACCGTTCACTTCCGCCTGCCCGAGGCCAAGAAGAAAGCCAACGCGACGGAAGCCGCCGAGGCGGTCGTCATGCCGAAGTCGCGTCCCGATGTGACCCGTAAGGGCATCGAGATGATCGGCGACCTGCGCACCGATGCTCTCCATGAGGCGCTGTCACAGGCGCCGATCGAGGACGACACGCTGTTGGCGTTGCTCGTTCTCGCCTTCGCTGGCCAGAACGTGCGCGTTGATTCCGGTGCCGGCGGCGATCATGGGTTCCGTCGCCGCATGCCTCGGCACGCCGCCACCCTCTTCGATGCCGAGGGCAAGTTCGCTTTCGACGCCGAGACTTTGCGCATCGCGGCCCGGGGCGTCCTCGTCGATGCGCTCTCCTGCCGCGAGGGCATGAGCAAGTCGGGCGTGGTGGCGCTCGTCGCGGGCGGCGCGATCGGGGCAGACAGCTTTCTCGCCAATATGGGCACCGAGGACTTCCTGTCCTGTCTGTCGCGTCCGGCACTCGAGGGCTTGTGCGACGACACGCCGGTTCTGCCGCGGGCGCGCGTAAAGGACACGCGGGCCGCGCTCGTCGAGCACTTCAAGGAGGGGCACTTCGTCCACCCGGCTGCGCTGTTCGCTGCCGATGCGGCGAGCCTGACCGAGTGGCTGTCCAAGAGTACCATCACCGAGGCCGAGGACGGCGTTGGGCCCGAAGTCGACGGCCTGAGTGGAGAGGACCAACGTTCCGAGAAGGGCGAGCTCGAGGAAGGCTATCGCGAGGCCGCCGAATAGACCTCTCCTCCTTTTGATCGCTCTGCCGCCGCCAGGTTCGCTTGGCGGCTGCAGGTGTACGGCCGCGGCAGCGAGCGCTGGCGATACAATGGAACTCCGGCGTAGGCCCAGGGCCATGATGGTGTGACCGTGTGGTGCGTGCCGAGACACCTTCGGTCGATGAATAGGCAGGTGGCCATGATCACCCGTCCTTCGGTTCCAATGTCGAAGTCGAGGCCCGTGCCGGTCCTCACTCGGGCTTTGTGCGGTCCTGAACCTGCGGCCGTCCGCTTCAAGGCCGCGTTCCGCGCCGCGAGGCGGCCGGATCGGTCCGGTCTCGGCATGGCAGGCCCGCGCCCCGCGCGAGGGCTGAAGAAAAGCCCTGCTTGGCCGCAACCCTTCCATGCTCGTCTCGGTCCGCCCGGACCCTGAAGCGCCCGTCATTCCGCCGGTTCTTTTTGGTCCGCGCCCGAGGGAGGGCCGGCACGGAGCCGGTCCTGGCCTCGAGAACCAGAAGAAAGGATATGCCAATGACCAGGAAAGCCGCCAATCCCCGCGCAACCGCCCGCGTCGCTCCGTTGCGCAAGGGCACTACCTTCCAAATGGTCCGACTCGTGTGTCCCGACGCCGCACAGTGCGCGCTCGTCTCGGAGAGCTTTGGCCTCCCGGTGCTCGACAGCGACGGCATTCGCGACTTGCACGAAAAGCTCGTCGTGGACACGGCCACGGCGCTCGACGAGGGGCTTGGGGAACGCGCCATGCAGATACACCTGCAACGCGTCGTAGGTGCCTTTGTCGCGTCCGCCTACGGGGCCGGCCAGTTCTACAGCCGGTCGGTATCCGAAGCTCGGGACGCGACGGCCAAGTCGGCCTGCGACGATCGGAACGAAGACGTCGCAGGTCCGGTCGGCTTCGACAGCGCTGCCCAGCGCAAGCGTGAGTTCGCCGCCGATATGGCACTACAGGCCCATGCGCTGCGCATGGCCGCCGAGGGGGCTATCGCGGCCTACGAGCAGGTTGTAGGCGAGGTCTGGAAGCCCTTCGAGCGTCCAGTCGAAAACCCCGGCCAATCCGTCGACCGGAAGGCGGTCGAATTGCAGATGGCGGCTCTCGGATGAACGTCGAGGGCGGGGCTCCGGTCCCGCCCTCCTTCCATGTCGAGCACGTCCGGTTCGTTCGTCCGTCGCATCGACTGCGCGGGGCCCAGCCGATTTTCAAAGGCCGAACATGCGGCTTTCGATCGTGGCCAAGTGAACCTTTCGTTGCGAGCGCCGTCTCCTGGGAACGAAGAGAGACAACCTGCTGCCGTGCGGTGCGCCCGAGCAATATGGCCGCATCGTCTCCCAATTTCCCGCCCGTGGCGACCACTTCGACACGGCATGTTCTTGTGCCAGCGATTTCATGTGCGCGACTTTGCATCGGGGTTCTAGCGTTGCTTCCGGCGCACGACGCTCCGGGGCGGCCGCCGATGCCAGTTCCTTTCGTCAGCCTCGGCCCGATCGGCATATTGGGCTCCCTTCACGGCCCAATCCCGCTCTCTGGTGATGGCTTTCCTAGTGCGGCTGCGGATCTTCCACGATCAACCCGCAAGAGGTCCGCTAGCATGCTGCGGCCGCTCGGCTGGCGCCTTCGGGTGATCGCGCCTCGCCTCCGCACGCTGACGGAGCCATCGAGCGGGAATTGGCCCGCTCCAAGATGGAGCCCTCAGATGTCCCACGATCTCATACTCGCCCAAAAAGCCGCATGGTCTCTCGCCCGCATCCTCATGGTCCCGGTTATCCTCTTCCAGGTCGACGACGAATTTGGCGTCGTGCCCGCCGCTGAGCTCGACGACGCCGATGTCGAAATCCTTTTCGAGTACGATCCCTATAGCGGTGGCCGGTCGGTTCATTGAACCGACCTTCTCTCGACTGCATTCAGGCGGCGCCCAGCGCCGCCTTCCTATTTTCTGACGGCCGCTCGCGCCCCGTCCTTCCCGAGGTCCTGGCGGAACCAGGCAGTCAGCGCAACGGCTTCGCCGTCCTCCGCTGTCGCTGCGGCCCACCCCATCGTGCAAGCACGATGGGACCCGATAGGGTGCGCCGCCCGCCTTCCTGCTCCGCCCAAGCGGACCCCCGTGACGGGGCCGCGATCGGCGCGGCCAGCAACTGGAGGTTCATGAAAATGACCAGGAAAGAAAATGCAGAGCGCATGGACGTCTATGCGCGGATCACCGACCGCATCGTAGCCGAGCTGGAGAAGGGTATCCGTCCTTGGATGCAGCCATGGCAATCGAGCAATGCCTCCGGCCGCGTCACCCGGCCCCTCAGACACAATGGTCTGCCCTATAACGGCATTAACGTGCTGCTGCTTTGGTCGGAGGCTGTCGCACGCGGGTTTTCCAGCCCGATGTGGATGACATTCAAGCAGGCGCTCGACCTTGGCGGCGGGGTTCGCAAGGGCGAGACCGGCTCTATGGTGGTCTTCGCCAGCCGCTTCACCAGGACGGAGACGGACATCAGGGGCGAGGAAATCGACCGCGAGATCCCGTTCCTCAAGGCGTATTCCGTTTTCAACATTGCGCAAATCGATGGCCTGCCGGTCCAGTTTTGTCGATCGCAGGCAGAGCCGGTGCGCGATCCGATCGCCCGAATCGGGCATGCCGACCAGTTCTTTGCCAATACTGGTGCGCCAATCCGGCACGGGGGGGATCGCGCCTACTATGCCCCGGTGACGGACCATATCCAGATGCCGCCGTTCCAGACGTTCCGGGACGCCGCGTCATACGTTGCCACGCTCAGTCACGAGGTCACCCATTGGACTTCGGCGCCGCATCGCGTGAATCGCGACCTTAGCCGCTACGCCAAGGATAGCAGCGAGCGAGCGCGCGAGGAACTGACCGCCGAGCTCGGAAGCTGCTTCCTCTGCGCCGATCTTGGTATCGCGCCCGAACTCGAGCCCCGGCCGGACCATGCGAGCTACCTCGGCTCGTGGTTGAAAGTCCTCGCCGACGACAAGCGCGCGATCTTCTCGGCCGCAGCCCATGCGCAGCGCGCCGTCGCTTTCCTGCATGGCCTTCAGCCGGAGACCGCAGAAGAACGCGATGCTGCCTAATGTTTCACGCATCAACTTTGGAGGGGGGAGTCCTTGGAGGGGGAGGTCATGTGAAACGTGAATTTCATTTTGATCCGGGTGAGGACGGACGGATTGTACCGTTTCTCTTACAAACTCCGCAGTTTCAACAACAGTGCCTAAACGACATCGCTGCCCAGATTGAAAATCTAACACCAGAAGTCATTGCGGCAAAATGCATAGTCATTGGCTACATGCCCGGCGTCGACTGGCTTTCCACACCGGCAAACCTGAAAGCGGCGGATCTGGATCCTTTCGGGAATCTCGATGCTTTTGCCTACGGTTGGGACCGCCAAAGACGATTTGGTCAATCCCTTCGTTTGTTCGAGACCCTGAGTCTCTTCAAGGGATCGCTGCTGGAATGACCAGATGGTCGGCACAAATCAATGGATGCTAAACAGACTAAACGAAGCGATTGCTTCTTTCACCCGAGCACTGGACAAATGTCCCGAAGATACTGTGTCCCGGTCCAATCGGGCCGACATTTATCTTCGGCTTGGCATGTTTCCGGAAGCGCAGCGTGAGATCAACTTCGTTGTCAAGGCTGACCCACAGGCGACGACCGGTCCTGGAAAGTCCGTGCGCGCCCTTGCTGATCAACTAAAGAATTCCTCTCCAAATCTCAGGTAAAGCAAACTGCCGAAAGTAAGACCAGAGGTATAGATCGGCAGGTAAGCGTCGCCAAGCGACGCGATCCGTGAGCGGACCGTCCGCTTGCGGCCCAAATGAGACATCCGCTATTACGGCCACTCAATAGCAAAAGCCGGTATTTGGAGCGCGTGTCCGGACCAGCTTCGATAGCATCCAGCAACGGCATTACCAGTCATCACGCGAAGCCGAGGCCGATCCCATCCGCGATCGCCAGGATGATCCAGGCTCTGATGCAGCACATGTCAGGCCGCGGCAACATCAGCACCGGCGAGACGGTCCACACCATCTTTGATCGCAAATGATCCCATCGTCGCCGTCTTCCATTTCACAGAGCGCACCAACGACCTCTCGAACGGGCTGATCTGGCCGAAGGACGGCTGAAGTCTCGGCCGCCTATGCCGCAATGGCGCGACGCGCGCGTTTCTTCCCCTGGGCGAAGCCCATTCCTCGCGCAACCAAGAAACGCGCGCCTCGCCATCCTGCGCTTTGCTGCGGTCGCAAGCGATGCGGCAGCGGTCGCCTTCGGCCTCACGATCGCCATCGAGGCCGCATGGTACGGGCTTGGAAACGAGAACGGAGACTGAAAATGGCTACCATCGGCAGCTTCAAGAAGACCAATGCGAACGAGTTCACCGGCGAGATCATCACCATCAGCGTCCAGGCCAAAGGCGTGCGCATCGTCCCCGATACCCGGGCCAGCGGCGAGAACGCTCCAAGCCACCGCGTGGTGGTCGGCAAGGCCGAGATCGGCGCCGCCTGGTCCAAGCGCTCCAACGAGGGCCGCGATTATCTCGGGCTCAAGCTTGACGACCCGAGCTTCACCGCTCCGATCTACGCCAACCTCTTCGCCGACGAGGAAAGCGAGGGCCACAGCCTCATCTGGTCCCGACCCAACCGCCGCAGCGGCGAGTGAACCAAGACCCACTCGCCCGGCAAGCGCGCCGGGCGAGATTCCTTTAGGTCTGATCAGACCTTCGCGCAAATCGCAGGCCGGCACCGCCGCCGTTTTCCGGAAGGAATTCTATACCCGCTGCCTCGAACGCACGGCGGATCGCAGAAAGATTGTTTCGGTGGGGAATACGAATACTTCTCTCGAAGTCCACTATCGTGGTCCTCGAAACAGCAGCTGCCTCGGCGAGGTCGCCCTGACTCCATTCGAGCATTGCTCTTGCAGCACGACACTGCTGTACAGAAATTGCTTCGCTCTCAAAATCGTTCTTTTTGGTTGACATAGGTCAAAAAAGCCGCTTTTAGTATGCAAACCTACGGAAGCCATTGGTGAGGTCTGGCGGAATAGCTTCGCTTGGCCCCACTGCATGACGTCGTTGATAGCTCAGAATCGTCCCTGATTCTGACAATAGCTACGACTTGTCCTTTCGTCACGAGCGAGAAAGGGGGCGGAGCGAGTGAGTGGAAATCGGCCAGCTTCGCAAACCTCATCAATCGTGGACAGCCAGCCGGCAGTGGACCCTGTCGTAGTACTATCTCTCGATTGGATTCATGCGCACGTTGCGATGTTGGCCTCGGGCGTGCGGCAGCAGCACGTGAAGGAAGATCTTTTTGAGAGCGGTGCGGCCTTGTCTACGGGCGATGTCATCGTGCACGGGGAGGGCGATATCGCCAATCCGGGCGATGTCGATGCCCGGACGGCGGAGAACGATAATGCTGAGAAGGCCGACGCTCTGTTGGCTGAGATCGCGGCTACGCCCGCACAATCGTTGGCGGGTGTGATCGCCAAGCTTGCGGTCGTGGTTCGGGAAGCGAAGGACAACACCGATCTTTTCGAATTTCCGCTTCCGCAGATACGCTCTGCATTGGCCGACCTGCGGCGTCTCGCTCATGACGCGATATGCGACCAGCCGGCCGGCGGGCCCGCCGGCGACCAGTCGATCGGCTCGCTGTTAGAGCAGCCCGCTTCGTCTTTTGCGGCTTGGCGCGCCTTCAGCGCGTGGAGCCAGGGTGACGACGAAGGCTATCGCACCTGGACGCGCACATTCAAAATACTGCAAGGCGCAAGCCAATAAGTCGCTAGGTCCCTGCCTGATCGCTCGTCGCCGGGTTCTCTCCTCGTCCATTCGTCAATGACGGAATCCAAGGATTTCGCTTAACGCCGCGTCCCCCTATCAAATCCACGAGAAGGGAAGGTGCGGATGAAGCCGGATACATCGCAGTGGCGTGACCCACAGGCATATGCATTCGTCAAAGGCGCAACCGCCGATGAGATTGCCTGGGAATTCCTGCGACGCAATCCGCAATATCAGCAGGACTTCGCGACCTCACGCTCGGCTAAGGCGATGCGCGCATTACGCAAGCGCTGGGGTTTGCAGTTTCGCCGCCCGGCCTGACCAGTCCGCGGTAGAGCAGCCCGTCTGTTGGGCGCCTCAGATCAACCCTGGGGTCGTCAACCTTGTCGCGCTTCCGCGGGGCCTGCGCACGGGTCAGGGCAGCGCCTCCGACCTCCAGCTGGCCGCGGGCCGGCATGACGAGGTCGGCCTTCACGTGCGTTCGTCGCCGGGCGGTATGCAACTGGCGCTTCTTGGCGACACGAAGCCAGACGAACCGCTCGCCGCCATCATACCGCTGGACGAAATGGCGCACGACCGGCTGCAAGCCGTCGAGCGGTTCATCCGCTCGATCCACAGGCAGCACCTTCCCGACGCCCGTTTGACCGCGGGCCAGCGCCGGCGCCTTGGGCACATGCTGCGATGCTTGGATGGCCGGGAAGAGCAGGCATCCCATTTTGAAGTCGCGACCGCCTTGTTCGGTCGGCGACTGGTCAGCGCCGCCGACTGGCACGACTCGGCTTTTCGATATCAGACGCATCGCTTAGTGCGCGATGGCTTGAAGATGGCCGAGCGCGGCTATCGCCAACTGCTTCGCACGCGACGGCGTCATTCCTGAAAAGGTTTTGACGCCGCCTGGTTCACTTAATGTGTTGCATGCAAGCCCATGGTTACCATGCTGAACTGAATGGCGTTTTGCGCCGCCTTGCGGCCGTTGAGGTCAGCTCTGCTGCTCAGCCAACCGGACGGCGCCTGGGCAGGGCTCGTTCGTTGAAAGTCTGACCCGAAGCAGCGTGAGCCAACGATCGAACTCAGGCATCACCGTCTTCGGGCAATAATCTCGACCGGTGCAATCTGGCCCGCTGAAATACTTTCGACCATATTTCGGACCATCTGTGGCCGCCGCGCTCCCATGAGTGTCTGGATCCCCAGTGCTGCCTGCTCTGTGGCCGTCTGGGCGCGCTGCCTCGCGAAATGGTCAAGCGCAACATCGCGCCGCTCGCGTTCCGACAATATCTCGAACCCTGCCGCGGAAAGCGCGTCGCGGTACTGTTCCGGCGCGGCGAGCGCGTTGGTGTCTGCCGTACTCGCCCATGGCAGCGGATAAGGCAGCTCGCCGGTTCCAGTACGCATGACGTCGAAGACACCGAAACGCGCCCCCGCCCGCAGGACGCGCGCAACCTCCGAAAACAGTGCGCCCTTGTCGGCAATGTTCATCCCGACGTGCAACATGTAAGCGGCGGCGAACGGTCCATCTGCGAAGGGCAGCGCTAAAGCATCGCCCTGCTGCAATGAGACGCGCTCATCGAGATGCAGCCAACTGGAGAGCACATTGCCGGCTTCGACGTAGTCGCGAGTGAGATCCACGCCGTTCACCAGGCAGTCGTAGCGCGCAGCGATCTGTCGCGCCGGTCCGCCCAGGCCGCAGCCGATGTCGAGCACTCGATCCTTGGCAGTAAGCGCAAGTTGCCCTGCCAACTCTTCCGTGACGGCGCGGCCGCCAATGTGAAACTCGTCCACCGGCGAGACGTCCTCGGCCGTGACTGTGCTTTCGGTCTTCCCCATGGCGGCGAGACTGTCACGGATGTCTGCGAGCAGGGTGCCTCGCGCGTAGTGGTCAGCAACCTGTGAACCCGGCGCCGCTTCCATGATCATCGCCCTTTGGTGACAGCTCGCGGATAATCTCAACCAACCATCGACATTCTCGAATTCGGTCGGCCCGACGATCATACCATCCGACCCGATGAAGCCAAATGCGGTGACACGCCCAGTGCGGTTATGGCCCAGCGATCGTGAGGGGTGGCCCGGTAATCTCCATATCGAACTGGGCCGCGACGGCCTTGATTGCCACAAGGTCGCGCGGAATTTCCAGTCCCTGCGCGGCAACCGCCGGGAAAAAGCTCTCGAGACCACCCGGGGACAGGATGGCGATCCATCGCGCACGCTCAACGACGACGAATGTGTGCTCGACGCCAGCGGGAATGTAGAACACTGCCCCGGTGGTACGCTCGGAAATTTCCCCGGCGCGCCAGAAGCGCAGCCGCCCTTGGAGAATGACGAAGACTTCGTCGGATTTGGGATGGCGATGGCGCGGCGGTCCGTCGCCCGGGCCAGCATTGGATGCAAATGCCCCGAGCTTGCCGCCGGTCTCGCGCCCAGTCAGCAGCGTTTCGTAATGCGTACCATTCCAGTCGGTTTGAGTACCAGGTGCTGCCCTCGTTTGCATCTTTCGCCATATGTGGTTGATATGAAGCTTGATGGTGTCACGATAGCTACACGCTGGCCTCAGGCGGTCGCCTCGTATGAACATACGAGATGCGCCGGGGAACGGTTGTCAGTGAAGCCGGCTTCCGGCAAACTGCAAGTTCCTTCAGGCGAGGGAGCGGTGAAATCCGGCACACATGCACGATTTCGACGGCATGGTGGGGCAGATCTACGATGCGGCGGTCGAACCCGGCCGCTGGCCGCAGGTTCTCGAGACGCTGTCCGATTTCCTCGAAGGCGCCGCCACCAAGCTCACGTTCCAGAATACCAGAACGTTGCGCAGCGAAGCGAATTCGGTGCGCATGCCGCCCGAGGCGGACATCACCTATGCCCGGTACTACTACAAGACAAATGTGTTCCTGCCGCGCATTGCGCGGCTGCACGCCGGTACGCTGATCCCAATCTGGGAGCTCCTGCCGCGCGAGGTCTACCGGCGCTCCGAGTTCTACAACGACTTCTGCCGGCCTGGCGACATGTGCCACTCGATCGGACTCGTGCTGGCCAACGAGCCGGACACGCGCGTCGTGTTCACCTGCGGACGCGCCGAGACGACAGGAGAGTTCGAGCCCGAGCACCTCGACCGGTTGCGTCGTATCGGGCCGCATCTGGTCCGCGCGGCGAGCCTGGGATTGCGCCTCTCGCGTTCGGAGATCGCCAGGAGTGCCAATGTCGAGGCGCTCGACCGCGTCGCCCAAGGCGTGTTGATCGTGGCGGCGAATGGCGAGATCCTGCTCGCCAACCGAACGGCCGAAGCGCTGCTCAATGAAGCCGACGGAATCAGGACAGAGAAATCGGCGCTGCGCGCAGCCAGGCGCGCGGATGCCGCGCAATTTCAAAGGTTGATCGTCGCGGCTGCGGAGCGGTCGGACACCGCGGGCGGCGTGATGGCGCTCGCGCGGCCGGCACCGCGGCGACCGCTGAGCGTGCTGGTGGCACCGCTGAAGATCGAGTCGACCTGGTTCGTGACCGGCCGCCCCGCCGCAATCGTGTTCGTGGCCGATCCGGAGAGCGCGCCGCGGACCACGCAGGCCCAGGTGCGCAATCTCTATCGGCTGACCCCGGCCGAGGCCGCCGTGGCCATTGCAGTCGCCCGCGGCGAAGGACTTCAGGCGGCCGCAGACGAGCTCGGCATCAGCCTGACCACGGCGCGCACCCACCTGCAGCACGTGTTCGAAAAGACGGAGACGCGGCGGCAGGCGGAGCTGGTGCGCCTCATTGCGGCGAGTGGCGTTTACGAGTGACAATCTGGAGCGCAGCAAGGCTCGCCCAAGCTGGTACAAGAGCTTTCGCGTGTCTGGACCAGCGTCGATAGCATCCAGCAACGGCATTACCAGTCATGACGCGAAGCCGAGGCCGGTCCCATCCGCGATTGCCAGATGGATCAGGTTCTGATGCAGCACATGTCAGGCCCTGGTGACATCAGCACCGGCGAGACGGTCCACATCATCTCTTTTCGTCGCAGACGACGCTATCGTCTCCGTGATGCATTTCTCAGTGCGCACCGACGACCTCTCGAACGGGGTGATCTGGCCGAAGGACGGCTGAAGCCTCGACCGCCTATGCCGCAATGGCGCGACGCGCGCGTTTCTTCCCCTGGGCTAAGCCCATTCCTCGCGCAACCAAGAAACGCGCGCCTCGCCATCCTGCGCTTTGCTGCGGTCGCAAGCGATGCGGCAGCGGTCGCCTTCGGCCTCACGATCGCCATCGAGGCCGCATGGTGCGGGCTCGGAAACGAGAACGGAGACTGAAAATGGCTACCATCGGCAGCTTCAAGAAGACCAATGCGAACGAGTTCACCGGCGAGATCATCACCATCAGCGTCCAGGCCAAAGGCGTGCGCATCGTCCCCGATACCCGGGCCAGCGGCGAGAACGCTCCAAGCCACCGTGTCGTGGTCGGCAAGGCCGAAATCGGCGCCGCCTGGTCCAAGCGCTCCAACGAGGGCCGCGATTATCTCGGACTCAAGCTGGACGACCCGAGCTTCACCGCTCCGATCTACGCCAACCTCTTCGCCGACGAGGAAAGCGAGGGCCACAGCCTCATCTGGTCCCGACCCAACCGCCGCAGCGGCGAGTGAATCGGCAGACGCCTCGCCGGTACCGGGCGAGGCGTCTTCTGCCGGCAATTGCGCAAGCTCGCCTAGGACCGCTTGATTGTAGCGAGGTAACGCGAGAGGGCAGCGCCGTCGACATACCGCTGGATCTAAGCCGGCGTCACGAGGTCGGCCTTCG
Organism: Mesorhizobium sp. Ca11; assembly: GCF_020165275.1. Taxonomy (NCBI): domain Bacteria; kingdom Pseudomonadati; phylum Pseudomonadota; class Alphaproteobacteria; order Hyphomicrobiales; family Phyllobacteriaceae; genus Mesorhizobium; species Mesorhizobium sp. Ca11. The sequence goes on along the minus strand of NZ_JAIUHU010000019.1, from coordinate 62,065 downwards.
GGCGGCATGCAACTGGCGCTTCTTGGTGAAGCCAAGCCAAGCGAACCGCTTACCGCCATCATTCCGTTCGACGACATGGCACACGACCGGCTGCAGGTCATCGAGCGGTTCATCGGCTCGATCCACAGGCAACACGTTCCCGACGCGCGGTTGACCGCGGCGCAGCGCCGGCGCCTTGGCCACATGCTGCGATGCCTCGATGGCCTGGAAGAGCAAGTCGCGACCGCCTTGTTCGATCGCCGACTGGTCAGCACCGCCGACTGGCACGACTCGGCTTTTCGATATCAGACGCATCGTCTCGTGCGCGACGGCCTGAAGATGGTCGAGCGCGGCTATCGCCAATTGCTTCGCGCGCGACGGCGCCGCTCCTGAGGCTCCCCCCGCCGCCTTGTCCACTTATTGCCCAGGATTCTGAAGTGAACGTGAGCTTGCCCCAACGTCTGCCACTAAACCGGCAGTTTGGCATTTCCGAACCTGCCGTTCGTGAGCCCCGCCTCCACGTCACATCGTCCTTTGCCCAGCCCGCCCGCGGGGCGACTGTTTCCCGGTCCGGGAGACAGCCTTCGCCGCGGAAACCCCGTCCGCGCACGAGGTGCTGGCCGACAGCCGCTGTCGGGCCGGGGGGTCGCGGCCGAAGGGAAACATCTATAGGTTGGAAAACGACGCCAACAAGGACGGCAAGAACATGGCAGGGGCACCCCCCAACGACGGCGATAGGCCTGCCGACGATACCGCTGAAGCGAAAGCGAACAACAACATGCCTCCCATTGTGGGCATCGGGTCATCGGCCGGAGGCGTGGCCGCTCTGCAGAGCCTTGTCAGCAACATACCGGCGGACAGCGGCATCGCCTGGGTGCTTATCCAGCACATGGCGCCGGATCGGCCGAGCGAACTCGCGAGCATTCTTGCGCGTAAGGCAGACTTATCAGTGGAGGAGGTTACGCACGACACGCGCATCGAGGCTGACAAAATCTATCTGATCGCGCCGGGGCAAGTGATGACGATCCGTGAGGGCGTGCTGCGCTCCGCGCAGGACGGCGACCCGCTCGCGCGGCGCACCAGCATCGACGCCTTCCTTGTCTCGCTCGCCGAGGATCAGGGGGAGCATTGCGGCTGCGCCCTTCTGTCAGGGGCGGGCACTGACGGGACTCTCGGCCTCAAGGCGGTAAAGGAGGCGGGCGGGCTGACGCTGACCCAGACGCTTCAGACGGCCGAATACGACAGCATGCTGCTGAGCGCCACGCGCACTGGCCTCGTCGATCGCGAGGCCGACGTCGCCGAAATGCCCGGGCTCTTCACCGACTTCCTCGTACGGCGGAAGCCCATCGCGCGCGATGTCGAGGTCGAAGATGGCGAGAAGCGCGTGATCTGTGACGTGCTTCGACGCGCCACCGGCCACGATTTCACCGACTACAAGTCGAGCACGGTCGACCGGCGCATCCGCCGGCGCATGCAGATCCATGGCATCGACACGCTGTCCGCCTATGTCGACCTGATGCGCGACGACCGCCGGGAACCCGAGCGCCTGTTCCGCGATCTGCTGATCGGGGTCACCCAGTTCTTCCGCGACACCGACTGGTTCGCGGCGCTGGCCGCGAAGGTACTCGGCCCGATCATGGAGGAAAAGACCGAGGACGATGAGGTGCGCGTCTGGGTTCCGGGTTGCGCCACGGGCGAGGAGGCCTACAGCTTGGCGATCCTGTTTCAGGAGGCCCGGGCGCAGATGGAGAGCCCGCCGGAGGTGAAAATCTTCGGCAGCGATATCGACGAGGCCGCCCTGCATTTTGCCCGTATCGGCCGCTATCCGCACAGCATCGCCGCCGATGTCAACGAGGAGCGGCTGGAGCGGTTCTTTGAAAAAGAGGATGGCCACTACACGATCCGTCCGCAACTCCGCGAGATGTGCCTGTTCGCCCAGCACAACCTGCTGCGCGACCCACCGTTCTCGCGCATTGACCTGCTCTCGTGCCGGAATGTGCTGATCTACATGAACCCGGGATTGCAGAAGCGGCTGATGCCGGTATTCCATTACGCGCTCCGGCCCGGTGGCTTCCTGTTCCTCGGCCCTGCCGAGAACGCGGGGCACGACAAGCTCTTCGGTGAGTTCGATCGGAAGCACCGCATCTTCCGCCGGCTGGGCGAGACCGCGCGGCTGCCCGAGTTTCCTATCGCCGGCGGCGACGGCAAGAATCGTCAGCAGATGCAACGGCAGGACGCCGCCACGAAGCCTGCCGTAACCGATCCGGCATTCCGTACTGCGCAAAAACTGCTCGAGCGCTACTCGCCGGCCTATGTCATCGTCGATGGCGAATTCGAGATCCTCGATGCTTCGACGGGCACCGGGACCTTCCTCGAACTGCCGCGCGGCCGGCCGAAGGCGAATCTGGCCGCCATGGCGCGCACCGAACTGGCCGTGGACATCAAGGCGGCCGTCGCGAAGGTGCTGACCTCGGGCGAGCGGCTCGTGCGCGACGATCTAATCGTGGGCCATGACGACGAGCGCCGTTATCTCACCCTGACCGTGGAGCCTCTGACCGGGACCGACGCGAGCGAGCGCCGTTGTCTCGTCGTCTTTCAGGCAGGAGCCGCCGCGATGGCGCAGACCACCGAGCGGGCAAGGCAGCGAGGCGGCGACGAGGAACTCGTACGCGCGCTGGAGCTGGAGCTTCAGACGACGAAGGAACGGCTGCAGAGCACGCTGGAGGAGTTGGAGACCACGAACGAGGAACTTCGCGCCTCTAACGAAGAACTCTCGTCGGTAAACGAAGAGCTGCAGTCCTCGAACGAGGAACTGGAAACCTCAAAGGAGGAACTGCAATCGATCAATGAGGAGCTTCGCACGGTCAACAATGAGCTTTCGACGCGGGTCGAGGAGCAGAGCCGTGCCAACAGCGACCTGAAAAACCTTTTCTCTAACACCCGTATAGCGATGCTCTTTCTCGATGCGGAGTTTCGCATCCGCAACTTCACCCCGCCCGCCAAGCCGCTCTTCCGGCTGCGCGACCACGACATGGGGCGGCCGCTGGACGAACTCGCCGGCCGCGTCGAGCTCGGATCCCTGAAGGAGCAGGTGGCGGAAGTCATCCGCAGTGGGGAGCAGATTGAGAAGGAGGTCGAGGCGCAAAACGGCGAGCCCCAGACGCTCATCATGCGCATGCTGCCCTATCGCGACGAGAACGACGTGATTCAGGGTGCTGTTCTCACATTCATCGACATCACCGCGCGCAAGCGGTCTGAAGAGCGGCTCTCGGACATGGTGTCCGAGCTGAACCATCGGGTGAAGAACAATCTGGCCAGTGTGCAGTCCATGATCCGTCAGGCGGCCCAACACACAGAGACGAAGGATGAGATATACAAGGTGCTCACAGGCCAGCTACACGCGATGGCCGCGTCGCACGACATCCTCTCGCGCGGCGACTGGAAGGGCGCCAGGCTGCATGACCTTGTCGGCGCCGTCCTGTCCCCCTTCGTGGGCGAGGGGCTCGACGGGCTGAGCCTCCAAGGACCCGAGGTCCACCTGAAGCCTCAGGTCGTGGTCGGGCTCGGGGTGATCCTGCATGAGCTCGCCACGAACGCGTCGAAGTACGGCGCGTGGTCCACCGGGGCGGGACGCGTTTCGCTGAACTGGACTCGGGTCACGACCGACGGCGACGAGCTGAGGATCGAATGGGCGGAAAGTGGCGGGCCGCCCGTTGCGCCGCCGAAGAGCAATGGTTTCGGCCTCAACTTCGTCTCGCGGTCTACCCAGCACGAACTTCGTGGCACCTGCCAGCATGAGTTTCCCTCCGCTGGCTACCGCTGCGTTATAGTCGCGCCTGCGAAGGCCATGTTGATGGATCGCGATAAAAATCGCTGAGGCCCTCTCATCGCCGCGCGAGACCGAGCGCGTCGAGCGCAGCAAAGAGAGCGGCCTCCGTCAGCGGTTTGTGCAGAACCTGGCACTCTTTGAAGCGCTCGGGCACTTCCACCCTGGAATAACCGGTCGCGAGGATGAAAGGAACGCCATGCTCGTGAAGCAGATCGGCGACCGGCCAGACGCGCTCATCGCCGAGGTTCACGTCGAGGACCGCGCCGTCAAGGTTGTTCTGCCGCACTGCCAACAGCCCTGCCTCGACGTTGGAGACCGGCCCGACAGGCACGCAGCCGCACTCGCCGACCATGTACTCGAGATCCATTGCGATAAAGAGGTCGTCCTCGATCACGAGGATTCGTGGTTTTCGATTTTCAAGTGAACGCACGTCCCATTGCCCCCAAAGAAAACTAACCACTTCGCCCCAAGAAAGTTCCGACATCGTTTGGCCGGCCGTCGCTTCCAGGAACTGCAGTCGAAGGCCAACTTGGGTCTGCACATGGCTTTCGAAGTAAATGATTGAGCATGTTCGGTGGCTTCACCTGGAGAACGTTGGAGCCGTCCGTCTCCTCCGCCGGAGAAGCCGCAAGCCATGAGCCAGGCAATAAGCCGGTCCGCTTTCTCAAGGCCACCAGCAAGGCGAGACCGTCTGGCGTCGGCCCCATATGACATGTCCGCTATACAGGGGCGCTCAATAGCAAAAGCCGGTATTTGGAGCGCGTGTCTGGACCAGCTTCGATAGCATCCAGCAACGGCATTACCGGTCATCACGCGAAGCCGAGGCCGATCCCATCCGCGAGCGCCAGATGGATCCAGGCTCTGATGCTGCACATGTCGGGCCCCGGTAACATCTGCACGGCGAAACGGTCCCACATCATCCTTTCGGCGCAGATGATCCAATCGTCCCCGTCTCTCCATTTCACGGCGGGCACCAACGACCTCTCGAACGGACTGATCTGGCCGAAGGACGGCTGAAGTCTCGACAGCCTATGCCGCAATGGCGCGTCGCGCGTTTCTTCCTCTGGGCGAAGCCATTCCTCGCGCAACCAAGAAACGCGCGCCTGCGCCGTCCTGCGCTTTGCTGCGGTCGCAAGCGATGCGGCAGCGGTCGCCTCCGGCCTCATGATCGCCATCGAGGCCGCATGGTGCGGGCTCGGAAACGAGAACGGAGACTGAAAATGGCTACCATCGGCAGCTTCAAGAAGACCAATGCGAACGAGTTCACCGGCGAGATCGTCACCCTCAGCGTCCAGGCCAAGAGCGTGCGCATCGTCCCCGACACCCGAGCCAGCGGCGAGAACGCTCCAAGCCACCGCGCCGTGGTCGGCAAGGCCGAGATCGGCGCCGCCTGGTCCAAGCGCTCCAACGAGGGCCGCGACTATCTCGGGCTCAAGCTCGACGACCCGAGCTTCACCGCTCCGATCTACGCCAACCTCTTTCGTCGACGAGGAAGGCGAGGGCCACAGCCTCATCTGGTCCCGGGCCAACCGCCGCAACGGCGAGTAACAGGTAGCAAGCCCGTTCGGCTTGGCCGGACGGGCTTCGGCGTCTAAAACAGGGCTTCAGCGGTGAAGCCGCGATCAACTGCTCTTTCGCAACAGAATTCCAGTATCGGGCAGTACTTCAATTCCAGCCTTCTCGAGCGCATTCACAGTTGCTCACAGGCAGCACCTTCCCGACGCCCGCTTGACCGCGGCCCAGCGCCGACGCCTTGGCCACATGCTGCGATGCCTCGATGGCCGGCAAGAGAATGCATCCCGTTTTGAAGTCGCGATCGCCTTGTTCGGTCGGCGACTGCTCAGCACCGCCGACTGGCACGACTCGGCTTTTCGGTATCAGACGCTTCGCTTAGTGCGCGACGGCTTGAAGATGGTCGAGCGCGGCTATCGCCAATTGCTTCGTGCGCGACGGCCTCATTCGTGAGACCGCTCCGGCGCCGCCTGGTCCACGCGTTGCCTGCAGGCCCAGGCATACGATTCTGAAGTGAACGGGAGCTTTGCGCCTTCATCTCGGCCATTGAGATAAACTTAGCTTCTGCCCAAACGCGGACATCCCGGGTGACATGCTGGAGGTTCGTCATGCGCCTGAAGCACCCGATGCGAAGTGGATCCCCATCCGCATTGCTAGGGTTCGGCGTCCTGTCAGTCCCCACGCCTGGTTCGCCGCCGACCAACTATTGAGCGCCGGGCGTCCATTCGGGCAGCGGCGCCAGGCTGCGGTTGAACTGCTTCCACCACATGGTCTCATCGATCTCACAGCAGGCGCGAAGCATGGCGTGCGCCTTCTCGAAAGCCTGGGTGGCGAGTTCATCGAATGTCATCCGCGCATCATATGGCACCGATACCACCAGTTCCTGGCCGGTCTGTGTGCCGCCTTCATCAACCTGAAGATAAAGCCAGACGACGAAATGCGCGCCCTGGCCGCTTGCGTCCGCATTGCCGATCTTGATGCGGTCGATTCCTGCTGCGGTGACTTTCATGCAAGGGCCCCTTCATTCGAATTCATGATGAAGCCGAGAAGTCCGCTGCGATCATGAAGGTTCCGAAGCCGTTGTCATTATGGTGAAGAGCCGGTTAGGCCCCCTTGAGCTTTCTTATGAACTTCACATAGGTTGGTGAAAATCAGGAATTGCTGAAAAATCAGGCCGACTGATCGCACCTAGTGCCGAACCTCGGTGGACACCGTTGGTCGGTTTACCTTTGAGGAGAGTGATCGCGGCCACCGGATGCAAAGAGAATACGGGCGACGCTCGCCCGTATTCTCATAATTAGCGGTCTTTGTGCCCAGATGCATCTGCTTGCACTTTTCACTCGCTGCCTTTTCGCTTTCCGAGGCGACGTTACTCCCTCGCATAGGTCAAAATGCGAAATACCGGCCAATGGGTAATCGCTTCACGCAATCTGCTGAAAAGCTTTCCTTCGATGCCGATGGCAGACCGAACTTGAATGGCAGCCCATCCGGCTTTCATGGTCCCGCCGACATGGCAATGGCAGACGATAGCGTGCAACTGCCAATCCGTAAGCTCGAAGAAGCGTTTCGCTTCGCCATAGGTATCGTTCTTCAATCCTTGCGCGCGCAATATCGGATCAGCGAAAGCGACGCTGAGTGCGGAGTCCAGGGACCGCGCCTTGTCACGCACGTCCAAGGTCATGTATTCCGTCCCGGGGAAAGCGGCGAGGCGCCGCTCGGGATTTCGCTCGAGCAGCATGGCCCAATGTTCCAAACGCTGCCCTCGCGTCATAGCCGGAAAGGATACTTCGACTTCCGCGACCTCATGTAGTTCTTCAAGTGTCTGATGTTTCATGGCCGTCTCCTGTTGGCGAGGCGCTCTGCCTGCAGAATGCACAGGTCGGAATGGGCCTCAGTCGTCCCTATGCAGGCGAACCAGCAGTGCGTCGGGAAGTTCCAATGGCGAGAAAATTTGACAGTGTGCCTGCTTCAATCTCCGCTGTCTGTGTGCCTTGGACCATCCCGCGCAACGAGCTACTGCGATGCTTCGACCAGCCGTCGGAGCAATGGGTAATCCTTCAGGTCCTTGTAAGGCGTGAGATCTAACTCCCCTGGCACGCACTGAAGCTGTTCTTCATCGATCGCTTTCTCGTGCCCCTTGATGACGCTTTGGTAGTGCCGCCAGGTCAGGCCAGCCCCTCTCACCGCATCTCTTTCGATGCGCGAGGCAATTTGGTGGGCGTGCAGATAATGAAGCCGCAACTCGTCCAAGAGAGCTTTTTCAACAATTTCGTGGCACACCAGAAATGGTTCGAGCCGCACGTCCTTGCCTCTCCACCTGATGGTGCGCGGCAGATGTCGGTCGATGTAAATCGTCCTTGCATCCGTGCTGTACCCAGCAATGTAGGGAATATCGAACTCGTGGCTGACCTTAACTCGTCGATGAAGTGCAGACACGACATCGGACAGGACCAGGTCGCTGATATCTTCAGAGCTATGACGGACCTCGTCGGCTAGTTTCAAGTCCGCTCCTGCGTTTTCCAGTCGAAGCGCCCGCCACACGGGCGAGCGCTGCGCGATGATTTTTTACTTGTTGACGATGATGCGCTGCTTGTCCCGGTTTTGGGCGTAAGTGGCCTTGTCGTAGGCAGTCTGCGCCTCCAACTGGTCCTTGGTGAAGTTCGTGTAGAGGTAACGGTTGCCGTTCTTGTCGGTCATGAACTTGAGGTTCTCCATAGCGACCGCGACCTTCTTTTCGCCAATGCCCAGAAAGCCGCCTACATCAACGATTATTGCGTCGACCTTCTTGTCACCAGTCAGGATGACGTCGCCGATCTCGCCGACCTTCGCATCATCTGCGCCATAGACGTTGGTTCCGATCAGATTTGCCGCACTGATTTTGTCTGACGGCATTTCGGTCAGGGACGACTTGTCGATCGAGGCTGTCGAAGTCGTATCGGTTTTGCCGTTAGCCGCTTGGCCGTTAGTCGTCTGCGCCGTGGGTGCTGCCGCGGTATCATAAGCCTTCGTATCAAAATTGGGTTGAGCTTTGAGCTCATCCTTCGTCGTCTTTGCGACTAACCAGCGATCGCCCTTCTTGTTGACCCATTGAAGCTTGCTGAAATCATAGGCTACGTTCTTTTCCCCCACGCCAAGGAATCCGCCGACGCCAATGACGACGAGCTTGGCGTTCCCGTCCTTGTCCAGGACGATGTCATTGACATCGCCTATCTTCGTCGCGTCGTCGGCGGTACTGTCATAGACCGCGGCTCCCATGATCTTGGAGACGAGCTTGCCATCGGTGACCGCGGCAACAACCTCCGTCTGGGTAGCGGGGTTGCTGGGATTTGCGGCGTGAGCACCCGCCGTGCAGAGCGCCGTCGACATGAGAGCTGCCGTCGCGGCCGCAGCTAGTATCTTGCGGATCATTGTGAAATTCCTCCTGTTGCCTGGTCGATTGACGTCGGCAGCTGCCAACGCCAATTCATCCAACGGAAGGAACTGCCTTGCGTTCCGGGAGGAGGCCAATGGTCGCAACGGGCGCCGGACTGAAGGCTCATGCAGAACCTGCACGGGTTTACCGCCCCCCGCCACCAACGAGTCAAATGACCCGACCTGCAAACAGGATTACAACTGCCGTCGATGCCGGGGACCTAGCCTAATTGTCCGAAGAGGACGTTCCGTTATCGGCCGCAACGAGACGTCCGCAATATACGGCCGCTCAATAGCAAAAGCCGGTACTTGGAGCGCGTGTCTGGACCAGCTTCGATAGCATCCAGCAACGGCATTACCAGTCATCACGCGAAGCCGAGGCCGATCCCATGCGCGATCGCCAGATGGATCAGGCTCTGATGCAGCACATGTCAGGCCCTGGTGACATCAGCACCGGCGAAATGGTCCACATCAGGTCATTTACCCGCAGATGATCGCATCGTCCCGTCTTCCATTTCACGGCGGGCACCAAACGACCTCTCGGACGGGCTGATCTGGCCGAAGGACGGCGGAAGCCTTGATCGCCTATGCCGCAATGGCGCGACGCGCGTTTCTTCCCCTGGGCGAAGCCCATTCCTCGCGCAACCAAGAAACGCGCGCCTGCGCCATCCTGCGCTTTGCTGCGGTCGCAAGCGATGCGGCAGCGGTCGCCTCCGGCCTCACGATCGCCATCGAGGCCGCATGGTGCGGGCTCGGAAACAAGAACGGAGACTGAAAATGGCTACCATCGGCAGCTTCAAGAAGACCAATGCGAACGAGTTCACCGGCGAGATCGTCACCCTCAGCGTCCAGGCCAAGGGCGTGCGCATCGTCCCCGACACCCGGGCCAGCGGCGAGAACGCTCCAAGCCACCGCGTGGTGGTCGGCAAGGCCGAGATCGGCGCCGCCTGGTCCAAGCGCTCCAACGAGGGCCGCGATTATCTCGGGCTCAAGCTAGACGATCCGAGCTTCACCGCTCCCATCTACGCCAACCTCTTCGCCGACGAGGAAGGCGAGGGCCACAGCCTCATCTGGTCCCGACCCAACCGCCGCAATAGCGAGTGACCTGGAAGACGCCCCGCCCGGCACCGGGGGGGGCGTCTCCTGATGGCGCGGAAACGTTCCGCGGCGCCGGTATCTGACCGAGGTTCCGGTTACCGGGTGCGCGGCTTGATGCGCGATACCTCCGATCGACGCACGCGCCCGAGCCACCGCCTAAGGTCTCTCAGCGGTGCGAAATAGTGCCCCTCAATTGCGCACCTGATCATCGTGCCCTTGCTCCTCCATCCTGGCCATCGATCGCCGTTCAACCGCAACGGCCGGAAGGAGAAACCTCATGAACGCCGACGCCGCGCCACTGCCGCCGCGCTACCTGCGCACTTCGGAAGCCGCGCATTTCCTCAGTCTCTCGGCGCGCACGCTTGAGAAACATCGCACCTACGGCACCGGGCCTGCCTATCGCAAACTTGGCGGCCGCGTGGTCTACGCCGTCGATGACCTCCAGCTCTGGGTTCAGCGCGGCGCGATGACATCGACGTCCGATCCGCATGGGTCGGTGCTGCCCGCCAAGCCTCAGGCCGCCCGCCTGATCCCTTATGCCGGGCGCGAAAGGCGCTGAGCCCGCTGATTTCCCCCTTGTCGGCACGACTACGCCCACCATTGGAGCGCGAACAGCTCGACCTGTTCCAGGCTCTGCCGGGCGTCGTCGCGCCACGCGATGCGCAGGACCTCATGGCCTATCCCTTCTTCTCCCTCGCCAAATCCAGGCGCATCGCACCGATCGACTTTCACGCCGGCGATATCGCGATCCGTGTCGAAGCGATGCCCGATCACGGCATGGCGACGATCTGGGATGCCGATATTCTGATCTGGGCCGCTAGCCAGATCGTCAGCGCGCGGGACGCCGGATTGCGCACATCCCGCCTGATGGCCGCGACGCCATACGAGATGCTTACCTTCATCGGCCGCGGCGTCTCCAAGCGAGACTACCTGCGCCTCAAGGCGGCGCTCGACCGCCTGCAGTCGACAAGCGTCGTCACCTCCATCCGCCAACCCGCCGAGGGACGGCGTCATCGCTTCTCGTGGATCAATGAATGGCAGGAACGTTCGGGTCGAAACGGCCGCCCGCTTGGCGTCGAAATGATCCTGCCTGATTGGTTCTATCGCGCCGTCATGGACGACACGCTGATCCTGACGATAGACCGGGCCTATTTCGGGCTGACCGGCGGCCTGGAGCGTTGGCTCTATCGCCTGGTGCGAAAGCATGGCGGGCGCCAGCGCGCCGGCTGGCGTTTCGACATCAGCCACCTGCATCGGAAATCCGGCAGTCTCTCGCCACTCAAGCGCTTCGCCTTCGAGCTGCGTGACATCGTGCGTCGTCAGCCTTTGCCGGGATATCTGCTGTTCACCGAGGTCGAAGCCAGCGGCCGCGTGTTGTTGGCTTTCGAACCGGCGCCGACGCCTGTTGATAGGATCGTGCCATCGGGAACCCGAACTATCGTGCCATCGGGAACCGCTTCCTCGTGCTTTCGGGAACCGCAATCGGCCTTAAGGAACGGACCCAAAACGAAAAATCGCGCTCTTAACTTGGAGTCTAACTCTCAATCTAACATTCTTGCGGAGCAGCCGCGCATCGACGGCGGGGAGCAGAAGCCGCGATTTGTCGGCCGACGCGGTGGAGGCGACGCATGACGCGGCCTCCTCAATCGACGCCGCGCACCGGCCTCACGACGGTGGAGTTGATCTGGATCGAGAAACGGATCGAGCACCGCATCCGCTTCGGACGCCCTGCCGATCAGACGATCATCGACACGCGGCGTCGCGTCGTGGGATTTGCGCCGGGCAGCGTTTTTGCGTTCGTCCGCTGGGCGGCGAATGACTTTGGCACCATCGTTTCGCGCATCGACATCGTGCGCGCCGTCTTGCCCGTTGAACCCTATCAGACGCTGCCTTACATCCGGCCAGGCGCCGAGATCCTGCTCAAGATCGCAGGCTGGGACAAGGTTGAGCGGGTTCTTCAACTGATCGATGCAATCGAGGCGATCGGCCTCGATCCGGTCGATGCCGCCCCTGACTATTGGCGTCAGACCCACAACCGGCTGGTTGCCGGCGGAACGCCGCGCGCCTATTCGCTCGAGCAGCACCGGGCCTTTCTGTTGCGCAAGCGAGCGACTTCATGAGCCGCGCCGCTTGCATGGCCGTGACGCTTGCGGCCGTTGCCGCGATCGTCGCTCCAGCTGCTGTGGAAATGCCGCCGCTGCTGCTATGGAACGCGTCGGCCAGCGCGCCGATCGGGCTCTATTCACTCAGGAAAATGGCCGTCCCTACGGCTGGCGCGCTCGCCGTCATCGAACCGCCGGAGACCGTCGCTCGGTTCGCCGGCGAACGCGGCTACCTTCCGCTCGGTGTGCCAATGCTGAAGCACATCGAAGGGCTTCCTGGACAGGAAGTCTGTCGCGTCGGCCGCGTCGTCACGGTGAACGGGCTTGCCGTTGGCACCGCGCTGGAGCGCGATCGCAAAGGACGCGCGCTGCCTGACTGGCAGGGCTGCCGCACCATTGTCGCCGCCGAAATCTTCGTCATGAACCGGAATGTCCAGGACAGTCTCGACGGCCGCTATTTCGGCCCGTTCCCGATGGACTCGATCGTTGGGCGCGCGATGCCGCTTTGGACCGACGAGAGGGGCGATGGCCATTACACCTGGCTTGCTCCCGCGAACTGAAATTCAGCACAGCCAACAAGAGGAAGGAGATAGTCCATGGCCGAGATCGGCGTCTTCCATGAAACGGAATCCGGTTACTCCGGACGCATTCGAACGCTGCTCGTGGACGTCGCGCTGGTGCTTGTCCCGATCAGGACGTCCAACGGCAATGCGCCGGATTTTCGCATCCATATCGGCGATGGCAGCGGCCCCGAGGTCGGCGCGGCCTGGAAGGAAACCGGGCAGACGGCTGGCGACTATCTGTCCTGCCGATTGGAAGATCCGCTGTTTGGCCGACGCTTTCGCGCCGGTCTCTTCCGCTCCGATGACGGTTCCTGGTCGCTGCGCTGGATCCGGCCGAAATGGCGGCCGGAGCGTGCTCGATGAGGGCGCCATCGGCGCCGAAATATGCGCACGAAAGCCGCCCCGTCAGTTGGTTGCCCGGTCGGAGGCAAGCACGTTGGCTTATCGCTGGCATGCTGATTTTTTGTCACGCGATGACGGAGGCCGTCGCACAGAGCGCCCCGGGGCCACGTATGCCTGCGGACGATCCATATGCCACCCATATCGCCGAGGCGTCGCATCGTTTTCGCATTCCTCAGCTCTGGATACGGGCAGTCATGCACATCGAGAGCGCCCGCGACCCACGCGCCGTGTCGCGCAAGGGTGCAGTGGGTCTGATGCAGATCATGCCCGAAACCTGGGCCGAACTGCGTCTTCGTCATCAACTCGGCCGCGACCCCTACGATCCGCACGACAACATCCTTGCCGGCACCGCCTATCTTCGCGAGCTCTATGATCGATACGGTTCACCGGGCTTCCTGGCCGCCTACAATGCGGGGCCGGGGCGCTACGAAGCCTCTTTGAGGGGCCTCCCGCTGCCGGCAGAAACCCGGGCCTATGTTGCGAAGCTTCGCCCTTTGTGGCGCGGCGGTGATGCGCCCGGCGCGCTCACCGCCGGTCATGCCAAGGCCATCACTTGGAACCTCGCGCCGCTGTTCATAGTGCGGTCCGGGTCCTTGGCGGATTCCGGTCTCTCGTCCGGCGAGCACGCTTCTGTCGCGGTCTCATCGTCACCGTTGGCGCGCGAACTTTTCGTGGCCGGTTCGCAGCCGCTGCAACTGTTCACTGGGTCGGACCTACGGACACCGCAGCGATGATGAAGTCTCCGCCAAATCGCGCCCCGGCGCCTCTTTGGGCGTCGTGGCCTTTGAGGCGCATAGGGTACAAGGCAACAACCGAAGGATGGCAAGATAAAAGGGCGCACATTGTGCTGCGGTCGGTTGGTTGCATTTATTGGGTTCTTTGCCGTTTCTCGCACATTGCGGCGCCTCGGCGCAATGTGCTGAGAACATGCAAATTATTGTATTTGCTGTACTTATGGCAAGGTGAGGGCGGGCGCCGTGTCTGATGAGCACGAGTTCCGTATCCGTCCAGGCCGCATTCGCTCGACGCGAGCTCAATCGTCGCGGCCCTTCATCGCCCAAGCGCTTGCGGCAGCGCAAAAGGCTGGCGGCAGCGTGTCCCGGTCAGGCCGGATCGGGACAGGCAAGCGCTCGCAGTTCGGACGCGGCAGGGCAGCGAGCGTTCAAGCCAATCGCTTCCTCACCGGCCGCTCCCGCCTCGCCACGATCAAGACCCGCGTGGTTCGCCATTCGAAACGTGGCGCGCCGCTGGCGACCCACCTCAATTATTTGCGCCGCGAAGGCGTCACACGCGACGACACGAAAGCCCGAATGTTCGGACCGGAGGTCGACGATGCGTCGACTGCGGATTTCGTCGATCGCTGCAAGGACGACCGGCATCATTTCCGCTTCATCGTCTCGCCCGAGGATGCCGCCGACATCGCCGACCTGAAATCCTTCACCCGTGATCTCATGGGTCGGATGCAGGAGGATCTCGGCACGTCGCTCGACTGGATCGCGGTGGACCATTGGAACACCGACAATCCCCATGTCCACGTCATCCTGCGCGGCCGGGCCGACGACGGCCAGGACCTGGTCATCTCGCGCGACTATATCAGCCGTGGCATGCGCGATCGCGCCAGCGAGCTCGTCACGCAGGAGCTTGGCCCCCGGTCGGAGCTTGAGATCCGCCGGCACGTCGAGCGCCAGGTCGAGGCCGAGCGGTGGACCGGGCTGGACCGCCAGTTGCTCCGCGACGCAGGCGAGGACGGTGTCATCGATCTCGCGCCACGTGCCGATCGCCAGCCTGACGAATTCATTGCGCCGAAGATCGGGCGGCTGCGCAGGCTGGAGACGCTCGGCCTCGCTGAACAGCTCGGTCCTGGCCAATGGATCGTCAGCGAGAGAGCCGAGGCGACGCTGCGCCAGATGGGTGAGCGCGCCGATATCATCAAACGCATGCATCGCGCATTCTCGGCCCGCGACATCGAACGCGCGAGCGCCAGCTATGTGCTGGCCGCAGAGAGCATCGGCGAGACGATTAGCGGCCGTCTGATCGAGCGCGGCCTGGATGACGAACTGAGCGGCAGTGCCTATGCAATCATGGATGGCGTCGATGGCCGCTGTCATCACGTCCGGCTCGCCGATCTCGAGGCGGCGGGCGATGGTGCGCCGGGCGCAATCGTCGAACTGCGCAAATTCGAGGACGCTCAGGGTCGGCGGCGGCTGGCGCTTGCCGTGCGCTCCGATCTCGACATCGACAGACAGGTGGTTGCGGAGGGGGCGACCTGGCTCGACCGGCAGGCGCTTGCCCGTCCTGCGGCGGCTCTTTCCGATGGCGGCTTCGGCGCCGAGGTGCGCCAGGCGCTCGATCGGCGCGTCGAGCACCTGGTCGGGCTGGGGCTGGCGGAGCGGCAGCCGGGCGGGACCGTCTTTGCCGGCAACTTGATCGACACGCTGCGCCGAAGGGAACTCGAGGCGCTGGGCGACAGGATCGCGGCCCAATCCGGCCGCTCCTTCAACCGTACGGCAAGCGGTGAATCCGTGTCCGGCACCTACAGCCAGCGCTTTGCGCTTGCGTCCGGCCGATTCGCGATGATCGATGATGGCCTCGGGTTCCAGCTCGTGCCCTGGACGCCTTCACTCGAAAGGCACCTTGGCCAGCATATCAGCGGCAGCACTCGCGGCGACGGCGGTGTCGATTGGAGCTTTGCCCGCAAGCGCGGGCTAGGTCTCTAGCAGCTGAACGAATGGTCCTGCCATGTCGGCCGCGAAAATCCTTTGGGAGCAGATCTCACGGTTTTCCTGAGCCGTGGTGCTGACGACTTGGACGGCGACACAATCGCGGCATGGAGACTTGGCGTTCGGCGGCACCTCGGGCCGCGCTGGTCGGTCGCGCCGGCCTGCCCGTCCACTTATGCGCCTGCACGCCCGAGCCGCGCGGGGGACCGGCGAACCCTAAAAGGCCTTCGTCACCGCGCGGGACAGCCTGGCGAAAAGGGGGCGAAGCTGCGCCAAGAGATTTCGGAAGACACGATCCCGTGTACCGAGAAGAGGCAGCCTTAGCTGCGCCGCAGGGGATGTCGATATCGAATGTGCGGTTGGGTGGCCCTGAATTCTTGTGCGGCCGCCCACTAGTTTGATCAGTGTATCTCGGCGAGGATTGTCGCACGCCTGATTATCGCCGATCCGACCGACTCGACGAGTTGCGCGGGAAAGTGACGTGGCAACGACGAAATCACGGCCTCGGTCCACCGCTCGGCATTTGCGGAGATGTCTTCGAAAATCTTGCGCATCAGGGGCGCCCCCACGCCGGAAACCTCGGCGGTCTGCATGAAATGGCGGGGTACAATTTCATGTATGGAATAATGCCGGCTCTTGCCGGCAGACATCGCCAGCTTGAATTTTTTGCGGGGGATCTGTCCAGCATCAAGGCTGGGCTGCGCGGTCAGCACGTCGTAGAGCGGCGTCATCCGAAACCGCCCGCCGGGCCCGAGAAAAATGCTGAAGTTCTTGGCGTGGCCGTCGGTCGCGCCAATGAGCCAGAATATTATGCAGGCACGCAAAAACAGCGAGATGTCGTCTTCGGGCCTGTCACTGCCCTTAAGCAGCTCGATAATCGACGGCATGCCGGGACCGCCCTCTGACTGGTATTTGCGTGTCGGCGGGACCGACAGTGCTTGACACATATCCTCCTGTGGAAGGCGCATGAGACGGCCATCCGCGGCCCACAAGCGGTCGAACCGCTCGACGATCAGCGTACGGCGCTCCCCGAAGTCGGCCATCTCAGTTTTGGCGGCGGGAACGCCGAACGCGTCGATCAGCTTAAGGCACAGATATTCGTTCTCAACGCTGTTGGAGAGATCGATGCCATTCGGCAACCTGCCGATCTGCGGTTTCAGGATGTGGGTGGTCGCCGCCGTGCCGACCGGCTTGTACCAGCGTCCGTCCTTGCGTAGCAGCGCCGTCTTTTCCTGGGCGCCGGCGATCGAGATGCGGAAATCCTCATCCTCGCCGAGGCCAAGCGGGGCGTCAGCGAGGTTTGCGATTATCCCGGCAATCTCCTTTTTGCTGACCGGCTTGCCTTCGCTGCTACCAGGGCTGCCGGGATCGACGCCATCAGGCAGGAATTGCAATGCGCCGACGCAGTCATGGCCGAGGGCGGCAAGCATGCTGTAGGCGTCGGTGCCATCTGCGCCGACACGTTCGGCAATCCGCTTGCGGATGGCGTCATTGTCGGGAAGCAGGTTGTCGAAGACATTGATAACCGGCGCGCCGATATAGCGGTCCTCCCGCAAGGGAAGCGAAAGCGAGACAGGGAAGGTGCCGTGCCAGTCCAGCCATTCGCGGGCATATCGAAAGTCCACGGCGCCGGTGGATTGCCTGCGCAGCACGCCCACCAGGCGACCGTTCACGTAGACATTTAGCGGCGTGTGAGCCGGCCGCCGCGCCATCAGAACAGGTCCGCGATCTCGGTCGCGCTGCTTTTGCTGCGCGGGCGAACGACAAGTTCAAGGTCGAGGGCGGAGAGTGCAGCCATCAAGGTACTGAGCTGCACTGCCGGCTCGCCGGCTTCAAGGCGAGACACGGTGGCCTGACGCAGGTGGATCCGGCTGCCAAGCATCTCTTGCGTGAGATCGGCTTGCCTGCGGGCGCGACGCAGAATGGCGCCGAGTTGCTTTTCGTTGCGAGCGATCTGGTCGGTCATGGTAGTCTCCTGGAGCGTATATACGCGATCGCGTATGGTTTTGCAATATACGCGATGGCGTATAAGTCCGTCGCATACGCAGATGCGTATAGCGACCGCAATCGCGTATGATGTCTGCTACTCAAATGCGTAGCCCAAGAGGACAGCGCCCTCGCTCGCGCCCCGGGCTCTTGGGCTTCCCGATTCCCTGTCTTTCTAGCCGACGGCAAGATGCGATGCGATCGGCGTCAGACGGCTGTTGCATCTCGCGTCACCTTGCTGACCTCTCGCCACAAGGAGAAGCGAATGTCGGGAACGAAAGTCCTTTGGGGACAGATTGTCGTGGTCTTCCTGATCGTGCTCCTCACGATCTGGGCCGCCACGCAATGGTCCGCCTGGCAGCTGGGTTATCAGGAGCGGCTGGGAGCGCCTTGGTTCGTCATCGGCCGCATTCCAGTCTACTATCCGCCTGCTATTTTCTGGTGGTGGTATTTCTACGACGCCTATGCGCCGGCCATCTTCGCGCGCGGCGGCCTCATTGCCGCCTCGGGCGGCTTCATCGCGATCGCCGTAGCGATCGGCATGTCGCTGTGGCGTGCCCGCGAGGCGAGGGAGGTCGCGACCTATGGTTCCGCGCGCTGGGCCGAAAGAAGCGAAGTGCAGGCGGCAGGCCTGCTTGCCCCCGACGGCGTGGTGCTGGGGCGCTATGGAACTCACTATCTGCGCCACGACGGGCCTGAGCATGTGCTTTGCTTTGCGCCGACGCGTTCGGGAAAGGGTGTCGGGCTTGTTGTGCCGTCGCTGCTGACCTGGCCTGGCTCGGCGATCGTCCATGACATCAAGGGCGAGAACTGGGGTCTGACCGCCGGCTTCCGCGCCCGCCACGGCCGGGTGCTGCTGTTTGATCCGACCAATGCAAGATCGGACGCATACAATCCTCTGCTCGAGGTTCGCCGGGGTGAATGGGAGGTCCGCGATGTGCAAAACATCGCCGACATCCTGGTCGACCCCGAGGGCTCGCTTGAACGGCGCAACCATTGGGAAAAGACGAGCCACGCGCTCCTGGTCGGCGCGATCCTGCATGTGCTCTATGCCGGACCGGACAAGACGCTTGCCGGCGTCGCGGCATTCCTGTCCGATCCGAAGCGGCCGATCGAATCGACGTTGGCCTCGATGATGACGACGCAGCATCTGGGGGAGGGCGGTCCGCATCCAGTCATCGCCAGCGCGGCCCGTGAGTTGTTGAACAAGTCGGACAACGAACGCTCCGGCGTGCTCTCGACCGCGATGTCCTTCCTTGGGCTCTATCGCGATCCGGTGGTGGCGGAGGTGACGCGCGCATGCGGCTGGCGCATCGCCGACCTGGTCGCCGATCCTCGTCCGGCGACGCTCTATCTCGTTGTTCCACCCTCCGACATCAGCCGTACCAAGCCGCTGATCCGTCTCATTCTCAACCAGATCGGCCGCCGTCTGACCGAGGATCTGCAGGCCAGGACGGATCGCCATCGATTGCTTCTGATGCTGGACGAGTTCCCGGCGCTCGGGCGGCTCGACTTCTTCGAATCCGCGCTCGCTTTCATGGCCGGCTATGGGTTGAAAAGCTTCCTGATCGCGCAGTCCCTCAACCAGATTGAGAAGGCCTACGGCCCGAACAATTCTATTCTGGACAACTGTCATGTACGCGTCAGCTTTGCGACCAATGACGAGCGTACCGCCAAGCGTGTCTCCGATGCCCTGGGCACCGCAACGGAACTGAAGGCGATGAAGAACTATGCCGGTCACCGTCTCTCGCCCTGGCTCGGTCATCTCATGGTGTCGCGCTCGGAGACGGCGCGACCATTGCTGACGCCCGGCGAGATCATGCAACTGCCGGCAGGCGACGAGATCGTCATGCTGGCCGGCACGCCGCCGATCCGGGCGAAGAAGGCGCGCTATTTCGAAGACCCGCGGTTGCGGGAGCGCATTCTGCCGCCACCGGCTGTCACGGCTCGAGCCGAGCCGGAGCCTGACGATTGGACGGCGCTTCCGTTGCCGCTCGCGCCATCTGGTGTGGCAGCCGCTACTGCCGTGGCGAAAGTTCAGGAGGAATCGACTGAGTCCGAATTGCGACGTCAGCCCGAGCTCGATCCTCTTCTCCCGGCTGCGGCGGAGCTGCCGCCCGTCAACGAATTCGAGATCGAAGCGCCTGACGAGACGGATAATCTCGCATCGAGCAGCAGCCGGATGGCTCGCCTTGTCCGGGGCGTGGCGCGCCAGATCGCGCTCGACCCTGACGACGGCATGGAGCTGTGAAGGTCATGACAGCACGAACGAAGAAGGTCCAGATTTCCGTCTATCTCGACCCTGCCGTGATGGCCTTGCTGGTCGATTATGCCGCCCGGCGCGATCGCTCGCAGTCGCTCGTCGCTGAGGCGGCGATCGCCTCCTTCCTTTCTCCGGAGGCCGACGCGCAACGCGAGGCGGCTATCTCCAAACGTCTCGACCGGATCGATCGCCGGATCGCGCGGTTGGAGCGCGACGTCGGCATCTCGGTTGAAACCCTCGCGGTCTTCATCCGCTTCTGGCTTGCCACCACTCCGGCCTTGCCTGAGCCGATGGCCCAAGCAGCGCGCGCCAAGGCATGCGAGCGCTATGAAGCTTTCGTTTCCGCGCTTGGCAGGCGGCTGGCCAAGGGGCCGAGCTTGCGGCAGGAAATCCCCGAAGACATCGTGCCATCCAGCGATCCTGAGCGGCAGTGATGCGAGGGCCTGCGGGCGAAGGCGCCGCCCGGGCTCGCGCGGCGCCGCCAGGTCCTGTTGATTGCTGGGCGGCTTCCCGTTGCCAATCCGGTCAGTTGGCGGCTCCGCACAACTGCGAGGTCGTCAATCCTGGCGGCACGTTTTCCGTGGGGCCGAATCCGTACTTCGCCATGATGGTGGCAATCGTGCCGTTCGACATGACCTTGGCCAGCCCCTGATTGTAGAGGTCGCGCAGGTCACCATCATCCTTCCTGAACGCGATCGCGACGTAGCTGATCGACTTCTCGTCGGTCGTGAATGGGTTGGCGCGCTCCAGATCGGGGCTCTTTTTGCCGGCCAGCAGCCCGATGACCGTCGGGGAAGAAAACACCGCGGCGTCGATGCGGCCGGCGCGCAGTGCCGCGATGTTGGTCTCGATGTCGGGAAACTGCAGGATGCGATCGGCAGGGACGCCCTCGGCGATGGCGTTCTGGATGACGTTGCTGCCGCGGCCGCCGCCCATGATGGTATCGGATTTTTTGGCAAGATCCGCATAGCTATGGATCGCCTTGGGATTGCCGGCGAGTACGATCGCTGCATCGTCCTGCCTCAGGTCGGGAGCGCCGAAGGCGACCTGCTGGCATCGCGGCGGCGTTATCGACAAGCCGGACGCCACGGCATCGAAACGCCCGGCCATCAAGCCAGGAATCAACGCGCCGAACTCGGTGACCTGGAAGTCGACCTGCTTGACGCCGAGGTCGGCGAACGCTGCTCTGAGCAGGTCCGGATGCCAGCCGAGCAACTCGCCGGTTTCTTCCTTCTTGTAGCCCCATGGCGCGCGGTTGTGGATGCCGATCACGATCCTGCCCCCTCTCAAGACGCGTTCCTTTGTCGTTTCCGCCGTGGCCGGCAGCACAGATCCAACAATCGCGGCATAGGCGATGCAGGCCAGGCCAATGGCGGCCGATCTGGCTCGAAATTTCATCGTGCAGTCCTCCCGTGAGATTGAGTTGCGCGCAGGGGTTCGGCCCCAGCCCTTCAACGCTACGTTGAGGGCCGCCAATGCGTCAATATAGGTATACAAGATATGTACAAAATATTGCCGACGCGAGGCAGCGAGAGGCGGCTCACCGCTGGATTGGCCGTTGAGCGGATAAGGCTCAGCGCACGATCATCGCCTACAAGGTTTCTAAGAGCTTTCAGAGGTAGCAGCCAACCGCGCCGGCGGTCGACGATCATATTCAATTTTGCTAATATCTTCGGAACCGATTGCTCCGGCCCGGTTTGAATCCCGGTTCAGGAGTTCGAGTGCATGCGTAAATCGACCGGTCACCTCGCCTTCATCGAATTCCAATCACCGACGCTGGTCGAGAACGCTCCTGCCGACACGGACTGGCTGCACGAAATCAAATACGATGGCTACCGGACAGAGCTTATCGTTGAAGGTGGCGGGGCACGTGCCTTCACCCGTCGGGGCTATGACTGGTCGCATCGGTACAAACGGATCGTCCAGGCGGCGGCGAACCTGCCGGTCCGATCCGCGATCATTGACGGAGAAGCTGTGGTTCTCGGCAACACCGGCCTGCCGGATTTCCAAGCTCTCGAGCGGGAGCTGGCAAACCCGAGCTCGCCGAAGCTCATGTTCTTTGCGTTCGATCTTTTGTACCTCAACGGCCGAGACATTCGACAGCAGCCGCTGATCGAGCGCAAAGCTGCGCTGCACGGGCTGCTGCAGGAAACGACTCCAACGCTGACCTTTGTCGAACACCTGGACATTAGCGGCAAGGACGTGTTCGACCATGCCTGCCGCATGGGCCTGGAGGGGGTGGTCTCAAAGCGGGCTGACTCTCCCTACCGTTCCGGTGTCCAAACGAGCTGGCTCAAGGTGAAGTGCGTCAAGAGCGACACGTTCCCGATTGTAGCTTTCGTCGAAAAGCTTGGCGCGCAGCCGCGCCGCGTTGCTTCCCTGTATATCGGCAGATGGGAGGGCGAGCGGCTGCTTTATGCTGGAAAAGCGCAAAGCGGCTATACGCTGGAGGCAGCCCGGCGAGTTCGCGAGCGACTCGATCCGCTCATCATCTGCAAATCACCTCTCTCGGAGCCGATCAAAAAGCCCAAGGCAACGTGGGTCCGGCCGGAGGTGCTGGCGGAGGTGCAATTCAGTGGCGTCACAGACCGGGGCATCTTGCGCGAGGCAGTGTTCAAGGGATTGCGCGAGGATCTCCAGGTGATCCCGGCGAAGCCGCCGTCGCCCTCCAAGCGCAGGTTGGAGGGCCAACATGGCGTTCCGCGCGAGAACATTCTCCAGCTGCTACCCGATGCAGTTTCACCTTCCAGGGAAGAGCTTGTGGGCTACTGGCGGCGGGTGGCCGACCGAGCGCTGGTTTATCTGGGCCGGAGACCACTGAAGCTGGTTCGCCATGCGTCCGGGGCCACCTTCTACCATAAGGGACCGCTGCCGCCGATACCCGCGTCGGTGCACCAGCTGCGGGTGCAAAAACGCGAAGGCGGCGAAGGCGTCCGGGTTTGGGTGGATGATCTCGACGGCTTCCTCGGCTTGGTCGAAATGGATGCTGTCGAGTTACACCCTTGGAACGCCACTATTGACGACATCGAGCATCCGGATCAGCTCGTGCTCGACCTCGATCCTGGCGAAGACGTGCCATGGGATGCGGTGATCGAGGCGGCGCTGTCGCTACGTGACATCATGGAAGCGGCTGGGTTGCGGAGCTGGCCGAAGCTCACCGGAGGCAAAGGCATTCACCTGACGGCTCCGCTGGCTTCGGGTGCGACCCACGACAAGGCGCGGCAATTGGCCAGATCGCTCGCCCAGTGCCTCATTGATGCCAAGCCGGACCGTTACCTCTTGGCAGCCGATCCGGCCGCCCGAGGGGGTCGCATCTTCCTCGACTATCTTCGCAACGGGCGCGGCAATACTGCAGTCGGTACGTTCTCGCCACGAGCGCGGCCCGGCTTTCCTATTGCCCATCCTGTCACATGGACGCAGATCGAGCGGGGAATCCAGCCGGACGTCTTCACCATCGATCATCCATTCAGGGCTGCTGTTCGAAAGGTAGCGTAGTGCGAAGTCGCTTAACTTCCCGCTCAGTTCACCCACCTTGGACGCCAAGGCGAGTAGCCACGCGGGCCAATGACATTTAAGATCTCCGCCCCTTCGATGCCGATCACCTGCGCTTGCGAAAAGCCATCAGAACGGCGGTCCAGCTATGCACCCAGTAAACGAGCCCGGAGAGCGCCATCAGATATGCGTGGGCAAAGCACTAATTTCGTCGAGGCGCAACATCCGAGGATTGTTTGCGTTCTTTAGATTGGAGAGCTGCGGCCGATCTGCCGTATCCCTCATGCGCTGAGCGGTCGGAGGCGGCCAGAAATGTCCAAGTTCAAAGAGGCCCTTGAGCGGGGCAAGAAAGCTCACCATCGGCAGGACGAGAGCGCGGATGGGAATGCTCGAAAGGTGGACTTCGGCGCCCAAGCCAGAGATTGGCTAATGGAGGTCGTCGTCGCGTCGTTGGAGGCGGCCAAGGCAGACGTGGCGGGGGAGGTGACCATCGATATAGACCCCATCCCGCGCCCCGAGGATAGCGCCATTGCGCCGTCTGTTGAATTCCGAATTTCCGGGAATGGAACAGTGGAGAAAAATCACGCAAGGGCGTTCAAGGTCAGCGTTTCGATAAGTGGGGAGGCGTCGGTTTGTGCACCCGGCACGGTGGCGGAGGATATAGGAAGCATCGGGGATAAGTCCGACCAAAGATTCCGCCATTTGCTGGCGAGATTGATCGAGGATGCGGCCAGGGGCGCCTGATGCCGGGGTTTCCCTTTTCGTCAGAATTCTCCGGGCGCAATCAGCGCCGATCGACCGCGAATCCACTCGCTTGCGCTCACGATGTCATCACAGAACGAAGTGCGTATGGCGAAAAGCCCGCCGCTTAGCTGCAGCGGACTTCCAACCGGCTGGAGGAAGGAGAGTGTCACAACGGGCCTCCTGCCTGTTCACACTTCCGTCCTGCAGGCCAGACTATCGGCGCGATATCATCAGGCACAGTTGGCGCAGGCCCCGATCGTAGCTGTCCTGACTGCCCAGCACATCGACACAACGCTTTTTCATCCGAGCCAATTGAGTGCCAGACAAGCCAGAGACAGCGCTGGCCACCTTGGGAGTCGTCGGGTTAACCGGGCTTGTCAGGCCGCTCGGATTGGTTCCTACCCCGACCCCGGCAGTAACGCCGTCGCCGACCCCAACACCAACTCCGATGCCCGTCCCACTGGTGCCGCCTACCGTAGCGCCTAAGCCAGCCGTGACGCCGCTCGCACCGCCCACTGTCGCCCCAGCGCCTGCGTTCACCCCATTAGAGCCGCCTACGGAAGCACCAGCTCCGGCATTGGCACCACTTGATCCGCCAATGGAGGCACCGAGCCCGGCGTTCACCCCGTTGGAGCCGCCCATGAGCCGCAAGATATGGTTTCTCAGCGGTTAACAATATACTCGGAGTTTTAATGTCCTCGTCGTACTACCGCTGCCAAGCCGTTGTCCTCCGATGTTGGCTTGTCGGCATGACGGGGAGGGTTGGTGAGATTGCGAGCCTGACGAACCCAAACTGCGGCGGCCGACGGCGTGGAGATCAGGGGAATCGCTAACCTTCGAATGGCGAGTCATGTTCGCCAATGCTGCGAGCCGCGCGTTGCAGGTCACCGAGCGGCGCTTGGCTTAGCCATGATGAATACGCACATTCAACTCACTTAGATTGAAATGCCAACATATTCCGGAACGGCCCACCGCGGACCCGCTCGAGAGCATCACCGTGTCGAGCGAATATGTTTACGTCCCGCTGGGTCGGGTGTGTGGAGCAGCACTCGGTTTCGGCCGGTTTGCTTGGCCAAATAGAGTGCGGCGTCCGCCTTACCCTGTAGCTGCTCCGGTGAAATGGCTTCGTCAGCGGTCTGAACTGCAACTCCAATGCTGAGAGTGACGCTGCGCGAGACGCGCGATCCTGGGTTGGGCAAAGCGGCGGCCTCAACGCTCTTACGAACCCGTTCAGCCACTGAGACAGCCTCTTCCTCTGTCACCCCGGGCAGCAGCACGAGGAACTCTTCCCCACCGTAGCGGGCAACATGATCTCGATCGCGCCTGACGTTTTCCTGGATAATGTTGGCGACCTCCACCAGACAGCGATCGCCCTCGGCATGGCCGAGGTGATCGTTCAGCTTCTTGAAGTGATCAATGTCGCACATCAGCATTGCCGCACCGTCGAGGCAACGTTTGTCATTTCCCCACAGGTGGTCAAGCGTCTCAGTCATCCAGTGCCGGTTGGCGATGCCCGTGAGCGGATCGGTCTTCGCCAGCAATTCCAGTCGATCGTTCGCTTTAGCCAATTCGGCGACCCTGCGCCGGTCGCGTAGCTCAAACAGGAAAGTCTTCTGAGCGAGAATTGTGATGATGCGCCGTGCTGCGACCGTCGCGAAGATACCGCTGGCGAAGAACAGCGTTCCAGCGACGGCGCTCCCATGCTCGATGGCCGGATTCTGCACCTGAAATACCAGATACAGTCCGAGCGCCAGCGCGGCAATCGCGACCGTCCAGGCCAGCGGGATGCCGAAGATGATGATGGCTGTAATGGCCACGAACAGCATGACGTTCAATTGCCGTTCATAGAACTCACCGCCAGCGCTTACGCCGACCAAGGCAACCGATAACAAAATCAGGAACATGCCCGTGATCAGCGAAGCCCCTTCGAACCAGGGGGGACGCGGCTTTCGCCATGCGAGAACTACTGCGATGACGACGGGCGGGATAATAGCTCCGGGCAGGAGCATAGATTGCGCGATTGCGGTTGGGAGCATCAGCATGTTGAGCGCCAGCGTCAGCATATCCAACACGGCCACCCAGATCATCCAGGCGCGGATGATCTTCGCCGTTTGCGGCCAGACACGTGCGCGAAACAGACGCCTGACCTCACCTTTGAGGCGGATGTCGCGCGTCCGGCGCGCCAGAAGCCGGTCGACTTCAGCAATTAAGGCAGGGTCATCCTGCACATCGATGTGCGTAAGATCTGACACAGTCGACAGGCCTTACGCTTTCTCCTGATCACCCATTCGGACCCCACCCGGAGTTCCGTAAAGCCCAAGCGTGTCAAACTATCCTGAAGATTTCATTTCCAGGCGTGGCGTGTTCCAAGAACCTAGGCTGCAGCCAAGGACGTGGGCATCCGGCTGGAAGCTCTGACCGGCGCACCGTGCTCTGCGCGAGATCAACTCTTGGATTTTGGTGTCTCGCGTTCGAGAGTCCCTCGGTCGTTCGTGTTCTGAGATGGCGCGTAGCCGCGCCTTAGGTTTCCGCAGCGGTTTTTTGCTTTGCGTCAAAACATCAAATGAGATTAGTTTCTCATGTATTCCGCTCAGGGAGCTCTGCATACCGATTCCTCAAGGAGCTAACCAAGCTGGCGTGTTCAGTTCGGCCGAGATCGCCTTGTTGGCACGCGTGCTCGAAGATTGAAACCGATGGTCAATCGCTTCAGCGACGTGAAGCGCTCGCGTCTCGCGTTATAGCAAGCTAATCAGGCAGGCATTAGAGACGAGGAAGAACTGGCGTCGGAAGCTACCGCTCGGACGCTAATGGCCATACCTAGGAGGCCAAATATTGGCAGGTGCCTGGACTAGGCCTTCTTGGCAATTCGGAGCTTTGAAAGCAATTTCCACAATTCCGTCTCGTCAGTGATTCCCTTATCGAAGGCTGCGATAACTTCGAACGCAAGGCATTCCCTCTGCTCCTCGTCTTTGAGGGCCAGACGTCGCTCTCTGCACAGTTGGTCGAATACCCTCTGAAGGATGTCGAGATCGCAAGGCGCGTATACGCCGCTGTATTTCTTGAAGGCCACTGCGCTTCTGTCCCCCCGGACCCGAGCAAACTGAACTGTAGATTATTGCGCTCCGTGCCAAACTTGGGCGCTAGTAATCGCATGCCGCGTAATCCGAACGAGTGGCGATATTTGGCCCTTCTGCCGCCTATCGGAACCGCTCCAAATCTGGACCCGAGAGCATGCTTTTATTGCGCTCAACCGCTCTAGCGATTGCGGCATCGATCTCGTGGCGTATTGGGCCTGATTCCAGCGTTGCGCTAAAATTTCATATCTTCAGCGAGTTGAATGATCCACGTCGAATTCACGCGGCCTCCCTCGTCCACACGTGACCGCCAGAAAGCCGCTGGAGCGACTGGCCATGCCGTCGAGCCAGATTCCTCTCGGCGTCAAGCAACTCGTGCTCCCCAGTCAAGCCGTTCATAAAAAGCTTGAGCAAATGGGACGCTAAGCGTTCCCCTTGTTCCGAAGCCGATAAAATGCCGCGCTCAGCGCAGATCGCCCGAAGAACCTGAGCTAGCATCTCGATTTCGCTCGCCTCCAAAAACCGACCTGGATACAGCATGACGTCCGCTCCCGAAAAGCCCGTTGATCGGGCGTTTACGCGACGTCAGGTACGGCACGCGATTACCTATGATAGTCTCATTCTTTTTTTTCCGATCTAATGCCGCCAAGACTCCTGTTCCGGGCGAGAGGCCGTTGGAGCAGGATCAATTCTGTCCATGCTGATGATGCCTTCTAGAGCTCACGAAAACTCCCTTGAGCAGGGAGGCGTCGCAGCTCTCGCCAAGACTCGACTTCAGCAATTTCAGTGGTGCGCAAGCTTAGAACGGTTTCTTCATGCCCCGATAACATGTGTTATTCAGCGGGAACAGGTCACGGCCTAGCTTGGAGGTTCAGGAAAGGCCCAGTGGCATGCGGGGAGGCACCATGAATTTCGTGAGAAATGGCGTCGGTCCGTTTGAGGCCGCCATGGTCGCGGTCATGACCTTAGCGGCGATCGGAATCATACTCGTCATTGTCCTAGGGATTTACTGAATTTCCCTCCGTCCGTTCATCGTCAGATCACGAATGCCCGCCAGTCACGCCAACGCAACAGCTCGATCCCACCCGCACAATCAAAGAAGATCAGGACGTGAAGGATCGCGTCTGTGCGCTCCGGCACCCGCCTACATGGATTGGCAGCCGCCGGGGGGCGGTGCAAGCGCGAACGCCGCTTAGAAATCAACGGATGAGCGGAACGACATCGAACGGCGTCGTTACCGGGCGTTGCGAATCATATCTCTTTGGAACCACGCTTATGCCGATTACCTCGGGGCGCGACCTCGTGCAGAGGCTTCTGGAGAAATCATTACCGAGGCACAAGCGCGAGAGTTGGTCTCTCTACTCGGCACGAATTGGTCTTCGCTCGTCCGAGAGGCCAAAGCCATCACCAACAAGCCGAGGCCGCCGGGACTGCGCTCGTAAGACATTTCCAAGCTCGCGCTTGGCAGCAAAGCCGCCCGCCAAATGGAACATTAGCGCCTAATCCAGGTTCGGTACGCAACTCAACCCGGTCACCCAACTTGGCACATGTCCTTTCCCCGAACGTTTTGATCCGTAAGCTTCAGAACATCTCCGATCTGACCCAGTCAGATATAGCTATTTTAGAAGGCATTCCGCTTTCAAAGAGGGACTATCATGCAAACGAGGATATTGTACGCGAGGGCGATCGACCTACTCATTCATTTGTGGTCTTGGAGGGCTTGGTGGGATCCACCAAGCTTACCGGCGACGGCAAACGGCAGATCACGTCCTTCTTTGTTCCGGGAGATATTCCCGATCTGCACGGTATGCATCTCTCGGTTCTGGACTGCACCTTTTCATCGCTCGCGCGCGCCAGTCTGGGCTTCATGCGGCATGATGCTATGCGAGCCATCTGCGACCGACATGCCTCCATAGCCGCTATATTTTGGCGCTCGACGCTGATCGACGCAGCGATATACCGAGAATGGGTTACCAACGTTGGAAGGCGCGACGCCTATACCCGTATGGCTCACATATTGTGCGAACTGATCGTCCGCCTTCACTCGATGGGGGTTATCAAAGATCACGTAGCCAATCTCCCGGTCACGCAGGCAGCCCTTGCCGACGCGTTGGGCCTGTCAACTGTCCACGTGAACCGAGTGCTTCAGGAGCTGCGACGCAACGGGCTTATATTTACCGAGGGCACCCGATTTCATGCTGTTGATTGGGACGGGCTCGTCCGAGCCGGAGATTTTGACGCCACCTACTTGCATCAAAGGACCGCAACAACATTCTGATGGCGAGCTGGTGCGATGGCGAGATACTTCTTTGATAGCGGTGATCGCGACGTTGTCCTCAAGGATGAGGTAGGCATCGAATGCGATGGGATCGGGAGCGCGCGTCATCAGGCCATAGAAGGTCTGGTAGACCTGACGAGAGAATTCCTTAAGGACCTCAATGGCCAGGAGTTGTTCATCGAAATCCGCAACGAGCATGGAGAAAAGCTGGCAAGGTTGAGCCTATCTCTGCATGCGCAACCGAGCGCTCAATGAAGGTTAGGGATTTCCGTGACTGGCGGCGGTCTTTGCCGCTTGGACGCAGACCACCCTTGATGATCGCTGACCGCCTATGTCGCCCGTAATGAGCATATCGCGACGCCAGAAATTGACAGTCGGCATCACCGCAAGCAAAGCAATTCGACCGCTTGCCAATTTGGAAAGCGCTTGGATTGCTTTGCGTTCCTGTACAACCCGCAGTGGCGGAGAACAAAGCGGCGTGGACATGATCCCAGTCCCTGTGGGACAACACTTGCACCGGCTTCTCCGATGAATCAGATCGGAAGAGTTTCGGAAACGTGAGTCGATTGGAAGCCTACGTCCAAGTGAAGAAGCGCTTTCCCGTTCTTATCGAGCAGCGAAATAAAGCTTGTTTGGCCGACGTCCCTTACAGCCACGACAGCCGGAATCTTGATGGTGCCCAGCGTAGCTGAACGTCGGATAACGGAGTACCTGTCGGCACTTGGCAAATTTGTTTGACATGTGTCGGCAAGGCCGAAACAGGATTGCCGCAGCTCTCGCGTGTGGCACGAGGGCAATGCATCTGTGGGTGAAATACTATCGGGGTAGGTGACGGGTGCCCAGCCTCGCTTCAGTTGCCGCCGCCAGCGCCGTCGCAGAATACTTGCTCGTTCAAATGGGCAGCACTTCCGAGCGCTTGACCTGGCCCAGGGCAAAGCTGCTTTCGATCGAAGCGATGTTGTCCAGCCGCGTCAGCTTGTCCTTGATGAACCGCTCATAGGCCTCGAGGTCGCGCACCACGATGCGCATCAGGTAATCGCGCTGGCCGGTCATCAGATAGCAGTCGACAACCTCCGGCCAGCGCAGCACGGCCTGCGAGAAACGGTCGAGATCGTCCTCGCGTTGCCGTTCAAGCTTAATCGACGCGAAAGCGCTGATCGGCAGACCGAGCTTCTTCTGGTCGACGACCACGGTGTAGCCCTTGATGACGCCGGCGCTCTCCAAGAGTCTGACGCGCCGCGCGCAAGGCGAGGGCGACAGACCGACGGCTTCGGCGAGGTCGTTCGAAGTCGCCTTGGCGTTCTTCTGCAGCGCGGCGATGATCTTCAGGTCGATTGCGTCAAGCGCTGGATTTGGCATCGTTCCCTCGTTTGGGCGTCGTTATTGGCTGGAGCAGCCAATATGATCGATCGGTTTGGGCAAGAATAGTCACATTCGGAAGATCGACGCAGGTATCGTTGAGCCGCGATTTCACAGGAGCCGACGATGACGATCCTTTCCGAGCTTGAGCGCAAGGTCCTCTGGCTGGCCGTCTGGATGATCCATCACGCCAATCATCTTCGGGCGTCGACGGACGGCCTCAAGGTCGGCGGCCACCAGGCGTCGTCGGCGTCCGCGTCGACCTTGATGACGGCGCTCTATTTCCAGATCCTGAGGCCGCAGGACCGCGTCGCCGTCAAGCCGCATGCCAGCCCGGTATTCCATGCCATCCAATATCTGTTCGGCAAGCAGACGGTTGAGCAGCTGCAGAATTTTCGTGGCTATCGCGGCGCGCAGTCTTATCCGTCCCGAACCAAGGATATCGACGACGTCGATTTCTCGACCGGGTCGGTTGGACTGGGCGTGGCGCAGACCCTGTTCTCGTCCCTGGTCCAGGATTATGTCACGGCAAAAGGCTGGAAGACCGATCGGCCGGAAGGCCGGATGGTGGCCCTGCTCGGCGACGCCGAAATGGATGAAGGCAATATCTTCGAGGCGCTTCTCGAGGGCTGGAAGCACGGCCTGCGCAACACGTGGTGGGTCGTCGATTACAACAGGCAGAGCCTCGACGCGGTAGTGCGCGAAGGCCTGTGGCAGCGTTTCGAATCCATCTTTCGCAACTTCGGCTGGGATGTGGTGATCCTGAAACATGGGACGTTGCAACAGGCCGCCTTCGAGGAAGAGGGCGGCGAAAAGCTGCGGACCTGGATCGATGCATGCCCCAATCAGCTCTATTCCGCGCTGACCTTCCAGGGCGGCGCTGCCTGGCGCAGGCGCCTGCTGGACGATCTGGGCGATCAAGGACCGGTCAGCCGTCTGATCGAGAAGCGCAGCGACGATGAGCTTGCGGCCCTGATGGCAAATCTCGGCGGCCACGATCTGGCGAGCATCATCGATGCCTTCGAGCAAGCGCGCGGACATGATCGTCCGACCTGCTTCATCGCCTATACGATCAAGGGCTTTGGCCTGCCGCTCGCCGGCCACAAAGACAACCACGCCGGACTGATGACACCGGCGCAGGTCGACGTGCTGCGGCAAGGCATGGGAGTCCGCGAGGGCCGCGAATGGGACATTTTCGAGGGCCTTGCCTATGACGAGGCTGCGATACGATCCTTCCTCGCGTCGTCGCCTTTTGCGCAGCCAGCCCCGCGTCGTCACAAAGCCCCAGCTGTTCCGGTGCCAGCGCGCATCGGCTTCGGCGCTCAGCCGGCCATGTCGACACAGCAAGGTTTCGGGCTTTTGATGCACGAGGTCGCAAAATCGGACAGCGAGTTTGCGAGCCGTGTCGTCACGACATCCCCCGACGTCACCGTCTCGACCAATCTCGGCGCCTGGGTAAACAAACGGGGTCTGTTCGCGCGCGGCGACCAGGCGGACATTTTCCGCCAGGAGCGCATTCCCTCCACCTTCAACTGGACGTTTGCGCCGTCGGGACAGCATATCGAACTCGGCATCTCGGAGATGAACCTTTTCACCATGCTTTCGGCGCTCGGGTTATCGCACTCGCTTCACGGCGAGCGCCTGCTTCCCGTCGGCACGCTCTACGATCCCTTCATCGAGCGCGGTCTCGATGCGCTCAACTATGCCTGTTACCAGGACGCCCGCTTTATCCTGGCGGCGACGCCCTCCGGCGTGACGCTGGCTCCAGAAGGCGGAGCGCATCAGTCGATCGCCACGCCGCTGATCGGCATGGCGCAGGACGGTCTGGCGACGTTCGAGCCTGCCTATGTCGACGAACTGGCAATCATCCTGCGTTGGGCATTCGACTACATGCAGCGTACCGGCGAAGCCGAGCCTGACGACCATACCTGGCTGCGAGATCAGACCGGAGGTTCGGTCTACTTGAGGCTCTCGACGCGCTTGATCGAGCAGCCAACACGCCCGATGGAAAGTAAGCTGGCGCGCGACATCGTCGATGGCGCCTACTGGCTGCGCCCGCCCGGGCCAAACGCCGACCTGGTGATAGCTTATTCCGGCGCAGTCGGGCCGGAAGCGATACAGGCGCTGGGATTGATGGCCGGCGACCGGCGCGATGTCGGGCTTCTGGCCGTGACCTCCGCCGATCGGCTGAACGCCGGCTGGTCAGCCGCGGCCCGGGCGCGCCAATATGGCCATCCGCGCGCTTCAAGTCATGTCGAGCGCCTTTTGGCCGGTCTTCCGCCGTCCTGCGCCATCGTGACGGTGCTGGACGGGCACCCCGCGACGCTCGCCTGGCTGGGGTCGGTCCATGGCCACCGTACACGCGCTTTGGGCGTCGAGCATTTCGGCCAGACTGGTACGATCGCCGATCTCTACCGGCATTACGGGATCGATGCGCAAGGTATCATGGCTGCAGCGCAGGCGGTTTCGATTGGCCGGCCGCTGAGGCACCTCGGCTCCGCCGCCTGACCATCGATCACGCGCCTCCCGGCCGGCTCGTTCGATAGCAAGCCGTCAATACCGGAATTCCTTGAGAGCGGGTGTCAGCCGCCGGCGCCATCCTCCTGCGCTGCGAGAAAACCGTGGGGGAATGGAAATGACTGGCGCCGGCGATCTTGTGAGCCGTGAAACGCTGCGGTCTTCGATCGGGACGGGGGCGGCGATCGCGCATCACGGCGAGCTCATCCAAGGCGTCTTCAAGGATGATGGCGGGCGCCTTCATCGCGGGCTCGTCACACTGCCGATCGCCGGTTTGAGGTCCGAGGCGACCTTTGCCAGAACCGACGGCGATGCGGTCATTGTCCACCCCGATCATAAGATCAAGGCGTCGGCAGCCGCGCGGTTCACGCTCGATTTCTTGAATGTGACCGGTGGTGGCGTGCTGACGCTTCAAAGCTCGATTCCCGTGGGGCACGGCTACGGCTCATCGACCGCGGACGTCGTCGCTTCCATTCGCGCTGTGGCCGCAGCCTTCAAGGTCCAGTTGCGACCCTCGAGCATCGGGCGTCTCGCCGTTGCCGCCGAGCGCGCCAGCGACGCGATCGCATTCGATGAGCATGCGGTCCTGTTCGCGCAACGCGAGGGCACGGTCATCGAGAATTTCGGCGGCTCGCTGCCGCCGCTGCTACTGGTCGGGTTCAAGGCGAATGGCGGCGTCCCGGTCGACACGTTGCAGCTGCCGCCAGCGCGCTACGACAGTGCCGAAATCCAGGAATTCGGCGTGCTTCGGGCGCTGGTGGCGCGCGCGGTTTACCGTCAGGATCCAAATCTTCTCGGACGCGCCGCCTCGGCCAGTGCCGTGATCAGTCAACGGCACTTACCGAAACAGGGCTTCGACGAGATCGCCGAAATCGCCAGGCGAGCCGGGGCGTGCGGGATGCAAGTCGCCCATAGCGGCTCGTTGTCTGGTCTGATTTTCGATCTTTTCGCATCGAATCTGAAGCGGCGGGCAGCTTTGGCCGCACAACAGATAAGACGCGCCGGCTTCCAAGACGTCGAGGTCCATCTGGTCAATGCGGAGGGCTGGACATCGTGACCGTCGCAGTTGACTATTTCAGGGACCTTGAGACCCCACGCCTTGCTCGCCTGGCGCCAAATCTGGTGGCGGCGGCTTTTCCGTTGATGAAGCTGATGCCGGCCCGCTACATTCTGGATCGGGCAGAGTCGAATGGCGAACTGAAGGCAGGCTCCCACATTGTCGAGACGACGTCCGGCACGTTCGGCATGGCGGTGGCGCTGCTCGCGGCGGCGCGTGACTATCGCCTTACCCTCGTCACCGCTTCGACGCTTATCGACGCCAAATACAAAGCCCGACTGGAGCGCATCGGCGCCACGGTCATTGCACTTGACGATCCGCGCGGTGACGGCAATCAGCCTGGCCGGCTTGAGCGCCTGGAGGAAATCCTGGCACAGGAGCCGGATGGCTTCTGGACCCGCCAATACGACAGTCCGGGAAACTGGCTCGCCTATGCGCGGCTGGCTGAACTTTTCATCCGGGCAATGGGAAAGGTTGATTGTCTGGTCGGCTGCGTCGGGACGGGCGGTTCGCTATGCGGCACCGCGTCCTTTCTGCGAACGGTCTTTCCCCATCTGACGGTGTTTGCCGTCGATACCCATTGCAGCATTCTGTTCGGGCAGCCCGTCGGCAAACGTATGCTGCGGGGCCTGGGCAACAGCGTTCTGCCGAAAAACGTCAGGCATGAGCTTGTCGACGAGATCCATTGGGTCGGCGCCTATCCGGCGTATCTGAGCGCGCACCGTTTGTTGCGCGAGCACGGCATCTTCATGGGGCCGACCAGCGGCGCCGCTGCGTTGGTGGCGCAGTGGGTTGCAACAACCCTTCCGGACGCACAGGTCGCGGTCATCATGCCTGACGAAGGCCATCGCCATGCCGAGACCGTCTACAATGACGACTGGCTTGCAACCCTGCCTGGCTGGCCCTGCAAGGAACCGTCTGAGCCGAGGACGCTGACGACAATCGCACCGGCGGCAGAGACGCAATGGACGCGCTTTCTTTGGCTGCGGCGCAGTCTCGACGATGTGCTCAAAACCCAGGCAGCAAGTGCGGTGCCGTCGGCTATTGGTGCTGTGGAGAATCTATGAAGCGAGATCCAGCCCGCTTTTGTCCAGCCAGCGCCAGGCGTCTTGCGTCGTCTGGAAGATTCGATCGTGTTCGTTCGATCGAGTGGACCGATCGAGGTCCTTGAGACCGCTGGCGGTCACGATGGCCACGACCCGGTCTGTGGCTGCGATGACCCCTCGATCCTTCAACGTCGATATGGCGATCAGCGGCGTAACCGATGCCAGTTCGGCAAAGATCCCTTCGTCGCGCGCAAGGCGTTCCTGCATCGCGATCAGGCCATGATTGTCGACGGGGACCGCGTGCCCGCCCGATTCGCGCAGAGCCTTCAGAGCCTGAAAGGTGCTGCGCGGCGTGCCGATCGATACGGCAAGGCTGTCGAAGAGCATCTTGCGTTCACTCAAGGCATCGGCGCCGCTGGCAAGGGCGTCCGCCAACGACCCATGCACCTCCGCGGCGACGAGACGGGGCAGCTGCGTGATGGTCCCTTGCGTGTACAACTCGCAAAAACCCGCCCACACGCCGGACAACGCATCGCCATAGCAGACCGGCAGGACGCACCAGTCCGGCGCCTTACCATCCGATTGCTCGACGATCTCGTAGGCGATCGTCTTGTAGCCCTCGATGCCGAGTGGATGGCTGCCGACGACCGGACCGTGATAGGGCGAAGCGATGAACCAGTCATAGCTGGCAGCCGCCTGTTCCAGCAGCGACCATCGGTCCATTTTGTTGACCAAGGGCAGCACCGTCGCCCCATATTTTCGGATCTGCGCCAGCATCGCGCCGGCCGACCCGGCGAAGGTAGTGACAACGCACTTCAGCCCGGCTCTGGAAGCGTAGGCCGCCAGCGAGGCGCCGGCGTTGCCAGAAGACGCGGTCGCGACGGTCTTCGCGCCACGTGCGCGCGCCACGCTGACCGCGACGGTCGAGAAGCGATCTTTATGCGACAAGGTCGGGTTTCGGCCTTCGTCCTTGATTGCGAGGTTGGGCACGCCGAGAAGCGCGCCGATGCGAGGCGCGGCAAGCAACGGTGTCAAACCCTCGCCAAGGCTCACTGCATCCGCGGCTGTGCAAGGCAGCATATGCGCAAAACGCCATAGAGAGCGCGAGGCGGTGGCGCCGCCCAGGGGATGAGGCGAAGGATCCGCATAAACCGGCCGAAGATTTGCGGGTGCCGTCCCCTGGCACCGCACGCACCCTTTGGAGTCGATGGTGATATCGGCGGGATAGGCGGCACCGCATCGGATGCAGACGAATTCCAGAACCCGGCTTTCTTCCGTTCCGGGTCGGCTAATCTCGCCTGAGGAATGCACGGAACTGTTGTGCGCGAGGTCGCGAAACGGCCGGCTCGGCATGGCTATTCCTGTGTCAGGAAACGATGAATTCGCTGGTTGTTTCAAACAGTCAACAGCACCGCTGTCAATGCGGAATGTGCACTATAGTGTGTCGCACCATAGTGCGCGTCGTAGCATCCGTTGTTTGATGAAACTTCGCGGCGTTTTTGGTCTGAACGTGCAGCGGCTTCGGAGAGAAAGAAAACTTTCTCAGGAGCAATTGTCTTTCGTTTCGGGCCGCACGCGAGCCTATATCAGCAGCGTCGAGGCCGGTCGGCGCAACGCCACGCTGGATACAGTCGAGATCCTGGCGAAGGCCTTGGATGTCGAGCCGCAAGAGTTGATCACGGCTGTTCCGTCGAATCGACGAGCAGTCCGCGGGACAAAGCAGACGACGCCAAAGTCAGCGGAATGAAGCGCGGTCTGGTTCGCGTAACATTTGATCCGGCTTTCAGGTTCTTTATCTTTGCGCCAGCTAATGACTCCTGAAGTGTGCATTCGGCGCAAGTCCCATTGAATATATCGTATTTGTGACCGTAAGTTCTTGGCGGGGATGGGGCCTGACTCTTGTCGAGGTCTGCCGATGGAGATCGATAATCTTGTTGGGTTGTTTGCAGCGATCTCAAGGATCGATGCCGCGTGCTCGGTGGATGACATCCTGCAAGAGTTCCGCTCTGCCATCGAGCGTTATGGCCTGCGTTATTTTCTGATCACCGGCCTGCCCGTGCCGCACGACACCGACTGGAGGCGAGAGATCCTGGTCGATGGTTGGCCGGCCGAATGGTACCTTCGCTACATGGCAGAGGATTATTTTTCGCATGATCCCTGCGTCGCGCAGTGCCGGCATTCGCCGAAGCCATTCCTGTGGCACGAGCTTCCGCCGGCAAAGCTTTTTGCGCGCGCAAAGCTGGTGATGGATGAAGCGGCGGACTTCGGAATGGGCCAAGGTCTCTGTGTTCCCGTCCACGTGCCGCTGGCAGGCCCATGTGTCGTCTCGGCAGCGGGCGATCGCATCGAAATAGCGCCGAGCGTCGTGCCATTCATCGAGACGCTTTGCGTGCATACGTTTCGACGCCTGTCAGGGCTGGAAGAATCCGCCCAGGGCGCTGAGGCCGCGCCCTTGACGCCGCGCGAGCGCGAACTCCTGGAGTGGAGCGCCGAAGGCAAGTCGAACGAAGACATCGCCTGCATCCTGGGCGTCACCAGGAACACAGTTGAAAGCCATCAGCGCAACATTCGAGGCAAGCTCGATGCAGCCAATGTCTCGCATGCCATCGTCAAAGCTCTGCGACGACAGGAAATCCAGATTTAGCAATACCTGAATACCATCATACGGGCACGAAGCATGTTTTCCTACGACCTCCACTTTTGGAGGCGACATGGTCCGTATTCATCTGGTCACCTGGGAAAACAGGAAGCAGTATAGAAAAGTGCTGGAGCGCTATTTTCGTATCCGGTACGACATTTACGTCAAGCATAGACGATGGCGCGCCGTCGCCCGCCCCATCAACATCGAGATCGACGCATTCGACAACGAGCATGCGCTTTATGTTCTGGCGCTCGACACCAACGGCAAGATCGTCGGCGGCTCCCGTCTTGTACCGACGCTGGAGCCGCATCTGATGAGCGAGGTCTTCCCAGTTCTCGCCGGCGGCACGCCTCCGAGAGCGGCTGAAATTTTCGAATGGACGCGTTTTTTTGTCGTCCCGTCGCTTCGCACGCACGGAGCGTCGTCGCCGATCGCCGGCTTTGTTCTGTGCGGCCTTCTTGAGACGGCGCAAAGTCTGGGGATTCGACAGATTAGCGTGGTGTGCGAAACATTCTGGCCGAAACGCCTGCGTGCGCTTGGCTGGACGCTTTTCGAACTCGGCAACGCTATCGAGCATCCGGATGGCGACATTATCGCGCTGCTGATCGATGTCACGCCTGAGGCTATTGAGCAGACGCGCCGCGCTTATGGCATCAGCGGCGTCATACTTGCGGATAAAATCTAGGCTGATTGCCACCGGCAGCTGAAGGTTCGCTCGCCAGAGGATGTTGTCATCGCGCCCATTTGCGCGGTAGTCAGCGCTATGATGCACAGGAACCATAGACACATATCTCAGCGCTCCTAGAACTGCACTAGGAAGCTCGGTTCTTGACCTGCTCCTGCGTCGAGGCTTGAGCTTTCGAGTGGGGCGGATCTCACAATGTGAGCAATGCACTCGCTGCAGCATTGAACATCGGGCTGTCATCTCAGATGAAGCGCAGGGGCATCAGAAAACCCTGCCTGTTCGGGCCTTTTCCTTGTAGCATCGAACGAGAGTCCAGCGTCGTTTCAAGTCGCCATGTTGAACCTGTCTCGGCCTGCAGCGACAGCCTTGAGCAACGGAAGCAAAAACTCCGCTGAGAGCCTCCGCCGGTGATCATCGATTAGAGCGATGGTGAAGATCTGAGCCGCGGCATCTATTTCACCGGCAAGTGCATCCGCCGTCGATGGGCAGGTGGACCCCGGTGATCATCGAGGCTGCGTCGCTGAGCAGGAACACGATCGGGCCGGCGACCTCATCCTCGGTCGCCCAGCGCCCGAGCGGCATCTGCTTCAAGAATGGCTCAGCGACAGGCGGCTGGCTCCAGTGGCCG
The DNA here is from genome assembly GCF_020165275.1 of Mesorhizobium sp. Ca11. Classification (NCBI taxonomy): domain Bacteria; kingdom Pseudomonadati; phylum Pseudomonadota; class Alphaproteobacteria; order Hyphomicrobiales; family Phyllobacteriaceae; genus Mesorhizobium; species Mesorhizobium sp. Ca11. The sequence continues at coordinate 22,679 of NZ_JAIUHU010000019.1, read as the reverse complement.
GACGAGATCGGCGTCATCACCACGGTCGGGTTCACGCTGTTGACGCGGATGCTGTATTTGCCCAACTCCAGCGCCGAGCAGCGGGTGATGTTTTCGAGCGCTGCCCTGGACGAGCCGCAGGAAATGTGTCCCTCGAGCGCAACCAGCGCCGCCTGGCTGCAGACGTTGACGATCGCGCCGCCTTGCGGATCGCCACCATCTGGCGCACCGCCCATCGGCGCCCCAGGCAAGGTCAATGGGGCAGGAGGGGCATGATCATGCCAGCAGTTGTGTCGGCACACCGAGCACTGGCCCGGCTGTGGCAAGCCGATGGTCAAGGGTGTACACCGTCGTTCCATGCTCCGACGCCGTCGCGAGATGCAATGCATCACCGGCACGAAGCCCCAGCGTATGCTGATCGACGAACTTCGCCGCCGCTCGAAATTGCCCGCTTGTGACCGAAAGCACGGTGAAGCTCTCGGCGACCAGCTTGTTGAACATTGCCAGCGCTGCGGCACGCTGCTCCAGGTTGATCTGCCCGGTCCGTAGCTTGACCGCCATGGCAGAGGACATCTCGGTGATCGTCCAGTCGCTGATCAGAAGCTGAGCAGGATCCTGCTGAGCGAGCCACATTTGGGCGCGTGGGGTCGTCGCTTCGTTGGAAAGCGCCGCCACGATCAGCGACGTGTCGAGATAGAGCATCAGTAGCGATCGCCATCGCGCATCGACCGCACCAGATCGGCGGCACTTTGACCCTCCGGCGGCATGCTTGCCGTCAAGGATCGGAGCAGGGCGGCATCGATCCGCATGCGTGGCCTGGCCGCCGCTGTGAGGCGGGCGACTGGCTTGCCGCGTCGAGTAATGTCGATCGAATCACCAGCCTCAACTCGGTCAACGAGTTCGCTCAGATGTGCCTTGGCGTCCGCCAGATTGATAGCGTGCATGTCATGCTCCTGACCATGTAGATGGTCATATAGCGTACTGGATTAAAGAAATCCAGTGGGAGAGAAATCGGGTAGTGCAATCCGGACCTGAGGGCTCGGTCTGGTCCAATGGACAACCCCCTGAAAGCTCACAGTTGGGTCAGCTTTAACGCTCATATGTTCAGCCGAAAATCAAAGTGATCACTGCCGCCCCAAATTGCCCCCAATCAGCGGGCCCCATGCTGCAATTGATCGACGGCGGCGGATGCGTGGCGGACAGTTGTCACGCATCCGCAACCGCGCAGTTTCTTTCCTACCACCCGAACAGGAGAGCCGCGCCGCTCTGCCTGTCGCCGGCCTGCACGACGTTTGCTTCGGTGTTTCGGCCAAACTGGAAGATACCGTAGGAACTGTCGTTGCCGTCCTGCCGCAGGGTGGCCGAGTGTCCGCTGCCCTCCTGTCGAACTATGCCAAGATTGCCGGCCCCGTCCTGATCTATGCCGGCACGGTTGTTCCAGCCGCGCTGCCGTATGTGGGCGCCGCTGCGCAGCCCTTTGTAGGCCGAATAGGCGCGCAGACCGAAATCCAGCGCCCGCGCATCGCGGGCCGTCGGAGGCGAGTAATAGAACCCGATCGCGCCGCCCGCCCTCGCCGGAGCGGAGACAAGGGGCAGACCGATGGCTGTCGCGAGCGCGATGGCTGCTATCAGTTTTGTGACTTGGCGGTTCATGATGCCTCTCTTTGTGGTTTCATCATCTGATGAGCCACAGTCGCACAGCGAAGCTGAACCGTGACGGAAGGTTTTGTTCAGCCGCGGTTCAAGACATGGAGCGGCGCGAGCTTCGGCGCACCGTCAAAGCCCAAGTGTTTGTTGCATCACTCCGGAAGGAAAAAACCCATCGTGTAAGAAGAAAGGGCTCCGGTCGCCCGGAGCCCTTCTTTCGATTATCGAAGACAGACGGCGCTCAGTTCGCGCCGGACACCTGTTTGAGGCAGTTGACGCTGGCCCCGCCTGCAGTCACCTTCAGCTTAACGTCGTAGGCAGCGCCATTGGCTCCCACGCTCATCCGGCCCACTGACGCCGGATTGCCGGGACCGGCCTCGAAGGCGCCGCCCTGGCTGATTTTGGCGGAGCCGGACGTTCCACCCCCGGAGACGCTGACCGTGTAAGTGCCGGTGGTTTTCCTGTCGGCATAAACCACGGGCTCCAGCAGGATAGCGTCGCCTTGCACGGTATGCCGGATCTCGCATCGCAGCGGCTCGTGACTCGAGCCGTCCTTGTCGGCCGTCGCGGCGGTCGCGGCGGCGACCATGACAGCCACGAGCGCGGCCGACACCGCTGCTGCTCGCTTTTCCAGTCTGGTCATGAATGATCTCCTCGCGATTGCGGGCCGTCCATGGTTCAGGGGCAGTCCTGGACGAAGGCGGCGACATTGCCGCTGCCGCCCTGGCTGACATCGGCATTGCACCCGTGGCCGACCTGGACACCGGCTGCGATGTTGCCGTTGCCGTCCTGCGTCATAATTGCGGTGTGGTTCGAACCGAACTGGGCAATCCCCGCGGCATTGCGGTTGCCATACTGGTACGTCGCGCCGTAATTGTTGACGCCTTGCTGTCCGATCACCGATCGGTTGCGATGACCATATTGCTGGCCGATCGCGGTGTTGAAGCGGCCATCCTGGTAGACATGGATGCGGTTACGGGAGCCGTGCTGGCCGCCGCCGGCGGAATTGCGCCAGCCGTATTGTTCGATATTCACATCGTTGGCCTTGGCGGGCGCGATGGTGGTGAGGCCGACCAAGGCGGCAAAGGCTGCAGCGACGACTGATGTGCGGGTCATGGGGCTTCTCCTTGGGTGCGGTAGGGTACCGCGGGTTGAACGGTCTCTTTGTAAGAGGATGGCCCGGAACGGTGGCTGAAGGCTCCATTCAGTGAAAATTCATGATCGCTACGTTTCTGCTGCGGAGTTGGCAGCGCGCCTCCCTTCGAAAGCGGCCATGGCTGCGAGAGGAACATGTCACAAAACCGGAAGGCACGGAGTATCAGAGGTACTCTTCTGCAGGGCGCCACCTTAGGGCCCGCGCATCGAATGTCCCGATCGGCAATTGCAGGACGAAACTGAAATTCCCGTTGCCCGTGCCGGATCTGCGCTCGCGAGGTCCGAATAACCTTAGTCGAACCGATAACGTCGCGTTCAGCGCCAGCGGTTATAAAGACGGTATGACGCCGCGCACCAAGCGTATTCTGGGCAAATCGATCGTCGTGACGATAATTGCAGTCGTCGCGACTTTCGGTCTGTCGTTCACAGCCAGAATTGCCTTGCAGATGCCGATCGATTGGTTGAGTTGGGTGGAATGCACCGTCATCCCCATTCTGATCGGAATGCCTGTCGGTGCCTATATCTTCGCCCAGTCCGAAACGATCCAGGACACATGTGACAAGCTGGAGAAGTCGTACGCAGACCTGAAAGAGGCGCACGACAGGTTCACCTTCGTGACAAGCCATGATCCGATGACGGGACTCCTTAGCCGCGGTGAATTCATCGCAAGGATGGACAGAAAGCGTGATGAAGGGGAATGCGACACGCTTCTTCTGATCGATCCGGATCATTTCTCCTTGATCAATGACAAGCACGGACATTCCAAAGGTGACGAGACATTGGTTCGGATCGCCAAGGCGCTTGTCTATACGACGCGCCCAGGGGACTCGATTGGCCGGCTTGGCGGGGGAGAGTTCGGGGTCCTGCTACGTGATGTGCGCAAAGAGCAGGCGATCACCATAGCGGAGAACATCCGCCGGCATATCGAGGGAGGTCCCTGGGTCAAAGGGCGACAGGATGGCGTAAGGGTGACTGTCAGTATCGGCGGAGCGGAAATACCTCGCGCTGCTGATGCTGAGGATATCCTTCGTGTTGCCGGTCGCTGCCTTTTTGAGGCGAAACAACTTGGACGGAACTGTGTTTCCTTCACCCATGAGGTGGCCAGGTTGCGGGACATCGCGCTCCCCAAAATGCGACTCGAATAATCGGCGGTCGCCATCAGCGTTTGCGTAGCTCCGCCACTTGATCTCGCTCGACACGAAAGACCGCTCCTTCTTCAGCGAGGGCCGCGGCCTTGGAGCGGCGAGGGGACTTGCCTACGTCGCATATGTCGTCGATATGGACGTCGATAGTTCGCCGGAAGTTTCAGGCGCGCTATACGTGACCTGGTCTGCGTCTCTCCACGATCCACTTGGCGCTCGGTTCCGGTCGCCCAGCGGCGTGCATAGTCACGGCGCAGGAAAGTCTCGCTGGCGTGGAGCGACCTTCGCGACGGATTTGCACGCGCCAGGAACCGGACGAGAGCTTTGTGTAGGTTGCCATTTTCGTGTGCGCTCCGTGTGCAGTGAGATCGAAACGTGACGAAAAGGGTCGTATTCTGGCGTGAATTCGGGTTGGCTAAACAATTTGATGTTAAAGAAAAAATGCTGAAAAACCAACGGCATAGAGTCGGCATGGCACCACAGATGCACCGCATTCGGTTGATGGACTCATGACGCCGCTGGTCCTGATCTCTTCGAAGGACCCGGATTTCTTTCTGGTTTTCGGGCACATCCTTTCAGCAGCCGGCTTCGAAACCCGGCTGATCACGGCAGACACGGAGATTGCGCGCGCCATCAAGGCCGCTGCGCCGCTTGCCATCGTCCTGGACTGTCATCCGGGCGACCGCGCAATCGTCAAGCAATGCCTGGCGCTGAAGTCGGCCGAAGCGACAAAAGCGACGCCCCTTGCAGGCTTGGTCGCGCCTCGTTCCGGCAAGCTGCACCTGGACCTTATCAAGGCTGGCGTCGATGAGATATTTTCGCGGCCCTTTGCGCCCGAACAGCTTCTGAGTTGGCTGCATGGCAAGGCGCGTGTTGCGAAGCGTTCGCGCGAAACCAAGACAGGCGATCTGGTGCAGGGCGATTTCCGGTTGGAGCGACAGACCCACCGGACATTCTTCAAGCAAAAAGAAATCGTGATGCCACCGATCGAGTTCAAGCTTTTGCGCAGCCTTCTGGCGCAACCTGGCAAGGTGTTCAGCCGGGAGGAACTGGTCGCGATTGCATGGCCTGAACACGCCGCCGCAACCGATATACGCGGTGTTGACGTTCATATTGCCAGGTTGCGCAAAAGGCTTCGGGCATCTGTGGGAAGCGATGTGATCCGGACCGTTCGCTCTGCTGGTTACGCCTTCGCGCCGGACTGGTAGTCCGCGCGGCGGTTCCGGCACCGATGCGATTGTCATGTTGCTGATCGCGCCGCGGTTGCGTGCGCCACGTTCGCAGGCATCAGCTCTCAATGGCTCAGGATGGTATCCAGGAACAGCCTGGCGCGCGGATGAGCGGCGCTAGAGAAGAAATCACTGGAAGACGCGTGCTCGACGATGCGGCCTTCATCCATGAAAACGATCTCATCCGCGACTTCGCGTGCAAAACCCATTTCATGCGTCACGCAGACCATGGTCACGCCGGTTTTGGCGAGCGCGATCATGACGTCGAGCACTTCCTTGATCATTTCCGGGTCGAGCGCGGAGGTGGGTTCATCGAACAGCATGATACGGGGACCTAGGCACAGAGCGCGCGCGATCGCCGCCCGCTGTTGTTGGCCGCCCGACAGCTGGGCCGGATAGGCGCGTGCCTTTTCGGGGATGTGCACCGCCGTCAGATGCCGCATGGCGATCTCTTCGGCCTCATGCGCCGACTTCAAGAGGACCCGGCGCAGCGCCAGCGTGCAGTTGGCAAGCACGGTGAGGTGAGGGAAGAGATTGAAGCTTTGGAACACCATGCCTGTCAGGCGGCGCGCCATCGCGGCATCGCGATCGCTTTTTCCCAGACTTCCGCCTTCAAACTCTATCGTCCCTTTTTGGAAACGCTCAAGACCGTTGATGCAGCGTATCAATGTCGACTTGCCGGACCCGGAGGGTCCGCAGACGACGACACGCGCGCCCGGCCGTAAGCTCAGGTCGATGTCTTTCAAAACGTGCAGGGCACCGAACCACTTGTTGAGACCGTCGATCCGCACGAGCGGGGAGGATTGAAGCGTCGAGGTCGCAGGCGCGCGTCGGTCGAGCATCAGCGGAGCCCGCTCGCAAGCAGGAGCTTCTCCATGCGCTTCACCCCATAAGAAACGATCAGCGCCAGCGCGAGAAACAGAACGCCGGCGACGGTCAGCGGCTCCGCGTAGCGATAGGTCTCGGAAGCGATATCGAAGGCGCGCCCGAGCATTTCCGGCACCGCCAGGATCGCGAGATAAGGCGTCGCCTTAAGGATCGAAACCAGGTAGTTGCCCAGGGGCGCGGCGATGTTGCGCAGCATCTGGGGTGCGATGACGAAGATGACCGTGTCGCGGCGGGTGAGCGACAGGGCTCTGGCTGCTTCCTGCTGGCCCCTCGGAATAGCGTCGATGCCCGCCTTGAACACCTCCGCCAGATAACCGCTGTAGTACAGGCTTAGCCCCAATATGCCCACCGTCATGGCGCCAAGCCTGATCCCGTAGAAGGGCAGGACGAAATACAGGAAATAGAGCCAGGCCAAGACCGGCGTCGAGCGGATGAAGTCGATCAGGAAGCGCACGGCGAGGCCAGGCGCGCCGCCCCCGCGCCGGATGATTTCGAAAGTGAAGCCAAGCGCCGACGCACCGAGGCAACTCAAGACCGTTGCGAGCAGGGTAGTCCCGATCGCACCGATTATGATCGGGATGGTCGAGAGCGCGAAGTCGAGGTTAAATCCCACGAGGCGCTCCTCTTTCCGGATTGACCCGCGCCTCGAGCCAGCGGCCGGCGAGCGCGATCGGATAACAGACGACGAAGAAGGCTAGCAGCAACGCCGAATATATCGCGACCGGGTCGTATTCGGTCTGCGAGATTTCCTTGGCGCGGAAGGTCATGTCCGTCAACGTGACCAACGAGACAAGGGAAGTCGCCTTGACCAGCTGAATCAGGTTGTTGACGAATGTGGGACTCATGGCGACCAACGCCTGGGGCAGCTCGATCAGAAGCAGGATCGCCGGGCGCGAGAGGCCGAGCGCCATTCCAGCCTCGCGTTGGCCGGCAGGAAGAGATTGGAGCCCGGCCCGCACCGCTTGGCTGGCGTAGCCGCCGCTATTGAGGCCGAGCACCAACGCACTGACGGTCATCGCCGACAGAGTGACCCCCATGACCGGCAGAACGTAGTAGAAGACGAAGAGCAGGACGACGACCGCCGAACTGCGCCAGAATTCGATCACTGCCGTGACCAGAAAGCGCGTCAAGCCGGTGGTCACAAACTGCGCGACGCCGAAAACAAGCGCGAAGGGCACCGCGAAGAGCAAGCCATAGGCGGTGACCGCTGCCGTTATGCGCAGCCCTTGCAGAATCCCAAGCCAGATGTCGAGCATGCTCATGAAGCTTCGCCGCCCCTTGCCATCAAGGGGCGCGGCGTAGCGACTCTCGGAGCGCTTCGAGCATATTTGGAAGCGGCTGTCTGGCGCCGCGAAACCGAGCCTTCCGGACCAACCCGCATGACAATCCTCCTCGCCGTGGAAAGGGCGATCGCCGCCCCTGCCAGGAGATTTCATAATCCCGGCGGGAGTCATGTGTCAATAAACATGTACATAATATTGCCGAACTTAACATTCTGCCGATGTTGGAAGGCCGCGATACGCCGGCATAAAACTTCCTGAGCTCGGCGCCGCCGTTCGCCGGTTTTTACTCGCTGCGCTACGACGGCGGTCGAAAGCTGTTGAATCGGGCTGCTTCAGGCCTCTTTTGCTCATCCCGACCGGGAACTGCTCGATGAGTTCCCGCACCCAAACGGGGACAGCATGGCTATCTTGCACAACGACACCGAAGCACGTTCGCGCAGCTCGCGTATGCTGCGCACCGCGCTCGGGCCCGCCATCGCCCGTTTCCTGGACGACCCCGCGATCGTCGAGATCATGCTGAACCCGGATGGCCGCATCTGGGTGGATCGGCTCACGGAGGGCCTTGCCGATACGGGGGAGATGCTCGCGCCTGCCGCTGGCGAGCGGATCGTGCGCCTGGTCGCCCACCATGTCGGCGCCGAGGTCCATTCCCGTTCCCCGCGCGTCTCGGCCGAGTTGCCGCAAACCGGCGAGCGTTTCGAAGGCCTGCTGCCGCCCGTGGTCGCCGCGCCGGCCTTCGCGATCCGCAAGCCTGCGGTCGCCGTGTTCACGCTCGATGACTATGTCGCGGCGGGCATCATGACTTGTGCCCACGCCGCTGTGTTGCGCGCCGCGGTTGCTGGCCGGGCAAACATCCTCGTTGCCGGCGGCACGTCGACCGGCAAGACGACCCTGACCAACGCGCTGCTCGCCGAAGTGGCGAAAGGGACGGACCGGGTCGTCATCATCGAGGACACCCGCGAACTGCAATGCGCCGCCCCCAACCTCGTCGCGATGCGCACCAAGGATGGCGTCGCCACGCTTTCCGACCTCGTTCGTTCCTCGCTGCGCCTGCGGCCCGATCGCATTCCCATCGGCGAGGTGCGCGGCGCCGAAGCGCTGGACCTCTTGAAGGCATGGGGCACCGGGCATCCCGGTGGCATCGGCACCCTCCATGCGGGCTCCGGTATTGGCGCTCTGCGCCGACTTGAACAACTGATCCAGGAGGCCGTCGTCACTGTCCCGCGTGCGCTGATCGCCGACACCATCGGCTTTGTCGCCGTGCTCGCCGGACGCGGCGCCGCGCGACGGCTTATCGAACTGGTCAGGGTCGAGGGTCTGGGCCGCGATGGCGACTATCGCATCGCTGAAGCCACACCGATCAACACAGGAGACATTCCATGATCCGCCTGCTTTCGCGCTGCCAGGCCAGCCTGGTCGCACCCAGCGCCGCCATTGCCTTCAACCTCATGGTCGCGCCGGTCGCCCTTGCGTCGGGCTCCTCGATGCCGTGGGAACAGCCGCTCGAGAAGATCCTGCAGTCGGTCGAAGGACCGGTATCCAAGATCATCGCCGTCATCATCATCATCGTCACCGGTCTGACGCTGGCCTTCGGCGACAGTTCGGGTGGCTTCAGGCGGCTGGTCCAGATCGTTTTCGGCCTTTCGATCGCCTTCGCGGCGTCAAGCTTTTTCCTTTCGTTCTTCTCGTTCGGCGGCGGAGCGTTGATCTGATGACAACCGCTTTTGAACAGCTTGACACAGTGCCGGGGTGGATGGTGCCCGTGCACCGGGCGCTCACCGAGCAGATCCTGCTCGGGGGCGCGCCGCGCGCAATCGCGATCCTGAATGGCACGCTGGCGGGCGTTGTCGGGCTTGGGCTGCGGCTCTGGCTGGTCGGTCTTCTCATATGGGCAATCGGACATTTTACGGCGGTATGGGCTGCCAGGCGCGATCCGCTTTTTTTCGAAGTCGGCCGCCGGCACCTGCGGCTGCCCGGGCATCTGTCGGTTTGAGGGCACTGCCATGATGAGCCTTGCCGAATACCGCCGGACTGCTGCTCGCCTTGCCGACTTTCTGCCTTGGGCGGCACTCGTCGCCCCCGGGGTCGTGCTCAACAAGGACGGCAGCCTTCAGCGCACCGCGAGATTTCGCGGACCCGATCTCGACTCCGCCGTAGCGGCGGAACTTGTCGCGGTGACATCGCGCATCAACAATGCCTTTCGCCGCCTCGGCTCTGGCTGGAGCATCTTCGTCGAAGCGCAGCGGCACGAAGCAGCTTCTTACCCCGAAAGCCAGTTTCCCAATGCGGCCTCCGGCCTGCTCGATGCCGAGCGCAAAGCCGACTTCGACGAGGAGGGGGTTCATTTCGTATCGAGCTACTTTCTCACATTCCTATTCCTGCCGCCGCCCGAAGACGCCACGCGCGCCGAGGGCTGGCTTTATGAGGGTCGCGACCAGTCGGGCGCGGATCCGGGCGAGATCGTCCGCGCTTTTGTCGATCGCACTGAGCGTGTGTTGTCCCTGCTCGACGGCTTCATGCCTGAATGCCACTGGCTCGATGACGGCCAAACGCTGACCTACCTGCATTCGACCATCTCGACCAAGCGCCATCGGGTGCGCGTCCCCGAGACCCCGATCTATCTCGATGCGCTGCTGGCCGACGAGCCGCTCGCCGGCGGGCTCGAACCGCGGCTTGGCGACAAGCATCTTCGCGTGCTCACCATCGTCGGCTTCCCGACCGCCACGACACCCGGCCTGCTTGATGACCTCAACAGGCTGGCCTTCCCGTACCGTTGGTCGACCCGCGCGATCCTGCTCGACAAGGTCGACGCTGTCCGCCTTCTGACCAGGATACGGCGGCAATGGTTCGCCAAGCGCAAGAGCATCGCCTCGATCCTGAAGGAGGTGATGACCAACGAGGCATCAGCACTCCTCGACACTGACGCCGCCAACAAGGCGGCCGACGCCGACACAGCGTTGCAGGAGCTCGGCGCCGACATGGCTGGCATGGCCTATGTCACCGCCACCGTCGCCATATGGGATTGCGACCCGCGCGTGGCCGACGAGAAACTGCGGCTTGTCGAGAAAATCATCCAGGGCCGCGACTTCACGGCCATTGTCGAGACCGTCAACGCCGTCGACGCCTGGCTCGGCTCATTGCCCGGGCACGCCTATGCCAATGTCCGCCAGCCGCCTATCTCGACGCTCAATCTCGCCCACATGATCCCCCTTTCTGCCGTGTGGGCGGGGCCGGAACGGGACGAGCATCTGGTCAGTCCTCCCTTGCTTTACGGCAAGACCGAAGGCTCGACCCCGTTCCGGTTGGTTCTTCATGTCGGCGACGTCGGTCACACGCTGGTCGTCGGCCCGACCGGTGCCGGCAAGTCGGTGCTGCTGGCGTTGATGGCGCTGCAATTCTGCCGCTACCGCAAGGCTCAGATCTTCGCCTTCGACTTCGGCGGCTCGATCCGCGCGGCGACGCTCGCCATGGGCGGCGACTGGCACGATCTCGGGGGTCATCTCACCGAAGGCCTGGACGCTGCCGTTGCGCTGCAGCCGCTCGCCCGCGTTCATGACACGTACGAGCGCGCCTGGGCGGCCGACTGGATCGTCGCGATCCTGACGCGAGAAGGCATCCAGATCACGCCGGACGCAAAGGAGCATATCTGGGCGGCGCTGACCTCGCTCGCCTCGGCCCCGGTCGAGGAGCGCACCATCACGGGGCTCAGCGTGCTTCTGCAGGCCAATGACCTGAAACAGGCGCTTCGCCCTTACTGTGTTGGTGGCCCGAACGGCCGGCTCGTCGACGCAGAGGCCGAACAGCTCGGCCAGGCATCCGTGCAGGCGTTCGAAATCGAAGGCCTGGTGGGCACGCCGGCCGCGCCGGCCGTCCTGTCCTATCTGTTTCATCGCATCGGCGACCGGCTCGACGGTCGTCCGACACTGCTCATCATCGACGAAGGCTGGCTTGCGCTCGACGATGACGCGTTCGCCGGGCAGTTGCGCGAATGGCTGAAGACGCTCCGCAAGAAGAATGCCAGCGTCGTCTTCGCCACCCAGTCGCTATCCGACATCGACAATTCGGCTATCGCGCCGGCGATCATCGAAAGCTGTCCAACCCGGCTTTTGTTGCCCAATGAACGCGCGATCGAGCCGCAAATTACCGCCATCTACCGCCGCTTTGGCCTGAACGACCGCCAGATCGAGATCCTGGCGCGAGCCACACCCAAGCGCGATTATTACTGCCAGTCCCGTCGCGGCAACCGTCTCTTCGAGCTCGGCCTGTCCGAGGTCGGGCTTGCGCTTTGCGCCGCGTCCTCCAAGAGCGATCAGGCCCTGATCGGCAGCATCATCGCCCAGCATGGCCGCGACGGCTTCCTGTCGGCCTGGCTGCGTGCCCGCGACGTCGGGTGGGCCGCCGACCTCATTCCCAACCTCTCCGTTCCCGAACCTGAAAAGGATTCCAAACCATGACTGTTCGTCAAAGCCGCCGGCGCGTCCTTCTTCTGATCGCGGCGACGCTCGCCGCGCCGATCGCGATCTCGCCGATGATGACTGCGCCAGCGCATGCCTTGATCGTGTTTGATCCATCGAACTATTCCCAGAATGTCCTGACGGCTGCGCGCTCGCTGCAGCAGATCACGAACCAGATCACCTCGCTTCAGAACCAGGCCCAGATGCTGATGAACCAGGCGCGCAACCTGGCGAGCCTGCCTTTGTCCTCGCTGCAGCAACTGCAACAGTCGGTGCAGCGCACGCAACAGCTTCTCGGCGAAGCACAGAACATCGCCTTCGACGTCCAGCAGGTCGACAAGGCATTTCAGCAGCAATACAGCAGCGTCTCGCTCTCTGCTTCCGACCAGCAACTCGTCGCGGATGCGCGCTCGCGCTGGCAAAACACGGTGGGCGGCCTCCAGGACGCAATGCGCGTCCAGGCGGGTGTCGTCTCAAACATCGACACCGGCCGCGCGCAGATGTCGGCGTTGGTCGGCGCCAGCCAGTCGGCGACCGGTGCGCTGCAGGCGACGCAAGCCGGCAACCAGTTGCTTGCGCTTCAGGGTCAGCAGCTTGCGGACCTGACAGCCCTGGTCGCCGCCAATGGTCGCGCCCAGGCGCTGACCGAAGCCGAACGTGCCGCGGCGGTCGATCAGGGTCGCGAGCAACGCCGACGCTTCCTGGCGGCTGGATCCGGCTACCAGGCCGGCTCGGTCCAGATGTTCAACCGCTGAGGTCGATCGCCATGGACGGCAAAACCTTCGCTCGCGTCGTGGCGGTCTTCGTCGCCGTCGCCATGGCGGCGACGGCGCTCGAGATGAGCCGGAAGGAAGACAAGCCGGCGGGGGAGGGGCTGCACACACCGGTGGCTTCTGGGCCTAATCCGCTTCGCGATGGCCTGCGCCGCTGCCAGGTCCTCGGCGAGGCTGCCCTGCGTGACGAAGGATGTGCGCGGCTGTGGGCCGAACAGCGTGATCGCTTTCTCGGTCTCGAAAAGCCCTCGCGGCGTTCGACGAGCGAGCCGGCCGCTTCGCGATCGCCGGATGCTGGCCTGCACGAGGTCCGATAGACATGGGCAATACCGGCGTTATCGACCAATTCCTTGCCACCTTCACCCGCTATATCGACAGCGGCTTCGGCCTGCTCGGCGGCGAGGTCGCTTTCGTCGCCACCACGCTGATCGTCATTGACGTGACGCTTGCCGCGCTCTTCTGGAGCTGGGGCGCCGATGACGACGTCCTCGCGCGGCTCGTCAAGAAGACGCTCTTCGTCGGTGTCTTCGCCTATCTGATTTCGAACTGGAATGGCCTCGCCCAAATCGTTTTCGAGAGTTTCTCCGGTCTTGGTCTCAAGGCGAGTGGAACCGGCTTTTCGGCACAGGACCTGCTGCACCCGGGCAAGGTGGCGCAAACCGGCCTCGACGCCGGACGACCATTGCTTGAGGCGATCTCCGGTTTGATGGGCTACATCTCCTTCTTTGAAAACTTCATCCAGATCGCTTGCCTGCTCTTTGCCTGGGCGCTCGTCCTGCTCGCCTTCTTCATCCTGGCGGTGCAGCTCTTTGTGACGCTGATCGAGTTCAAGCTGGCGACGCTGGCCGGTTTCGTGCTGATACCCTTCGGCCTTTTCGGTAAGACGGCCTTCATGGCCGAACGCGTGCTCGGCAACGTCATCTCGTCCGGCATCAAGGTTCTGGTGCTTGCCGTGGTCATCGGCATCGGATCCACGCTCTTCGGCGAATTCACCCAAGGCTTCGGCGGCGAGAACCCCACCATCGACCAGGCCATGGCGATCGTGCTGGCGGCGCTGTCGCTGCTTGGCCTCGGAATCTTCGGTCCCGGCATTGCCAACGGCCTCGTCGCGGGCGGACCGCAGCTCGGCGCCGGCGCGGCCGTCGGGACCGGCCTTGCCGCGGGCGGCATCGCAGTCGCAGGCTACGGAGCAGCCAGCCTCGCGGCACGAGGCGCGACAGCCGCGTTGGCGGGGGCGGCGTCGGCCGCGCGTGGCGCGACGTCACTCGCTGGCGGCGGTTCGGCCGCCTATATGCTTGGCGTCGCTGGCCAGTCGGGCGTGGCAGGCGTCGCCTCCGGCCTGGGTGGCATTGCGCGCGCTGGCGCTGCGGCGGCAGCCTCTCCGCTCAAGCGCGCCGCCGCAAACACCGGTCAATCGCTCAAGTCAAACTTTGCCTCTGGCGCCGGTTCGGCCGCTGAAATCACCGGCGGTTCGTCGACCAAGGGAACGATTGGCGGCGCCGCTGCGCCAACGGCGGCGGAACCATCCAGCGCGGGCAAGCCACCCAGCGCTCAAGGCGAGCCCGAATGGGCCAGACGCTTGCATCGTTCCCAACGCCTCGCCCACGGCGCCCAGACCGCCGCCCACGCGGTGCGCGCCGGTGACAGCCATGGCGGCGGAGCCTCGATTTCTCTTTCTGAAGGCGAATGACCCATGAACATCTTTAGGCGCCCCGCCGTCCACTATGGCAAGAGCCCTCGACCGGAAACACCCTATCAGAAGGCGCAGCAGATCTGGGATGAACGCATTGGCTCCGCACGCGTTCAGGCACGCAACTGGCGCGCCATGGCGTTCGGGTCGCTCATCCTGTCGGCGGGGCTCGCCACTTCGCTGGTCTGGCAGTCGGGCCGCGGCACTGTCGTGCCCTGGGTCGTGCAGGTCGACAAGCTGGGCCAGGCTCAAGCGATCGCGCCAGCAACCGCCGACTATAAGCCGAGCGATCCGCAGATCGCGTGGCATCTCGCCCGCTTTATCGAGCAGGTACGCTCCATCCCCGCCGATCCGATCGTACTGCGCCAGGATTGGCTGCGCGCCTATAATTGGACCACCGACCAGGGTGCTGCGGCGCTCAACGACTATGCTCGCGCTGCGGATCCTTTCTCCAAGGTCGGCAAGCAGCAGGTCGCGGTGGACATTTCTTCGGTCATCAGAGCCTCGCCGGGCTCCTTTCGTGTCGCCTGGATGGAGCACCACTACGAAAACGGTCAGCTTTCAGGCACCGAGCGCTGGACCGCGATCCTGACGATCGTGACGCAGATGCCAAGCGACGCCGAACGGCTTCGCGCCAATCCGCTCGGCATTTACGTCAACGCCATCAACTGGTCGCGGGAGATGAGCCAATGAGCCCGACATCGCGTCCTGTTGCCGGCACGACTTTCTCAAGATATCTGCTGTCGGCGCTGGTCTCGGGGACGACGCTGCTTGCGGGTTGCGCCACGCCTGCGAAGAAGCCGCCGACGATCAGCTACGATACCTACGTTCCGCCCTTGCCGCCGGCTCCGGCCGCCGCGACCGACCAAAGGCCGCGACCTCTTCGCGTGCCACCAGGCTGGGCGCCCGCGCGGGGCGGCGCCATCGGGCAAACACCGGCCGCCCGTGTCGAGAACGCAAATGCCGCGGCGCGCGTCGAACCCCGCCGTGAGGGCTACTACAACGCGATTCAGATCTACCCGTGGAGCGAGGGAGCGCTCTATCAGGTCTACGCCTCACCTGGCCAGATAACGGACATCGCGCTAGAGCCTGGCGAGAGCCTGACCGGAGACGGTCCGATCGCGGCCGGTGACACCGCGCGCTGGATCATAGGCGACACCGAAAGCGGGTCCGGCATTGCCCGACGCGTCCACGTCCTGGTGAAACCCTCGCGGGCGGACATCACAACGAACCTTATCATCACGACGGACCGGCGCAGCTACATGCTTGAGCTACGCTCAGGCGCCAAGCCCTACATGCCCGCCGTTGCGTGGTCCTATCCGGCTCCGAAAGCAGGCCTCCTGCAGACGATCGCCACAACGCCGATCATACCGCAGCTTACGGCGCGAAATTATCGCTATGGCATCACCGGCGACAGCCCTCCCTGGAAGCCGGTGAGCGCCTACGACGATGGCCGCCGGGTCTATGTCGAGTTTCCCCGCGGCATCGTGCAAGGCGAGATGCCGCCGATTTTCGTCATCGGCGCGGACGGCGAGGCTGAAATCACCAACAGCCGCGTCTATCAAAACATCCTCATCGTCGACCGCCTTTTTGGTGCGGCCGAACTGCGTCTTGGCGCCGGCAAGCGGCAGCAGGCGGTCAGGATCGTGCGTGTCGATAGAAGAACCGATGGGCTGCGGCGGGGCCCAAGCGACAGCGCCGCGTCGAAGTTGCCGAACGCAACGCTGAGGGGAGCGCTGCAGCCATGAACGAGAAGAACATGGCCGTCGAACCCATGCGGCTTCGCGCCGACCCGCCGCGTGTGACGCGTCTGTCGCGCAAGATGCTCGCAGGCATCGGCTTCGTCGCCTCGCTCGGTGTCGGCGGTGCGCTGATTTACGCTCTGCAGGATGCCAACACGCTCAAGCAGGGCGAGGAGCTCTACCCAACCTCCAATCGGCCGCCCGCCGACGGACTGGCAAGACTGCCGCGCGACTATGCCGGCCCGATCCTTGGGCCGCCGCTGCCTGGCGATCTCGGCAGGCCGATCCTCGATGCTCAGAACAAGGGGCAGGCGGTCGTGCCGCCCTCAATCGCAAGCCCCGCGATTGACGAAGCCGAGCAGCGCCGGCGAGCCGATGAGGAAGCGGCCAGAACCTCGCGCGTCTTCTTCCAGGCAACGCAAGGAGATCCCAGGCCCGCCGAAGCGTCCGCTCCTGCTGTTAACGACTTTGCCGGTCAGTACGGTCAGCCAAATGCGCAGGATCGCCAGCTTTCCTTCCTGTCCGCCGCCGCTGACCGGCGGACCGTGGCCCCGGATCACACAACGCCGCCCGCGTCACCCTATGTGCTTCAAGCCGGTGCCGTGATCCCGGCCGCGCTCATTACCGGCATCCGCTCGGACCTTCCCGGGCAGATCAGCGCTCAGGTGACCGAAAATGTCTATGATAGTCCCACCGGCCGCTCGCTGCTCATCCCGCAAGGTACTCGTATCATTGGACAGTACGATAGCGGAATTGGTTCCGGGCAGCGCCGCGTGCTGCTTGTCTGGAACAGGCTGATCTTTCCCGACGGACGCTCCATCGTGCTGGAGCGGCAGCCTGGCGCCGACGCTCAGGGCTATGCCGGCCTGGAGGATGCCGTCGACTATCACTGGGGCGAATTGTTCAAGGCTGCGGCGTTGTCGACCATTCTGAGCGTTGGCGCGCAGGCCGGTTCTTCTGACCAAGACAGCGATATCGTGCGTGCTGTGCGAAGCGGCGCTTCCGATAGCGCCAGCCAGGTAGGCCAGCAGGTCGTTCAGCGGCAACTCGCTATGGCACCGACGCTCACGATCCGGCCGGGGTTTCCCGTTCGTGTCCTTGTCACCCGCGACCTTGCCCTTGAACCATACGGAGGTTGACATGGCCAAGTTGAAACTCGCAGCGATTGCTGACGACAAGCCAGTGAAGATTACGCTGGAACTGCCGGCGCCCCTGCATCGCGATTTGGTGAAATACGCAGAGATCCTCGGGCGCGAGACCGGGCGGCCATCTGCCGATCCATCGCGCTTGATTGCGCCGATGCTTGAACGGTTCATCGCAACGGACCGCGGCTTTGCGAAAGCGAAGAAGGAGCAGGCTTAGAAGATCAGCAGGCGGCGGTGCCGCCCAACCGCGGCTGTTCTGGGGTTGCCCAGATGATCGCAACTCGGCTGCACCGCCGCTCAGATACTGGCCCGCCAGTGATACAGCAACTTGTGTGCCCGCCACCCCAGCTCTCTGGTCAGGGCCGCCACATTCTCTCCCGCCAGCATTCGCTCAGCGGCTGCTAGCTTCACCTCCCGGCTAAATCTCCGTCTTGCATCAGTCCCTCTCTCAGGGCTTCCCTTATCCTTCCAATTTGGGGTGCACTCCAACAGACAATCATCCTATTGGCGGAGGACTGCGGCGATTCGACTTTGCTCAGACTTTTCGGTTTCAGGTTCTTTTCGCTTCCTATCCACCAGTAAAAGACTTGTTCAAAGTCGGTAATTACATGGATGCGGTTAGTCGTCACGTCAGGCTCCGGCTGGCGATCGGCTTCGCTGCGGACGTTCACAGACAATTAGTAGATCACAACTAACTTGTGCGGGATTTTTGCTCGCACGCGGCCAATTGTATTTGCAGCGCAGGCCGAAACGGAGGAACTCTGTTTGGCCCCAAAATCATCCAGTCGCATTGCCAAGCCGGCGGACCAATCGGGCCTGGTTGTGCTGTCGAAACTGGCAGTCGTCTCATACGAGAACCTGGAGAGCGAGCTTCGGGCCACGAACGCGACGCTCCAAGCACAGACACGGTGTTTCGAGGCGGCGCTCGACAACATCTCGCAAGGCATTTGTTTCTTCGACGCCGACGAGCGGCTGATCATGTGCAACCGCCGCTACGCGGAAATCTATCGTGTCGCGCCCGAGAAACTGCATGCCGGCGCAATGCTCAGCGAAATCGTCGAGCTGAGGCTCGCTGCAGGAACATCGCCAATGACCGGCGAGGACTATCTCGCTTTCGCGCGCTCGATCAATGCGGGCAGCCGTTCGAAAACCTGGACTGCCGGCCTCAAGGACGGCCGCACGATCCGGGTCTGCCATCAGCCGATGCCCGACGGCGGATGGGTGGCGACACATGAAGATCTCACCGAACTCGCCGCCAGCCGCATGGTCGCCAATGAGCGCGTTTCATTGCAGGCGCTTATCGACTGGGTTCCCGACTATCTGTGGGTCAAGGATACCGAAAGCCGTTTCGTCGTGGTTAACCGGGCGCTTGCCGCGGACAGTGGCCGGCAAACGGCCGAAATGATCGGCCTGACCGATTTCGACCTGCATGCCCCAGAGCTCGCGCGGCAGTTTCGCGCCTGCGAGCTGGACCTCTTGCGCCGTGGCCAGCCGATGGTCGACGAGGAAGAATTCGTTGTCGATGCCGCCGGCGCCGGCAAGTGGCTGTCCTCGACCAAAGTGCCGTTGCGCAACGACCAGAATGAGATCTTCGGCCTGGTCGGCATCGCCCGCGACATCACACAGCGCAAGCGGGCGGACGATTTGCGAAACGGACAGGCGAAAATTTTGGAAATGATCGCCGCAAGCGCCCCGCTCGAGGATGTGCTCGACCGACTCATGCGCCTCGTCGAGTCGCAGTTGAATGGCATATTCGGCTCCGTGCTTCTGCTCGACAAGGATAGCAGCCACTTGCGCCATGGCGCGGCGCCGAGCCTGGCAAAGGACTATGCAAGCGCCATTGACGGCGTCCGAATTGGCCCCAACGTGGGGTCTTGCGGCACCGCCGCTTATCGCCGCGAACCCGTCATCGTGACCGATGTGATGAGCGATCCACTCTGGGACGATTATCGCGACATCGCAGCCCCGTACGGCTACCGCTCGTGCTGGTCGACGCCGATCCTGTCGCATACCGGCGCGGTGCTGGGGGTCTTTGCCATGTATTCGATGACAGTGCGCGGGCCGGACGAGAGCGAGACCAGCCTCATCGACTTCACCACCCGTATCGCCGGCATCGCCATCGAGCGCAAGCTTGCCGAAGACCGCATCCACTTCATGGCCAACCATGACACGCTGACCGGGCTTCCCAATCGCGCCTTGCTGGGGGACCGGCTTTCGCAAGCGATCCTGTATGCGCAGCGCTATCACCGTTGGGTGAGCGTGGTGTTCATCGATCTCGACAATTTCAAGCTCGTTAATGACACGCTGGGCCACAATGCCGGAGACACGCTGCTGAAAACTGTTGCCGACCGGATGGTCGAATGCGTGGGGGCGACCGACACCGTCGTGCGGCTCGGCGGCGATGAGTTCGTCGTCGTGCTTTTCGACCAGGACCCGGATGGTGAGCTTGTTGCCGCGACGGTGCAGAAGATCCGTGCGGCGATCGCGGAGCCGGTTCAACTGGGCGAGCATCATCTCAGGACGACAGCCAGCATGGGCGTGGCGAGCTACCCCAAGGACGGGGCGAATGCCGATGCGCTGCTGGCCAATGCCGATGTGGCCATGTACCGGGCCAAGGAACTCGGCCGCGACAATTTTCAGTTCTACGCGCCCGAATTCAACGCCAGCAGCCACGAAAAATTCCTGCTGCAGGAGGAGTTGCGCAACGCGTTGTTGCGTGCCGAATTCACGCTCCTGTACCAGCCGCAAGTCGATCTTCGCTCAGGTCGTGTATTCGCGGTCGAGGCGCTGATCCGCTGGAAGCATCCGGCGCTGGGGCTGATCTCGCCGATGAAGTTCATTCCGATGGCCGAGGAGACGGGCTTGATCGTGCCAATCGGCGACTGGGTGCTGCACGAGGCCTGCCGACAGAACAAGGCCTGGCAGGACGCGGGGCTGCCGCCGATGGTGATGTGCGTCAATGTGTCGGCGCGACAATTCAAGGAGAGCAACCTGATCAATGGTGTCGTTGCGGCGCTGGAAAATAGCAGCCTGGAGCCGAAATACCTTGAGCTCGAACTGACCGAGAGTCTGATCATGCAGAATATCGAGACGGCGGTCGCCACGATGAACGCGCTACAAAATCTGGGTGTCCAGATCTCGATCGACGATTTCGGAACGGGATATTCGAGCCTGAGCGCGCTCAAGACTTTCCCGGTGGCGCGCCTGAAGATCGACAAGTCATTCATCAACGACCTCGCCACCGATGCGAATGACCAGGCCGTGGCCAGCGCCATGATCTCGCTCGGCCAGAAACTGAACCTCAGAGTCATTGCCGAGGGCGTCGAAACGGACGAGCAGCTAGCGTTCCTGCGCAAGAACAATTGCGATGAAATACAAGGCTATCATTTCAGCAAGCCGGTCGCCGCCGAGGATATCGTCAAATTGCTCAACTGAGATCGAGACGACCACACACTTCACCAGAAATGAGAGATCACCGCCAGTAACAAAAACGTCTTCGCTCCCAGCCGTGGACTTCCACACGCAAGCTATCTTCTAGCGAGAAAGGTTGCTGCACCTGGCTTCATTCGGTTTTTCAATCTGGCGATATCTGGCCAGCGGATCATGCCGCGATTTGCAGGGCGCGGAAGCGCTCGAGCATTTGCGGCCGGTTGAACGGCGTTAACAGGTCGCCATGGGCACCGGCCCACTTTGCCCTCATGATCGGAGCTTCTTTTGCATGCCCTTTAGGGAAGCGGCAAAGGCGGACTAGCGCACCGTGGCGAGTTGTCACCGTATCGAGCCAGCACGGCCTGAAGCGCTTCGATCGCTTCATCCGGCACCTTGCCATCCGGCAAGACGAAGAATTCATGGCTCTGCCGGCCTATGTAATCGGGCACGATTTGAAACCGGTAGGCAGGGAGCGCTGCGTGGAGATCCTTAGCCAGATCGTCAACAAGCTTTGGGGTGACCGCGCACATGCGAGGAGGCACAACGATCATGCCGGTGGCCGGCTTAGAAGTCATTGGTGCCTGATCCGTCAAAAGATACCGGCGGCCGACGCATACCTGGATTTGGGGTCCGCACATGAAAGCGTCGGCCGCCAGTTTGGGCGGGGGCGTCTCAAATGACGCAAGGGTAGACTAGGCGCGTTGGGGGCACCTTCAATCAAGTTGCCGCGATATGGTGAACAGGCGGTTACTATCCACAGGGCGACTGACTGCGGAGTTCGGCCGCCAATGCTTCGAGCGCTTCCGCATCGTGTGCGTAGTTGGCTGCATCGCCCCGCCATCACCTATTCGGGCCGGCTCTACCGCGCTCTCAATCCGGTGTATGCCCGCAAGCCTATGTCGGAATGGGGTGCCGAGCTTTATGGAGGGCGCTTCAATCCCAAAGGCATGCCGGCGCTCTATGCATCGACCGCGGTCGTGCCGGCTTTGCGCGAGGCCAACTAAGTGGGTGATCTGCAGCCGACGACACTGGTCGCTCGAGGCCGTCTTCGAGCGGGCGACGCCACTGCTCTTATAGCGTGGGTCTCCATACGCGGCTCTCGCGGACCCGACGTAGCGCGATCAGATGAGAGGCCATGGCGAGGCGCATACGCAGCGATTTGCCCGTGAGCTGGTCGCGCGAGGCTACAATGCCTGCTTGTGCCGAGCTTCGCCAAGGGCGCAGCAATCGGCGACCTGAAACTCGTTGCGGGGCGATGGGTGACGCTGCCCCATCCAGTCTCGAGCTGATCGACGACGAGCCCGGCTCGGTTGATCTAGCCGGCGGCTGCCCGCGCTGGCGCCGACTTCTGCCTCGCTCGTGGACCCCGCGGAACAGATGCTTTTGGGCATTCAGCGAGTTTGTGGAAACGAGGGGCGGCATCAAGACCGACTTCACCGACATAAGATGTCTCGTCTGAAGGATCAGGCAAAGGAGATGTTCGACAGACAGTTTGGAGATCGGCATTCTCGGCAAGGCCGGCTCTCTTGCCGAGGAGACTGCCACCATCGGGATGCCCGGTTGCATTCTCATACCTTAGGAATGCCCTCGGCAGTCGTTTTGTCGGCTTCCGCAGCTAGGGCGTTCGCCAGCGTTTCGAAATGGCGAGCAAAACGCATCGAGTTCGGCGCGGGATTGGTCAATCTCCGGCTTCGCCGCGGGAGGCTCCCAAGCAATCCAAAGGGAATTCCTCGACCCGGGCGCTGGTGCGGCGATGAATGGTTCGGCCGCCTGCCTGAATGCCGGCGCCTCGTAGGGTACCCGCCGAACCCGCCAGCGATCTGCGGCCACCTCCTTCATCGATGCCTTGGCGTTGGTGATGATGGGGCCGTTGGGAAGATGCACTGCGCGACCGTTTCGTGGCAAGGTCTTCCTCATGTCGCTTCCAGTGGGATCGTTGAATAAACATCCCGAGCGTTTCTAGATTCCGATCGGTTCCATAGCTTCCAATCGCCGAACCAGGCTCCTTCGGGCTCCGGATCTAGTGCTATGGGGACACACGTCACTGTCCTGCTTCCTTGATGCTTTGCCTTCCCTTAAAATCCCTATCGGACAAGAGAGGAGTTCCGCCGTGAGCGAAGATG
>NZ_JAIUHU010000018.1:0-109811 GCF_020165275.1 Mesorhizobium sp. Ca11 | reverse complement strand
ACTCGATCGACCATCGCGAATCCCTCCTCGCCGGATATCCGCATGGAATCACCGATCCGATTCTGTGCAAAGCCCTTGTTGTGGGAGAAGGGAGACCCCCAACCTCAGGAGCCCATCTTGCCAAGTCTTTCTCTTCCCGCCGAAGGAGGCTGCCGCTGCGGCCGCGTGCGCCTGAAAATCTCGGCAAAGCCGCTGCTCACCATGGCCTGCCATTGCACGGGTTGCCAGTCGATGTCGTCCAGCGCCTATTCGCTGAGCGCGGCGATCCCCTCGGAAGGTTTCGAGGTGACGAAGGGCGAACCGGCGGTCGGCGGCCTGCATGGCGCCTCGAAACATTATTTCTGCGGCTACTGCATGACCTGGATGTTCACGCGGCCGGAAGGGATCGACTGGTTCGTCAATCTGCGCCCGACCATGCTCGACGACCATACTTGGTTTGCGCCCTTCATCGAGACCTGGACGTCTGAGAAATTGCCCTGGGTGGCGACGGCGGCCGTGCACAGCTACGCGACGTTGCCTGCCTTCGAGGAATATGAGCCGCTGGTCGCCGAATACGCCGGCGCGCAAGCCTGATCAAAAGAGGGCAGATCGAAAAAATTCGGCGACCTGGGTAAGGTCGCCGTTGGCATTTCCGTCAATGGTCGACGCGGCCGTTGGGGGCGCATTGTTGGGGATGTGCTTGGGCGTCCGCGTCGACCACGGCGGCCTCATACCGCAGACTCCACCATTGCATATCTGCCGCCCGCTGAAACTTCCGCGAAAACGGTATATGCCGAGGGTTGAGCTTGCCGCCTCCCACAACGAGAAGGCAAGGCGAAACACTTTCTATCCCTTGCCGCATTGACCTCGTCCGTTCGACCGGCGACGACTGACGCCTTCCTTGTCAACGGATTGCATCGTGGATCAGACTCATTTTCTCAACGCCAGGCTTGCCGATGGCTCGCTCCGTGACCTCACCGTTGCCGGTGGCCGCTTCAGCGCCATCGCGCCTGCAGCCAATGCGATGATGCCGCCGTCCGGCGCTATCGACCTCGCCGGGCAGCTTGTGCTGCCGGCCTTCGTCGAGGGCCACATCCACCTCGACACGTCCTTCTACGGCGACGCCTGGCGCCCGCACATTCCCTGCACCAACGGCTTCGACGTGCGCGAGCGGGTCGCCTTTCAGATGCGCAACCTCGAGCAGGCCGCAGCCATGGAGGAGCGGGCGAGAGACCAGCTCGAGCTCTGCGTTGGCAATGGCAGCCTCGCCATGCGCAGCCATGTCATGGTCGATGCCGTGGTCGGACTAAAGCATGTGGAGACGATCCTTGGGGTGCGCGAGAAATACCGCGACCTGATCGACATCCAGCTCGTCGCCTTCCCGCAAAGCGGCATCCTGTCCTCGCCAGGCACTGCGGAGTTGCTCGACGAGGCGCTCAAGCTCGGCTGTGACCTGATCGGCGGGCTCGACCCGGCAAGCTTCGATCGCGACGTGAAGGGCCATCTCGATGTGGTGTTCGGCCTTGCCGAAAAACGCGGCGCCGGTATCGACATCCACCTGCATGACCGCGGCACACTCGGCCTGTTCGAGATCGAGGAGATCGCCGCCCGGACCGCGACAATGGGCATGCAGGGAAAGGTTGTCGTCAGCCACGCCTACGGGCTGGGCGACATCTCCGCCGATGCGTTGGCCAAGGCTGGCGAGCGGATCGCCGGCGCCGGCGTCGCCATCATGACCAACGCGCCCGGCGATCATCCATTCCCGCCGGTGGCGGCGCTGCGCAAGGCGGGCGGCACCGTCTTCGCCGGTTCCGACAACATCCGCGATTCATGGTGGCCCTATGGCGATGGCGACATGCTGAACCGCGCCAACATGATCGGCTACCGCTCCGGCTTCTACGAAGATTGGGAACTGGAGGCCGCCTACGACGTGGTCAGCCACGCCGGCGCCAAGGCGCTGGGGCTCGAAGGCTACGGCATCGCTGTCGGCGCCAAGGCGGATTTCGTTGCGCTGAAGGCCGAGCATGTCCCGGAAGCGGTGGTGGCGGTGCCAAAGGATCGCACCGTCTATCGCGCGGGCAGGGAAGTGGCGCGAGGCGGGAAAGTGGGGCCGAAAACCAGGTGAATTAGAAGCCGTTAATTTGTTGCCGAGCTACAACTCGCGCTATCGCCTCCCTCTCTGAGACGTGAATCAATCCATCAGGCGACCAGCCCAAGCGTCTGACATTGCAGGCCACGCAAGCTCCCAATTTTCACGCAGGCCGCGTGGCCGATCCCACAAACTAATTTGCATGCATATGTTTCAAGCCGTTCCGGCTTCGTGAAGCATTTCACCGTTCGCGCGCAATCCACCGGTTACAGACGCATCGCAAAAGCGACGCCGGGAAGAGGCGGCACCAGTTTTCCGCCGCTGATTTAGGAGGTTTTTCATGTTCAAAAGTCTCAACCGAATCCGCGCCGCCTTCGCGCAGGCCAGCAAGCGCCGCCGCACGGCGCGCGAGCTTAACGAGCTGCCGACGGAGATTCAGAAGGACATCGGCTGGCCTGACAGGACCGAGCCTGACGAGATCCGTTTGCCGTTCTAATCACGCGGCCGCCGGAGCCGGAGCGCCGCGGCCCTGGCAAGGCCGATCCGGGTGGCCGCTACGCCAGCCACCACCACAGGGCGCCGATGGCCAGCGCGATCAGAACCGCCACGCCGGCAAGCATCAGATAAGATCCCACGATCATCTCGTTGATGATCTTCTTGATGCTGGCGCGGTCATTGAGGTTGGGGAAGGGTTCGTTGGGCATCGCGACGCCAAGGAAATTGCAGAGCGGCGCCCAGCCGTCGCTGACCTTGAAGACAAGCAGCTTCTCAGGCGGCACCGCCGCCTTCACCTCGTCGACATAGGCGTTATAACGCGCCACCGCTTTGTCGCGGTCGTTCATCACGCCCTTCAGCGTCCGGCCCCAGACCAGCTTGCGCGACATGTCGCCGAACTTGCGGCCGAACGGCGTCAGCCATTCCAGCACCCTGAACTGCCAGACATTCTCGGTGAAGTAGATCGTGTCGATGGTGCTGTCGTACCAGGCCTCGGCTCCGCGCGGATGCAGGGTCAGAAGCACCTTGGCTTCCGGATAGGCGGCCATCAGCTCGCGCCACACGCAGCAGCCCGGATTGTCGACGGTCGCCCGATAATTGGCGAAGACCTGGTTCCAGTCATGCTGCGCGCCGGGCGGGCTGTTCGCCACCTTGCGCCAGAAGTCGAGATGGCCCTTGTTGGCCTTGTTGATGATGACTTCCTGCATGTGGTAGCTCGGAAAGCCGAGCCTGTTCAGCGCGGCGAAAGTCGACCACGTGCCGGTGCGGCCAAAGCCGGCCCCGATGACCTCGAGCGTCATACGCGTTCCCCCATTTGTTCCGGATTGATTTTCTATCAACTTCCAGTTTCTGGTCATAATCGTGCGCTGGCCTTGCCGAGCGTGCAATGGCTTTTCATTAGCATTTGCGAAAATCTGTGGGCCAAATGTTGCCTGGACGATGAGCCATGACCGTTTTGTGTATTCACGCGGAAGGCCATGCCTGATAATAGGTCAACCAAGCTGACCTAAATAGAAGCACTGCGGGAGGTGCGTCTTGACCCTGTTGAACCTTCTGGCCTCGCGTTCCTCGCGCATGAAGGCTTCGGAAATCCGCGAGCTGTTGAAGCTGCTCGACCAGCCCGACATCATCTCCTTCGCCGGCGGCATTCCCGACCCGTCGCTGTTTCCGGCCGAAGCCATCGGCGATGCCTACCAGGCCGTGCTGGGCGGCAAGGAGGCGGGCGCCGCGCTGCAGTACCAGGTCAGCGAGGGTTTCCTGCCGCTGCGCAAATGGCTGGCCGCCTATATGGGCAAGCTTGGCGTTCAATGCGACGAGGGCAACATCTTCATCACCTCCGGCTCGCAGCAGGCGCTCGACTATGTCGGCAAGCTCTTTTTGTCCCCCGGCGACACTGCGCTGGTGACATGGCCGACCTATCTCGGCGCGCTGCAGGCCTTCAACGCCTATGAGCCGCGCTACGACCGGCTGAACCCCGCCGGCGGCAACATGACGCCCGAGGCTTATCGCGCTGCAGCGGCGGCAAATGGCGGCAAGGTGAAGTTCGCCTATCTGGTGCCGGATTTCGCGAATCCGACCGGCAATACGCTGGATACCAAGCAGCGCGAGACGGTGCTCGACCTCGCCGGTGAGCTCGACATCGCCGTCATTGAGGATGCCGCCTACCGCGCGCTGCGCTATGACGGCGAGGGCGAACCGCCGATCCTTGCGCTCGATTGCGCCCGCTCCGGCGGCATCGATCATGCGCGCACGCTCTATTGCGGCTCCTTCTCGAAGATACTCTCGCCCGGCATGCGCGTCGGCTGGGTCTGCGCGCCGCGCCATGTGGTGGAAAAGCTGGTCCTGATGAAGCAGGCCTCCGACCTGCACAGCCCGTCGATCAACCAGATGGTCATGCACCGCGTCGCCGAAACCATCTTCGACGCCCAGGTGGACAAGCTGATCGGTGCCTACCGCAAGCGCCGCGATGCGCTGCTTTCCGCGCTCGAAGCCAATATGCCCGACGGCATTTCCTGGAGCCGCCCGGACGGCGGCATGTTCGTCTGGCTGACGCTGCCGGAAGGCACGGAGGCCACCGGGCTCCTCGCGCGTTCGGTCAAGGAGGCGCGCGTCGCCTTCGTGCCGGGCAACGCCTTCTACGCCGACGGCACCGGCCGCAACACGCTGCGCATGTCATTCACGCTTGCTGACGACCGCGCGGTGAACGAAGGCGTGCCGAGACTGGCAAAGCTGCTGCGGGGCTGATCCTCAAGGGGAGATCAGCAGCCGGCCGTCCACTCGCGCAGGCGTGATTGGTCGTGCGCAGGCGTGATTGTCCGCGCGCCCGATTCCTCGGCTAGTGTCGCGACCGATCCAACCCCCTGGATCGACCCGGCCGTAGGGTCCCACCTCCACGGTCCGAACGAAAGAGCCCCGACGGCCTCCACCGGCGGGGCTTTTTCATTGTCCCGGCAGCCGGCCGCGCTAGCTTGCCCTTTTTCGGGCCGCTTTTCGGCTACGCTGCGTCATTCAGGGAGGATCAGATGACCTTGCGCCTCGGCTTCACTTTGCTTGCCCTTGTCGCCTTCGCCAGTCAGGCGGCGGCCTTCGAGATATCCAGCCCGTCGGTGTCGAACGGCAAATGGGACGCGAAATATCTCGGCGACAAAGCCGGCTGTGGCGGGCAGAGCGTCTCGATCGCGCTTGCCTGGAAGGATCCGCCGGCCGGAACGAAAAGCTACGCGCTGACCATGTTCGACACCGATGCCAATGGCGGCAAGGGCTTCTGGCACTGGTTGGCCTGGAACATCCCGGCGAGCGCCAAGGGTCTGCGCGAGGGCGCCGGCGCGCAGGGCGGCAAGCGCATGCCCAAGGGCTCCGTGCAGGGCAAAGGCGGCGTCGGCCGCGCCGGCTATTTCGGCCCGTGCCCGCCGCCCGGCAGCGGCGACCATCACTATGTCTTCACGCTCTATGCGCTGGGTGAAAAGACATTGCGCATACCGGCCAACCCCTTGCCGGAGATGATCTCGGTCGCCGCTAAAAGCTCTGCGCTCGGCCAGGCGACCGTGACATACACATATGGGAGGTAACGGGGCGGCCAATCTCCCGCACGAGGCGAGATTACATTACTCCGCCGCCTGCAGCTTATCCTGCGTCTTGGTCTCGAAGTCGCTGGCGTCGTGGCGCTCGCGCAGCTGGAAGGCCGGATCGCCGGACATGCGGTTGACCATGCGGCCGCGCTTCACCGCAGGCCGCGCGTCGATCGCGTCGGCCCAGCGCTGCACATTCTTGTATTCGTGCACCGAGAGGAACTCGGCGGAGTTGGTGTAGCTGCGGCCCTTGGCGAGCCCGCCATACCAGGGCCAGACCGCAATGTCGGCGATCGTGTAGTCGGGGCCCGCGAGATATTCGCTCTCCGCCAGCCGGCGGTCGAGCACATCCATCTGCCGCTTGGTCTCCATGGCGAAGCGGTCGATGGCGTATTCGATCTTTTCGGGCGCATAGGCATAGAAATGGCCGAAGCCGCCGCCGAGATAAGGCGCCGAGCCCATCTGCCAGAACAGCCATGAGAAGGTTTCCGCGCGCGCCGCGCGTTCGGTCGGCAGGAATGCGCCGAACTTCTCGGCGAGGTAGGTGAGGATCGAGCCGGATTCGAACACGCGCACCGGCTTCGGCTCGCTATGGTCCATCAGCGCCGGGATCTTCGAATTAGGATTGACCTCGACAAAGCCCGAGCCGAACTGGTCGCCGTCGCTGATCTTGATCAGCCAGGCATCGTATTCCGCACCCTTGTGGCCGAGCGCCAGAAGCTCCTCCAGCATGATCGTCACTTTCTGGCCATTGGGCGTGGCCAGCGAGTAGAGCTGCAGCGGGTGCTTGCCGACCGGCAGTTTCTTGTCATGCGTGGGGCCCGCGATCGGCCGGTTTATCGAGGCGAACTCACCGCCATTTGGCTTGTTCCAGGTCCAGACTTTCGGCGGGACGTATTGGTTCATGTTGAAGGCCTTGTGTTTCGTGAAGGGCGGCATCTGCCACGGATGCCGATAGACTTAGGTGCGGTTCCGCGCGCGTCAAAGAAAAAAGTTCAATCTTCATTGAACTAGCGCTTATGCCAGCTTGGGCGAGGGGAAATCCGCCCTTGCACGGCGCTCCTTCGGCCATACTTATAGGCAGAGACCCGCAACGCAGGATGGATCGATGACCATCGAGAAAATTTCGCGCTCCGTTGTTGCCGTGCGCGCCACGGTTCCGGACGACGCCTTCACCGCCAATGCGCTGGGCACGCGCCGCGAGGGCAGCGGCGTGGTGATCCGCGACAATGGGCTGGTGCTCACCATCGGCTATCTCATCACCGAGGCCGAGGAAGTGTGGCTGACCGACCAGGATGGCCGTGTGGTGGCCGCGCATGCGCTGGCTTACGACCAGGAGACCGGCTTCGGCCTCGTGCAGGCGCTGTCGCCGCTCGGCCTGCCGGCTGTCCAGCTCGGCAATGCCAGGAAAGCCAAGATCGGCGATGCCGTGACGCTCGCCGACGGAATCGGCCAGCAGGTCGATGCCCACATCGTGACCAAGCAGGAATTCGCCGGCTATTGGGAGTATCTGATCGACGAGGCGATCTTCACGGCGCCCGCGCATCCGTCCTGGGGCGGCGCCGCGCTGTTCGACCGCGCCGGCAAGCTGCTCGGCGTCGGCTCGCTGCGCCTGCAGATGAGCCGCGCCGGCGAGGTAGCCGACATCAACATGGTCGTGCCTATCGATCTTCTGACGCCGATCCTCGACGATCTGATCAAGCGCGGCCAGGCGGCGAAGGCGCCGCGTCCGTGGCTCGGCGCCTTCTCGGCCGAGTCGAACGGCATGGTGGTGGTGATGAGCGTTGCCGAAGGCGGTCCGGCCGCACAGGCGGGCCTGCGCCAGGGCGACATCATCTCCGATGTGCGCGACGGCGAAGTCGATGGTCTGGCCGATTTCTACAGAAAACTCTGGCAGAACCCGGCCGGTGCGGAAATTCCGCTGCGCGTCGTGCGCGACGGCCGCGAGACCTGGCTGCGCGTCAAATCCGCGGACCGCAATTCCTTCTTGAAGAAGCCGCAGCTGCAGTAGGCTCGGAGCGCCGGTGCATCCCAGGTTGCTGAAGACCTTTCTCGCGGTCGCGCGTACCCGCAACGTCACGCGCGCGGCGCGGGAGATCCATCTTGCCCAGTCGAGCGTCAGCGACCAGATCCAGGCGCTGGAGATCGAGCTTGGCGCCAACCTCTTCACCCGCTCGCGACAGGGGCTCTCCCTGACGCCGGCCGGCGAGGCGCTGAAACCCTATGCCGAGGAGCTGCTGGCGCTCGCCGGCGACGCGCGGGCCGCCATCGATGCCACGAGGGCCGGGACGGCCGGCACAGTGTCGATCGGCACGCTGGAGACGATCGCCTCGGCAAGGCTGGCCGGCTGGCTTGCCGGTTTCCGCGCCGGTCATCCGGACATCGACATCAAGCTGAAGATAGCCGGAAGCGGCGAGTTGCTGCGCAGGCTGGGCGACGGCGAGATCGACGTCGCTTTCTGCTTCGAGCGGCCCCCAGAGATCGATGTTGGTGAGACGGACCGCCGCCTTGCCAGGCGCGTCGTGGCGGTCGAGCCGCTGGCGCTGATAGCGCCGCCCGGCGACAATCGCGCGGATGTCGATCTGGCGACGCTGGCCGAGAAGCATTTCGTCGCCACCGAGACAGGCTGCGTCTACCGCGCCATGGTCGACAAGGCATTCGCCGAGGCAGGCCTCGGCAATCCCAACCTCGCCGCCGAAGCCGGCAGCATCGACGCAATTGCCGGGCTGGTGGCGGCCGGCGCTGGCTTTGGTCTCGTTCCGCGGATCGCGGTCGCCGCCGCGATCGATCGCGGCGAGGTGGCCGAGCTTGCCTGGCCTGGGGCGGTCCGCTCGGCGGACGTGGTGATGATCTGGCGCCGCCGGCGCGTCCAGTCGCCAGCGCTGAAGGCACTGCTCACCGCTTTAGGGGAGGGCTTCACCTTGGTCACGCCAGGCGGTGCCCGCCCTCGACATGCAGCGTCTCTCCCGTCGTAAAGCCATTGCCGATCAGGAAGCGGATTGCGTCGGCGATGTCCTCCGGCTTTCCGACCCGACCCACCGGCAGTCGTTTCGCCATCGCCGCAAGCGTGTCGTCCTTTCTGTCGCCGACGACGAACTCCCAGATCGGCGTGTCGACCCAGCCGGGCGAGACGGCGTTGACCCGGATCGGCGCCAGTTCGACGGCCAAAGCCCGCACCAGCCCGTCCAATGCGGCGTTGACGGCGGCGACGACCGCGCCGCGCGCCGCCGGCCGGTTGGCGGCAATGCCCGAGACGAAGGTGAGCGAGCCGGCTGACGGCAGCTTCGGCGCGCCGTGCTTGGCGAGCAAAAGCGGCCCGTAGAACTTGCTCTCCACCACCTTTTGCGCGGCTGAAAGCTCGATCTCGGGCAACAGCCGGTAGGCGCCCTCGATATCGGCCGCCGTGCTGACGATGTGGTCAAGCCTGCCGATGCGCTGAAACAGTGCGGCGACCTCATCCTCGCGGCTGATATCGACCACGGCTGTTTCGAGCGTGTCCGGCTGGCCCAGTCCTTCCCGCGCCGCGTCCAGCTTCGCTTCGCCGCGCCCGGCGATGATGACGCGCGCGCCTTCCCCAAGGCATCGCCTGGCGAGCGACAGCCCCATGCCCGAGCTGCCGCCGGCGATCAGGATTTTTTGCTTCTCCATGTCCATGCCTTTCCTTTGCATGGACATGGCTTGGCAGGTCGCCGCGCGAAGCGGAAACGGAAGAAATCGATGGTGGTATCGGAGCCTCCGATGGCATCATGTACCGCCTGCTGACAGAAACTGGCACCAGGGCAGCGCTACAAAGCATCGGAATCATCCACACTGTTGCGACGAAAGACGAGGTGACGATGGCGCCGATCAAGGTCGATCCGAACAAGGTGCGCGAATTCGCGGATGCCGAAAGCTTCTATGCCTGGCTTGCCGACAACCACGCCAGCGAAAGCGAGGTCTGGATCAAGATCAACAAGGTCGGTTCTGGTCTCGCCTCGATCACGCCAAAGGAGGCGATCGACGTCGTGCTTTGCTTCGGCTGGATCGACGCGGTACGCAAGTCGCTCGACGAGAGGAGTTTCCTGCAGCGCTACACGCCGCGCGGCAGGAAGAGCATCTGGAGCAAGATCAACATCGACAATGTCGCGCGCCTGATCGAGGCGGGCCGCATGACCGAGCATGGCCTCAAGCAGGTCGAGGCCGCCAAGGCCGACGGTCGCTGGGACCGCGCCTATGGCGGATCGAAGGAGATGACCATCCCGCCCGACCTGCAGGCCGCGATCGATGCCGAACCGAAGGCGAAAGCGGTGCTGGAGAAGCTTTCGGCACAGAACCGCTTCGCGCTCGCCTTCCGCGTCCACAATATGAAGACCGAGGCCGGCCGCAAGAAGAAGATTGCTGATCTGGTGGCGATGTTGAAGCGCGGCGAGACGATCCACCCGCAGAAGAAATAAGGCAGGATCCCGAAATGGTTGCAGGGTTGCCCACTAAGTCCGCAAACAAAAACGCCGCCCGGGAGGGAGGGCGGCGTTTTCGGGAAGCGATGATCCTGAACCCTTAGCAAGCGGTCTCGGATCATCCGGTCATGAAGGCCGCAACGCGTCAGGCCTTATGCGGCCTTCTTCGCAACATGCTTCTTCATCACATGGTGCTTGCGCACGTGGTGCTTCTTCACGTGATGATGCTTGCGAGCATGATGACGGTGGTGCTTCCTGAGCTTCTTGTGCGGGCCATTGGCGGCAGGCTTCGCCGTCTCGGTGGCCGAGGCCGGAGCAGTGGTCGTGGCGGTCGTCGTGGTCGCAGCGGGTGCGGTTGCTGCGGCGTTGGCTTCGGTGGTGCCGAGCGCCGGCACCGCGAAAGCGAGGGCGATGGCCAGGCCGAGTGCGGAAAGAAGGGTCTTTTTCATAATCGGCGTTCCTTGGGTTCGGATCAATGTCTGTTGTTGCGCGCCGTAGTGGGTCGGCTGCTGCGGGTACCATTATGACACCGGCTCTTTTCGGGAGTTTTTCCCGACTGTTGAATCTTGTTTCCGGATTGTGTCTGGCGCTTTCCTCTTGCGGAATGGGATGGCCGCTTCGCAAGCGCGGGCCGCAACGGTCGCCTGGCGATCAAGCACCCACTTGTGATGAAGGCGGCGGTGCACCCGGCTGGGAGCTTTCATGAACCCAATCGCACGACGCGTGCGAATTCCGCGCCCTAATCATTCGATCCGATCGATGCCATCTTGCTGCCGACATACCCAACAGGAGCAGGAACAATGACCACCAACACAGATCATTCCGGCAAGGTGGCGCTCGTCACCGGCGGCAATCGCGGCATCGGTCTGGAGACGGCGCGCCAGCTTGCGGAACTCGGCTTCACCGTGCTCATCGGTGTGCGCGACCTCGCCAAGGGCGAGACGGCGGCAAGGACACTTGGCAGCGCCGTCGAAGCCATCGAGCTGGATGTCGCCGCGTCCGAGGCCGCAGACCGCGCCGCGGCCGAGGTCGAGAGCCGGTTCGGCCGGCTGGACGTTTTGGTCAACAACGCCGCCATCCATTACGACCCTTCGGCGCAGGCGCTCAGGCCCGACTGGACGGTGATCCGCGAGGCATTCGAGACCAATGTCTTCGGCGCCTGGCGCGTCGCTGCCGCCTTGGCGCCGCTGCTTGGCGCTTCCGGCCACGGCCGGCTGGTCAACGTCTCGTCGGAAGGCGGCTCGCTCGCTTCGATGGGCGCCGGCGCGCCTGCCTATTCGACCAGCAAGGCGACGCTCAACGCGCTGACCCGCATCCTGGCGGCTGAGCTGCGCGGTGCAGGCGTCCTGGTCAATGCGATCTGCCCCGGCTGGGTCGCGACCGATATGGGCGGCCCCGGCGGCAGGCCGGTCGTGCAAGGGGCGGCCGGCATCGTCTGGGCCGCTACCCTGCCGGACGACGGTCCGACCGGCGGCTTTTTTCGCGACGGCAAGCGGCTGGCGTGGTGAGCAGAAAATAGAAGCTTAAGACAAGCCGTTGAAAAGTATAAATTTTCCACTCGGGCGTCGAAAAGTGAGCGTGAGGGTGGAAAAGCCAGCCAATGCAATCACTTAGCCTGCATATCGCCTGTCTGTTTGGTAAACGCTGGTCTGCCCATAGCCATGCTACGAAAATAGCATTCTCGGCCCGCGACATGTGGTGCTAGGCTCGCGCCCGTGCACCCAAGGCACGCTGCGGCCCAGCTCGCAACAGGAGGGCCCGCCAGAGGAGGAGCGGCAGAGCGGGATCGAGGCTCCAATCCAAAATCCGAAGGAACTGTTGAACCATCGCGAGGCAGCCGCGTTTCCCGTGGTTGCCACATGGGAGGAACCACCAGTGAAAGCATCCTATCTCGTCTCGGCCGCGCTCCTTGCGGCATCCGCAATGCCGGCCGCGGCTGGCGAAATCTCCGATGGCAAGGTCAAGATCGGCATCCTCAACGACCAGTCGGGCGTCTATGCCGATTTCGGCGGCAAGTGGTCGGTCGAGGCCGCCAAGATGGCGGTCGATGATTTCGGCGGCAAGGTGCAGGGCGCGCCGGTCGAGATCGTCAGCGCCGACCATCAGAACAAGCCTGACATTGCCTCCAACATCGCGCGCCAGTGGTACGACACCGAGCAGGTCGACGCGATCATGGAGCTCACCACCTCGTCCGTGGCGCTGGCCGTGCAGGGGCTTTCTAAGGAAAAGAGGAAGATCGATATCGTCACCGGGGCGGCTTCCACCGACCTCACCGGCAAGCAGTGCTCGCCCTATGGCTTCCATTGGGCCTACGACACGCACTCCCAAGCGGTCGGCACCGGCGGCCAACTGGTCAAGCAGGGCGGCGACAGCTGGTATTTCATCACCGTCGACTATGCCTTCGGCTATTCGCTGAAGGACCAGACCGCCAAGCTAGTCGAGGCGAGCGGCGGCAAAGTGCTGGGCGAGGTGCGCTATCCGCTCGGTTCCACCGACTATTCCTCCTTCCTGCTGCAGGCGCAGTCCTCCGGCGCCAAGATCGTCGGGCTCGCCAATGCCGGCCTCGACACCTCGAACTCGATCAAGCAGGCAGCCGAATTCGGCATCGTCGCTGGCGGCCAGCGGCTGGCCGCGCTCCTTTTCACACTCGCCGAAGTGCACGGGCTGGGCCTGCAGGCGGCGCAAGGCGTGGTGCTAACCGAAGGGTTCTACTGGGATCGCGACGACAAGAGCCGTGAATTCGCCCAGCGCTTCTTCAAGCGCACCAACCGCATGCCGAACATGATCCAGGCCGGCACCTATTCGGCGGTGACGCAGTATCTGAAGGCCATCGACAAGGCAGGCACCGACGGGACAGAGGCGGTTGCCAAGGAGCTGCATGAGATGCCGGTCAACGACGTCTTCACCGCCAACGGCAAGGTGCAGGCCGACGGCTCGATGGTGCACGACATGTATCTCTACCAGGTCAAGAAGCCGGAAGAGTCGAAGAAGGACTGGGACTATTACACCTATCTGGCCACCATTCCGGGCGACAAGGCCTTCATGAAGGCCGAGGACAGCGGCTGTCCGCTCGTCGCCAAGTGACGCTCGACACCGCCACCGCTGTCCGCCCGGACAGCACGGACCAGATGCCGCGGGTGGTGCTTTCCGCCCGCGGCCTGCGGCGCGACTTCGCCGGCTTCGTCGCGGTGAAGGATGTCGACCTCGACGTCCATCACGCCAAGATCCATGCGCTGATCGGCCCGAACGGCGCCGGCAAGACGACCATCTTCAACCTGTTGACCAAATTCCTGCAGCCGACCAGCGGCAGGATCGAATTGCTCGGCACCGACATCACCCGCACGCCGCCGGCGAAAGTGGCGCGCATGGGCCTCGTCCGCTCCTTTCAGATCTCGGCGATCTTTCCGCATCTCTCCGTGCTCGACAATGTGCGCGTCGCGCTGCAGCGCCCAAGCGGGCTGGGCTACCAGTTCTGGCGCCCGGTCTCGGCGTTGGATCGGCTTACGCCGAGGGCGCGCGAGCTGCTCGCCATCGTCGGCCTCGATGACGCCGCGCATCGTCTCGCCGGCGATCTCTCCTATGGCCGCAAGCGCGTGCTGGAGATCGCGACCACCTTGGCGCTCGACCCGAAGGTGCTTCTGCTCGATGAGCCGATGGCCGGCATGGGGCATGAGGATGTCGGCACCATCTCCGGCATCATCCGCGCGCTAGCAAAAGACCGCGCCGTGCTGATGGTCGAGCACAATCTGACCGTCGTTGCCGATCTCTGCGACTGGATCACCGTCATGCAGCGCGGCCAGGTGCTGGCGGCTGGCGACTACGCCGCCGTCAGC
This sequence comes from Mesorhizobium sp. Ca11, assembly GCF_020165275.1. Classification (NCBI taxonomy): domain Bacteria; kingdom Pseudomonadati; phylum Pseudomonadota; class Alphaproteobacteria; order Hyphomicrobiales; family Phyllobacteriaceae; genus Mesorhizobium; species Mesorhizobium sp. Ca11. The sequence continues at coordinate 95,911 of NZ_JAIUHU010000018.1, read as the reverse complement.
CAGGACGAGCGCGTCCGCGTCGCCTACATGGGAACCGAGCATGAGTGAGCCGCTGCTTGCCGTGCGCGACCTCCACGCCTGGTATGGCGAGGGCCATGCGCTGCATGGCGTCAACCTCGACGTCATGCGCGGCGAGACCGTGACGCTGCTTGGCCGCAACGGCGTCGGCAAGACGACGACGCTGCGGGCCATCATGGGCCTGATCCGCAAGCGCACCGGCTCCGTCACCTTCAACGGCAAGGACCTGATCCGCCTGCCGTTGCACCGCGTCGCGCATCAGGGCATCGGCTTGGTGCCGGAGGAGCGCGGCATCTTCGCCACTCTTACCGTCGACGAGAACCTGATCCTGCCGCCGGTCGTGGCCAAGGGCGGCATGAGCGTTGAGGAGATATTCGAACTTTTCCCGAACCTCAAGGAACGCCGCAACAGCCAGGGCACGAAGCTGTCGGGCGGCGAGCAGCAGATGCTGGCCATCGCCCGCATCCTGCGGACCGGCGTCGAGATGCTTTTGCTCGACGAGCCGACGGAGGGCCTGGCGCCCGTCATCGTCCAGCGAATCGGCGAGTTGCTGGCGGCGCTGAAGAAGCGCGGCATGACCATCCTGCTGGTCGAGCAGAACTTCCGCTTCGCCGCCCGCATCGCCGACCGCTTCTACCTGATGGACCACGGCAAGGTGGTGGAGGATTTTGCCGTCGGCCAGCTGACGGCGCATACCGACAAGCTGCACGAGGTGCTGGGGGTATGATGGTGCCATGACCATGATCTTCGGCATCCCAATCCAGGCGCTCCTCGGCCAACTCCTCGTTGGCCTGATCAACGGCTCTTTCTACGCCATGCTCAGCCTCGGGCTCGCCGTCATCTTCGGCCTGCTGCGCATCATCAATTTCGCCCATGGCGCGCTCTATATGCTGGGCGCCTTCATCGGCTATCTGCTGCTGGTGCATTTGGGCATCGGCTACTGGCCGGCGCTGGTCCTGGTGCCGCTTGCCGTCGGCCTGTTCGGCATGGCGGTCGAGCGCATGGCCCTGTCGCGGCTCTACCGCCTCGACCCGCTCTATGGCCTGCTCTTCACCTTCGGCCTCGCCTTGGTTATCGAAGGCGTGTTCCGTTATTATTACGGCGTCTCCGGCAATCCCTATGCCGTGCCGACGCTGCTCGCCGGCGGCACCAATCTCGGCTTCATGTTCCTGCCCAATTATCGCGGCTGGGTGGTGGCGGCTTCGCTCATCGTCTGCATCGGCACCTGGCTGCTGATCGAGAAGACCAAGCTAGGCTCCTACCTGCGCGCCGCGACCGAGAACCCGGAACTGGTTCAGGCCTTCGGCGTCAACGTGCCGCTTCTGCTCACGCTCACCTACGGGCTGGGCGCGGCCCTTGCGGGCTTAGCCGGCATCCTTGCCGCTCCCGTCTATCAGGTCAGCCCGCTGATGGGCTCGGATCTCATTATCGTCGTCTTCGCCGTCGTCGTGGTCGGCGGCATGGGCTCGATCCTCGGCGCCATCGTCACCGGCTACTTGCTCGGCCTCGCCGAGGGCCTGACCAAGGTCTTCTATCCCGAGGCCTCGAACCTCGTCGTCTTCGTCATCATGGCGATCGTGCTTTTGCTCAGGCCCGCCGGCCTGTTCGGAAGGGACGCCTGAGATGAGCCAAGCGACCCTTCACGCAGAACGCGCCGCCGCCTCCTTGAGGCTCGAACGGGCGCTGGTGGTGCTGGGCATCGTGGCGCTGGTCGCCGCGCCCTTCGTCATCTACCCGATCTTCGTCATGAAGATGCTGTGCTTCGCGCTGTTCGCCTGCGCCTTCAACCTGCTCTTGGGCTACACCGGCCTGCTTTCCTTCGGCCATGCCGCCTTCTTCGGCGGCGCGGCCTATTTTTGCGCCTATGCGGTGAAGGCCTGGGGCTGGCCGCCAGAGGCCGGCATCCTGCTCGGCACCGCAGGTGCCGCGGGCATGGGCCTCGTCATGGGCTTCCTCGCCATCCGCCGGCAGGGCATCTATTTCTCTATGATCACACTGGCGCTGGCGCAGATGTTCTATTTCTTCTGCGTCCAGGCGCCCTTCACCGAGGGCGAGGACGGCATCCAGGGCGTGCCTCGCGGCCACCTGTTCGGCGTCGTAGACCTCAACGTCACGATGAACATGTATTTCTTCGTGCTCGCCGTCTTCCTGATCGGCGTCTTCGCCGTCTGGCGCATCGTCAACTCGCCTTTCGGCATGATCCTGCGCTCCATCCGCGAGAACGAGAACCGCGCCATTTCGCTCGGCTATTCCGTCGGCCGCTACAAGCTCGCCGCCTTCGTCATGTCGGCCGCGCTTGCCGGCTTTGCCGGCGCGACCAAGGCGATCGTCTTCCAGTTCGCCACGCTCACCGACGTCACCTGGCAGATGTCTGGCGAAGTGATCCTGATGACGCTGCTCGGCGGCATCGGCACCATGGCCGGCCCGGCGGTCGGAGCCGGCCTCGTCGTCGGACTGGAGAATACGCTCGCGACATCCGGCTTTCCGGTGACCATCGCCACGGGGCTGATTTTCATGGTCTGCGTGCTGGTATTCCGGCGTGGGATTGTCGGAGAGATCTATGCAAGATGGCTGGGGCGCAGGGCGGGCGGCAAGAACTCCTAAGCTGCGGCCGCCCCGAACCGCTCAATCTCTTTGAGTTCATCCCGTATGGAGGTGCCCTCGACGGCGAGGTCATAGCTGGCCTGCATGTTCATCCAGAACTGCGGAGTCGTTCCAAAGAACTTTGCGAGGCGCAAAGCGGTGTCTGGCGTAACGGGCGTGGTCTCGTTGGCAAGGCGTTCGATACGCGTACGTGGGACGTGAAGCTTCTTCGCCAAAGTGTAGGGCTTCAGGCCGAGTGGTTCGAGGAACTCGGCCCTCAATATCTCGCCGGGATGGATAGGCTTGTCGAGGTTGATCATTTGGTTCCGCTCCTGTCGGGATAGAGCTGGTTGGTTCAGCTAATGATAGTCGGTGATCTCTACATCGTCCGCTCCGCCATCCGTCCACCGAAAGCAAACGCGAAATTGGTCGTTGATACGGATCGAGTACTGACCGGCGCGATCGCCCTTCAGCGCTTCAAGCCGGTTTCCCGGTGGGACCTTGAGGTCGGCCAGTTCGGGAGCGTTGTCCAACATGAACAGTTTCCGTTGAGCGACACGAACGAGATCTGCCGGGAATCCTTTCGGAGCTTTGCCTGTCGAAACCGCCTCAGTGATCCTGTCTCTGAACGAGCGTATCATCCACTTCCCCCGAAACGTATCTTCTCATGATGCGTCTCCAAGATCAAGCGTAAAGTATCATGTCGTGATACGAAACGCCCCGAAGGGATTATATTGAGGCAAGGTGCGCCCGCCGGCACTTCCAGCCCACCTTCACCCGGTCCATCGCCATAAACGTGCGACAGCCAAGGTGGTGCCCGGCTACGCCGCGCGCTTCGGTTCGACCGCGAACGGGCTGAGCCCGAGCCAGCTTTGCATCTTCCTGCCAATGGCCTTGTCGCCGGTCAGGACGACCTTCACGCCGGCCTTCTCGACAGTCAGCACGCCCATCCAGATTGCGGTCATCGTGTGGAGATCGGTCGAGACGTAGAGGTCGACCTCGAAGCCCGGATCGTACCAGCACAAATCGACCTCACCATGCTTCTCGACGATCAGCCACCACGAGCGTTTCGAGGCTGGGAGGTCCTGATACAGAAATTGTATCACGGTTCTTCCATCGGGCAGCGGCGAGGGGTTCAGATTACGCCGCATATCCCACATCAGCAGCGATGGATCGAGGTTCTTCAACGACAGCCGGGACTCGACCCATTTCTGTCCCCAAAAACCCATCGCCTCGACAACAGGGCGCAAGTCGCGTCCCGCCTCGGTCAGCCGGTAGTCGAAGATACCCTTCTCGCCCGGGACTTCCCGGCGCTCCACGATCCCTGCCAACTCCAGCTCCTTCAGCCGTTGCGACAGAAGGGTCGGCGACATTTTCGGCACACCGCGGCGCAGGTCGTTGAAGCGGGTCGAGCCCGCCACCAGCTCGCGCATCAACACCATCGTCCAGCGGGTACACAGCACCTCGGCGGCCATCGATAGCGGGCAGAACTGCTTGTAACCGTGCTGGGTCATGATCGGCGCCTCCTCCAGAGTTGGCCGGACATTAGACCTTCATGAATGAAGCGGCGAGTACAGAAACTGTACCGGGCCGGTACAGATCCAGGACTGGTTGGCGCGAGCCCTGCCGTGCGAGCCGTTTGGCCGACGCACGGGATCTCCCTGTGCGCAGCAACCAGGAGAATGACCATGACCGCTTACCTTATCGCGGACATCAAGGTGAAAGATCCGAAATGGATACCGGACTACGCCGCTACCGTGCACGACCTCGTTCACAAGCACGGCGGCAGGTATCTGGCGCGCAGCGGCAATGTGAAGACGCTCGAGGGCAAGCCGCTCGACACGACACTGATCGCGCTGATGGCCTTCCCATCGGAAGCGGCGGCGCACGCCTTCACCAATGATCCGGCCTACGCCCCCTTCGTGTCGGCCCGCCAGGGCGGCAGCGACAGCCGCTTTCAGCTGATCGACAACACCGACCTAGCCGGAACGATTTCATACCTGCCGAAGGGATGATCGGCGGCCGCCGCATCGAACCCGGGATCATCAAGCACAAACAGCCACGGCGCTTGCACCTTCGCCGACATGAACCCGAAGGTGTCGTGCGAACACGCGGCGTCGCCGACCCAGTAGAGGTTGGAGATTGGCGAAAACCAGGACGGCAGCCGATCTCCCACTTGTTGGGGAGGTCGGCAGCTTCGGCGCCTCATCCCACCGGCACCTCCATTCCCACCTTCACCCGGTCCATCGCCACGAACGTGCGAAACCTTTTGACATTGTTGTTCTCGAAGAACAGCCGCCTGGTCAGCGCCTCGTAATCGGCCATCGTCGCTACGGTGACGACCAGGATAAAATCGGCCTCGCCGGTGACGTAGTAGCATTGCTGCACTTCGGGCACTTGGGCAAAGCCGCGCTTAGCGGCGTCGATCAGCTCGGCGCGTTCGCTCTCCACCTCCACCTCGACGAAGATCGTGATCGGGTGGCCGACCTTGGCCGGATCGACCAGCGCTACATTGGCGCGGATGACGCCGGTCTCCTCCATGCGCTTGATGCGCCGCTGAACGGCGGGCGCCGACAGGTTGACCCTCTCGCCGATCGTGCGCTGCGGCGTGGCGTTGTCCTTCTGCAGGATGGTGAGGATGGCGCGGTCGAAGGCGTCGAGTTCGGGCGAAATGGACATGGCAGCGTTTCCCAACGAAACAAACTTGCAATTCAAGCGCCAAAACAGAGCGCCTTTCTCGCTTGGCCTGCAATAAATTTCAGTCGTCAAGAGGAGAAAGCCGACCATGTTCCTGCTCAACCGCCACCCGGACCATCGCCATCCGCTGACCGAGGAGGACGCCGCGACGCTTGGGCTCGCCGGGGCCGACGAGGCCGAGCGCTTCCTTGCCGCGCGCGACAACCATGCCGAGACGCCGCTGCACGCCCTGCCGGCGCTGGCGGGCGAACTCGGCATCGGCGCGCTGCACGTCAAGGACGAGGGCAAGCGCCTCGGCCTCGGCAGCTTCAAAGCGTTGGGCGGCGCCTATGCCGTCATGCATCTGGTGCTGGAGCAGGCAGGCAGGCAGCTCGGCCGCGCCGTCGCGGTCGAGGACCTGCACAAGCCTGAGGTGAAGGCGATGGCCGGGCAGATGACTTTCGCCTGCGCCACCGACGGCAATCATGGACGCTCGGTGGCGCAGGGTGCCGGCCTTGTCGGCGCGCGCTCCGTCATCTTCGTCCACTCCGGCGTCAGCAACGAACGCGTGGCGGCCATTGCCCGCTTCGGCGCCGAAATGGTGCGCGTCGCCGGCGATTACGAGCAGTCGGTCAGGGAGGCCGCCCGCGTCGCCGCCGAGCGCGGCTGGACCGTCGTCTCCGATACGTCTTGGCCGGGCTATGAGCGCATACCCGGGCTTGTGATGCAGGGCTACACAGTGATCGTGCGTGAAGCACTGAAGCGTTTGCCTGAGCCACCCACCCACGTCTTCCTTCAGGCCGGTGTCGGCGGCTTCGCCGCGGCGGTCGCCGGCCATCTCGCCATCATGCTTGGCGAGGATCGCCCGAAGGCAATCGTGGTCGAGCCGGCGCGCGCGGCCTGCGTCTATGAGACGGCCAAGGCCGGACGCCCGGTCACGATCGCGCACAGCAAGCCCACTGTCATGGCGATGCTCGAATGCTACGAGCCGTCTCTGGTCGCCTGGCGCGTGCTGTCGCGGATCGGCGATGCCTTCATGACCGTGGACGAGGAAGATGCTGTCGCCGTGATGAACCGCCTGGCGCGGCCTTCGGGCAATGACCCGGCGATCGTCTCCGGCGAGAGCGGCGGGGCAGGGCTCGCCGGGCTGATCCGCGCCGCTCGCGATAAGAAAATGCGGGCGGCGCTCGGCCTCGACGGGAACTCCCGCGCGCTGATTATCAATTCCGAAGGCGCGACCGATCCCGGCCGCTATGCCGAGCTGGTCGGAATGGCGCCGGAAGAAGTCGCGCAAGCGAGGCTGCCGGCATGAGCAATCTGATGATCAACGCCGACCGGCTTCTAGGCCGCATCCAGGAACTCGGCGGAATCGGCCGCGATGCGCAGGGGCGGCTGGTCCGCGTCGCCGCCTCCGAGATGGACCGGCTCGGCCGCGACCGCTTCGTCGGCTGGCTGGAAGAGGCAGGGCTCGAGGTCGCCGTCGACCGCATCGGCAACATTTTTGGCATCTGGCGGGACGACGCCAATGCGGGCCAGCCGCCGGTCATGCTCGGCTCGCATATCGACACGGTGATCGACGCCGGCATCTATGACGGCTGCTATGGCGTGCTTGCCGGCCTCGAAGCGATCGAGAGCCTGAGGGAGGCCGGCTTCGCGCCGGCGCGCCCGATCGTGGTTGCCGCCTTCACCAATGAGGAGGGCGTGCGCTTCTCGCCCGACATGATGGGCTCGCTGGTCTTTGCTGGCGGTCGGAACCTCGAGGAAGCGCTGGCCTCGGTCGGCACCGACGGCACGGTGCTGGGCAAGGAGCTGGAGCGCATCGGCTATGCCGGTCGGCATCAGCCCGGCTTCCTCAAGCCGCATGCCTATGTCGAGCTGCATGTCGAGCAGGGGCCGGTGCTCGAGCGCGAGGGCATCGCCATCGGCGCGGTCGAAAACCTGCAGGGCATTTCCTGGCAGCGCGTTACCATCGACGGCGAGGCCAACCATGCCGGCACCACGCCGATGTCGATGCGAAAGGACGCAGGCGTCGCCGCCGCCCGCGTGATCGGCTTCTTGGCGGACCGGGCCAGCGCCTCGTCGACGCGCACCGTCGCCACCGTCGGCACCATCGCGTTCGAGCCGAACGCCATCAACGTCATCCCGTCGCGGGCGATCTTCACCATCGACCTGCGCGATCCCGACGAAACGCATCTTCGCGAAGAGGAGGCGACGCTTGCCGCCTTCCTCGACAAGCTGGCCGCAAGCGCCGGCGTCACCGTCCATGCCGAAAGCCTGGCGCGTTTCGAGCCGGTGACCTTCGATGCCCGCATCGTCTCGCTGATCGAGGACGGCGCCAGGGCCGCCGGCCTTTCGTGCCGGCGCATGACCTCGGGCGCCGGCCACGACGCGCAGATGATCGCCCGTATCGCGCCGTCCGCGATGATCTTCGTGCCGAGCCGGGGCGGCATCAGCCATAACCCCACCGAGTTCACCGCTCCCGACGAACTGGTCGCCGGCGCCAACATCCTGCTTGGCGTCGCCGCCCGGCTGGCGGCCGACTGATCGCGGGAGGAATCAGATAGGCGTACCGCTGGGGGTGAAATACCACCAAAAATAGTCATGCTGGCTGTATCTGGTCGTCCTGAAGCGAATATCCGGCGACATCCAATCGAAACAAACTTCAATCACTTAGCCAATTAAAGCATCCAAAATCGCGCCCGAATCGCGCCCGCCGACAGAGTTCAGTGCCTCGCAGGAAGACTAGCATGTTGCTTCTCAACCAACGTCCCGAACACAACCAGCCGTTGATTGCCGCCGATGCCGAGTCGCTCGGCATCGCGGGGGGCGAGCGGGCCGAGCGTTACCTCAAGGCGCGCGACGATCATGCCGAAACGCCGCTGCACGCCTTGCCGGCGCTGGCCGATCACCTCGGCGTCGCGGCGCTTTATGTCAAGGACGAAGGCCAGCGTCTCGGCCTTGGCAGCTTCAAGGCGCTGGGCGGCGCCTATGCCGTCATGCGACTGGTGCTGGAGGAGGCGGGCAAACGCTTCGGGCGCGATGTCGATATCGGCGAGATCAACGATCCCAAGCTGCGCGCCATCGCTGCTCAGATGACATTCTGCTGCGCAACGGATGGCAACCATGGCCGTTCGGTGGCGCAGGGGGCCGGCCTCGTCGGCGCGCGTTCGGTGATTTACGTCCATGCTGGCGTAAGCCGCGAGCGTGTCGCGGCCATCGCTCGCTTCGGCGCCGAGATTGTCGAGGTCGAGGGCGGCTATGACCATGCGGTGCGCGAAGTCGCCCGCGTCGGTGCCGAGCGCGGCTGGAAGATCGTCTCCAACACGTCCTGGCTCGGCTATGAGCGCGTCCCCGGACTGGTCATGCAGGGCTACACGGTGATCGTGCGCGAGACGCTGCGGCGCTTGGCCGAGCCACCGACGCATGTCTTCCTGCAGGCCGGCGTCGGTGGCTTCGCGGCGGCGATCGCCGGCCATGTGGCGGTCATGCTTGGCTCCAGGCGGCCGAAAGCCGTGGTGGTCGAGCCGCGGCGCTCGGCTTGCGTCTACGCCTCGGCTGAGGCCGGACGTCCGGTGACGATCGCCCAGCAGCAGCCGACCGTGATGACGATGCTCGAATGTGCCGAGCCGTCCTTGGTCGCCTGGCGCGTGCTGGCGCGCGTCGGCGACGCCTTCATGACGGTCGAAGAAGAGGACGCAGTCGCCGTAATGAAGCGGCTGGCGCAGCCCTTGGGCAACGATCCGGCCATCGTCTCCGGCGAGAGCGGCGGCGTCGGGCTCGCCGGACTGGTCCGCGCTGTGGGCGACGGGCAGATGCGCGCGGCGTTAGGTCTCGATGCCGGCTCCCGCGTGCTCGTCGTCAACTCGGAGGGCGCCACCGACCATGGCCGGTTTGCCGAGCTGGTCGGGATGGCGCCGGCAGAGGTGTTCCTGCAGACTGCCTGAGAGCAATTCCAGGAAAAGTTGCGACGGTGGTGCGAAGAAGGTTCGCAGTGGCTAGGCGATCGGCGACGGCGGTCGAGCGCTAAATTCCCTCCAAGAGGGGAGATGCCCGGCAGGCCAGAGGGGGCGCTGTCCCACCGGCGTTTCAGTTTTTTTGCAGTCACAGCCAAGCCGGTAGCGACCAGCTCTACCCCAACAAAATCAACGCCGCGATCCTTCACGCCCCCCTCTGGCCTGCCGGCCATCTCCCCCTCTTGGGGGGAGACTAACTGAACCACTCCCGGTAACCCTTTTTTCTCTGCTTTCATGCAATATTGCCGGGACGGGATGGCAAGAACAAAGAATGGCGGACGACGATAAACGCAACGGTAAGTTCTGGGCGCTGGCGCTTGATCGCGCTCATCTCGGCCTATGGGACTGGAATTTGTCGACCGGCGATTGCTACTATTCGCCGACCTGGTCGAAGATGTTGGGCTATGAGGCGAACGAGCTCGCCAACACGTCCGATCTCTGGCTGAAGCTGACCCATCCCGACGATCGCCGGCGCGCGCAGGAAAGCGGCGACCGGCATATTGCGGGCCTCGTCGATTCCATCGAGACGGAGCTGCGCCTGCGCCACAAGGACGGCCACTGGGTCTGGGTGCTCGACCGCGGCGGCATTGTCGAGCGCGACGCCGACGGCAAGCCGCTTCGGATGATGGGCGTGCAGACCGACATCACCCGGCAGAAAGAGGCCGAGGCGGCGCTCGAGCAGGTCAACATCCGCTTCCGCCTCGCGATTGCCGCCAGCGGCACGGGCATCTGGCACCACGATATCGGTACGAAGAAGAGCTATTGGGACGCGCGCACGCGCGAGATCTTCGGCCTGATTGCCGATACCGATGAGGTGACGGCCGACCTCTGGCACACCTACCTTCATCCCGACGACAAGGAAGCTACCGAGCGAGCGCATCTGATCGCCCCCGGCTCGAACAGCGTCGTCGCCTCGCAATACCGGATCGTCCTGCCTGACGGCCAGGTCCGCCATCTCGAGTCGCTGGTGCGTTTCATTGCCGGCGTCGGCTCGGCCGGCCAGATTTTGGGCACGGTACGCGACATCACCGAGGAGAAGACGCGCGCCGAGGAGCTTGCCTTCGCCGCGCGTCACGACGCGCTGACTGGGTTGTTCAACCGTTCGGCCTTCGACCGGCTGCTTGCCGAGAACATTGCCATGGCCGGGCGGCTGCCGCTTGCCGTGTTCTATGTCGATCTCGACTACTTCAAGGCGCTCAACGACTATGCCGGCCATGCCGCCGGAGACCTCGCGCTGAAGAGCGTCGCGGCGGGCATCCTCGCCAGCCTGCCCGCGTCGGCGCAGGCGGCGCGCCTCGGCGGCGACGAATTCGCGCTTTTGGTGCCGAACTGCAATGACGCCTGTGCCGAGCACCTTGCCCGCGCGGTGCTTGCCGCGGTGCGCGACGCCGATATCGGCACTGCCGTCACCTCGCGCAGGCTTGCCGCCAGCATCGGCATCGCCTTCGTGCGCGACCCCAACATGAGCGTGGCCGACGCGCTCGCCTGCGCCGACGATGCCTGCTACGCCGCCAAGGCCGGCGGCCGGGACCGCTTCGCGGTGTTCTCGCCGGAAACGACGTCGGGCGCCGGCCTCAATGCCGCACGGTTGGCCGCGGACCTTGTCGATGCGATGGAGGACGGCCGGTTGAAGCTGTTCGGTCAGCAAATCCATCGGCTCGGCCAGCCATGGGAAGATAGCCGCCACGTCGAGGTGCTGGCCAGGCTCGAGGCCCGCAACGGCAAGATGATCCCGCCCGGCGATTTCATGCCGGTCGCCGAACGCTTCGGCCTTGCCGCCCGGCTCGACCGCTGGATCATCCGCACCGCGCTGACGCGCCACGGCGAGGCGATGCGCGCGGGCGCCATCTCGCTCGACTTCAATTTGTCGGCGCAGACGCTTTCCGATCCGCAGCTCTGGGATTTCGTCGACGAGGCCATCGCCGACGGCGGCGCGTCGGCCCCGGCCATCGGCTTCGAGATCACCGAAACCGCCGCCGTCACCAATTTCGATGCCGCGGCCGAGTTCGTGCGCAAGGCCAGGCAACGCCGCTGCCGCGTCAGCCTCGACGATTTCGGCGCCGGGATGAGTTCGTTCGAATATCTCAGGCGCTTCCCCGTCGATGCTATCAAGATCGACGGCTCCTTCGTCGAGCACATCGCCGAAAGCCGGTTCGACCGCGAGATCGTTTCGGCGATCACCGGTATCGCCCGCTCGATGGGTGCTGCCGTGGTTGCAGAGAAGGTCGAGGACAGGAACGCGCTGGATATTCTCATGGACATGGGCGTTGCCTATGGCCAGGGCTATCTCCTGCACCGGCCCGAGCCGCTGGAGGCGATCGTGGCGAGAGCCGTAAGCGGCACTGCGTCACCGTCGCGGCCGCATGCTAGGTCGGCACAAAAATAAGACGTTCCTAAAATTGCAATCACTCATTTAAGGGCGTCGTAATCCGGCGCGACGATGATCCGATCTCACAAAACGGACCGGAGCGCGTGGATGAAAACCCTTCCCTTGTTTGCGGCAACTGCAATCGGCCTGCTCGGCATCTTCGCCACGCAGTCGTCCTATGCGGGCTCCGACAATGGCGGCGGGTTGACGGCGGCGTCCGCAGCCGACCCTGACGACGATCAGGTCAATACATCCAGCGTCAGCGACGACAATGAAGCCGCCGACAATGATGAGGCCGGGCACAAGGGCGACGGCGCCGCTACCGGCTCGCATGAAGGCGACCAGGACGGCGATCATCAGGGCGACGATCATGACGGCGACGATCATGATGGCGATCACGAAGGCGGGGACGGTGCCAGCCATGACGGCGGCGCAGACAGCGGCGGCCACGACGGCGGCGGGGACGACTGACTCTTGGGGTGATAACGCGCCCATCGTTAAAAGGTGAGCCATCCTTCTATCGAACTCTTAGGACAACTGGGCTAATTGCCTGTGAAACGCTTTGCTCGGGACATGACGTCTTGGCTCGACTGTCCGGCGTCCGAACCATGACGGAGGGCCGCCTGCGAGACCCGTAATGTCCTCGACCGTCAACATCGCCATTGTGACCCTGCAGCCGCAGCGCTTGTTGCCGACGGCCAGGCCGGCTGCCAGTAGCCACAGCGCCGTCGGCGCCGCGGCTTCGCCGCTCATGCAGGCGGAGCCCACGGCCCCAGCATCCAAGTTCAGCCTCGACAACCTCAATATCACGGCGACGAAGGTCCGACTGATGGAACGTGCGGGCAATGAGTTCCGCATCGATCAGGCCGAATATGAGTCAGTGTCGTCCTACGGTACGGCGATCAAGAACGCCGTCGAAGCGTTGAAACGGCAATCGCCGTCGGCGATCGCCGAGATCGAGAGACAGCTTGGCCTGGACCAGCTTGGCGTTTCTCTCGATAGGCTCGTCGACGCGATAGCCGATCCGCGAGGCAGCGATAGCAAAAGGCTGGATGCCGCGTTGAAGCAGCATGCGGACGGACCTGGCGAAGGCGACGCCGCATCGATCCAGCTGGACGAGCTCGGGCTTTACGGCGGCTGAGGCAGCTAGCCTATCAGCCATCTCAGCATGCCCGCCGAAGCCACCCCGATCACCACCGTCGGCAGCATCGACAGCCGTGTCGCCGCCAGCACCGTGATTGCAAGCGCCGCCAGATCGGCCGGATTCTTCGAGACGAAATCCGGAGCGATCACCGAGATCAGCACGCAGCCGGGCGCGGCTTCCATCACCGCCGTGGCGCGCGGGCCGAGCGCGCGGTTCCTCAGCACCACATAGCCGCCGACGCGGGTGAGATACGTCACGCCGGCCATCGCCAGGATGGCGAGCACGGTCATCGGATCGATCATCTCTCACCTGCCAGGAACCACGCGGCCACCAGGCCGGACAGCGCACCGGCCGCCACATACCAGGCGCCGGGCACGACGAGATAGGTGAGCGCCGCCACCGCCAGGCTGACCAGCCAGGGCCGCGCCGCGGCAAAGCCCGTCCACATGCCCCGAAGCAACACCAGGAAGACAGCAGGGAAAGCCAAGGCAAAACCGTAGGTCTCGACGTCGCCAAGCACCGGCCCGAGTGCCGCGCCGCAGGTCGTAAACGCCACCCAGGCGAGATAGAAGGGCAGCGCGGCGCCCAGATAAAAGGCCAGGCTGAAGGCCGGCCGCATGCCGACGTCGGCGCGCCGCCGCGCATCCGCGAGGCCTACGGCCCAGCTCTCGTCGCACATCAGAAACAGCGCCGGAAAAACCTGCCGCTTCGGCAGATGGTTGATGAACGGCGCGAGTGCGGCGCCCATCAGGAAATGCCGGCTGTTGACCAGAAAGGTGATGGCGGCGATCAACAGGATATGCGGCGGCGAAGTCCAGAGCTGGATCGCGGCGAATTCTGAGCCGCCGGCGAAGTTGAGGCCGGTCATCAGCGGCACCTCGGCCACGCTCAGGCCCTTCTGCGCGGCCTGCGCGCCGAGCACCAGCGCGTAGGGGATGATGCCGAGCAGCACCGGCGTCGAAGCGGCGAGCCCGCGTCGGAACTCGCCGCCGCGTCCATCGGCGCTTTGACCCTCGGCGAGGGCGATCTCGGAAACGCTCATGGCTTTGCTTTCGGCTGGCCTCGCGGCCGCCGTTCTCCCGCTCGGTTGTGGGTTGCTATCGGTGGGACACCATAGCCGAATTGCCTCGCAATCGGGTTGCGAATATGCGTCGTTCCTGCCAAGATTTGGCATTGAATGGCGCATTCAGAAAAAAGATTGGAATCTGACACCATGAAGCTGGATGAGATCGACAGGCGCATCCTGCGCGCCTTGCAGCGCGACGGACGCATGGCCAACAACGTTCTAGCCAAGGAAGTCGGCCTCTCGCCGTCGCCTTGCCTGCGGCGCGTCAAGCTACTGGAGGAGGCCGGCGTCATCGACCGCTACGTCGCGGTGCTCAACCCGGCCAAGATCGGCCGCGGCCAGACCTTCTTCACCCGCATCTGGCTGAAGCAGCAGGATGAGGACACGATCGAGCATTTCGCCGCCGAGGTGGCGAAATTCCCCGAAGTGATGGAGTGCTATCTGATGCTGGGCGACTGCGACGCGATGGTGCGGATCGTGGCGGCCGGCATCGACGACTACCGCCGCTTCCAGTCGGAGCATCTGAGCCGCATCAAGGGCGTGCAGAACGTCAAGACGGATGTGCCAAGCCAGACGATCAAGCAGACCTCGGAGATGCCGCTGTGAGGCTCTTGCCTTCTCCCACAAGAAGGGGAGAAGGCAAAGTCCTTAATGATGGGCGTGGTGCTCCGCGTTGCGCTTGCGCGTGGCCGCTGCCTTCTTCGCGGAAGCGGAGCGCGCGGCCGCGGATCGCTCGCCCGACGCCTTGCCGCCAGCCTTCCCGCCCTTATGCGCCGCCGGATGGCCGGTGTGCTTGCCGCGGCCGGAGCCGCCTGCCTTCTTGCCGCCGGCGTCGTCCTTGTTGACCGTCGCCCAGGCGCGGCGCTCGGCTTCCTTCTCGGACACGCCGCGCTTCTCGTACCCTTCGGCGATATGGTCGGCCTTGCGTTCCTGCTTGTCGGTGTATTTCGATTTATCTCCGCGTGGCATTGTCCTGCTCCTTGTTGCGCTGAGTGAATGAGAGTCTCAGGAACCCTTTTTCTTGGCGACGTCGCCGAGGTCGGCCCGTTGCGGATCCTTGTTGTTCTCGTCGGCCGCGTCGCGATCCTCGTCGGGATCATCCTTGGCCGGCAGATAGCCGCGCGGCTTGTTGGCCTTCGGGCCTTCCCAGCGCGGCCATTGATCGGAGGTTCCGGGACGTCCGGTATTGGGTGAATTGCTCATCTTAACCTCGCTTTCGAGAAAGCCGTTTGGCCTCCATCCTTGGAGATCCGTCAGCCTTCCGCTTTCATGGTCCGTGCAATCTTCAAGAGTTTGTCGCGGTCGTGCCCGTGCTCGCGGATCAGTTCGCGCGCCTGCTTTGGCGACAGATCGGTGTTCTCCGCCAGGAAGCGTACGTCGGGATCGTCGCCGCCCTTGGTCGGCAAATTGCCGGTCGCCGTCGCATCGGCGGCGCCCGGCCGGTTCGGTATATTGTCGTTCGCCTGGGTCATCGCAGGCCTCCTTCGATTTCCGCCGTATCAGTTCGCCGTCTGGGACTGCCTGCGGCGTGCTTCCTTCTTGCGGCGCAGCACCTCGTCGGTGCCGACGATGTCCTTCGAGCCGCCGGTGATCGCGGTCGAGACCACGGCCGGCGGATCGCTTGCCGGAAAGGAGTCCTCAAGGCCGGACTGCAACTGCTCCTCCAGCGTATCCGGGTCTTCCGAACGGCCTTCGGCGCGACGTCCCTCGATCTCTTCCAGATCTTGCTTGGCGTCGGGATGCTCGCGCACATTGCGCAGCGTCGACACGACGAGTTCGACGGCGAATTCCTTCATCTCCTCGCCGTGCGGGGCGGCGACGTCGGTCTCCTCGACCAGGCGAACAAGCGATTGTTCGAGCTTGTCCAACTCGCGCATGCCCTGGCAGTGCCCAAGTTTCTGCGCCAGAGCTTGGATCAGCAACGGACCGAAGGTCGAGTAGGCTTGCATGCGGGTCTCATCGACCTGTTCGGGATGAAGCGTTTGCAGCGACATTGATGCCTCCGTTCAAACATCCTGCGGCGGCAGCCTGGGCAACCGACTGAAGAGGAACTGGAGGGCGGGGCAGAAGTTCCATCGCGGGGGAGATCCCGCGGGCAGATGAAATGGCGTCCGTGAAGGACACGGACGCCATTTGAATTCAGCGCTGACCGCCTTTACGGCCGGCCTCGGAGGCGCGCTGGCGGTCTTCGGCGAAGTTGCCGCTGCCACCTCGGTGCTGGCCGGCGCTCCGCTGACCCATGTTGCGGTCCTCGGCCTGCTGCTGCCCGCTGCCGCGATGCTGGTCTTCGCGGTTCTTGTGGCTCTGCTGGCCGGCCTTGACGTGCTGTTCGTGGGTTCCGCCTTGATTGGGCATATCGAATTCTCCGTTAATTCGGATTTTTCTTGAGGGTGAATTCAAGGACGCGTCCAACATCCCTGAGTAAGGGCAACAGGCGTCGGCAACCGATGTTCCGGTCGAAACATTTTGTGACTCGTCAGACTGAAGTCCGATCCGGCCAGCGCATTGGGCTGGCTTGTGCAACCAAACCTCCTTTTGCGAATTGGTGAGCGGCCGACGAGAAAGCCCCCTCCATCGCCGGCTATCATGGTGCCCGCCGGTCAGCCCCGCGCAATTCCGGCGGGCACCGTTATCCATAAACAGAAGGCCGCGCAGCCGACCTCGGAGCGAGACGACGTTTTGACCTATATCTCTGCAAAGCCCGCTCGGCAGGATGCCGAAAGCCTGCCTGCCAATGACAACCAGCGTACCACCCTTGCCGATCTTTCGTTCCTCGACATCATCAATGACGAGGACGAGGTCGCCGATATTGCCAGGCGCGCAGAGCGTCTCGGCCATGCCGCGCTCATCACAATGGCGATCGGCCTGGCGGCCCTGCCGTTGCTCTGGCTGATGCTGAGGTGAGCCAGGCCGACCGGCCGCTTGGCCGGCCGGCGCTATCTGCCGGAAAGGATCGTCTCTATCTTCCGGAAAAGAAGGCGTCGAGCGTGGCCGCCGTTTCGATCGGCGATTCCTCCGGAAAGAAATGGCCGCCGGGCATCGCCCCGCCGCTGGCATCGTCGGCCCAGTTCCGCCATATGCCCAGCGGTCCGTCTTCGTCCCGATACCATTCGGCCAGCGCGCCATGCTCGCTCCACAGCGCCAGCACGGGGCAGGATATACGCCGGCCGGCCTCGCGGTCCGCATGGTCGTGCAGCCGGTCGAGCGAAGCCGCCGCGCGATACTCTTCGCAGATGGCGTGGATATGCGCCGGATCGCGCAGCGCATCGACATAAGCCTGCCGCACGCCGGGCGGGAACGCGTCGGCGGCGGATCCCCAGCCGGAAAGCGCATTGTCGATGATTGCTTCGGCCGTCGCCGCCAATATCGTCTCCGGCAGCGGCTCGGGCTGCGCCAGCAGCGACCATGGCCAAAAGCCTAGCGCCAGCCTGGCATCGGCCCGGTCCCAGACCTCGGCGGTAGGGACGATGTCGAGCACGGCGAGCTTCTCGACGCGGTCCGGATGATCGAGCGCCAGCCGGTAGGCGACGCGCCCGCCGCGATCATGGCCGGCGACCAGGAAACGTTGGAAGCCGAGGTCCCCCATGAGCGCCGCCATGTCGGCGGCCATGGCGCGCTTGCCGTAGGGCGCATGGTCGGTGGCCGATGGCGGGCAGGAGCTTTGCCCATAACCGCGCAGATCGGCACAGACGACGCTGAAATCCCGCGCCAGGCTGGGCGCCACGTCGCGCCACATCGCATGCGTTTCGGGAAAGCCGTGCAGCAGGAGCAGGCCGGGCCCGCTGCCGCCATGGCGGACGAAGATACGCGCCTCGCCGGTGTCTACTTCCAATGTGTCAAAATCGGCGAACATGCTTGGCTCCGGCGGGATGCGATGCTGATGGCAAAGGCCTCACTTCCAGGCCGAGTCCAGCGTCAGCGACGCCTCGAATATCTGCTCCTTCTCGGTGCGCAGCTTCACGGTGATCTTCAACTGTTCGGTCCCGGGCGCCTCGTCGCGGGCAATGTCGTGCAGGATGCGCAACGCCTCAAGACGGGCACGCTCGCGGTCGGCAAAAAGCTGCCCGTGGTCGTCAATCTGGCCATGCTCGGCGTTATGGAGGTCGAAATAATAGCGTTCCATCGGTGAAGCACTCCGGGCGTTTGGCAAGTTCAATCCCTGGCCCCGATCATGGTTCCAAGCAGTTGATCCTCAGGGGAATCCGCGGCGCACCGGCCCTTGCTGCGCGGCCGCATGCAACCGGCCCAGCCCTGCGGCGTTAGCTGTTGCGCATGGAGAACCGCGGATGCTGGAATCGCTTTACCTCAACCTCGGCCAGCATGACGCGCTGTCAGAAGAAGAGAAGGCACTGCTCGCCGGCGCCATGCCGCTCGAAAGATACGTCGCCGCCGGCGAGGATATCGTCACGGAAGGCACGCGGCCGACCTACAGCACGCTCATCATCGACGGGTTTGCCGCCCGCTACAAGGTGTTGGAGCATGGCGGCCGCCAGTTCACCTCGCTGCAGGTCGCGGGCGATTTCGTCGACCTTCATGCGTTTTTGCTGAAGACGATGGACCATGGCATCGTCGCGCTATCTCCCTGCCACGTCGCCGCAGCGGAGCATAGCAAGCTCAAGACGATTACCGAGCAGGCGCCGCACCTTACCCGGCTGTTGTGGCTGGACACGCTGGTCGATGGCGCCATCCATCGCGAATGGATCGTGGCCATGGGCCGGCGCTCCAAGACCTCCCATCTCGCGCATTTGATATGCGAGCTGTTCGTCAGGCTGCAGGTGGTGAAAAAGACGCGCGAGATGAGCTTCCATCTGCCGCTGTCGCAGGCCGAGCTCGCCGACGTGCTCGGCCTCTCCGTCGTCCATATGAACCGGGTCATCGGCACGCTGCGCCGCATGAACGTGGTCAGCTGGACGAACCATATGATCACGATCCTCGAATGGGAGCGGCTGGTTGCGATTGCCGAATTCGATCCAACCTATCTCAGCATGACGCGCGAGCCGAGATAGGCATCTAGCTGCGCGGAGTCTTGGAGCGCGACCACAACTCGTCCAGCATGGTAAGTGCGGCACTCGGCTGGGCAGGCCTCAGCAGGCCCTGCTGCGCGGCGACCTTCTTGAAGGCGGCAAAAGCGATGGCCGGACGGCAGGTGCCGGCGATCGCGTCGTCCACCAGCCGGGCCGCTTCGAGATAGGCTGGCGCCTCCTTGTTCTTCCACGCGCCTCCGAGCGCCTTCTTGGCCTCGGCGACGGTGGTGACAACCATCGTGCCGCCGCTGACGAAGCGTATCGTGAGGGGCAGGAAACGGCTCATCGGTCTTTCACCATCCGAGCCATTCGCGCGTGCGCCAGGCAAGACCGACAAAGGGCGCGGCCGTGATCATGGCGGCGGCGAGGACAAAAAGCGGGCTGTTCGTACGCATGGATTTCATGTTTCACCGTAAAAATTGCGGATGGCAGTAAACGATGACTTCGGCAGTCGGTTGCATCCGGCCGACTGGTCCGAGGCTGCAAATCCGAGGCTACATATTGCTCGCGGGCCGGGCCGGCGGCGCCGGGCGGTGCGGCGGACGTGGGCGCGGCCTGAGCGGCACCTCGGCCAGCGAAGCGCGGATCACCCTGACGGGGACCGGTGGCGCTGCAGCGCGCCGGCGCAGCATTGCGGCCGAGAGACTGCCGATGAGAGTTCGAACGTCCATGTGGACTCCTCCTGAAGAGTCCCCCAGCGACCAAGCGTTAGCACCGCGGCCAGGCGGCCGCATTTAACTTTGATGTACGCGCAGGCATCTTGGCGAGGTGCGGCGATCCAAGGGCCAACCTTTTCCGTTGGCATGCGTTGTCCTCCGAAAGGAGATGACCATGCCGACCAGCAGCCGAACGAAAACCGACACAGCCAGAAAATCAGCGACCGCCAAGAAGACAGACACGGCGAAGGCCGCGAACAGGCAGCGCGGCGTGCAGCGCAAGGTCGATGCCACGGACCGCAGCAAGCCGAAGCCGGAAGCGCCGGGCGCCATGCAGGCCGGCGCGCGCAGATACCCCACGCCGCCTTTCCCCAGGCAGCATCATCCCAAGCCCGGTGAGGAATGGGCGATCGAGCCCGCGCCGCTTTATGATGCGCCCTTCTGGCAAGGGTCGGGCAAGCTCAAGGACAAGGTCGCGCTGATCACCGGCGGCGATTCCGGCATCGGCCGCGCTGTGGCCGTGCTGTTCGCACGCGAGGGTGCCGATGTCGCCATCGCCTATCTCAGCGAGGACCGCGATGCCGAGGCGACTAAGCATGCGATCGAGGCGGAGGGCAGGCGCTGCATCACCTTGCGCGGCGATGTCGCCGAACGCGCCTTCTGCCGCAAGGCGGTGGCTGAGACACTCAAGGCCTTCGGCAAGCTCGACGTGCTGGTCAACAATGCTGCCTTTCAAATCCACTCGGCCGATTTCGCCGATCTGACCGAGGAGCATTTCGACACCACGCTGAAGACCAATCTCTACGGCTATTTCCATATGGCTCAGGAAGCTGTGCCGCACATGGCGCCGGGTTCTGCCATCATCAACACGGGTTCGGTCACCGGCATCGAGGGTTCGAAGGAACTGGTCGACTACTCGATGACCAAGGGCGGCATTCACGCCTTCACCCGCGCTCTCTCCGGCAACCTCATCTCGAAG
The DNA here is from genome assembly GCF_020165275.1 of Mesorhizobium sp. Ca11. NCBI lineage: Bacteria > Pseudomonadati > Pseudomonadota > Alphaproteobacteria > Hyphomicrobiales > Phyllobacteriaceae > Mesorhizobium > Mesorhizobium sp. Ca11. The sequence continues at coordinate 75,384 of NZ_JAIUHU010000018.1, read as the reverse complement.
GGCATCCGCGTCAATGCGGTGGCACCGGGTCCGGTCTGGACGCCGCTCAACCCATCCGAAAAACAAGCGGAAGACGTTTCGCAGTTCGGCGCCAAGACGCCGATGAAGCGGCCCGCCCAGCCGGAGGAGATCGCGCCGGCCTATGTGTTCCTGGCCTCGCCGCAATGCTCGAGCTACATCACCGGCGAAATCCTGCCGATCATCGGGGGTTACTGACACCCATGAGGAGGATCTCATGAAAAAAGCGCTTCTCATTGCAGTCACCCTGATTCCGGCCCTGCCGGCGGTGGCCCAGAATGCCGCCCAGCCGAACGATCAGCAGGCGCAGAACTGCCAGGCCAAGCCCGACGCCAACGACCAGCAGCAGAAACAGAAGCAGCAGGCCGACACGGATGAGCTGTCGAAAAAACTCGGCAATTGCGGCGGCGTGCTGAAGCCGCCGCCGACCGGCGACAAGAACGCGACGCCGCCGCCCCCGACAGGCAGCGACATGCCGGTGATCAAGCCGGGCGAAATTCCGCCGCAGACCGGCCAATGAGGCCGTCTTCAACAACAAGGGTTCAATGCTTGCGCTTCTCGCCCTCGGTCGCCTTGGCGGCCGGCAAGTTGTGGGCCTCGCGTATCATCTGCAATGCCTCCTCGCGCGTGAGGCCGCATTTGCGGGCAAAGTAAGCCGCTTCGAGGATCTCGGCCTCGGAAGCCGCCGAAACAGTGGAAGCCGGCCGTCTGTGCTTCTTCTTGGCCATCGGTTCACCGCGCCATGAATCACTTAGTCAGCTAAATATAAACCCATTGTTTCTGATTGCAAATTCCGACGACGGACCCGCTCAAAATCGTTCGAACCGCCGCTCCACCTTGCGAGCGAATTTTTCCCGCTCCTCGCGGGTGATGTTTTCCACGGAGTATTTCGCCAGATAGAGGTGTTTCTGCGTGCGTCCGCACATGGATTTCAAGCCGCGCAAAAGCACCTTTCTGCCCGGGTCCTGCATATAGAGCCTGGTGTACCACCACGGCGAGCCGAAGGTGGTGACCACGCCCATCCGGCGGATGTTCAGAAGCGCCGGCTTGATCGTGCCGCCATCCGTCGGCAGCTCGAAGGCAACGCCCGGCCCGCCACACGCGGTCGAAATATCCCTTGAGAACAGCGGGCATGCCCGACCACCAGGTCGGGAAGCAGAACACGCACGCTTCCGCCCATTGCAGTGCGTCGATGTAGACCTGCAGATCCGCCGGCGCGGGCGACGGACCGGCATGCCCCTTCAACTCATCGACCTGCATGACGGGGTCGAATTTCATGGCATAGAGATCGAAGTCGACGACCTCGTCGCCCCTGGCCTTCAGGACCTCCACGACACGCCGGTGCAGCGACGCCAGGTAGCTGTCGCGCGCCGGATGCGCGTAGACGACGTTGACCTTCATCGCATGCCCCCACACGTCCCTGATCCCGGCCTGAGGCTAGTTGAACGCCATTGCTTTGCCTAGGCTTCAGCATTGGTCGTGCGCGGCCACGCATCGACAGGCGGCCGGAACCATCGCGCCGGCACAGGATTGTGACTTGCGGGCCGCGTCAGCCGGACCTGGTGGCAAAGAGAACAGGGCTGGTTTCTCCGGCTTCCCGCCCTGGCCAACGAAAAGGCAGTCGAGCTCTTGTCCCACCCGGCCCGCTCCGAGCTTGGGGCAGTACATGGCAGTGGATACGGAATTAAACGGTGGCGGCGTCGAACCGCGCAAGGGCATGCCCAGCCCGCGTCTCGGCGAGAGCGAGTTCAAGCAACGCTACAGGAAGCTGTTCTACGATCCGGCCTTCGAGCCGGAGGCCGAAGCCATAGGCAGGCTGGCCGAAATCGCTTGGCAGGCCTATAGCGAGGAACGCAAAAGTCCGGTGACCCGCAAAGCGGGGGAGGGTTTTCACGACCCAAGCTACGATCTCTCCGTCGAATGGATCGCCGCTCACGATGCGGTCAAGGCCGCGCAACGGCGCCACGAGGACAGAACTGCACCCTCGCGCATCCTGATCATCAACGGCTCCTCACGCAGCGAGCATACTTGCCCGGGCGAAATGTCGAAAAGCTTTCGTCTCGTCGAACTGGCGCGCCGCGCCATTGCCGGCAGGCCGGGCTTTTCCGTTGAAGTGCTCGATCTGTCGCGGCTCGCTTCCGAATATGGCCGCAGGATCTACCCTTGCAAGGCCTGCTTCTCGACAGCGGCGGCGCTCTGCCACTGGCCGTGCTCGTGCTATCCGAACCATTCGCTCGGCCAGGTGCACGACTGGATGAACGACATTTATCCCCTTTGGGTCGAGGCGCATGGCGTGATGATCGTCACGCCCGTCAACTGGTACCAGACCTCCTCGCCGGTGAAGTTGATGATGGACCGGCTGGTCTGCGCTGACGGTGGCAATCCCGATCCGTCTTTGACGCAGGGCAAGGATGCAGCGCTTGCCAAGCAAGCCGAACTCGCTGGCTGGAGCTATCCCCGCCATCTCGAAGGCCGGTTGTTTTCGGTTGTCGTTCATGGCGATACGGAAGGCGCTGCGAACGTGCGGCATGCGCTTGCCGACTGGCTGCGTTCGATGAAGCTCGATCCCGTCGGCGAGATTGCCGAACTCGACCGCTATATTGGCTACTGGAAGCCCTATGCAACCAGCCATGACGAGCTCGACGCTGACAAGGACGTTCAGGTTGAAGTAACCAACGCCGCGCTAGCCCTGGCCGAAGCGGTGGCGAGGCGCCGGGCAGGGGAATTCCCCACCATCGGAGCCGACCTCAAGGATCCACGCCCAAAATAGAGGAAGAAGATGCCGCGCTGGGCCAACGAAGGCTGGACAATCCTCAAGGAAAGCGTCTCCGGCTATATTGCCGACAATGCGCTGAGCCACGGCGCGGCGATGGCCTTCTACGCCACCACCTCGCTGGCGCCGATCCTGCTGATCGTGGTCGCGATCGCCGGGTTCGTCATCGGCAACGATGCCGCGCAACTGGCGCTCTCGGCACAGATATCGGGCGTCATGGGACCGCAGAGCGCTGATCTTCTCAAGGCAACGGTCGAGACCGCCTCGCAGCGCGGGTCCGGTACTTTGGCCGCCTTGATCGGGCTGGTCACGCTTTTAATCACCGCGTCCGGCGTCTTCGGCGAGATGCAGCAGACATTGAACGAGATCTGGAAGGTCAAGCCCACCAGCGTGTCGTTTTCGCGCCTGGTGCGGGCGAGGGCGGTGAGCCTCGGACTTGTGGCGGCGCTCGGCTTCCTGCTGCTGGTGTCGCTTGCAGCCAGCACCGCAATCGCCGCGCTTGGCGAAGTCATTAACCGCAGCCTGCCGTTTGGAACGCTGATCGTCAGCGGCATCAACACGGTCGTCTCCTTCGCATTGATCGCGCTGCTCTTCGCCGCGATCTACAAGGTCCTGCCGGACCGCACGCTCAAATGGCGCGATGTCGGCATCGGCGCCGCGGTCACGGCGCTGCTCTTCACCATCGGCAAATCGCTGATCGGCTGGTACATCGGCACCAGCGCCATAGCGACGTCTTACGGAGCGGCGGGCGCGCTGATGGTGGTGCTGGTCTGGGTTTATTACTCGGCACAGATTTTTCTTTTCGGCGCCGAGATTACCCGCGCCTATTCGGTACGGCGCGGCAGCCGGCGCGACCTCGCGCCGGTCGTTGCGAATGCAACCGACCGGGCTGCGCTGCACCATGCCGAAGAAGTAGCCAAACCCGAGACGACGATGCCGGCCGACGCTGGTGCAAGTGTCGGCGCGGCGGCGCCTCGGGCATCCGGCGGCGGGATCGTCCTGTGGATTGTCCTCGGCAGCCTGATCACTCTGCTTGTCACGCGGGTCTTGCGCCGCTCAGGCTGATACGACCTCGTCGCCAGGCTCGTGCCTTACCGCCGTTCTTCCTGCCGTTTCTCGATTTCGTAGGACAGCCAGCGGCAGAACATGCCGATAACCGAGGTAGCGGCTCCGCCGAGCAGACAAGCAATCAACAACGGACTTTTCGAGGCACTGTCCCAGCTGACGATCGCCAGCAGCGCCACGCTCACTGTGGAAATCAGATACCCTGCACCCTTGAGAAGATGAAGCGACGATCTGGTCATGTTGGCCCGCCTTCCAATGAACAGACAATCAGGATCGAGGTTCCATCTAGCCGATATTCCTCCACGAAGGTTGCGCATGAGGCACTTGCTGGAAACCGGGAAGGCAGGCTGGCCCGGCCGCGACATACAACTCACTTGGGACTGAAGTCGCACGCAGCGCCGCTTTGGTCCAAGCAGTGAAACCTTGGCCCGCCGTTGGTGGTTGGGGGACGGTTTGACGGATATTTGAGTCCCTTCATCGTCAACTGTTTGAACGCGCATCATTCCCGCGACTGGTGGGCGTTCATTCGAGGCCAACGATCCAGTGCCAAGGGGCGGACCGGATGACATGCGGCACGCTGTGAGGCGCCCCGACAGCGGTCGCGGGGCGCGCCCCGATCCTCATCGGTAATCTGACGGCCGAGCTTTTTCTATCGCGAGGGGGATTGGTCCGTCCTCGACAAGGATATCCTTCTTGCGCGCGAATGCGGCGAAAACGCCTCGTGCGGTTTCCGCGTCGACATCACCGGCCAAAGCCGCCTTGCAGGCACGGATAGCCGCTTTCTGCTCCGGGCTATTGCCGCACCAGTCGGTCGCGAACTGATAGGCATCGACGACGGTGTTCAGTTGCCGGGGAAAGCCCAGTCCGACCCAAACGCGAAGGGGTTTCTCGAAAGGTTTGGAAAGCATCGCGAACTCCCATAATCGCGAAACTTTCAAACAGTCAGTCCGCCGCCGCGGCCGCCTTTGCCGGTCATCCATGGCAAGGGCATACTCACGTCCTCGAGAATTTTGACCGACCTTGCGAAACCGCTAAAGGCATCTCTGGCGGCAGTCAGCGGATAGCCGCTGTCGAATGCCCGCTGGCAGGCACGAAGTGCCGTTTCAAAGATGGTTCCGCGCCTGTTCTTGGGCCACGCGTAAAGAAATTCCAGGGCATCTTCCAGGCACGCGATTTCCTGGATGAGGCTGTCTCCGCTCTTCACGAAAACAGGGCTGTCGAACATGCGATCGTTCATAACGTCCTCCAATCGAACGAACAATTGAGTTCAGGCAACGGCTTGGTGCCGACAGCGGCCCAAGCTCAGCGGCGATATGGGTTTGTAGATCTTGACCGTCAAGAGGCCCGGGGTCGCTGCAAGAACCGGCGCGCCAATTCTGCCATCCACGACGAATTATCGGTCCAACAAACAGCTAAGATCGTTGGTGGCGCGGGCAGCGGCCGCCGTCGTTCGATTAGACCTGCAATGTGGCAGAGACCCCTGGCAAGCTGCCGGGGCTCGGCGGCGTCAGCGGATCGTCCGCTATGCGGCTTCAGCCGCGACGTTGACCGCGGATTCGGCAAGCTGGGTGAGCGCGGCGTCCGTTTCCTTTTCTTCGTTCAGCGTCTTGTCGAGCAAGGTGACGGCCTCCGTCAGGCCGAGTTCCTGCGCCCAGGTCCTAAGCGTGCCGTAGCGAGAGATCTCGTAATGCTCGACGGCTTGGGCGGCAGCCAGCAGGCCGGCGTCGAGCGAGGGCGAGCCCTTGTACTCGTCCATGATCTCGGCACCTTCCTCGGTGATGCCTATGATGGCGGCACAAGTCTTGCCCGCCGGTTTCTTATCGATCACCTCGAACACTTCCTCGAGACGGGCGACATGTTCCTCCGTCTGGTCGCGATGCTTCTCGAAGGCCATTTTCAGCGCGTCGTCCTGCGCCGCCTTCGCCATCTTGGGCAGCGTCGTCAGGATTTTCTTCTCGGCGAAATAGATATCCTTCAGCGTGTCATGGAAAAGTTCGTTGAGGCCCTTGTTCGAGGCCGCTTTCGTCGTCGCCATTCTGAATCTCCTGGTGGGGTTGGATCACCACCAACACGGCCCGACCAAAGTTGTTCCAGAAAGAAATACATGCGGCGACACAGCTAAAAGCATCAATTGTTATTGACGACGACGAAGCACCGCCGCGGCCAGGCAATTGGCCGGACCGACGCATGAATCGCCCGACTGTCGCATCTGAAAAGCCGCTTTCCCCTGCTCGGGATTCACGCAAACCACTGCGCGATGAGGCCCACTGACGAGGCTGCCATTGTCATTGTCGTTAGCCATCCCAGCGCGCGCAGCCAACCCTGAACCGGGAATTCACCCATGATGTCTTTGCGGCCGGCCATCCGCATCATGACGATCAGCACGGGAACGGCGCATATGCCGTTGATGACGGCGCTCCAGTAAAGCGCCTTGATCGGGTCGATCGGGGTAAACATGATCCCGGTGCCAAGAGCGGTCGCGGCGGCGAGTGTGACGTAAAACGCCAACGCTTCCTTCGGCTTGCGCTGCAGCCCCACCGTCCAGTGCAGGGCTTCGCCGACGGCGAAAGCCGCTGACCCCGCCAGCACCGGCACAGCCAAAAGCCCGGTGCCGATAATTCCCATCGAGAAAATGATGAAGGCGAACTTTCCGGCGGCCGGCTCCAGAGCCTTGGCCGCGTCCGTGGACGAAGCGATATCGGTCACCCCCGCCTTGTGAAGCGTGGCGGCCGTGGTGAAGATGATCGCGACACCTATCAAATTCGAAAACGCCATTCCGACCAGCGTATCGGCGCGTATCCGCCGGAATGCCCTGGAAGCTTGCCACGGCGCCCATCGCAGCGGCTTGGCGCTTGGCTTGAGTTCCTCCTCCTCGACTTCCTGCGAGGCCTGCCAGAAGAACAGATAAGGCGAGATCGTCGTGCCGAGGATCGCGAGCAGCGTGGTGAAGAAAGCGCCACTCCATTCAATGTGCGGAACAAGCAGGCCTTTGGCCGCATCGGCCCAGGCTACATTCGCGGCGAACATGGCAATGACGTAGGCGAAGAGGCTCAAAGTTGTCCATTTGAGCACTTTCACGTAGCGGGTGTAGTCGATGAAGACGATCGCGCAGATACAGACGATCGCGAATGCGATGACATAGAGCGGGCTCGGCCCGCCGATGAGCAGCTCCAACGCGTCCGCCATGGCGCTGAGGTCGGCACCGATATTGATGACGTTGGCGACGGAAAGCAGCACCACCACGACGTAGAGCAGCGGGGAGGGATAGTGTCTGCTGAGGTTGCCGGAAATCCCCCTGCCGGTGGTGCGGCCGATGCGGGCGGCGATCTCCTGGATCGCCGCCATCAGCGGGAAGGCGAATAGCATGGTCCAGCCGATATCGAAACCGAGCTGCGCGCCGGCTTGGCTGTAAGTTCCGATACCGGAGGGATCGTCGTCGGATGCGCCGGTGATAAAACCGGGGCCGATCGTACGCAAGAACCGTTGCAAAGGTCCCTTCGCCGACGTGTTGCTTCGTTCTCTCTCGATGTGCGAACCGACTTCGGCCATCCTTGGTTCTTCCATGCCCGGCCGAGCGCTAGCGCAATGGCAGCCGAGGCCAGGGGTAATCGGAGCGACTTGCACGACAGGCTCGGACAGGTGTTTTGCGTAGATAAGCAAGAGCTAACGAAGATGGTGAGTAACTGGCGGCGATGACGTCGGTTCCGCCGTCATCGTCACTTTCGCATCAGAGAGCGGATCGGGTCGGGTGCCGAAAAGGGTCCTACATAAATATATCGGGGGTTGTCTTGCCGGGAGTCAGTTTAAACGCTATATGTGTGACATCGATCTTGTTGAACGAACGTTGTTTCAGGGCCTTTGCGCCCGACGATCTTCCCTCTCAATTTCGAAAACCGTGACGTTTGGCATTCGGCCAAGCGGCGGTAATTTGCGTCGATTTGAAAGGAAATCGTATGACTACTGGAACCGTGAAGTTTTTTAACGCCACCAAGGGCTTTGGCTTCATCGAACAGGGCGGCGGCCAGCCGGACGTGTTCGTTCACATCTCCGCCGTGGAGCGCGCAGGGATGCGTTCTCTCGTCGAAGGCCAGAAGGTAAGCTTTGACGTCGTCAAGGACGCTCGCAGCGGCAAGAGCGCCGCGGAGAACCTCCAGGCAGCCTAAGCCATGCGTCGGCGCCTTTGACCACGGATGTACCGGCACAGGCGCTGGGGCTTTGAGGGAAGGTCGGGTTCGCCCGGCCTTTTTCATTTGCATAGCGAGGTAGCACATGGCTGATACGAATGTGTTCAAGCCGAAAGGCGACGCCAAGAACGAGGCCACTACAAAAACCGCGCGCGCCATCATCGACAGCGAGGCGGCGGCCAGGGTTGCCAAAACGGCGCGTCTTCGCAAGGCCAGGCTTGCGCAGGAGCCGGTGGAGGAGCCGGTAAAGAAGATGAAGAAGAAGGCCGCCGCCAAATAAGGGCGCGGCGTGAGCGGCGCCGTGGCGGCCGGGCTGGGTTCACCCTTTCCTGAGATGGTCGCCCCGGCTGCGGGAAAAATCCCGATAAGCCTTTGATCAGTGCCGTCCCTTGAGGAACCTCGCCTCTCTCACCAGTGAAGTCCAGTCAGGGCCGATAAGCTTGATCAGTTCGCGAGCTTCGTCCTCCGAGATGTCGGTATCCTTTGCCAGGCGGCGAGCAAGCAATTCCACATCGCCCTGTGCTGGTTGAGCCGCTTTGCCATCGCCGGGTTCGGCGCCGTCGCCTCGGTTGATCATGAGCCAACTCCTTCCGGTAGGAACTTTCGAGGCGGCGGCATGTTTCATGCGTTTCTGCAATTTTGATATCCGGGGGCGTCCCGCTGGCGGCGGACCATGAGATCCGCGGCTGATCCCCGATGCGGCGCCTTTCTGGAACCGGCGCAAGGCGGCGCGCCAGGCGCCTCGCGAAGGCAAGCCGATGCGGATAATCCAGCGCGCCTTCGGCGCGGGCGGAACTCGGCCATGGTAGCCCATCAGAGCCATTCATCCCGCCCGACCTGCAGGTCGAAACGGACACGCCGCCGTCGCGCGGGTGACCGGCTTACTCAAAGGCGCTGCCGCGAGGCAACGCCCTTCGTTTTGGGGAGCCGGCTGTTACCAGCTCTGCATCCTGTACCAGTCGTCGATGTCGCGGCGCACGCGATCCTTCTCCAGGCCGTAGCGTTCCTGGATTACGCCTTCGAGCTGGTCGCGCTTTCCGGCGATACGATCGAGATCGTCGTCGGTCAGCTTGCCCCACTGTTCCTTCACCTTGCCTTTAACCTGCTTCCAATTGCCTTCGACGCGGTTCCAGTCCATGGCCGGACCTCCTGTTGGACACGGAGGGCTAACGGCAACACGACCGCGAAGTTCCTGTCGAAAGCTCTTTCTGCGTCGAGGCAGGCACTGAGCACAACGACACGGACGAATGTGCCTTCATCTGGCCGTCATAATGAACCGCCAAATTAGCAAACGCTGAACGTGACCCCCGGTCAGCATGTTCCCAAGACCTCTCTTGCCCGGCTCCTGGTCCGGGCTTCTTTTTAATGCATGTCGCCCAGAATGCGCAGCGGTTCTGGGACGACGGGCATCAAAACAAAGACTTAAGACTTAAAGCGTGTCGTCTGAATTCATTTCAGCGACGCGCCTCAGGTGCTGGCATCCCGCCTGGAACGGGTGGCGCGGATTGGCGATGGCGCATCCTCAAAAATCCGGCAGCGTTGGAACATTAGGCGGGTGCCGAGGTTCTTGCGGCATGGATGGCGCGCAGTTTCCCCGAAGGCCCGTCATCCGGACCGGGTTCCGACCCGAGCAAGCCCGCCTCGGCCGTCCCTCGCCGGGACGGGCTTTATCGTGACGAGATCGGAAGGACCATGCTTCACCAAGCCGCCAAAATCGCCGAGCAGGCCCATCGGGGTCAGAAAGACAAGACCGGCAGACCCTACATCGAACATCTGAGACGGGTTGCCGATGCGGTCGAAACGCTGGACGAAAAGACGGTTGCCTATCTGCATGACGTGGTCGAGAAAGGCGAGGGTTGGAGTCTCGAGCGGCTGCACGGCGCCGGCTTCGGCCTGCCGGTGGTGGCGGCGGTCGATGCGCTGACCAGGCGCATGGACGAGAGCGAGGAGGGTTTCATTTTCCGCGCCGCCTCGAACGAGCTTGCCCTGCCGGTTAAGATAGCCGACCTGCGCGACAATCTGTGGCAAGCTCATCAGGCGGGCGTTGCGCCGGACCGGTATGAGACGGGCCTCGACATTCTGGGCGAGTTGGCCGCCAGGGACTGAGCGGCGTTGGGGGCACTAGGCTGCTGCCGGCGTCGCCCCGCTATTCGTCTAGCTGCAGCAAATCGAGCCGCGCGTCGGGCAGCGAGTGCTCCCACAGGGCCCTTTCGAGGTCGTTGCGGTTGTCGCCGCCCGTGGCTTCCGGCAGGTCGAGCGCCGTCAAGGCCTGGTCGTCGAACTCGATCGCCGCCCCGTAAAGTTGGGCGATTTGCATCACCAGGCTTTCTATGTCCTCGCGGGCGATGTTCTCGGCGAGGTTCTTGAGCCTGATTTCTTCCGCAACCCGAATGATGTTGACGATCCCGTCGATCCGCAGGGCCTGCTGGACCTTGCAGTGAGAGTCGTCGCGCAGCCGGTTGGAAAATCCTCGCATCATTGGAAAACCCTCCTTTCGCGGGGGTCTATCCCTCTGTTGCGACCATGCGCTGGAGCAGTGCGGTTGGCAATACACAAATTTTAAAAACAATAAATAAATCAACCGGTTAGCAAAGTATATCAAACGCGCTTTCACCGCATCCTTAGCATCGTTGGCTTCATTGCCAGTCGGCAGATCATCCCCTCTTGACGCCTTATGGCCGCTTCCTATTTCTACTCACAGTTAGGCACATACTAACTCCCGGTATTCGGCTCGGATGGAGGCGGAAGTGGTTGAGCTTGAACGGCCGCAAAGGTTGCAGATCATGCTGACCGACGAGGAATTGGCGGCGCTGGAAAACTGGCGTTTCGAAAAACGCATGCCAAGCCGCTCGGCCGCCGTGCGCGAGCTTTTGCGCCGTGGGCTGGCGTCCGATGGGTTTCTGACCGCTGACCTGGGCGCGAAGTCGCAGGATTTCGGCGTGATATCGCTGGATCGGAAGGTCGCAGATGGCTCCAGCGACTCGAAACCCTGAGGAGATGCACGCTCGCTCGCGGCAGATTGCCTTGACCTCGGCCGGCCCTAATTACCGTCCATGACCAATACCGGGGGGACGTTCCGACACGATCCGAACGCCGATGCGCGCTTGGCCGCGATCGTCGATTCTTCCTACGACGCCATCGTTGGCAAGACTCTGGACAGCGTGATCACCGACTGGAACCACGCGGCCGAACGCATGTTCGGCCATACCGCCGAAGAGGCCATCGGCCGGTCGATCCTGATGTTGATCCCAGAGCATATGCAAGACGAGGAAACCGAGATCATCGGCCGCATTCGCAAGGGGGAGCGCATTCCGAGCTTTGAGACGGTGCGCAGGCGCAAGGACGGCTCGCTGATCACCGTTTCACTGACGATTTCGCCGATCAAGAACAATGCGGGCGAGATCATCGGCGCCTCGACGATCGCCCGCGATATCAGCGCTGCCAAGGAAAGCGAGCGCCGCATCCGGCTCTTGATGCGCGAGGTCAATCACCGCGTGAAGAACCAGTTCGCCGTGATCCTGTCGATGATCAGGGAAACCAGCAAGCGCTCCACCGATCCGGGCGAGTTCGAGGAACTGATCCGTTCGCGCATCATGGCGCTGTCGCGCTCGCACGATCTCCTGGTCACCTCCGAATGGGCCGGCGCCAGCCTGTTCGACCTGATCCAGGAGCATCTGAAGCCTTTCGGCCATGAGGAGCGCATCTCGCTTTCCGGGCCGCTTCTGACGCTGCAGTCCAACGCCGTGCAGAATCTCGGCATGGCTTTCCACGAATTGGGCACCAACTCATCCAAATATGGCGCGCTGGCGGGCGAAGGCGGCCGTATCGAAATCACCTGGCAGGTCGAGCCCGGCCCCCAAGCGCAGCGGCGCTTTCATCTTCTGTGGCACGAGACATCCGGCGCGACGGCCGCTGGAGCTGAGCAGAAGACGAGTGAGCGCAAGGGTTTTGGCACCGTGGTGCTGCAGCGGGTGGCGCCGCAGTCGCTGAGCGGTTCCTCAAGCCTCGAACGCTCGCCCGGCAGCGTGAAATGGACGCTCGACGCGCCGCTCGAGGCGATCGTCGTTCCGCAGCTGGGGGCAGAGGGCGACACCGACTTCGGCGTCTGAGCGGCAGGCGGCGGGATTTCTGCCGTCCCACGCCGGGCGACGCGCAGTCCGGGCCCGCCTGACCGCCACTTGCAGCCTGATAGAAACGTAATTACATCAATCGCTAAGCGTGCAATGTCCACGCGGATACAGTTGCTTTGGTCAAGCTTCGTCTATGGAGGTTGTTATGCCAAGCAAACTGATGGAAGCAAGAAAGAGTCAGGACTGGATCACCCTGATCCTGGCGATTTGCCTGTTCATCTCACCATGGGTCATCGGATTCACCGCAGCGACGGTGCCCGCGTGGAACGCCTGGATTGTCGGCGTTCTCCTCGGCGCGCTGGCGCTCGCGACGCTTTCGGTGTTCGCCGAATGGGAAGAATGGGTAAACGTCGTCCTCGGGCTCTGGCTGATCGTGTCGCCCTGGTTGCTACACTTCGCGGCTGACACGTATGTCATGGCCACGCATGTTGTTCTCGGCGTGCTGGTGGTCGCGGCATCGGCCTGGGCTGTCTGGGACTTCCGTCATCCCCACGCTCATGCGTGAGCGGTGATTGAGCGGGAGCCCGCCGCGCAAGCGGCGAGCTCCTGCTACTGCGGCGTCTGGGCATCGGGCTGAGCGGCCATTGCAGCGTCTTCACGCGATTGCTGCAACGGGAAGCGTTTTGGTGCATTCTTGGGAATGGTCTCGATGCTTAACCCCGACACCCCGGCCAAGTGCTGCTCATACTGCGGCGGCCGCGACCATGATTTCGAGGAATGCCCGAAACGCAAGGCCGACGCTGAGAAGGAAAAGGTGGAGCGGGAGCCGGCCGTGATCAGGCTCCCATATTCTCGTCACGCGTCCTCCAACCAGTAGATCGCGCCTTGCGTCGCCATAAAGACACCATGCGGCGCGGGCCTGCGCGGCCCGCGTCCACGGCTCGATTGCCGACAGGGATACCGTCGAGCCGACGTCTCAATTTGGCGCTCGCATTATCCCCTCAGCGCACGCGCCGCCGCCTCGGCGAACGAGATGTCGCCCTTGATCTCGCGCATCGCCATCGAAGTCACCGTGCGGCGCACGCCGGGCAGGCGGCTGAGTTCCTCGCGCAGCATCCGGTCGAGCGCCATCATGTCGACGGTGACGATCTGGAGCAGATAGTCGGCCTCGCCCGTGGTGGCGTAGCAGCGGCGGATCAGCGGGTGCTTCTTCACTGCCGCCTCGAAGGCATCCGACACCTCGAAGTCGATCGACACCTGAATGAAGGCCTCGATGCCGAAGCCGATCCTGGCCGGGTCGATGCGGGTCGAATATCCCCGGATAACGCCGGCCTCTTCCAGCGCCTTCACCCGTTTCCAGCAAGGCGTCTTGCTCAAGCCGACCTCCTCGGCGAGTTCGCCGAACGAGATGCGTGCGTCGCGCTCAAGCGCGGCGACTATTCTGCGGTCGAGAGCATCCAGCGTCATTCGTTCTCCAATATGACAGGAGATGTCGACGATCGTCCTTCATTCCACGTCATTTGGATAACAGAAAGGAACAATGTTCAAGCCGAGAGCGCTATCCTTGTCGCCCGGTCGAAAAACCTGCCGCGAGGAGGAGAAGCCATGGACAAGAACGATTACCACGCCCGCATCGAGGCCCCCGAGATGCGCGACTACGGCGTCTATCTGAAATGCGATCAGCTGCTCGCCTGCCAAAAACCGCTCTCCGACATGGTCAACGCCGACGAGCTGCAGTTCCAGATCGTGCACCAGGTCGAGGAACTGTGGATGAAGCTCATCGCCTACACGCTGGTTGACGTCCTCGACTATCTGGAGAAACAGGACACGCATCGCATCGTCACGCTGATGGGCCGCGTACACCGGCTGATGCGCATGATGACGGCGCAGCTCGACCTCCTGGAGACCATGTCGCCCAAGGAGTACCAGCAGATCCGCCTGCAGCTCGGCAATGGCAGCGGCCAGGAATCGCCGGGCTTCAAGCTTTTGCTGCGCCTGCCGCCGGACCTTTGGCGGGCCTTCAGGCGTGCCTATCTCGACGGCCGCGGGCTGACCGTGGAGGATATCTATGACGAGCATTACGACCACGGCGATTCCTATGTCGTGGCCGAGGCGCTGATCGAGTTCGACGAGCTGTTCCAGAAATTCCGCGCCAACCACCTCTATCTGATCCACCGCTCGATCGGGCTCGGCGCGAAGTCGCTGAAAGGCAGGCCGGTGGAGATCCTCGAAGGCGGCGCCCGCCACCGCTTCTTCCCCGAGCTCTGGGACATTCGCTGCGCCATGACGGACCGCTGGGGCGCCGAATACGGCACCGTTCGGGATTCGATCAGCCATCCGCCGCAACTTTCTCCTTCTCCCCTTGTGGGAGAAGGTGGCCGCGAAGCGGCCGGATGAGGGGTGTTCCAGGGAAAGCCAGCGTTTCACTCCGCTGGAACACCCCTCATCCGTCTCGGCGCTGAAGCGCCGATCCACCTTCTCCCACAAGGGGAGAAGGAGAAAGTTGTGGCGCCCCGCCAAACAATTTTTCCAGCGCCTGTCGGAACCATCTCTCTCCGCCCGTCCTTGGGGGCATCAACCGCTTCAACAATCCGGAGGACACCGTGGAAATGCAGTCGACCTGGCAGACCGCCGCCATTCTCATCGCCCGCCTGATCTTCGCCGCCATGTTCGCGATGGCCGTCGCCTTCAAGCTGATGGATATCGGCGCCACCGCAGGCTACATCGCGGCCGCCGGCTTCCCGTTCCCGCTGTTCCTGGCCTGGTGCGCGGCGATCCTCGAAGCGTTGCTGGTGATCGCCTTCCTCACCGGCGCTTATCTGACGCCGTTGGCGTTGATCGGCGCCGTCTACGTCACCTTCCTCGGCTTCGCCTTTCACGGCCCGTCGCACTGGGCCGGAAACCAGGCCGAGTTTGGCGCCTTCATGTCGCATTTCCCGTTCGCCGCCGGCCTGCTCTACGCCGCCGCCCACGGCCCGGGCAGCGTGCTGGCCGTCAAGCTGGGTTGGCCGGGCAGGGCATGAACTTTCCTTCTCCCGTTCTACGGGAGAAGGTGGCCGAAGGCCGGATGAGGGGCGGCGCCAACATTTCAAGACAAGGCGCCTTCCCACATGCTCACATCTGATCGTTATACGGCTCTTTCATCTGGCCGACCATGCGCGCCAGCTTCGAGAAGGACGGCATGTCGGCTTCCGGCTGGCACTGGTTGGCGAGTTCGAGCAACCGGATCGGGAAGTTGACGGCGTCGCGGCTCGAGGCCGACATGCCTTCCGAGCGCTCCTCGCTGGTTTCGCTGGCCTCCGCCTTGCGCAACGCGATGTCGATCTCCTCGACCGTCAGCACGCCCTTGCGCACCAGCACCTGGTTGACCGAAGCGACGGCCATCAGTAGGCCCTCGAGCTGCAGATTGGCGACATTCATGGCTTTTGCTCCCATTGACCGGGGTGAAACGCGCGAGCCGCGGTTACGATCCGGAGATGCGCGAGCCTCGCTTAGGCCTCCATCCACCGCTCTCCATATTCGCTCCAAAGCCGCCTGATCTCGCGGTTGCCGAGCGGCGGCGTCTGGCGGTCACCGTAGAAGACAGCGACGGCGCTGAGGTCATATTGGCCCTCGGCCTGGGCGATGAAGCGGATCGCTTCGCCGAGCGGTCTCGAATGGAAGATCGGATCGGCCTGGCCCCGGCCCAGGCTGCGAACGCCCGAAATGCTTGCTGGCACATGCCGCATCCGAAAGACGGATGCCATGGCAGGTTTGTCCATGCCTGCTCTCCGCGATTCCCCTCAGGGAATGATCCCATAAGCATCGGCTAATGACCAGCCCGGGACGGCCGCCGGAACAGAGCAGGCCCAGCAGAACCTCGGAAACTAAAAAACCGGCGGGAAAGAAAAAGGTCGGGCGCGACGGTCCAGCCTTTCCGCGCGGTCGCCGCAAGGCAACCCTCGCTCACTATTGTTTTCCGGCTCGGCTCTATAGCCGGCCGGAAATGCCTACCTGTGCCAACGATGCAGCCAGTCCGGCTCGGGGGCGGAGCTTCGGCTGATCGCCATGCCGGCCAGCAAGCCGACCAGCCCGCCGATCAACATCGCGGTCGAGAAGGTGCCGGGGTTCTGCTGCACGGTCTCCGAAACGCTCTGCGCCTGGCTGCGCAACTGGCTCGCCGCGCGCGACGCGCGGTCAGAGGCGCCGCTGTAAAGGTTCGAAGCCCGGTCGGCCGCGCCCCGATACCAACCATGCGCGGTCTCTGCGGCTTCCCCGGCCTGTTCGGAAAGCGTGCGGTTCAGCCGGTTCACCTCACGCTTCAATTCGGCGATCTGCTTCTTCATCGCGTCTTCCGATGCCCGCGAGGCTCGTGCGCTGCTGCGGGACGCGGGACGGGTGCGCGTGGCGCGCGCGGCGGCGGTTTTCGCGTTGCCGTTGGCTGAATTGGTGGTGCTGGTGTCATTGTCTGCCATCGGTCTCTCCTTTTTGCCTCCTGGGAACGAACGGCCGAGCCGTGCCATTGTTCCCCCGCGGTTTTCCGCAGGCGCGCCGCCAGACCAAAAGACGAGGGCCGCGAAGCGAACTCCACGGCCCTTGGTCCAAGCCCGATGCCCTTGCTTGCCGCAGTTACTTGCCGCAGTTGTTGTCGTTCACGTTCGGCTGCACCGTGGTGGCGGTGCTGTTGTTGGCATCGCCCATTGCGCCCTGCGGATGATTCGCGCAGTTCTTGTCGGCGTTCGAATTCATGTCGCCGCCTGTGATGCTGCCGGTCGTGCCGGTATCGGGCGGAGCGGCCTGGTCAGGCGACGGCGCGGCCGGCGTCTTCGGCTCGACGGTAACGGTCTGGCCGCTGCCCGTGCCGTCATTTCCGGCGGTACCCGCGTTCTGGGCCATCGCCGCCGTCGCGAGGCCGATGGTCAAGGCCGAAGCTGCAAGAATCCTTGTAAGCATGATCTCTTCTCCTCTGTTGCGAGACGGTCATCTGTCGCGTTGCGACTAGGGGTGGAATCCGTCGGACCAAGGTTGGTTCCGACAAAAATTGTTGTGATCTGGCCCGGCGTTTCAATCTATAGGTGTGGCGCGCACGGGGGCTTTGCCGCCGGTATTTTGAGAAATTTAGGAAAATGTACCTAGAGGCTATTGCCTGGTGAAGGCAGCTATGCTACTATTTTGTCCATGGTGCTGATTTGCGCCAACGACCCGCCGCCGGCGGGTTTTTTGTTTTTCGCGCCATCCATTCTTTCGAAGCGCTGGCGGCGCCTTCCCTGTCCTGCGGCGCTTTCAACATTCTGCTGGAGGCCCAGATGCCACGCTATGCCACCATCGTCACCGCCGACGACGACGCCGAGATCGTCAGCGCTATCGGCGAATTCGAAGGCGCAAGCCTTCCGCACCGCTCGGGCCGTTTCGAGCAGGTCGCGCCGGGCGTGCGCATCGGTATGGTTCGCGGTGGCCTTGATGAAGCCGTCGCCGGTTTCGGTTTCCCGCGCCAGGGCCTCGGCCCGGCTGCGGTCCGCACAGCCACGGCGGGGCTGAAGGCAATGGCCGCGCCGTCCGCCGATGCCCGGCCCGCCAGGCCGGCCATGGCAAGGCCGCGCAGGAAGCCGGCCCGCAAGGTCCGCAAGGCGAAGGCGGCGAAAGCAGCGCCATCGGATTCTGTCATCCATGACTGACGAAAACAGACGCCGCGAGCCCGTAGGCGCGAAGCGGGCGGGGCGAAAGCCGAAAGCTACCAAAGCCGCTGCCGCTCCGTCCCCCCGCCCCAAGCGCTCGCGAAGGACGCTCGTCGACGATTTCGCCGCCGCGCTTCGCGCCGATTTCCGTGTCCATGGCGCCGGCGTCATCGCCGCGGTGCGCGCCGAAAAACCCGAGCAGTATCTGAAGGTCGTGCTGACGCTGCTGCCCAAGGATTTCTCGGCCAAGGATTTCTCGGAACGTGTCGATGCCAAGCAAACCAGCCTCGGGCAATTGAGCAATGAGGAGATCCGCAGCCGCATCCGCAGCCTCGAAACGAGCCTCCGGCCTCTCCTGGACAGCGATGCAGACCTATCTGGCGCTGCTCGAGGAGCTGGACCGCAGGCGTCGCCGTAACCTTCTTGCAGCCTACGCGCCTTACAAGCAGCAGGCCGAATTTCATTCGGCAGGCGCGACGCACCGCGAGCGTCTGTTCATGGCCGGAAACCAGCTCGGCAAGACCAGGGCAGGGGGCGCGGAATGGGCCATGCACCTCACCGGTCGCTATCCGGGCTGGTGGAAGGGCAAGGTGTTCGGCCAACCCGTCAGGCTCTGGGCCGCCGGCGTCACAGGCGAGGGCACGCGCGACAATCCGCAGCGCGTGCTGGTCGGCCCGCCGCAGCAGCAAAGTGAGTGGGGCACCGGCATGATCCCGGCCGATGCCATCGCCGACACGGTAATGGGCCGCGGCGCGCCGGGAGCGCTGGACAGCGTCGTCGTGCGCTGGGGCGGTGGCGGCGATGTGCAGACCGGCGAGAGCGTGCTTTCCTTCAAGAGCTACGAAAAAGGCCGCGAGAAATGGCAGGGCGAGACGCTGCACGGCGTCTGGTTTGACGAGGAACCGCCGCTGGATATCTATTCCGAGGGCCTCACCCGTACGAATGCCACTGACGGCATCACGATCGTCACGTTCACGCCGCTGCTCGGCATGAGCGACGTGGTGCTGCGGTTTTTGAGCGCGGAGGCGGTTCAGGACTTGGGTTCCTCGCCCCCGCAAGGCGGGGGAGAGGTGGCCGCGCAGCGGCCGGAGAGGGGGGCTTCGTAGGGCGACAAGCTCTACGAATAGCTTTCCGCTCTTGCATCGAAGGCCAGCGCTGCCGCCACTCCATCGCCGCTTCGCCGCGCCATCTCTCCCTCACTTGCGTGGGGGCGACGAACTGGAGCTTGCCGTAGGCTCTGTCAAAACGATTTCCACCCCTTATGGTGCGCGAACGCGCGGTCGCGCGACTTGCATGCCGTAAGGGATTTCAGGAATGTATGTAGGCCGTTCTTACAGGTTGCTGGACTTCGCGCTCTGGTCGCGGCGCAGCGTCATCTACATGGTCGTGGTGAGCGGGTTGGCGATCGCCGCCTACCGCCTTCCGGCGACCGCGGGCTTCTCGGTGCCGTGGTCGGTCGTGCTGGTGCTCGGCACCACGGTGTCGCTCGTCGCCGGATTCAAGAATTCGCAGGTCTTCACCCGCGCCAACGAGGCTCTGCAGGCCTTCTCGCAGATCACCGCCAGCAGCCGGATGCTGTCCGGCTTCTGCCGGGATTTCATGGATGCTGCCACCGCCCGCCAGCTGATCTACCGTCATCTCGCCTGGCTGACGGCGCTGCGCTTTTCGCTGCGGCGGCCGATGCCTTGGGAATCGCTGGCGAAAGCGGCCAACATCGAGTTCCGGCGGCGGCGCTATCACATCCAGGAGGATAAGACCTCGCTTGCCGAGGAACTGCGTAGGTTGCTGGGCGAGGAAGCCGAAAGCGTGCTGAAATCGCCACAGCCGGCGATAGAGCTTCTCGACAGGCAATTGGCCGAGGTCAACGGCTTGTTGAAGAGTTCAGCCGTTCCGACGCAGGTCTACTCCGAGCTGATCAAGCTGATACGCGACTTGCAGGACCAGCAGGCGCGTTGCGATCGCATCAAGAACAATCCCTATCCCCGGCAATACGCGATCGTGAGCTCGATGTTCATGATCATCTTCTGCACCTTGCTGCCCTTCGGCGTTGTTCCGGTCTTTGCCGACATGGCCAAGCTAGGCGGCGTGCTCGGCTGGATCTCGATCTGGCTGACCATCCCGTTCAGCGCGCTGCTGGGCTGGGTCTACATGTCGCTGGACCTGGTCGGCGAAAGCAGCGCCAATCCGTTCGAAGGCAACGCCAACGACGTGCCGATCTCACAAATCTGCCGCGACATCGAGATCGAGTTGCGGCGTGGGCTTGGCGAGGCCGCGCTTCCCGCGCCGCTGGCGCCGGTCAACGACATCGCGACGTGAAGTTCTTTTCCTTCTCCCCTTGCGGGAGAAGTTGGCCGCGAAGCGGCCGGATGAGGGGTGCTCCAGGGAACGCCAGCGCGTCTCTCCGCTGGAACACCCCTCATCCGTCTCGGCGCTGCGCGCCGATCCACCTTCTCCCACAAGGGAGAAGGGAAAGGTTTGCCATGTCCCGCCACGTTACCTTCATGACCATCGACGAAGCCGGGCATTATTCGCCCGAGCAGCGTGCCACGATCGTCGCGGCCTATCCCGAGCACGAGCGCGAAGCGCGCGCGAAAGGCATTCCGGTGCTGGGCTCCGGCCGCATCTTCCCGGTGGCGGAGGAGACGATCGCCTGTGAGCCCTTCAAATTGCCGCGCTGGTGGCCGCGCATCGGCGCGCTCGATTTCGGCTGGGACCATCCTTCGGCCGCGGTCGAGCTGGCCTGGGATACCGAAGCCGATGTCGTCTATGTGACGAAAGCTCACCGGGCTTCGCAGCAGACGCCGGCGATGCAGGCGCTGGCGCTGAAGGGCTGGGGCGACTGGCTGCCCTTCGCTTGGCCGCGCGATGGCCGCCGTGAAACGCTGGAAGGCGCCGGTGTGGCGCTGGCAATGCAATATGCCGCCCACGGGCTGAACATGCTGACCAGCCACGCCCGCTTCGCCGACGGCTCGGTTTCGGTCGAGGCCGGGCTGATGGAAATGCTCGACCGCATGCAGTCCGGCCGCTTCAAGGTGTTTTCCACCCTTCACGCATGGTTTGAGGAATTCAGGCTTTTTCATCGAAAGAACGGCCAAGTGGTGAAGCTGCGTGACGATCTCATGGCCGCGACACGCTATCGAAAGCTTACGCTCGCCTATGTCAGCGGCGCCGGCACTTTGCCGACCAGCACCGACGGCATCTGGCTGATCTTCACCCGCGCTGGCGACAAGGGTGCGGATGGCACCGGCGTGGGTGACTTCACAGGCCCGGCCTCCTCCGTGACCGATAACATCGTCACCTTCGCCGGCACCACGGGGAAGGCCGGTAAGGACAGTGGGGTGGCGGTGGGAAGCCTGGTGGCAGGGCCGGCCTCGGCCGCGGCCGACAACATCGCCACATTCAACGGCACGACGGGCAAACTGGTGAAGGACAGCGGCGTAGCGGTGGCGAGCCTGGCGCCGAAAGCCAATGCCTCTTTCACCGGCACCTTCAGCCCGCCGACGAACGCCATAGCACTGAATACCCTGGCTGACAGCGCTGCGGTGTCGGTCCTCGGCCGATCGGCCAATTCGAGCGGCACGCGCGCGGACATCGCGGCCGGGTCGGATGACACTCTGCTGCGGCGCGTGTCCTCGGCGCTGGGTTTCGGCCAGTTGACGGCAGGCATGGTGCCGGCCGGGCTGGTGACTTATGCCATGCTCGCTTCGGCGGCGATCGCTTCGAACAGCGAATTCCAGCTCGGCACGGCAAACAAGCTTCTCACGGCGGCCGCATTAAAGTCGACCGTAGCCTACCAGACACTTACGTCCGGCGCGTCGGTCTCGTGGGATATGTCGCTTGGCAACAACGCTTCATTGGCTGCGTCGACGAACGTGACGATCGGCAATCCGACAAATGCGGTGCCCCAGTTCGGCTTCGTGCTCAAGATCACCGCCGTGACGTCCGCACGCACCGTGAGCCTAAGCGCAAATCTTGTGCCAGCGGCCGGCGTCGAGAGCTTTCCGATCACCATCCAGACGACGGAAACCGTCTTCCTGGCCGGCTTTGTCGACACGGCGAGCCGCCTTGTCATCACCAGCGTTTTGAGAACCTAACAGGAGAACCCGATGTCCCTTCTCGTTCGTAAGATCAATGACGTTTGGCAGGAGTGGCACGCCTCCTCGATCGTGACCCAGATGGTCGGTACCTATACCGCCATCTACGGGGATGGCCGGCAAGTGGAGACGCCATGCGATCCTTATCCTGTCGAAATCCAGATGAACGGCGACAGCCTGCGCGGCTTCTACGACCAGGGCCTTTGGACGATCGACGAAGTCGAGGCGGTGGGCGGCAGGATTGCCGTGCCGTTCGTAGTGCCGGAAGGAAAACAGGTCGTCGGCGCACCGTCCTATGTGGAAACCGGTGAAGTGATCCAACAGGTCTACCAGGTCGAGGATACCCCGCCGCCACCGGAACCGCCGACGGCAGAGGAGAAGGTGGGCACCATGCTGGCGAATTTCGATGTGTCGATCAGCGAGCTGAAGTCCGTGCTGGGGCTGGGCCTGTAGGATGCTGCCCGGCATCATCCCGGCCACAGCCCGGCCGCGCTATCGGGCGAATGCCGTCAATTTCGACGGCACGACCACCGTCCTTTCGCGCGGCGGAGGGCTTACCGGCGCAGTGGACGGCAATTCGTTGTTGGCCTCGCTTTGGTTCAAAAAATCATCTGACGCGGTATCAGGAACCGCACTTGGCGGTATTGGGGTAGCGGGGGCGACGGGTTCTCGTGTGTTCTTGGCGCTGGGAGGCTCCGGGGCTGTTCAAGCTTCTGTCAGCAACTCATCGGGGACCGTTATCGGCGACATGCGTTCTTCCGCGTCGTACTTTGTGGCGTCGGGTTGGTGTCATTTCTTGGTGTCATTCCAGCTCGCCAGCACAGCGACTCGCTGGCTGTACATGAATGACGTTTCCGATTTGGCGACGGTGCCAACGTACGCGACTGGATCGACCGTCGATTGGACGCTGGTCGACTGGTTCATAAGCGGCGGCGGAACGGGAAATTTGAAATATCCGGGCGATATGGCTGACTTGCTGGTGTGGCCGACTTACCTCGACCTTTCGGTAGTAGCTAATAGGCGACTGTTCATCGATTCCATCAAGAAGCCAGTTGACCCAGCCGTGGCGGTCGCGGCTCTGGGGACACCTTTGATCCGTCTCAGCGGCCCCACTTCGGGATGGCCGACCAACAAAGGCGGGGGTGGCGGGTTCACGTTATCGGGTACGCTGGCCGACGCGACGACAAGGCCCGGGGACTAGTTGACCAGTCCGAAATAAAAGCCGGCTAGCGCCACCCCCAAAACAACATTCAATACAAGCGATCCGACCAGCGTCCACAGGAGCAAGTTTGGCTCCTCGCTTAATAAGGTCTCGCCATCCAGTATTTCGCCTGCTCGCAGGTTCTCTTCCATTTCGCGCGCCAGTCTCTGTTTGGCGCACAGTTTAGCAGCTTCCCCATCAAAGCCAACATTGCCTACCCCTCCCAGCGGAAAGGAGCCCCCATGGACCGCAACTTCACGCGTGCCCTTTCGCTCGTGCTAAAATCCGAAGGCGGCTGGTCGGACAATCCCGCCGATCCGGGCGGCGCCACCATGAAAGGTGTCACGCTCGCCAATTTCCGCCGCTACGTGAAAGCGGATGCGACCCAAGCCGACCTGCGCAGGATCTCAGACGATCAGGTCGCCACCGTCTACCGCCGTTTCTATTGGGATGCTGTAGTGGGCGCTCAGCTCCCCGGCGGCATCGACTACGCGCTCTTCGACTTCGCCGTGAACAGCGGGCCGGGCAGGGCGGCGAAGTATCTTCAGGGTGTGCTCGGTGTTGTTCAGGATGGCCGCATTGGCCCGGCCACGCTGGCGGCGATGAGGGCAAAACCTGCCGGCGTCGTCATTGATGCGCTGTGCGACGCGCGGCTCGCCTTCCTGAAAAAACTATCGGCCTGGCCGAGCTTCGGCCGGGGCTGGAGCGCCCGAGTCGCCTCCGTGCGTCGGCAGGCGCTGCTGATGTCGGCCGCGCCGTCGGCGACTGAGGGATCCGCTTCGCCGGGGCCGGCATCCACCGATGATGTCCCGCTAGCCGCAGCGCCTGCCGGCGCCGGATTGCCTGCCGCCGGCGAGGCACCCACTCTGCCAAACAGATCTGCATGGCCCTCCAAGGTAGCCGGCGTCCTCGCGCTGATCACGCTGGCGCTCGGCTCACTCACCGCCTGGACCGCGCATCTTTCCTGCAATCTTTTCGGAGTATTCTGCCAATGATTGCCGTCATCATCCGCATCGCCCTGCGCTATTGCGCGGGCGTGCTTGTCGCGCGCGGCCTTCTGGGCGCCGACGACGCCTCGGCGTTCTCCGCCGATCCCGACATTCAAATGGCGCTGGAGACCGGCCTCGGTCTTGCCATCGCCGCCGCGGCCGAGTGGTGGCATCTGCTCGCGCGCCGCTTCGGCTGGGAGCATTGACCATGGAAAATCTGAAAGGTCTGCTCACCGCCTGTATCGAAGCCGCCAGGCCGTGTGTCGTCATCGGCGCCGCCTGCTTTATCGCCGGGCTTCTCATCGGAACGCTGCTATGAGCGCGCTGCTGGCGTGGTTTCTCACCAATCCGTCAATCCTGGCGATCGGCGCCGGCCTTGTCGGCGCGCTCGGCTGGGGCTTCCGCCAGCGCCTCGCAGGCGCAAGGGCTGAGCGCAGCAAGCAGGCCAACGCCGAGGCCGCGGCCCGGGATGTCGCCGACCAGGTCGACTACGATGTCGGCGCTTTGCCGGCTGACGCGGTCAGAAAGGAGCTGAAATCATGGGCAAGGGATTGATCGTCGCCGCCATTGTCGCCGCGCTCGCCGGCTGCGCGACGGCCAAGGGCAGCTTCTGCGCCGTCGCCTCGCCGATGCGCCTCTCTGCCAGCGCGGTCGATGCCTTGTCCGACCGGGAGGCGAGGGCGCAGCTTGCGCATAACCGCAAGGGCGAAAAACTCTGCGGCTGGAGGCCGTGATGCATGACATCTTCGATCTTCTCGGCATCAAAGGCCAGGTCGTGGCAGCGGGGCTCGCCGGCGGCGTGCTGCGGGCGCTGTCGCGCCATCGCTACAAGCTGCGCGAGATGATTGCCTCGCCCATCTGCGGCGCCTTGGCCGCCGCCTATCTGACATTGCCTGTCGTCGCCTGGGTCCGGGCAAGTGGCCTGCCAATCCCCGCCGCGGACGACACCACCACGCTCGCCGCAGCCTTCCTCATCGGAGTCTCGGCAATGTGGATCTCGGACATCGTTTTCGAGGTGGTCGTGCGAAGATTCAAACAAACGCCGGATTCCTGATCGCGGCGGGCAGAAACCGCGCAGGCATCGAGACATCGACCGGCGGATCGTCCCCACCGGACCAAGATGCCGGTGTCAGCGGTTGGCCCGCTTGAGCCGCTGGAAGAATCCAGGTGCAACGCCTATCTATGGAGAATCCAAAGGAGGTACGACATGGCTTCTTCCACCGAGCGCGCGGTCCTTGCCGGCGGCTGCTTCTGGGGCATGCAGGATCTGATCCGGCGCTTGCCCGGCGTGATCTCGACGCGAGTAGGCTACAGCGGCGGCGATGTCCCCAACGCCACCTACCGCAACCACGGCACCCACGCCGAGGCGATCGAGATCATCTTCGATCCGGCCAGGACCAGCTTCCGCACGCTGCTCGAATTCTTCTTCCAAATCCACGATCCGACGACGAAGAACCGCCAGGGCAACGATATCGGCACGAGCTATCGCTCGGCGATTTTCTATACCAGCGATGAACAGAAACGGATCGCCGAGGACACGATAGCCGATGTCGACGCGTCCGGCCTGTGGCCTGGCAAGGTCGTCACCGAGCTCGCTCCGGTCGGGCCCTTCTGGGAAGCCGAGCCCGAGCATCAGGACTATCTCGAGCGCTATCCCAACGGCTACACCTGCCATTTCGCACGGCCGGGCTGGAAGCTTCCGGTTCGCCAACAGGCGGCCGCATCATAATCAGCGACCGCGGTGTGTTGACATAGTCTTCACGCGCTTTGATCTGCCCGCCATGCCGGAAGGCATGGCGGGCTTTTTGCGTTTCGGCCGGTTGTCCCGATCCGGCGGGCCTCAGCCCTTGGCTCGGCGGCCTTCGTGTTCGTGGTTGCCGATCCAGTGGGCGCGGATGCGGTCGCTGGCTTCGAGATAAGCCATGTCGATCAAGTAGGTCAGAAGCTTCTCGCCATCGGCCTCCGCCTTCTGGCGAAGTTCTCGCAGGATCCCCTGCGCAAACTGCAGGTTTTCCATTTTGCTAGGCTGGTCCATGGGTGCCCCCAAATGTCGGTGCGGTAAGTTTGGCTCACTATGCTTGTACGAAGATTATCGCCTCGCTCGCGGTGAAGCTGTACTCGGTTGCACTGAGGACGCCCGATCAACGAAGCTGTTGGACATCGCGCGGAAATGTCGATATTTTACGCGCCCAATTGGATAGCGACATGCACGAAGACGAGGGCAGCACTCCTGACAAGTTGCAAGCCATGCTTGACGTGATCGCCAGGAGCGAGCCCCCGAGCGAGAGCGGGCAAGCCGATTTCGGCCGATTGAGAGCCGACGCCGCCAAGGCTGCCGGCGTGTTGATCGAATTTTACGGCGACGCAGCCTTGGAGCGGGCCAAGCTCATAGAGCGCCGGTCGCCCCAGTCGCATTTTGCGCGCATGGTCGCGGCTGAAGTCGGCCGGCGCGGCAAGCGAAATTGACCCGCGAACAATCGGCGAAAGCTGCTTCAAGACGATCTTCGCCTCCCCAGCCTTGCGCCAAGCCGCTGCTCGACCTCTTCCTCGATGTTGTCCAGGAGATAGGACATCAGGTCGTGTCCGATCGACCGCGCTAGGTCCTTGGCTTGCCCGACATGGTTGCGGATCTCACGCAGCGCTCGCTCTTCGCACGCGGCGTCGTCCGTCAGATCGACGAACCAGCCGGGATAGAGCGCTGCCTCGCCCGTCCCGTCAACATAGCATTGGCCGACGGCCAGGATCTTGCGCAACCCCATCTTTTCGGAATGGACCCTAGCGACCTCCCTGAATGCGGACCTGCGCTCCACGGCCTTGCGGATCGCCAGCCGAACCCGTGAGCGGTCGTCCTGATCAATGCTTTGCATGCATCGTTCAAGCGAAGCGCCGTGAGAGAACTCATCGAGTGTCAGACCGAAATAATCTGAAAAATTGGCGTCGCCATAAACGCGGTCGCGCTTGATATCCCAGGTCCAGAACCCGTCGATCGGTGGATACCGCATATGCATGTTGCGGCCGTGTTCAGGCGCCGACGTCATGAAAACCGCCCCGTCCGGTTTCAAGCTTTGGCAGCACTATGTCGCAAAAACGGTAAGAAACAAACATGGCCTTTTGTACAAGGCCCGAAGTCATAAGACTTGCTGCCGGTGGCAATTCGGGATGCCATGTTGATATAACCGGAAAAATGGCGAAGAAAAATTTCTTGAGCCGAAAGAATTTTCACTTTTATGTTGCAACTGCCGCTTGGCGTTTCACACGAAAACGCGGCGAGCAAGCAGGCAAAACAATCCCGGAGGCTTTATTTCCGCAGGAAGCTGGTTGAAAATTCTTATATTTTGTAAAAGAATAAAACTCTTTGCGTACTGTTGCAGGAAGCCAAGCCGGCTTACCGCCTCATATTTGCAGCATATCCAAATGCTAGCGTCAGCCGATTGACCGGCAAACCGACCGGTGGTTGAAAAACGCGAAACTTCGAGAAAAGCCCGCCCATATCAGTTCGCGGCCGGGCGTCCTCCCGGACGTGCCGAAGCCGTCACCAGACTGAAGGGCTCTGTCGTTCAGACTAAGGTCTGCCAAGAGATCAACCTAAGCCAGTCTTTGCCGCGGCTCCAGGTCGGCTTCAGCGCTTGCGGCCGAATCATCGGCGATCCGGTCATGCTCGAACTGGCGCGCCGTGGGGAGGGCCTGCAACCAGGGCTCGCGGCGTCCGATCCAGAGTTCATAGCTCGGCACCAGCCCTTCGGTTGGCGCAACGTCCAGGCTACCGATCGTCACTTCGGCCTCGTCGTCGCCAATGAACGGAACGCGGCTTCCGCAGGTCGGGCAAAAGCTCCGAGCGCCATAGCTGCTGGTGATGCCGGTGGTTTCGAACGCTTTTAGCGGCCATACGGCGTAGGCATGGAAGGCCGATCCGCTTGTCTTGCGGCAGTCCTTGCAGTGACAGAGGCCGACCCGGAGCGGCTCCCCAGTGACGCGGAACTGCACCCCGCCACACAGGCAACTCCCGCTGCGCGCGATTTCAGGCATTGCTGTTCCTCCTGCGGCTATGCACAGAGCCAATTTCGCTCGCCCCGGCAGGTCCCGCTGCCGGCTGCTAAAACCCGCAACAAGTTGCGATGGTTCCACGCCTGCGTGCAAGAAGCACGGTCAGTCGGGGAGGTTGATCGGCTCCTCGCACCGATAGACGCGGCACTCGCCGTCCTTGGTGGGAACCGTCGTCGACACAGGCACTTCCGGCCAGTCGCACTCATTGCCGAATTGCCGAACGAATCGGTCATAAGTATCCGCGCCTGTGCTCAAGACCACGGCACGATCGCTTTTGATCAGCGTCTGCGTCTGCTCGCAAGTCATCGCGCGTGTGTCCGGCCGGGCGTAGGCGGCGCTCACGGTGCACAACATTGGGCCGGCGCACAATATTTTGCCTGCGGCAAGTGCGATCAACAGGGTTCTCATGGGGACGCCAGGTTTTTGAAGTTTCCGGGTGTCGAATATGGATCGCGGCTAGAACACCGCAAGATATTTGAGCAGCGAAACGATTCCGATGATGATGACGATGATCTGCGCGATCTGGCGCGCGCGGGCATCGAGCGGCAGGCGTTGCACGAGGTAAAGCACCAGGATCACCACCAGGAAGGTGATCAATATGCCGATAAGGATCGATGCGCCCATTTGCCTGCCTTCTTACCAAGATTGCCCGGATGGGCAGGCTCCAACGTTGCCGGCTGTGAAATGGTTCCAAGCGGATTGAGCCGCCGATCGTGTCGTCCGAAAGCAGAAGCCGGCTCCGACGTCGGCGGAACATGCGCGCGGCTTGCGAGTTCACTTCCTCGATAGCAATGCGCGGGATCGCACTGTCAGAGAGGAAGAAACCATGGGCCTCGGCACGATTCTTATCATCATTCTCATTCTTGCCCTGCTTGGCGGCTTCAGCGGCTTAGGCGGAGGGCCTTTCTACGGCACCGGCTATTATGGAGGCGGCGGCCTCGGACTCGTCCTAGTCATCGTGATCATCCTGGTGTTGCTCGGCCGTATCTGACGGCCCACGATGTGACCAGGCCTCAGAGTGTCGCCAGCGCGTCCCTCAGCTTCGCCACTAGGCGATTGCTTCGCGGCTGGCGTTACGGTTCCCGATCTGCGTTTCGGCTAGTTTTGGCGGGCTAGGCGGCGATCAGCGCGACGACGGCAAGGAGCGGAAGCATTTGCCGTCGCAGGGCGCATCGCAGTCAGCTAATCATTGCTGCCACAGAACAGGATTCGGCGGCGTTGCGGTCGACCGGCGGCAGATCCGCGAATCCCGCTAGCCCTCGCGCCCACTGCATTCGAGGCACACGATACTGTGTCCCGGACAATTCAGCCGGTGCGTGCCCTCTGGGCAGCAATGGCCGTTCGAGCTCAGCCAGCGCGCGCAAACGAAAACCTTCTTGGCCCCGTGACAGCGGGAGCATTCCTGCGGACGCATCAGTTCCTCCCGTGGCGGGACGCCATGTTCCGCTTCAACGACCGTGTTCATCCGTTTAGTCCCCAACGCCTGGATTATCGGTCACATATGTTAATTCACTATTCTTTACATTAGGGTTTATGAATGTGAAAGGCGTGAAAGCGACATAAGGCTTTCACGCGCTTGTGCGCTTTCCCTTTGCGCTGGCGTTGTTAAATGTGGTGCAGCCCGATGCGTCGACGGATCAGGGCACGCAAAGGGAACCTTCTTGCAATGACATGGACCGGCGCGGGCGCGCTTTTCATCCTCGTGCTCACCTATGCCGGCGTCGCCGTCGGCCGTATTCCGGGCCTGCGGCTCGACCGCGCCGGCATCGCGTTGCTGGGCGGCGCCGCCATGATCGCAATCGGCGCGATCGGCATCGAGGATGCCTACAGAGCCATCAATTTCGACACCATAACCTTGCTGCTCGGCATGATGATCGTCGTGGCGCATCTGAAGGTCTCGGGCGCGTTTCGGGCGCTCGGCGGCTTTGCCATCGAGCATGCCCACGCGCCCTTCATGCTTTTGGTAATGGTGACGCTGCTGACCGGCGCGCTCTCGGCCTTCCTGGTCAATGACGCGATCTGCCTGGTGATGGCGCCGATCGTCGTGCACGTCACACGAGTCATCAACCGCAACCCGGTGCCTTACCTCATCGCTACCTGCACGGCCTCGAACTGCGGCAGCGTCGCCACCATCACAGGCAACCCGCAGAACATGGTGATCGGTGCGCTGTCCGGCATTTCCTATCCGGCTTTCACGCTGGCGCTCGCGCCGGTGGCGCTGTTCGGCCTGCTCTGCGTCATCGTCATCGTGCGCATCGTCTACCGGGCCGAATTCTCCCGCCCTGCCGAGCTCAGCCCGGAAGTCTATCGCGGCCGCATGCTGCCCGGGCAGGTCCTGAAGGCCACCATCGTGTGCGTGTTGCTGGCGCTCGCCTTCTTCGCCGGCGTTCCCGTCGCGAAGGCGGCGCTCATTGCTGGCGCCTTCCTGCTGGTCACGCGGGCAATCAAGCCGCGGCGCATTTACCGCGAGATCGACGGACCGCTGCTCTTCATGTTCGCCGGCTTGTTCGTGGTGGTGGCGGGTGCCGAGCGCACCTTGCTCACGCCCGACATGATCGCCTGGGCCAAGAACATCGGACTCGACGATGTCTGGCGCCTCTCCGGCTTCACCGCGGTGCTTTCCAACATCATGAGCAATGTGCCGGCGGTGCTGGCGCTCCGGCCCTTTGTCCCCGGGCTGGAAAACCCGGCGCGCGCCTGGCTGGTCGTGGCGATGAGCTCAACGCTTGCCGGCAATTTCACGCTGCTCGGCTCGGTTGCCAATCTGATCGTCGCCGAGCAGGCAAAAGCTGCCGGCAAGGAGCTTTCCTTCTCGGCTTTTTTTAAGGTCGGCCTGCCGCTGACGCTGGTGACGCTTCTTGCCGGCACCGCCTGGCTGGCCTGGGCCTGAAGACGCTGTCCCTTCGGACCGCCTGGGCGAGAGCGCCGCGGCGACATGAACCGGCGGCAGCGTCTCGACGTGGCAGCCGGCTTGCCGGGCGAGGGCCTTGCCTAGGCCACCGCTTTCAACGGCGCCCTGTCTGCCTGCTGCAGGCGTGCGGCGGCCGCGAGCAGGTCGGTCTGGGTGATCAGGCCGAGGATGCGCCGCTCGGCATCGACGATCACCACCGCATGGCTTCGCCCGTCGGTCAGCACCGGTAGCAGGCTCATCGCCGGGGTGTCGGGAGAGGCGGTGCCGGCCTTAGACATCACCCCTTTGACCGTGTCGGTCGCCCTTGTCAGCTCGCGCAGGCCGACCGCGCCGGAGAGCCGACCGTCCGCGTCGATCACCGGCAAGGTGCGGATATTGTGGTCGATCAGCTGTTTGCGCGCGTCGTCGGCCGAGGCCTTTTCCGCCACGGAGATCACATCGCGCGACATGATGTCTTTGCAAAGCAGCGTACGCTGCGAGCGCACCATGGCCTGCAACTCGA
Organism: Mesorhizobium sp. Ca11; assembly: GCF_020165275.1. Taxonomy (NCBI): domain Bacteria; kingdom Pseudomonadati; phylum Pseudomonadota; class Alphaproteobacteria; order Hyphomicrobiales; family Phyllobacteriaceae; genus Mesorhizobium; species Mesorhizobium sp. Ca11. Next base: position 43,879 of record NZ_JAIUHU010000018.1, on the reverse strand, counting down.
CCTGGCGCAGCAGGCGCTCCAGGTCGTCACGGTCGATGTCGAAGGTCTCGTCGAGCGCCGAGAGGGCGGCGTCGACATCCTCGGGCCGGAAGCCGACGCGCTCGGCCGGCGGCCGGTCGGCGGTGCCGTGGCCGCGGGCGGTGGGCACGTGCACATGGGGATAGTTGCGCCGCGACAGCTTGTGGAAAAGGAAGCCGAGCGCAACCAGGATGATCGAGTTGAGTGCTACCGGCACGAAGGGAAACAGGAAGCCCGCGGCGGCGACAGCCGGCCCGCCGAGCACGCCGGTAAGCGCCGCTGCGCCGCCCGGCGGATGCAATGAGCGCGTGAACGACATGGCGGCGATCGCCAGCGCCACCGCTAGGCCGGAGGCGATCACCGTGTCATGCACAAAATGCGCCACCGTCACGCCAACCAGCGCCGAAATCGTGTTGCCGCCGATGATCGACCAGGGCTGCGCCAGCGGGCTCGAGGGAACGGCAAAGAGCAGCACCGCCGAAGCGCCCATTGGCGCCACCAGCATCGCCACAAGCGGGCCGCTACCCATGGCGAGCCCGCTGATCATGCCGGTGAGCGCGATACCGATGGTAGCGCCGATGCAGGCAAGCAGCCGTTCGCGAAGCGTCGCGCCAGCAAGGATCGGAACGAAAAGGCGAAACGCCATGGCAGGCCCTGGATCGAAGAGGTGGAATTGCGTTGCCCGCAATGCCGCTGAAGCCGCGGATTTGAAAGCCAAACCAATCCGTAGATTCGCCGCTGAAGGGAATATTATTGCACAGCGATCCGCGCAGGACGTGCCGCCAGCGGCCTCGGCTTTCTCAATCGCGCCAAGCCTTTACGACGGTTTGCAGAGTCGGTTCGGCAATTCGCCCGAATGTCCTGGCCTAGGCGAAAGTGTGCGAGTGCGGCGCGCGGCGCTGAGGCTGCTTTCGGCATGGGAGGATTGCTGCAAGGTCAAGCGAGGCGCTGCGCGCGCCTCGCTCTCGGATAGCTAGGGCGCCACCTCGACATGGCCCTTCATGTTGGGATGGAAGCGGCAGAAATAGTCTGCTGTTCCCGCCGCCTTCAGCGTAACCTTGCCCTTCGACTTTGCCGGGATCATCACGTCCCAGCCGCCTTTCACCGTCGCGGTGTGGGCGATCACGTCCTTGTTCGTCCACTCGATCGTATCGCCGACCTTGGCCTGAATGTTTGCGGGCGAGAAGACCAGCTTGTCGATCGTTATCTCGATCGTCGCCGCGAACGCCGGCGATGCGATGAGCGCCAGCGCCAGAGTGAGCAAAGCAATTCCTGGAAAAGTGTGAAACGGTTGGGCGCAGCGACTTCGCCGTAGCCTTCCGTCAGGAATTGCCTCAGAACAAAGCAATAGCAGCCTCATTTCAACATGCCGGCGACGTGTTCGGCATGTTGCTGATGCCCCTGGAAAACCTTGAGGCCGGTCTCCAGCAGGCTCTTCAGCTCAGCATTGCTGGCCGAGGGGATGAGCAAGGTTTCGAGCGCGCCGTTGACCTGCTTATGATAGGCCACTTCGTTCTCGATATAGGCCTTGTCGAAGGCAGCACCCTTGAGCTTCGCCAGCTTGGCGTCCTCTTCCTTCGCAGCCTTGGTCAGGGCCTTGCTGGTGTCGTTGTCCTCGGGCGTGACCTTCAGCTTCTTCACGAGCTCGAGCGCCTGCTTGTTCACCGCCTCGTGGTCGCGCTCCATGTCTTTGGCGAAGTCGACGACCTCCTTGTTCTTGGACTTCTTGATCGCCAGTTTGGCCGCTTCGATGTCGAGCGTGCCGGCCGTATAGGCAATGTGGGCGATCTGCGGATCGGTGGGCTTTTCGGCGGCTAGCGCCAGCGGCGCCGTGCTCACGAAGAAAAGAGCGGCGAGGGCGGCGGTTGATCGCATGAACATGGCATCTCCTTCGCCCGACGGCGCTGGCCTCGGGCTTCATTTGAGGTTGACGGTAGATTGGATGCCGGACGCGTCAAAACGTTCCCAGGAAAGTTAGACCTCGAAATCCAGCCTTTTCATCACCGCCTGCGTCAGCCGCTCGCAACGCCGGCCTGCAAAGGGGAAGGCGTCGAGCAGCACCGGACCGATCTCGTCGTCCAGTGCCTTTCGCACCAGCGTTCGCGCCCGGTGCAGCCTGGTCTTCACCGTCTCGGGCCTCACGCCGAGAAAATCGGCGGTTTCCTCGATGCTCAGGCCCTCGATGATGCGGGCGACGAAGACGGTGCGATAGACATCGGGAAGGCTGTCGGTCGCCCGTTCGACAAGCCTCAGAATCTGCCGCTGCGCCATCGTCCGCTCCGGATCGTCGCCTGGGTTCAAGTCGGTTGGATTCAAAGGAAACCGGATGATCTGCGCCTCCGGGTTCTCATGCATGGCCGCGACGCGCTTGCGCTTGCGCAGCCGGCCGAGCGCTTCGTTGATGACGATGCGCGACAGCCAGGTGGAGAGCGAAGCCTCGCCGCGAAAACTGCTCAGACTGGCGAAGGCGCGCAAATAGGCCTCCTGCACGATGTCCTCGGCCTCCGCGTCGTTGCGCACCACGCCGCGCGCGATGCGGTAGAGTCGCTGGTTGTACGTCTTGATGATGGCACGGAACGCATTCGGATCGCGCGCAAGCGCCCGGCGAACCAATGCCATGTCGCCGGCTTCGGCCGTACCGACCTCAGCGGTTTCGATGGCGGGCTTTATCATCGCGCCCGATCTCCCGACAGATGTTGCATCCAGGGTTGGATGCGCCTGCCGATAAAAGGTTCCCGAGCTGGTTGCACGGCCCCATGCTACCGCTTCGACCGGGGCTTGTCTGCCGCCGGTGCGGATTCCGTGCCGATCAGCCTGTCATCCGGCTGCGGCGGCCGCCGCGAGCCCGCGCAGAATGTCGGCCTTGAGATCTTCGACATCCTCGAGCCCGACCTGCAGCCGGATCAGCGGGCCGGCATACGAACCTTTGGCAAGCATGCGGTCGCCAAGGAAAACCGGAACGGCGAGGCTTTCATAGCCGCCCCAGGAATAACCGAGGCCGAAGATCTTGAGGGCATCGAGAAAGGCGTGCTGGGCCTTCTGGCCGCCGCCGTTGAGCACGATTGAGAAGACTCCGCTCGAGCCGCAGAAATCGCGCTTCCAGAGCGCATGGTCGGGATGGCTTTCCAGCGCCGGATGCAGCACCTGCGCGATGCCAGGCTGCTCCTCCAGCCAGCGCGCGATGTCGAGCGCGCTCTTGCGGTGATGCTCGAGGCGCACGCCCATCGTGCGCAGGCCGCGCAGCACTTGGTAGATATCGTCGGGACCGGAACAGCAGCCCAACGCGCAAAACCCATCATAAAGCTTTGTCCAGCAGGCGTGGTTGGCCGAAACCAGGCCGAGCAGCACGTCGGAATGACCGGCCGGATATTTCGTCGCCGCATGGATCGAGATGTCGACGCCATGGTCGAGCGGCTTGAAATAGAGCGGCGTCGCCCAGGTGTTGTCCATCATCACGATGGCGTTCGCCGCATGTGCAGCCTTGGAGATCGCCGGGATGTCCTGCACCTCATAGGTGTTCGATGCCGGCGATTCGGTGAACACCACCTTTGTGTTTGGCTTGATCAGCGAAGCGATGCCGGCGCCGATGCGCGGCTCGTAATATTCGATCTCGACGCCGAGCCGCTTCAGCATCGTGTCGGCGAAGTGGCGCGTCGGGTGGTAGACGCTGTCGACGATCAACAGGTGATCGCCCGCGGCAAGGAAGGTGAGCAGCGGCACCGTCACCGCCGCCAGCCCGGAGGGCACGGCGATCGTGCCGGCCGAGCCTTCCAGCGCATCGACGGCGAGCGTCAGCGCGTCCATCGTCGGGGTGCCGCGGGTGCCGTAAGTGTATTTCTGGCTGCGCCCGGCCATCGAAGCGGCGTCGGGATAAAGCACCGTCGAGGCATGCACGACCGGCGGGTTGACGAAGCCGAAATAGTCACGCGGGTTGTTGCCGGAATGGGCAAGCAGCGTGTTGATGCCCATTTCGATGACGTCTCTAGCCATGGTTCGTCGCCTGTCGAATGATGTCAGGGATCAGCCATAAAGCGGCGGCAAAGCCGGCGCAACCGCGTCGGGCCTGCCAAAAGCCGGTCTTCCGCTGGGCCAATCCAAAGGCGCTCAAGCCCAGTAAAGAACGCTATTGCCGCAGCGGATTCTGCCGCAGGGGCACGGATTCGCGACGCCGCGACTTGACTGATTTGTTCGCATCGCCTGCCGGTTTCATGTGCTCTTGTCCGCAATTCTGGCATTTGCGGCAATTGCTTTCAAACCTCTGAGGAATCGGTCATTTCCCTTGACCTCACAGGAATAATCGCCTTCGATGCGTTTCGTGAATGGGAGGCAGCGCATCGCAACCGATGCGGGTCCCGGGAGTGGGCCTTGGAGTGGGAGCTGCATTCACAAACGAAAAAAGATCAAGCGTCGCCTGGCGATAGGGGCGCCTGTAACAGAAAAGGGTCTGTGGGTCATGAAACACATTGCAATCGGCATTCTTGGCGTCGCCGCGCTCGGGTTCATGGCGTCTGCCGCCTCGGCCGGCACGCTCGATACCGTGAAGCAGAAGGGCTTTATCCAGTGCGGCGTCTCGACCGGCCTCGCCGGCTTCTCGGCGCCGGACGACAAGGGCGACTGGAAGGGCATCGACGCGGACTTCTGTCGCGCCGTTGCGGCCGCTGTCTTCGGTGACGGCTCCAAAGTGAAGTTCACGCCGTTAAGCGCCAAGGAGCGTTTCACCGCCTTGCAATCGGGCGAGATCGACATCCTGTCGCGCAACACCACCTGGACCAGCAACCGCGACAGCGCGCTCGGCCTCGATTTTGTCGGCATCACCTACTATGACGGCCAAGGCTTCATGATCAACGCCAAGAAGCTGCCCGGCGTGAACTCCGCGCTGCAGCTTTCGGGCGCCGCCGTGTGCGTGCAGAGCGGCACCACCACCGAGCTCAACCTCGCCGACTACTTCAAGAAGAACAAGATGGAGTACAACCCCGTCGTGTTCGAGAAGCTCGAAGAGGTCAACGCCGCCTATGACGCCGGCCGCTGCGATGCTTACACCACCGACCAGTCCGGCCTTTATGGTATCCGTCTGACGCTCTCCTCGCCGGCCGACCATGTCGTGCTGCCCGAGATCATCTCCAAGGAGCCGCTCGGCCCGGCCGTGCGCCAGGGCGATGACCAGTGGGCGCATATCGCGCGCTGGACGTATTTCGCGCTGCTCAACGCCGAGGAAGCCGGCATCACGCAGGCCAATGTCGATGAGATGAAGACGTCGACCGACCCGAACATCCAGCGCCTTCTCGGCACTGAACCGGACGGCAAATATGGCGCCGATCTCGGCCTCTCCAACGACTTTGTCGTCAACATCGTCAAGGCTGTCGGCAACTACGGCGAAATGTTTGAGCGCAATGTCGGCTCGGGCAGCCCGCTCAAGATCGCGCGCGGCATCAACGCGCTGTGGACCAAAGGCGGCCTGCAATACGGTCCGCCGATCCGCTGATTGAAACGTGATCCGGGAGGCAGGTCGTCTGTCTCCCGGTTTCTCTTTCCAGAGGACGGTCCATGGCTTCGCAGGAAATCCTTCGCGAGGAGCCGAGTCGCGGCTCCTTCATCAATGACCCTAGAATTCGCAGCCTGTTCTTTCAGACGCTGGTCGTGATCCTGCTGTTCAGTTCGATCTGGTGGATCGTCCACAACGTCATCGAAAACCTCCAGCGTCTGCACATCGCGTCGGGCTTCGGTTTTCTCAGGAGCAGGGCCGGCTTCGACATTTCCGACACGCCGATCGCCTATACGTCCGATTCGACCTATTTCCGCGCGCTGGTCGTCGGTTTGCTCAACACGATCATTGTCGCCGCCGCCGGCATCGTGCTTGCGACCATCGTGGGCTTCGCCATCGGCATCGGCCGCCTGTCGCAGAACTGGCTGATCCGCAAGATCTGCACGGTCTATGTCGAGATCTTCCGCAACATCCCACCGCTGCTGGTCATCTTCTTCTGGTATTCCGGCGTGCTGGCCGTGCTGCCCCCGCCGCGCGAGAGCATCCACCTGCCTTTCGGCTCGTTCCTCAACCAGCGCGGCTTCTATTTTCCGCGCGCCGTTTGGGGCGATGGCTCCTGGCTGATCGGCGTCGCACTGCTGCTCGCGATTGCAATGGCCTGGTTCGTCGCCCACAGAGCGCGACAGCGGCAGAAGGCGACCGGCCAGCAATTTCCGGTCTTCTGGACATCGGTCGCGCTAATCATCGGCCTGCCGGTGCTGGCCTTCCTGCTCGGCGGCATGCCGCTCACCTTCGATTTTCCGAAGCAGTCGACCTTCAATCTGACCGGTGGCTTCTGGGTCAAACCGGAATTCCTGTCGCTCTTGCTGGCGCTCTCCTTCTACACGGCGGCCTTCATCGCCGAGATCGTGCGCGCCGGCATCAGGGGCGTCAACAAAGGGCAGAGCGAAGCGGCGGCGGCGCTCGGCCTCCGCTCCGGTCCGATCCTGCGGCTGGTGGTCATCCCGCAGGCGATGCGCATAGTCATCCCGCCGCTCACCAGCCAGTATCTCAACCTGACCAAGAACTCCTCGCTGGCGATCGCTATCGGCTATCCGGACCTTACCGCCACCGCCGGCACGGTGCTCAATCAGACCGGGCAGGCGGTGGAGGGCGTTTTCATCATGATGATCGCCTATCTGGTGCTGAGCCTGGTGACGTCCTTTGTCATGAATATCGTCAATGCCAGAATGGCGCTGGTGGAGAGGTAGGGCCATGCAGGAACATGACATGTCCTGGGTGCGCACCGAGATGGCGCTTGCCCAGCCGGCCCCGCCTACCGAACGCGGCGCCTATGCCTGGGTGCGCAAGAACCTGATCGGTTCGGTCGGCGACACCGTCCTCACAATCCTCGGCATCGCCATCGTGCTTTGGATCCTGCCGCAGGTCGTCAGCTGGGCCTTCCTCAATGCCCAGTGGACCGGGCCGGATCGCACCGTCTGCACCACCGTCACGCAAGGCGGCATCCAGCCCGACGGCTGGACCGGTGCCTGCTGGGCTTTCGTCAACGCCAAGTTCGGCCAGTTCATGTTCGGCACCTATCCGATCGAGGAGCGCTGGCGGCCGATCCTGGTCGCCATCCTGTTCGTGGCGCTGTTGGTGCCGATGCTGATCCCGCGCGTGCCGCGCAAGGGATTGAATGCGGTGCTGTTGTTCGTAGCGCTGCCGATCGTCGCCTTCTTCCTGCTGCTTGGCGGCGTGTTCGGCCTGCCGGTTGTCGAGACCTCGCGCTGGGGCGGGCTCCTCGTGACGCTCAGCCTCTCCTTCGTCGGCATTGCGGTGTCGCTGCCTTTGGGCATCGTGCTGGCGCTCGGGCGCCGTTCGAAGATGTCGATCATCAAATGGCTTTGTATCGTCTTCATCGAGACGGTGCGCGGCATTCCGCTGATCACGGTGCTATTCTTCGCCAGCGTCATGCTGCCGCTGTTCCTGCCCGCGGGCGTTACCTTCGACAAGTATCTGCGTGCGTTGATCGGTGTGTCGCTGTTTGCCGCCGCCTATATGGCCGAAGTGATTCGCGGCGGCTTGCAGGCGATCCCGAAGGGCCAGTATGAGGGCGCCGATTCGCTCGGCCTCGGCTATTGGCAGAAGATGAGCCTGATCGTGCTGCCGCAGGCGCTGAAGCTGGTCATTCCGGGCATCGTCAACACCTTCATCGGCATGTTCAAGGACACCAGCCTGGTCCTGATCATCTCGATGTTCGACCTGCTCGGCGTGGTGAAGCAGAATTTCGCCGATGCAAACTGGGCGACCCCGCAGACCGCGAGGTCCGGCCTGATCTTTGCCGCCTTCGTTTTCTGGCTGTTCTGCTTCGGCATGTCGCGCTATTCAATGTACACCGAACGCCGGCTCGACACCGGTTATAAACGATAAAAAGGGAACAGGTTATGGCCACCGAAAACGCCGTCAGCGCGGAAGAAATCAAGGTCAACGCCGCCAAGATGCACATCTCCACCACCGATGTCGCCATCGACATCGTCGGCATGCACAAATGGTATGGCGAGTTCCATGTGCTGAAGGACATCAACCTCAAGGTGATGCGTGGCGAGCGCATCGTCATCTGCGGCCCGTCCGGCTCCGGCAAGTCGACCATGATCCGCTGCATCAACCGGCTGGAAGAGCACCAGAAGGGCAAGATCATCGTCGACGGGAAGGAACTCACCAACGATCTGAAGAAGATCGACGAGGTGCGCCGCGAGGTCGGCATGGTGTTCCAGCATTTCAACCTGTTCCCGCATCTGACCATCCTGGAGAACTGCACGCTGGCGCCGATCTGGGTGCGCAAGATGCCGAAGAAGCAGGCCGAGGAAATCGCCATGCATTTCCTTACGCGCGTCAAGATCCCGGAACAGGCCAACAAATATCCGGGCCAGCTCTCCGGGGGGCAGCAGCAGCGCGTGGCGATCGCACGCTCGCTGTGCATGAACCCGCGCATCATGCTGTTCGACGAGCCGACCTCGGCGCTCGACCCGGAAATGATCAAGGAAGTGCTGGAGACGATGGTGGGGCTGGCGGAAGAGGGCATGACCATGCTTTGCGTCACCCACGAGATGGGCTTTGCCCGCAAGGTGGCCAACCGCGTGATCTTCATGGATCAGGGCCAGATCGTCGAGCAGAACACGCCGGCCGAATTCTTCGACCATCCGCGCCATGAACGCACAAAGCTTTTCCTGTCGCAGATCCTGCACTGAGCGGGCGCAACGCTAAATTTTCGGAAGCCCGGCTGGAAACAGCCGGGCTTTTTTTGCATTCGGGCGATCGGACAAGGATCGGCTCATTTTTGGTTGACGCTGCGAAATCGTCTAGCCTGATCGTCCAGGTTATCCTCGGGTTGACGCAGACGAGACGGAACGACCGCACCCGATGAGACGAGTCCTGCGATATATGGTGATGCTGTTGGGAGCGGCGGTGCTTGCCGCCGCGCTCGGCACGCTGGTGCCGCGTCCGTTCTGGCCGGCGGCACGGGCGGAAGGCGAGGGGACGCGGCATATATTGGTGTTGAAGAACCCGATCCACACCGACATCGCCGTGCCCCTCGACGACAGCGTGCGCCGGCGCTTTGCCTTTCTCGCCGATACCGGCCTGCCGATCGAGGCTCCGGGGGCGCGCTACATCGTCTTCGGCCGGGGCGGCCGCGCCTTCTATCTGGAGACGCCGACCTGGTCGCAATTGAAGACCATGCCGGTGCTGAAGGCGCTTACGCTCGACGCCTCGGTGATGCATGTCGATGCTGCGGGGGCTATTCTTGAGCCGCATCCGGATGTCGCCGGTTTTGACATCGATGAGGAACATTTCTCGGCGCTGCTCGACTATATCGCGGCAAGCTTCCGGCAGGGAGAGGCGGGCGGGCCGATGGCGATTGAAAATGCGGGCTATTCAACTTTCGACCGTTTCTACGAGGCAAACGGCCATTTCAACGCGCTGGTTGGCTGTAATACGTGGACGGGCGCGGGACTGCGCGTTGCAGGCCTTCGCACAGGATGGTGGAACCCTCTGCCGGTCTCGTTGGGTTGGTCGCTGAGCTTGTATAATTAGCAGCGCTTTTGCGAGCGCCTCATTCCTTCGCGCCCTCCCTCTGTCCTGCAGGACAGAGGAGCGCTGCGCCGCGAGCATGTCAGGCCGTGGAGCGCGCTACCGCCGCACAACCTCCCGCTCCTCCCACCCATAGAGCCAGTCCAGGTCCGCCGTGAGCTTCTCAGGCGGCCTCGTCGCCAGCACCAGGTTGCGCGCGATCGCCACCGGCCCCCAGGCGTGCCAGGCCAGCCGATTGAGCGCGCCGCGTTTCAACACTCTTTCGACACGCGGCCGTCTGAGATTCTCCCAGGTAGTTAGGCCCTGCTTCGGATCGCCCGGAAAATCGGCGACCAGATTGGCGAGCATCGCAGCATCCTCGATCCCCATCGCCGCGCCCTGGGCCGCGAAGGGCGTCATGGCATGCGCGGCGTCCCCGATCAGCGCGATGCCTTCCGGCATCGTCCAACGGCGCTGCTCGACCGTGTGGATGGGGAACGCCGTCCAGGGGCCGGCGAGCGCCACCAGCCTCGACAGCCCCGTCGCGGTGCCCCGGATGGCGCCTGAGAGGATCGCAGGGTCGGCATGGCCGGACCAGCCTTCGGCAATGCGCTCGCCCTTGGTGAAGGCGGCAAGGTTGACGGCGCTACCCTTGCTCACCGGATAGGCGACCATGTGGAAGCCGGGATGCAGGAAAGTGGTGACGCTGTCGGTGGCTCCGATTTGCATAAAAGCCTGGCCGGCGGCGCTTTCCGCCGGGACCGTCGCGCGCCAGGCGAGTTCGCCCGAAAAGCGGCTTGCCGCAAAGCCGGTCGTCCGGGCAAGCTGGGCGCGAACCGACGACCAGACGCCGTCAGCAGCGACCAGCAAACCGCACGCGACATCCGTCGCTTTGTCGTCGATTTCGACCGTCGCGGTCACGCTTTGCGGGTCGATGGCAATGCCGGTAACGCGCGCGCCGGTGATAAGCTCGATGTCCGGCCGCAGCGCCACCGCCGCCATCAGCGCCGCCTGCAGGTCGGCGCGGTGCGCCACGAGATAAGGCGCGCCCCAGCGCTTTTCTGCCGCTTCACCAAGCGGCACGCGCGCCAGCTCCCGCAGGCTTCTTGCATCCTTCAGCACTACCGCTTGCGGCCGGATCGCATTGGGCAGCAGGCGATCGAGCACGCCGAGCCGGCGCAGGATGCGGGTTGCGTTGGGGGAAAGCTGGAGGCCGGCGCCGGCCGCTTCGAGTTGCCTGGCCTGCTCGAACAGTCTTACCGGGAAGCCACGCTCGGCAAACGCAAGCGCCGCCGTCAGCCCGGCAAGACCAGCCCCGGCGATAACGATCTGCCGGGACGGTGTTTCAGTCATGGTCGAAAGGGGCGATCAGGCGGCCTGATCGACATAGAGGCAGCCGGCCGGCTGCGTTTCCGTCGCTTTCAGCGATGGCGAATAGCGGTAGAGCGTCGAGCAGTAGGGGCAGACCTTCTCATCGTCGTCGCCCATGTCGAGGAACACATGCGGATGGTCGAAGGGTGGGTTGGCGCCGGTGCACATGAATTCCTTGACGCCGATCTCGATGACCGGATGGCCCGCGTCGTTCTGGAAATGGGGAATGCTGCCGCCTGCCATCGTCGTCTCCAATTGGGTTCGGCCAGTGGGTGTGACCAGCCTGCATCTGGAGCATAACAGCCCAGTTTGCAAGATCGATGAAATCAAACTGTCGCAAAAGCCTGGCAGAGGATAAGTTGAGCCGGTTAAGCGCGTGAGGCCGGCGTCGGAGCGATTCCGTGACGATCATGCGTCACAAAGACATGTTAGAGCGTCGCCGAACGGCAATATGCGGCGCTCCCAAGGACGGTTGCGGGCAAGAGCGGGAAACCATGAACGAACTGAAGCCTGTGCAGAGCGAGTTCATCACCGTCGAGGCCGCAAGCCCCGACGGCGGCAATCCCGATCGTTTCGTCAACCGCGAATTCTCCTGGCTGCAATTCAACCGCCGCGTGCTGGAGGAATCGCTGAACGAGCATCATCCGCTGCTTGAACGCGTCCGCTTCCTGTCGATTTCTGCCGCCAATCTCGACGAGTTCTTCATGGTCCGCGTCGCCGGCCTTGCCGGCCAGGTCCGCGAGGGCATCGCGCTGAAGAGCCCGGACGGCCGCACGCCCGAACAGCAGCTCGAGCAGTTGCTGCGGGAGGTCGAGCGCCTTCAGGAAGACCAGCAGAAGAGCCTCTCGGCGCTGATGACGCTGCTCAACAAGGAAGGCATCGAGAGCATCACCCGCGACGCGCTGACCAAGGATGAGAAGGCCTGGCTGGAGGAACATTTCCAGGAACAGGTTTTCCCGGTGCTGACGCCGCTGTCGATCGACCCGGCGCATCCGTTTCCGTTCATCCCCAATCTCGGCTTTTCCATCGCCCTGCAATTGCGCCATCGCAAGAATGGCGAGGAGATGAGCGCGCTGCTGCGCCTGCCGGTGGCGCTCAGGCGTTTCATCCGCCTGCCCGACCGCAAGCACCATGTCCGCTTCATTCCGCTGGAGGAAGTGGTCGGCATCTATATCGGCAAGCTTTTCCCCGGCTACGAGGTCAAGGGGTCCGGCACGTTCCGCATCATCCGCGACAGCGACATCGAGGTCGAGGAAGAGTCGGAGGACCTGGTGCGCCTGTTCGAAACGGCGCTGAAGCGGCGCCGCCGCGGCTCGGTGATCCGCATCGAATTCGACACGCTGATGCCGGCCGCGTTGCGGGACTTCGTCGCCGGCGAGCTCGGCGTGTCGTCGAGCCGCATCAGCGTGCTCACTGGTCCGCTGGCGCTCAACCAGATATCCGAGATTGTCGCCATCCCCCGCGACGACCTCAAATTCACACCCTACAATCCGCGCTTTCCCGAGCGCATCCGCGAGCATGGCGGCGACTGCTTCGCCGCCATTCGCGAGAAGGACATCGTCGTCCATCACCCCTACGAGTCCTTCGACGTGGTGGTGCAGTTCCTGCGCCAGGCCGCCGCCGACCCGGAAGTGGTGGCGATCAAGCAGACGCTCTACCGCACCTCTAACGACAGCCCGATCGTGCGCGCGCTGATCGACGCCGCCGAGGCCGGCAAGTCGGTCACCGCACTTGTCGAGCTCAAGGCCCGCTTCGACGAGGAAGCCAACATCCGCTGGGCGCGCGACCTCGAACGCGCCGGCGTCCAGGTCGTGTTCGGCTTCCTGGAGTTGAAGACCCACGCCAAGATGTCTTTGATCGTGCGCCGCGAGGATGGCCGGCTGCGCAACTACGTGCATCTCGGCACCGGCAACTACCACCCGGTTACCGCCCGTATCTACACCGACCTGTCCTTCTTCACGACAGACCCGACGATCGCGCGCGATGTCGCGCAGCTCTTCAATTTCATCACCGGCTATGCCGAGCCCGCCGAGGAGATGCGCCTTGCCGTATCGCCCTTCACGCTGCGCAAGCGCATCCTGAAACACATCTCGGACGAGATCGTCCATGCCCGCGACGGCCGACCGGCGCGCATCTGGATGAAGATGAATGCGCTGGTCGATCCGACCATCATCGACGCGCTTTACGACGCCAGCCGCGCCGGCGTCGAGGTCGACCTCGTCGTGCGCGGCATCTGCTGCCTGAGGCCGCAGGTGCCGGGTCTTTCCGAGAACATAAGGGTGAAATCGATCGTCGGCCGCTTCCTCGAGCACAGCCGCATCTTCTGCTTCGGCAACGGCCACGGCCTGCCCTCGGACGAGGCGGTCGTCTACATCTCGTCGGCCGACATGATGCCGCGCAATCTCGACCGCCGCGTCGAGACCCTGGTGCCGATCACCAATCCAACTGTGCATGAACAGGTGCTTGGCCAGATCATGCTGGGCAACATCATGGACAACCAGCAAAGTTTCGACGTATTGGCTGACGGCACCTCCCGGCGCGTTGTGCTGGAGGAGGGCGAGGAGCCGTTCAACGCGCAGGAATATTTCATGACCAATCCGAGCCTCTCCGGGCGGGGTGACGCGCTGAAATCGCATGCGCCCAAGCGCATTGCCCAGTTCAAGCGCCGCAAGAAGAACGCCGCCGCGTGATTGCAGTTTCCCAGGGCCGGCTTCAGGACCGGCGGCCGCTGTCGATCATCGACATCGGATCGAACTCGATCCGCCTTGTCGTCTATGAGGGGTTGGCGCGCTCACCCACGCTTCTGTTCAACGAGAAGATGCTGGCCGGCCTCGGCCGCGGCATCGTTTCGACCGGCAAGCTCGATCCCGAGGCGGTGACGCGCTCGATGGAGGAATTCCGCCGGTTCCGCGCCCTCTCGGACCAGGCGGGTGCCGAGCACATCTATGTGCTGGCGACAGCCGCCGCGCGCGAGGCGGGCAACGGCCCCGATTTCATCCACCGTGCCGAGGAGGTGCTGAAGACCGAGATCCGCGTCCTCACCGGCCGTCAGGAGGCCTATTATTCGGCGCTCGGCGTCATTTCCGGGTTCCATCCGGCCAACGGCATCGCCGGCGATCTTGGCGGCGGCAGCCTTGAGCTGATCGACATCAATGGCGAAGCGATGGGCGACGGCATCACGTTGCCGCTCGGCGGCCTGCGCCTGCAGGACATGGCCAGGAACTCGCTCGTGCAGGCCCAAAAGATCGCGCGCCAGGAACTGGCGCGGGCGAAGCTTCTGAAGGGCGGGCAGGGCAGGGTTTTCTACGCCGTCGGCGGCACCTGGCGAAATCTTGCCCGGCTGCATATGGAGATGAACAACTACCCGCTCGGCGTCATGCATCACTACGAGATATCGGCCGACAGCGCGCAGACTTTCCTCAAGCAGGTCGCCCGCAGCGAGGTCGAGAAGGTGAGGGGCATCGAGGGCGTTTCCAAGAACCGCCGCTCGCTCTTACCCTACGGCGCCGTCGTGCTACAGGAGATCATGTCGGCCATGCAGCCGTCGAAGATCGTCGTCTCGGCGCAGGGCGTGCGCGAGGGTTTCCTCTACTCGCTGCTCGACGCCGCCGAGCAGAAGGCCGACCCGCTGATCTCGGCCGCCGAGGAACTGGCGCTATTGCGCTCGCGCTCGGTGCATCACGCGCACGACCTGGTCGAATGGACCGGCAAGGCGTTCAAGGCCTTCGGCATTGATGAGACGGAAGACGAGGCACGCTACCGCCATGCCGCCTGCCTGCTTGCCGATATCGGCTGGCGCGCGCATCCGGAATATCGCGGCCGGCAGTCGCTCAATATCATCGCGCATGCCTCCTTTATCGGCGTCGACCATCCGGGCCGCGCCTATCTGGCCCTGGCCAACGCCTATCGCCATGACGGCATCTTCAACGACGGCATCGCTCCCGAGATCAAAGCGCTGGCGCCGCCGCGCCTTCTGGAACGCGCCCGCGTGCTGGCGGCGATGATGCGTGTGGTCTATCTCCTCACAGCGGCAATGCCGGGCGTCATGCCGAGGCTGAAATGGGAGAGCCGCGGCAACGGAGCGCTCGCGCTGGTACTGCCGGCCTCGCTCGCCGACCTCTATGGCGAGCGTCCTGCCGGCCGGCTGGCGCAGCTCGCGCGCATCACCAACCGGCGTCTGGTGCTGGCGGTCGAGGGCGGACCAAGTGTGTCGGTGAAATAGGCATGTCAGTGAAATAGGGCCGGCTCAGGTCACTTGGGCACCGAGGCCGAAACCGTGCCCGTCAGCCGACCATGCGCCGGCGCCAGCCATGGCGAGCGCCAGGAAGCCGCCGGCAACGGCGATGTCCTTCATCAGCATCTGCTGGTGCAGGAAGGCGAGGGTCGCATCGTCGGCGCCCTGGCCGTAGTGACCGATGAAGCCGGCGGCGATCGAGAAGGCGGCAAGCAGCAGCGCCACGATCCGCGTCTGGAAGCCGACCAGGATCAGCAATCCGGCGATCAGCTCGAACAGGCCGGTGCCCCAGGCTGCAAGAGTCGGAAGCGGCAGGCCGAGGCCTGCGAAATAGCTGGTCGTGCCGGCGATGTTGGTGAGCGCCTGAAAACCGGAGGGCACGAACAACGCGGCGAGCAGGAGCCGCGAGACGAGAAGCAATGCGTTGCGGGGCATTGGTCATCTCCCTTGCCGGCATCAGGCCGGCTGCCGGCGCAGTCTACGCCTACAACCGGAAAACGAAAAAGCGATGCGGAAAATTCCGCACCGCTTTCGTTTCAGTTTGGGAGGATTGCTTCAGTATGGGAGGAAAAAGATCAGCCGCGCTTGGCGTCGATCGAATAGGCGCCGGCGCCGGAGGAGGCGAGCAGGATGAAGCCGCCGGTGATGGCGAGGTTCTTGAGGAACTGGATCATCTGCATCTGGTCGGCCCAGCCGGTGTGAGCGACCAGCCCAGTGGCGATCGTGAAAATGGCGAGCACCCAGGCAGCGATCCGGGTCTGGAAGCCGACGAGAATGGCAAGGCCGCCAAGCAGCTCGATCAGCCCAACAACGACGGCCGTTACGGTCGGCACCGGCAGGCCGAGAGCGCCGAAATAGCCGGCGGTGCCGGAAATCGCTGTGAGCTTGCCGAAGCCGGAAAGCAGGAAGATGACGGCAAGCAGGACGCGACCCAACAGGATCGTCGTGGAGCTGCTGGATGTTGCGCCGTTGCCGGCGACGGAAGAGTTGATGGACATGGCGGTTCTCCGAACGGTTGAATGGCCCGTCAGATAAACGATAGAGACTGTTCACCAGAAGCCGCCTATGTGGCGACACATTGTTCACAGAATCTTCATTCTTACATTGCCCCGGCGGGCGCGAAATTCATGTCGCGAGAATCGGCAGTGGGAGCAAATTCTCCCACTGCAAAATGGCTCGTCCGCTTCTTCCTAAGAAGAGATGCAATCGTCAGCCCGGATGCGTCATGTCCTCCGGCCGCACCAGCCGATCGTAATCGGCTTCGCTGACCAGCCCGGTGGCCAAGGCCTCCTCGCGCAAGGTCGTGCCGTTCTTGTGCGCGGTCTTGGCGATCTTGGCGGCGTTGTCGTAGCCGATGGTCGGCGCCAGCGCCGTCACCAGCATCAGCGAGCGCTCGAGCGCGGCCTTGATGTTGTCCTCGCGCGCCTCGATGCCGACCACGCAATTGTCGGTGAAGGAGACGGAAGCATCGGCCAGCAGCTGCACCGACTGCAGAAAATTGTAAGCCATCAGCGGGTTGTAGACGTTGAGCTCGAAATGGCCCTGGCTGCCGGCGAAGGCAAGTGCTGCATTGTTGCCGAACACCTGCACGCAGACCTGCGTCAGCGCCTCGCACTGGGTCGGGTTGACCTTGCCCGGCATGATCGAGGAGCCCGGCTCGTTTTCCGGCAGCGAGAGCTCGCCGAGGCCCGACCGCGGGCCGGAGCCGAGCAGGCGGATGTCGTTGGCGATCTTGAACAGCGCCGCGGCCGCAGCGTTGATGGCACCATGCGAGAACACCATGGAATCATGCGCCGCCAACGCCTCGAACTTGTTCGGGGCAGTGACGAAGGCGATGCCGGTGATGGCGGCGATACGGTCCGCCACCTTTTCCGCGAAGCCGACCGGCGCGTTGAGCCCTGTGCCGACGGCGGTGCCGCCCTGGGCCAGTTCCTGCAAACCGGGCAGCGTGAGCTCGATGCGCTTGATCGAGGAGGCGACCTGCGCGGCATAGCCGGAAAATTCCTGGCCGAGGGTCAGCGGCGTGGCGTCCTGGGTATGGGTGCGGCCGATCTTGATGATATGGTTGAAGGCGCGGGCCTTGGCGCCGAGCGCCTTGTGCAAATGGTGCAGTGCTGGGATCAAGTGGTGCGCGACCCGCTCGGCGCAGGCGATGTGCATGGCCGTCGGATAGGTGTCGTTGGACGACTGGCTCATATTGACGTGGTCGTTCGGATGCACCGGCTTCTTCGAGCCCATGACGCCGCCGAGCATCTCGATCGCCCGGTTGGAGATCACCTCGTTGGCATTCATGTTGGACTGCGTGCCCGAGCCCGTCTGCCAGACCACCAGCGGAAATTGCTCGTCGAGCTTGCCGTCGATCACTTCCTGAGCTGCTTCCACGATCGCCTTGCCGATGGCCGGGTCGAGCCGCTTCATCTCCATGTTCACTTCGGCGGCGGCGCGCTTGACGATGCCGAGCGCACGCACGATCGAAGCCGGTTGCTTCTCCCAGCCGATCTTGAAATTGCCCAGAGAACGCTGCGCCTGCGCGCCCCAATAGCGGTCGGCCGCGACCTCTATGGGGCCGAACGTATCGGTTTCGGTTCTGGTCTTTTCAGCGCTCACGGCAAGTCTCCGTCTGTCGATTTGGGCAAGGGCGTATCGCGTTGCACAAACCGCTTCAAGCGGAGATTGCGGTCGGGGAAGATGCAAATCGGTTGAAGAGAGGGCCTCTTCCTCTCGCTCTGGGCGAGACGGCGGTGAGGGCCAATCTCCCCCTTCTTATGGGGAGATGCCCGGCGGGAGATCAGCGCTTCAGCGGCGGCCCGACAATATCGATGCCGTTCTCGGCGCACAGGCTCGTCAACACCTCAATCATCTCCGGCGTCGGCGCTGCCGCCGGCGGCAGTTCGGCTCGCTCCGCAGGGCGACTAGCCTTGCGCACCATCGTCTCGAAATCCGAACCGCGCGTGACGGTGAGCGTATGGGCGCCTTCGAGAGACTCGACCTTGTAAGTGTGCGGCAGGCCTTTCGGAGCGAGCACCGTTTCGCCGGCGCCGGCAAGCCGCTCGCGGCCGTCGACGACAAAGCGTATCCGGCCTTCGAGGATATGAAACACCTCGTCCTCATTGCGGTGCACGTGCAGCGGCGCGGAATCGCCGTAGGGCTGGCGGTGCTCGATGATGCAGATGCCGTCCTCGCCGTCGGCCGACGAAACCTGGATGGCAACGAGCGTGTTGTTGAACCAGAGGAGTTCCTTGCCTGCGATCGTCGTGTTGATCATTGTCATCATTGCTCTCCCTTGTTGAGTGCCGACAAAGCGGCTTCGACGGCGACCTAAGCAAGGACGAGCCGGTGATGGAAATCGAATGATCGTATGGGGCGGATTGATGCGATGAATTTGAACGCGCTCGACCTCAATCTGGTGAGGGTGCTCGATGCGCTGCTGCGCGAGAAGAGCGTGACGCGCGCCGGCGAGCAGATCGGCCTCAGCCAGCCGGCTGTGAGCGCCGCGCTCAACCGCCTGCGCCATGCGCTCAACGACCAGCTCTTCGTGCGCCGCGGCAACGACATGGTGCCGACGCCTCGCGCCGAAAGCCTGGCGGAGCCGGTGCGTGCAGCGCTGCGCGAGATCGAGCGCGCCTTTCAGCCGGCGACCGATTTCGATCCGGCAAGGCTGGAACGGACCTTCACCTTCATGGGCGCGGATTTCTTCTCAATGCTGCTTATGCCGCCCTTCGCCGCGCGCATTGCGGCGGTGGCGCCCGGCGTATCGTTCCGTTTCCTCGACAGCGCCATCGGCGACGTCTCGAAGCTGTTGCAGGACGATCGGATCGACCTTGCGCTGGAGCGCCCGCTGGAGGTCGCGGAGTGGGTCTCAAGCGTGGCGCTGTTCGGCTCGCCCTTCGCCATTGTCGCGGCGAAGGACAATGCGGCGCTCGGCCAGGCCGGCATCGCCGAGGGCGAAGAGGTGCCACTCGACCTCTTCTGCGCGCTGCCGCATGCGCTGCGCTCCATCGATGGATCAATGTCGGGCTTCACCGACGATGCGCTGGGCAGGATGGGCCGGGCGCGTCGCGTCATGCTTGCTTTGCCGCACTTCCAGGCCGTCGCGCTGGCCGTGGCGAACGGGCCTTATCTGGCTGCGGTTCCAACGCAGTTCGCTGTAGCGGCGGCAAAATCCCTGCCGATCGGCATCTATCGGGCGCCGATCCCGATACCATCGCCGGCGGTCAGAATGTACTGGCACGCCCGCCGCGATGATGAGCCACCGCATCGCTGGATCCGCGAGCAGATACTCGATGAGGTGGGAACGCTCGGCTTGAAGGACTGGGACGGCACCGCAAGTGCTCTCCCGGGGGTATAGCTGCCGTTGGAGCGGGAGTGCAGCGCTGAGCAACGCAGACGGTCAAGCGCGGGAGCGATCGCCGGTATGAACCTTATCCGGCTGAGGCTAACCCGACCGGCGAGGGCTGGCGCGGGCCCAGCCGGCCCGCGACGAAATCCTTGACCTGGCGCACGGCCTGCTCGCGCGTGACGCTGCCCGGCTGCAGGCCAAGCCTGAGCCACAGTCCGTCGATCAAAGCGGTGACGCCGAGCACGATCTCTTCGGCCAGTTCGGGCGCAGCGAGGCCGCGCAGGCCGGACAAGAGGTTCGAGCGCATGCGCGCGTGGATGACCTTCTGGATGCGCGCCAGTTTCTCATCGCGCGGCACCTCGGCGCAGAGCGACAGCCAGGCATGGCAAAGCGGCGGCAGGAACAAATGCTCCTCGAAATTGCCTTCGATCACGGCGTCCAGCCGTTCCATCGGCGTTCGCGCCCGCTGAAGCCGGGCGACGACGGCGCGACAGAGCACGGCATTGGCCTCGCGCATGGCGTGCTCGAACAGCTCCTGCTTGTTGCGGAAATAATGCAGCACGATGCCCTTCGAGGCGCCGGCCTGGGCCGCGACCTTTTCCAGCGTCGCGCCGGCGATGCCTTCGCGCTCCAGCACTGCGAAGGCCGCCTGCCGCAGTTCCTTGCGGCGAATGTCGCTGAGACGCGTGAGTTTCACCGGACCGATCCATGCATGGCGAATCCACGTTGACATTTTCGCCCGTCCAGATCAATGATTGACCAAGGGGACAATAAAATGACCACAAGGTCAAAAAGGATTGAAAGAGGAGAACCGGAATGTTGCGCATGCTTGCGAGAGGCGTCTGGGTCGCGGCGCTAATGGCGGCTTCCCAGGCGGCCGGCGCCGCCGAAGCCGAAGGCTGCAAAGCAGTTCGCATGGCCGAACCCGGCTGGAACGATCTCGCCTTCACCACCGGTGTGGCCAAGGTGCTGCTCCAGGCGCTCGGCTACGAGCCGCAAAGCGAGGTGCTTGGCATCAACGTCATCTATGAAGGGATGAAGAACAAAGACCTCGACCTGTTCCTCGGCTACTGGGATCCTGCGATGGTCACCTACTACGAGCCCTATAAGAAGGACGGTTCGATCGAGAATGTGCGCGTCAACCTGGTCGGCGCCAAATACACCTTCGCCGTGCCGACTTATGTCTGGGACGCCGGCGTCAAGGACCTGTCGGACCTGCACAAATTCGCCGACAAGTTCGGCAAGAAGATGTACGGCATCGAGCCCGGATCCAATCAGCTCATGATGGATGCCATTGCCGATCCGCAATATGGTCTGGATGGCTGGCAAGTGGTGGAGTCGAGCGAAGCCGGCATGCTCTCGGAGGTCGGCTACGAGATCAAGGAGAAGCAGTTCATCGTCTTCCAGGGTTGGGCGCCGCACCCGATGAACACGATGTACGACTTCAAGTACCTGACCGGCGGCGACAAGTTCTTCGGCCCGAATTTCGGCGCCGCCACCGTGACCACCCAGGTGCGCAACGGTTTCCTGGAGGAATGCCCCAACGTCGCGCAGTTCCTGAAGAACCTTGCCTTCGACATCGACATGGAAAATGTCGGTATGGGCTATCTCATCAATGACGGCATGAAGCCGGAGGATGGGGCGCTGAAGTCGATCACCCTGCACAAGGATCGGCTCGATGCGTGGCTCGCCGGCGTCACCACCTTTGACGGCAAGCCCGGCCTTGCCGCGGTCAAGGAAAAGCTCGGACTGTGAGCCGTCAGCCTTGGAACTGACGGATCAGGAGGTCGAGCAGGCGTCTTGGGCCGGGCGCAAGCGGATCGTCGATATCGGCGGTCTCGACCTTGCCTATGTCGAGATCGCCGGTGCGGAGCCGCCGCTGCTGCTGATTCACGGCTTCACCGACACCAGCCGCAGTTTTTCTCTGCTGACGCCGCATCTTTCCGGGCGCCGGCTGATCATGCCCGATCTGCGTGGCCACGGCGCCTCGAATGCGGGCGAGGGGTGCAGTGTCGTCGATTTCGCTGAGGACATCGCGGGGCTGATCCGGCGCTTGCGGCTCGACCGGCCGGTCGTCGTCGGACATTCGCTGGGCGGCATGGTGTCCATCGCGCTGGCCGCGCAATATCCGGAACTGATCGGTGGGATGGTGATCCTGGCCAGCACGCTGAAGCCCGATTTCGGATCGGATCACCAGCTGATCGAAGGCGTGGCGGCGTTGCGCGATCCGATCTCGCCGGTCGATCCCTTCTATGATTGGTGGCATGCCTGCCGGCCGGGCGTGCCGCGGGCTTTTCTCGCCGGCCTGGCGAAAGACGCGTCCGCGATTCCCGCAGCGCGCTGGCGCGCCATTCTCGAAGAAGTCCGTGGAACCGATCTGACCGCCGCGGCGCGCGCCGTGCAGGCCCCGACGCTGATCATCGCAGGCGGGCGCGATCCGCTTTTTGGCGAAGCGCATCAGCGGGCGATGGCAGGGGCGCTGGCCGGATCGCGCCTGGTGTGGGCACAGGATTGCGGCCACAACCCGCATTGGGAAGATCCGGCCTTTGTCGCCGAGGCAATAGCCGGCATGTTGCCGGCAGCGTGACTATCGCAACAGCGACCGGGCCGTGGGCGTCAGGCGCAACGTCTCGGTCGGTTTCGTCGAAACAGCTTGCAGGGTTTCGCGAACCACCTGCCACTCCGGCGAAGCGGCGAGAGCGGCCTGATCGCCCGCGTGGGCATCGCCATCGTCGAAACCGGTAATGGCGATGAAGACATTTTCGCCAGCCCGCACGGGCAGCCGAGGAAATGTGTTTTCGGAATGCTCGCTGACGAAGGCGCCGAGAAGCCAGGCGCCGTTTGCCGCAAGCAGCGGAACCGCCTCAGCCTGGAAGCGTTCGGCAAAGCCGGCCTCGGCACCTGGCCGCAAATGGTGAATCGAAATCTCAACAAAGCCGAGCAACCGGCTCCCATTGCTCATGGTTTCGGCCTCGGTGGCTGTCGGCCGCTGCAACCCTGACAGGTCGAACCCCGCGCCCCGCCAAGCCGGTTTTAGCAGCAACACGTCGTCGGAATCGATCATCGTCGCATTGGCGGCATCGCGATGCGCTGCCCAGACCAGGCCGCCATAGAAGGCGCTCAGCGCGTCCTTTCTCGTTGCCATGTCCTCAAAACCGCGCAGCCAGACGAACATGTCGGGGCGATCGAGATCGCGGAACTGGCCGATGACGGTCATGCCCGTCGCTTCCTGCGTTTCGACGAGCTCCCGCTCGAACAGCGCGATCAGCGTTTCGCGCTGTCCGGGCTTCAACGTGTATTGCCGAAGCTCGACGACGGGCGAGGCAAGGCGGGAAGGTCGGTTCATGGCCAGAATCGCAAAACAGGGTGATCGTCCTGTTTATAAACAGACCGGTTGTCCTGTTTTGTCAATCTGCTATCTTCTTCCCTTCTCCCACAAGGGGAGAAGGCGGAGATGGCGATAGGCAAAAAGCGCACCAACGATCCGGAAGGCATGCGCCGGCGCGTCCTCGACGTGGCGGAAGGCGCCTTCCAGGCGCGCGGCTATCACGCATCGAGCCTCGGCGATCTGATGGCGGCGGCCGGCGTCACCGGCGGCGCGCTGCACCACCATTTCCCGACCAAGAAGGCGCTGGCGCTCGCAGTGATCGAGGAACGAGTGGCGGCGGCGGTCCAGAAGACCTGGATCGACCCGATGCTGGCGGCGTCATCGGCCCGCGAAGGCGTGCGGGCCGTGTTCGAGGCGGTGGCTGCGGAGCTAGAGCGACAGGGCTATGTCCGCGGCTGCCCGCTCAACAATCTGGCGCATGAACTGTCGCTGGCCGACGACGAGTTTCGCCTGGCGCTTGCCAAGATTTTCGCCGGCTGGCGGAGGGCGATCGCCGACAAGATCCGAGCCGACCAGCAGGACGGCGGGGAGGGTGGGACCGATCCCGACCGCTTCGCCGCGCTTGCGGTGGCTGCTTATTCCGGCGCCATGTCGATGGCCAAGACATCGCAGGATGCGGGGGTGTTGCGCGAGTGTTTGAGGGGGCTGGAAAGCGTGCATCCGTCTTCGGGCGGATTGGCAACGAGACGACGCCGCAGGGTGCTGTTGCGATAAACGCTGTCAGGACAGAGGGAGGCGGTCCGAGGGTGTTTAATCGGGTGACGATGAATCGCTCTTCGCCAGCAACTGTTTCGCGCCGCGTCTTCATCGCCGGAGGTCTCGCTGCTGCCGGCGCGCTGCCTCGCGTCGCCTTCGGCCAGACCGGCAGGCGCATCCAGCCGATCGACGCCACTTTCCTCTTCATCGCCGATATTCATGCCTGCCGCATGGCGAACGGGCTCAGTCCCAACTGCCTGCAGGAAGGCAAGACCGATGCAGCACTTCTGCGCAACGTCGCGGCCTTGAACGCGATTGCCGACAAGAAGTGGCCGGCCGAGATCGACGGCGTTGCCACTGGCCTGCATTCGGCCGGCACCCGTATCGGCACGCCGCTCGGCCTCGTCACCGGCGGCGACATCACCGACGATGGCGGCGGCCAGGTCACGGAGCCCAGCGAAGGCACGCAGCTTCTGCAGTTCTCCAAGCGCTATCAGGAAGGTGTCGGGCCGGACCGGATCCACATCCCGGTCTATGTCGGGCTCGGCAATCATGATCTCGACCAGAACGGCTCGCCGCCGCACGTCGATTGGTATCGCCGCGAATTGCGCGATTATGTCGAGGTCAACCATCGGCCCGGCGTGTTCTTCAAGCCGCCGGTCCCCGCTACCGAATACGACGTCGATACCGACTGCTATTCCTGGGACTGGGGCGGCCTGCATCTCGTCCAGATGCACCGCTTCGCCGGCGATACCGGCCATGGCGCGCCAAGCAGCCTGCCTTGGCTGAAGCAGGACCTCGCCACTTATGCCGGCGACGGCCGGCCGGTCGTCCTGTTCCAGCATTATGGCTGGGACTCTTTCTCTACGGAGCGCTGGGATCCGGTGAAACGCACCTATGATCACGATGGCTCCGGCCGCCCGCATTGGTGGGGCGAGGCCGACCGCCAGGCGCTGGTGACCGCGATCAAGGGCTACAATGTGATTGCCGTCTTCCACGGCCACCAGCACGAAGTGCCGATGATCTACCAGCGTGACGGGCTCGACATCATCAAGCCGAAGGCGGCCTATATGGGCGGCTTCGCGCTAGCCAGGGTCACTGCCGGCAACATGGATGCGGTGTTGGGCGAGGCGGCCGGTGACCATGGCGAGATCGTCTTCACTAACGCTTTCGCCAAGCAATTCCAGACATGAAAAGGCCGCCTCGCGGCGGCCTGTTGCCTATCTCGCCATCAAGACAAGACGGCCTCAGAACGCTTTGCGAACCTTCTCCTTCACGTCGCCATAAGCCTTCTGCATCTTGCCGGCGATGCCTTCAGCCTGGGTCCGCTTGTTGCCGGTGGCCTTGCCGGCCGTTTGCTTGACTGAGCCCTTCATCTGCTTGGCGATACCGGCGACCTGATCCCTGTTCACCATGCGCGCATCTCCTGGGTCTGGAAGGGAAACTGGACACGAGAACCGCATCCGGGTCTGACAACGTGCCGGATCCGTTTGGGTTCCAGGCCGCGGCGATCTCTCTCTCGGTGCGGTTGCATCGGATAACGCAATCCGGTTAGGGTCTGCCGCGGCTGCGGAGAGGGCAGTCCTGGGGGAAACGAGTTTGCGTCTTCGTGTGGCCTTTGTCGCAGTTCTGGTGGCCGTCGCCGACGATGTCGGGCCGATCAACGTGCTGAGCACAGAAGTCGGCCACCCGTCGCCCACCTACATTCCCGTCGCCGATGTCGATCCGGCGGTGCAGACGAAGCTCAACGAGATCCCGACCAGGCTGCGGCTGCCGATCGATCAGGTAGATCTCGCGATCGAGGCCGGCCGCAAGGCGATCGAGGTCAACCCCGACATAAAGGCAGCGGTCGCTGCGATTCAGGCCCGCGCCGGCGTCAGGCCGGCGGCGATCATGACGGCCGCAGCGAATTGACATCATCAGGAGACGGTCTTGGCGGAGTTCACCCTCTATATCGGCAACAAGTGCTTTTCCTCATGGTCGCTGCGGCCATGGGTGGCGATGAGGCACCTGGATATCCCTTTTGAGGAAAGCTTCGTGCGGCTGCGCACGTCCGAGACGGCGGCCAACCTCGCCAAGGTGTCGCCGACCGGCCTCGTGCCGGTCTTGAATCACAATGGAAGGATCGTCTGGGAAACGCTTGCCATCCTTGAATATCTGGCCGATCTCTATCCGGAAAAAAGGCTCTGGCCGACCGATCTCGGCGCCCGTCAACTGGCGCGCTCGGTGGCGACGGAAATGCATTCGGGCTTCCGCGAGGTCCGCTACGGCTGGCCGATGAACCTGCGCCGGCCGAAATCCCATAAGCCGCTCGATGCCGAGGGCGAGGCGCAGCGGGCGAGGATCGAAGCGATCTGGCGCCAGTGCCGCGAGCAATATGGCGAAGGCGGCCCGTTCCTGTTCGGCCATTTCACCGCGGCCGATGCCATGTATGCGCCGGTGGTGACGCGCTTCGACACCTATGGCGGCGAACTGGCGCCCGTCACCCGCGCCTATGTCGACGCGGTCTTGGCGGCGCCCGCGATGCGGCACTGGTATGCGGAAGCCGCCAGGGAGCCCTGGCCGGAGCCCGGGCCGCACGAACAGGATTGAGCCCGGGTCGACTCGGCAAATTGCGTCGACTGCTCTGATGGGGGTCTTCAAGCCCCGGCGGCGCGGCCTATGTGAAGGGCGGGCCGGGCTCCTGGAGATTTCTCATGACAACCGCAAATTCACCACTCACGGGCAAAGTCGCGCTCGTCACCGGCGCTTCGTCCGGCATCGGCGAGGCCACCGCCGCGGTCCTTGCCGCGGCCGGCGCGAAAGTCGCGGTCGCCGCCCGTCGTGCCGATCGCCTCGAAGCATTGGTTGCGCGCATCGAACACGGCGATGGCGTCGCGCTCGCCATTGAAGCCGACATCGCCAAGCCCGGCGACATCACCGCTATGGTCGACAAGGTCGTATCCGAATGGGGACGGCTCGATATCCTCGTCAACAATGCCGGTGTGATGCTGCTTGCTCCCGCGGCCGAAGCCTATCTAGACGACTGGCGCCAGATGATCGAGCTCAACCTTATCGGTCTGATGGCGACCACCAAGGCGGCGCTGCCGCACCTGAAGGCTTCAAAGGGTCATATCGTCAACGTCTCCTCGGTCGCCGGCCGGGTCGCAAATCCCGGCGCCAGCGGCTATGCGGCGACAAAGTTCGGGGTGGTGGCTTTTTCGGAATCGCTGCGCCGCGAGGTCTATGCCGACAAGGTGCGCGTCACCGTCGTCGAGCCGGGCCTTGTGCGTACCGAACTCGGCGATCATATCACCAACCTGCAATCCAAGGCCGGACTCGAACACCGTCTCGCCACGATGGAAGCGCTGACCGCGGAAGACATTGCGAACGCGATTTTCTATGCCGTCAAGCCAGCCGCCGAGGGTCAATGTCAACGAGATACTTATCCGTCCGACCGATCAGGAGCGGTGAACAACAGAAAACGCCTCTCGCGCTTGCTATGGCGCGGGAGGCGCTTTTGCCGTCAACCGTTCTCGATTGCTCGTGAATTGCCGACGGCTTGAGTGAAAACGGCCCGCCACGAGATTGGTTCCGCAGCCGACGAATTTTTTGCCCTTTTTTGCGGATAGCCCCAACGTCCGCCGCGATGTGATAAGAATGCTGCAAGGCCAGGGATGCGGGCGTCCGCAATTTAATCCGGCGCCATGTTGCTTTGTGCATGGTCATGGCCGAAAGACGCTCTGCCATTTCGGCATCAACCTGCGGGCAGGAGAAGATTTTGACCGCTAGCTCGAATGAATCATGTGGGCAGGCTTTGCCGAAACCGGCAGGCACACGCTGATGGCCGCCAAACGCGTGTCATCTACGCCGATCGCCGCCGATGCGACCATCGCCGATATGGTCGACACCCTTGACAAGCCGATCGAATATGTTCGCCGAGTGCTGGAAAGGCTCGAACGCTGCAAGCGCGCGCATGGCGATGCCCAGGTGCGCGTTGGCGTGCGCGGCCGCGCCGAAGCCCCGAACTATCTGATTGAGTATGTGCGGGAAGACGCCAAGACCCGTCAACGCACCAGCTATCAGGATGCCGCCTACAGCGGCAGCACGCATCGTGAGCTGGCGCCGCACCACATCGAGGACGCCAGGAACTGGTCGCCCGAGGAAATGAACATCACGGCGGTCTCGGCGCTGATCGGCCGCTTGCGCAATCCGAATGCGCCATCATCGCGCTTTTCTGACGAGGACTGACATGGCCATAAAATTCTCCGCCAAGGACCGGCCGGCAGCTCCGCCCGCCGCGGCCCAGCCAGCCAAGCCGGCGGCAAAGCCGGATGCGCCCGCAGAGGTTGCGACTGATCTGTTCAAGTCGCCGGCCGAAGCGCCGGCGCGCAAGACCAGGAAGAAGTAGCGCTCTTGCCGCAGGACGGCGGTCGCACAGCCGGGCCGCTCGGCCTGCTCGGTCAGTCCTCTGTGTCTGTCGACGAGGATGGCGGCGCGGTCGCCGTCTTCGACTGTCAGAGCTGCGGCGCCTGCTGCTCCTACTCGGCAGACTGGCCGCGTTTTTCGACCGAGGAGGATGAGCAGCTCGACCGCATCCCGGCCGAGCTGGTAGCGGCCGACCAGTCCGGCATGCGTTGCGAGGGCGGCCGATGCTCGGCGCTCACCGGCGAGGTAGGCAAGCACACGGCCTGCGGCATCTACGAGCTGCGCCCCGACGTCTGCCGGGCCTGCATGCCCGGCGGCGGCGACTGCCTGATGGCGAGGGCGGCGCATGGGCTGGCGGTCAGCTAGTTTCCTTGCCCCCGCATCGCGGGGGCGAGGAAAAGCGCCCCGCTTGCCCTGTTGCACGCCCCCCGGTACCTTCCCGCCGGGCAGGGCAGCGGAGGAAATCCATGAGCATTGAATTCCTGTTGACTTCGTTGATCATCGTGGCTTCGCCCGGCACCGGCGTCATTTACACGCTTGGCGCCGGCCTCTCGCGCGGCGCGCGCGCCTCAATTGTCGCGGCCTTCGCCTGCACGCTTGGCATCATCCCACATATGGCGGCCGCCATCACCGGCCTCGCTGCAGTGCTGCACACAAGCGCCGTCGCCTTCGAGACGCTGAAATATCTCGGTGTCGCCTATCTGCTCTACATGGCCTGGAACACATTGAAGGAAAAAGGCGGCCTCAGCATCGACGAGGACGCCGCGCCGCGCTCGACCGCCAGAACGATCACCTCGGGCATCCTGATCAACATCCTGAACCCGAAACTGTCGATCTTCTTCTTTGCCTTCCTGCCACAATTCGTCAGCACCACCGAGCCGCACGCGCTGCCCAAGATGCTGGAGCTCTCCGGCGTCTTCATGCTGATGACGTTCGTCGTCTTCGCCATCTACGGCGTCTTCGCGGCATCGGTGCGCAGCCATATCGTGTCGCGGCCGAAGGTGCTGACATGGATGCGCCGCAGCTTTGCCGCCGCGTTCGTCATGCTCGGCGCGAAGCTGGCGCTTGCCGATCGGTAGCCTTTGGCGCCAGCCCTCTACATAGCCCATGTCGCCTCGGGGGAGCTTTGGGCTAATGGGGCTCGAGAGATCCAGAAATCCGAGGAAGGCCGGAAATCCGAGCAAGAAAGGCGGTCGCAATGACGCTTGAGTGCATCAATCCCCAGGATCTGCCCAAGCCTGACACATACAGCCAAGTCGTCGTGGCGAAGGGCACCAGGCTGATATTTATCGCCGGCCAGGAACCTGAAGACTTAAACGGCAAGCTTGTCGGCGAAGGTGATTTCACGGCTCAAACGCGCCAGGTGTTCGCCAATCTCGGTCGGGCTATTGCCGCCGCAGGCGCCCGTCCGAACGACGTGGCGAAGATCACGATCTACGTCGTCGGTTACCGGCTCGATGACCATTACCCGATCATCGATGCCGCCCGCGTGGCTCTGTTCGGGGACCACAAGCCGGCCAACGTCGTGTTGGGAGTGGCCAGCCTGTCGCCTGGATATCTGATCGAGGTCGATGCGGTTGCGGTGGTCGACGCCTAGCCTTTCACATAGCCCATCGCCTCGACGATTTGCCCATCGGCGACACGCATCAGGTTGACGCCGCGCAGCGACCTGCCGTCGGCCATCCAGAAGCGCCAGCGGATCGTGGCGCGGTCGCCGGCGACGAACGTCTCTTCGATGTCGAAGCGGGTACCGGGTCCGGTGGCGATCGCCGACCACAATTCGACGCAAGCCGCCTTGCCGGTGCGGCGGGCGCCGTCGGGCGCCGGCGTGGTGTTCTCGATCACGCAGTCCTGCGCCACCAGTTCGTTCAGTGCCGAAGGGTCGTGGCGCTGGAAGACGTCGTTGTAGCGCCGCATGATTTCCGCCGTCTCGGCGGAGCGTTTGGCCGCGGCGATGTCGATGATGTGTTCATGGGTCATTTGATCTTCTCCTGTCGTTTCATTGAGCTACGAGGCTCGCCTTGAGCGTGACGGTGGCGACGCCGGCCAGCGCGCGCGAGACGAGACAGGCCGCCTTGGCCTTTTGCGCCAGCCGCTCGAAATCCTCGGCCGATATGCCGGCGATGCGCGCCTGAGTTTCGAGCTCGATGCGGGTGATCGTCGGCCCGGCCGTGGTCGCGCCGAGATGCACCTTGGCGATGGTGTGGATGCTCTCGGCCGTGTGGCCTTCGGCGCCGAGAATGGCGGTAAGCGCCATCGAAAAGCAGCCGGCATGGGCGGCCGCAATCAGCTCTTCCGGATTGGTGCCCGGGCCGCTCTCGAAGCGCGACGGGAAGGAATAGGCGCTTTCGAACACTCCGCTGCCCAGCCGCAGCCGGCCGGATCCTTCCTTGACTGTTCCTTGCCATTGGGCCGAGGCTTCGCGGATTGTCATGGCTGATCTCCTTTCTGTTTGCGGGAAAGCATGATGGTCACGCGCCGTCGATGACGACCTTGCCGAAGACGTCGCCCAGCTGGAAATGGCGGTAGGCCTCGCGCGCCTCGGCGAAGGGGAAGACCTTGTCGATGATCGGTCTCAGCCGGTGCGTGGCGACCGCGGCAAGCATCGCCTCGAGCCCGTTGCGGCTGCCGACAAAGAGACGGCCGATGGTGACCAGGCTGCGCTGATAGACGGCGCCCGGAATTTCGACCGACTTGCCGTCGCGGTCCTGCACGGTGAGCAGCACGATGCGCCCGTGAAGCGTGCTGGCGATCAGCGAATGCGCAAAAGTCGCCGGGCCGCCGGTTTCGACGACCAGGTCGATGCCGCCAGTCGCCTCGCGCAGCTTCATGCCCCATTCCGGTGTCTCGGCTGCCGCGACGACGAGGTCGGCGCCGAGCGCCCGCAGCCTGTCGGTCTTCTCCGCCCGCGAGGTGACAGCGGCCACACGGCAGCCCATGAGCTTGGCGAACTGCAAGGCAAACAACGCAACACCACCTGAGCCAATGGTGAGAACCCATTGCCCCGGCTTCGGAATCTCGGCGTGCGTCAGCGCGCTCCAAGCGGTCAGCCCGGCGCAGGTGAAGGTCGCAGCCTCCTGCCAGGAAAGATGGTCCGGCAGTCGCACCGCCCATTGCTCGTCAAGCAGCGCATATTCTGAGAGCATGCCGTCCAGTGTGCAGCCGAGCTGGTCGATTACGCCCGGATGGATGCGGCCGTCGATCCAGCGCGCGAAGTAGCTGCCGGTGATGCGGTCGCCGACGGCAAAGCGAGTGACGCCGTCGCCGGCGGCCACGACTTCGCCGGCACCGTAGCTCAGCGGCACGATGCCCGCGCGGGGTGCCAAAGGATAGGTGCCGTTGAGGATCATCGTGTCGCGGCGGTTGAGCGAGGCGGCGCGCACTCGTACCAGGATCTGGTTTGCACCCGGCTTGGGCAGCGCTTCCTTGCGCATGACCAGCCCCTCGATGTCGCCGAATTCATCGAGCCGATAAGTCCGCATCTTCGCCTCCGATATATGTAGACCGATTTACATATTATGTAGACCGATTGTCATACTCGGGGCAAGCCCTATAATGCGCGCTCCTGACAAAGGTTGACATTTTGAGAGGTCGACGTGGCGACTGACACACGCACCCGCATGATCGAGGCGACGGCGCTGCTCATCCGCAAGCGCGGCTATCACGGCACGTCGCTGAACGACATTCTAAGCGCCAGCGCAGCACCGCGCGGCTCGCTCTATTTCCATTTCCCGGGCGGCAAGGACCAACTGGTCGTCGAGGTGACGCGCGCCAGTGTCGCCGACGTGACGGAGCGGCTGGGCGCCGCGCTGTTGGAGGAAAGCGATCCCGCCGTTGCCGTCCACCACATCTACCAGTCGGTCGCCCGCATGCTGGAGGAGAACGAATTCTCGCTCGGCTGTCCTGTCGCGCCGGTGGTGCTCGACGCGCCGAACGATGTTCCGGACCTGGTTGAAATCTGCCGCTCAGCCTTTGAGCAGTGGATCGGGCTGCTGCGCCAGGCTTTCATGCGGGCAGGGGTGCCGGAGCGGCGCGCGCAGGCGCTGGCGCTGCTGGTCGAATCCTCGCTCGAAGGCCTGATGGTGATCGCCCGCGCCACCCGCGATCGTACGCCGGTCCAGGCTGTGGCCGACGAGGTCGCGGCGCTGGTCGAGCAGGCGGTGCTGGCTGGCAAGGCGGCACGGCAGGCGGAGAGTGCCGCCTGAGGACTCGGATCTCCAAATGCAAAACAAAAAGGGCGCCTTTCGGCGCCCTTTCGTATGCATTGGCTTGGTAGCCTGGATTTAGAAGTCCATGCCGCCCATGCCGCCCATGCCGCCGCCGCCCATGCCGCCAGGCATGCCGCCGCCAGCCGACTCCTTCTTGGGAGCTTCGGCGATCATGGCTTCGGTGGTGACCAGCAGGCCGGCGACCGAGGCCGCGTCCTGGAGAGCCGTGCGCACGACCTTGACCGGATCGACGATGCCCATGGCGATCATGTCGCCATACTCGCCAGTCTGGGCGTTGTAGCCGAAGGTCGCGCCCTTGTTGTCGAGGATCTTGCCAGCGACGATCGAGGCTTCCGCACCGGCGTTGGCCGCGATCTGGCGGGCCGGAGCCTGCAGCGCGCGACGCACGATGTTGATGCCGGCGGCCTGGTCGGAGTTGGCGCCGGTGGCCTTGAGGTTGCCCGAAGCGCGCAGAAGCGCGACGCCACCGCCGGCGACGATGCCTTCTTCCACGGCCGCGCGGGTCGCGTTCAGGGCGTCATCGACGCGGTCCTTCTTTTCCTTGACTTCCACTTCGGTCGCACCGCCGACGCGGATCACGGCAACGCCGCCGGCGAGCTTCGCCAGACGTTCCTGCAGCTTCTCCTTGTCGTAGTCCGAGGTGGTCTCCTCGATCTGCTGCTTGATCTGGGCGACGCGGCCCTGGATCTCGGCCTTCTTGCCGGCGCCGTCGACGATGGTGGTGTTCTCCTTGGAGATCGACACCTTCTTGGCGCGGCCGAGCATGTTGAGGCCGACATTCTCGAGCTTGATGCCGAGGTCTTCCGAGATGACCTGGCCGCCGGTGAGGATGGCGATGTCTTCCAGCATGGCCTTGCGGCGGTCGCCGAAGCCCGGCGCCTTGACGGCGGCGATCTTCAGGCCGCCGCGCAGCTTGTTGACGACCAGCGTGGCCAGAGCCTCGCCTTCGACGTCTTCCGAGATGATGAGCAGCGGCTTAGAGGTCTGGACGACGGCTTCCAGGACCGGCAGCATGGCCTGCAGGTTGGACAGCTTCTTCTCGTGCAGCAGGATGTAGGCGTCCTCGAGATCGGCGACCATCTTGTCAGCGTTGGTGACGAAGTAGGGCGACAGGTAGCCGCGGTCGAACTGCATGCCTTCCACGACTTCCAACTCGGTCTCGGCGGTCTTGGCTTCCTCGACGGTGATGACGCCTTCGTTGCCGACCTTCTGCATCGCTTCCGCGATCATCCTGCCGACCGACTCGTCGCCATTGGCCGAGATCGTGCCGACCTGGGCGACTTCCTCGGAAGTCTTGATCTTCTTGGCGGCCTTGCCGAGCGCCGTGACGACTTCGGTGACGGCGAGGTCGATGCCGCGCTTCAGGTCCATCGGGTTCATGCCGGCGGCGACCGCCTTGTGGCCTTCCTGGACGATCGACTGCGCCAGGACCGTTGCGGTCGTGGTGCCGTCGCCGGCGATGTCGTTGGTCTTCGAAGCGACTTCGCGGACCATCTGGGCGCCCATGTTCTCGAACTTGTCCTCAAGCTCGATTTCCTTGGCGACGGTGACGCCGTCCTTGGTGATGCGCGGGGCGCCGAACGACTTGTCGATGACGACGTTGCGGCCCTTGGGGCCGAGGGTGACCTTCACCGCGTCGGCGAGGATGTTGACACCGCGCAGCATGCGCTCACGGGCATCGCGGGAGAATTTTACGTCTTTGGCAGCCATGTTTTAGCTCCTGGCAGGGGCTCGGGAAGAGCCCGAAGATGAAGATTCAGGTGAGGCCGATGATCAGCCGATGATGCCCATGATGTCGGATTCCTTCATGATCAGAAGGTCTTCGCCATTGAGCTTGACTTCAGTGCCCGACCACTTGCCGAACAGGATGCGGTCGCCGGCCTTGACGTCCAGCGGCACGAGCTTGCCGCTTTCGTCACGGGCACCGGAGCCGACGGCGATGATCTCGCCTTCCTGCG
Source organism: Mesorhizobium sp. Ca11 (assembly GCF_020165275.1). NCBI lineage: Bacteria > Pseudomonadati > Pseudomonadota > Alphaproteobacteria > Hyphomicrobiales > Phyllobacteriaceae > Mesorhizobium > Mesorhizobium sp. Ca11. Next base: position 9,707 of record NZ_JAIUHU010000018.1, on the reverse strand, counting down.
GCTTCTCCTTCGCCGTATCCGGGATGATGATCCCGCCGGCGGTCTTGGATTCGGATTCGACCCGGCGAACGACCACGCGGTCATGAAGCGGGCGGAACTTGGACTTTGCCATGTTTTCTTCCTCGAATGAGAACGGTGAGAACTGTTCCTCCATCCGGCGAGGCCGCCGGATATAAGTTAGCACTCACCAAAGGCGAGTGCTAACGTGGCGCTGAGATAGGCCGCTGGGTTGCCGGAGTCAAGGCGCGCGCAACGGGGCAGCGGCGCGAAATTTTTCTCGTGCGAGACGCAAGGCCGAAATGCACCGGCCATCGCGAGGCGCCGACGAGCAACCCGCCCGTCAGTCCAGGCCCTTCGGCGAACGCAGCACCAGCAACGGGCAGCGTTCTGCGAGCCCGTATGTGCCGGTCGGGGCCAGCCGGACATCATCGAAGAAGGTCTGGGCTTCCTTGATCAGCGCTGCCGCCGGGGCGAAGCTGTAGACGACGGACGAGTTCCGGTAGACGTCGATGGTCCCGATGGTCGGCAGCTCCCACCCGGTTCGAGCCGACAGCTCCTCGCGGTCGGGAAACATCCTGTCGAATTGTTCGAGGATGCCCCTCACCGGTATCGTGTAATCAGGCGCTCCGCCGATGGCGGTCATTGCCACGCGCCATTTGAGTTCATGGAAGGTCGAGACGCCGCCGCTCAGCGCCAGGGCGCGGACATCCTTCGGGTCGTCTGGAGTTCCGGGGGAAGCATAAAGCCTGATGGCGGCACGGCCGACGGATTTGAGTGAACGCGCAATCGACGCGAACAGCGTGCGTCTGAGGTCAGCGGCGCCGATGACGGAGAGACATCCATCGCCGATCAGCGCTTCGATGCTCGCGCCGGGAAACGGCAAGTCGAACCAGTCGCCCTGCACCGCCTTGCGCATATCGGTGTCGCCCGGCCAGATGCCGGCAATCATGTCGGGAGACTCGTCGACCGCCGTCATCGTGGCGCCGAGCCCGGCGAGCTCGGGCGTCACGCCGAGCATGACGACGTGCGATTGCGAAAGCTCGAGCTCACGTTCGTAGGCCTCGACCACCTGAGCCGGCGGCCGCAGCGGCGAGCCGAGCAACTGCCAGTGCTTGCGAATTGCATTCCAGTGCTCGGTCATGCAAACCCTGTATCGGTTAGGGCATTGTGTTCGTCGCATAATCGAAGGCGCATGATAAGCCAAGTGGGGCGCATGGCACGCATCGCCGTCATCACGCATGAACAAGACCGCTTCCAGACCCGGCGCGGGCTGCTGCTGCGCCGTGACAGCCCGTATATGCTCTTCGACCTGCTGGAGGAGCTGAAGCGCCGCGGCCATTCGGTGCGGGTCCTGCGCGGCACATCGGCGAAGCCGGCCGCCGACATCGCGGTGCTGCATCTCGACGCGACCGTGACGCCGCCCGATTATGTCGACTATGCGCGCCGCTTTCCCTTCTGCCTCAATCTTGGGGCCGCCGACATCTCGAAACGCCGCGTCAGCGGCGCCGTGATTGGCCAAGGCGACGACTGGCAGGGACAGGTCATCGTCAAGAGCAGCCTCAACCATCGGGGAACGCCGGAACAGCAGCTGAACCGGCGCGCGCGGCGAGCCGGCAGGCCGGAGCCGTTTCCCGGCGTCCAAGCCTTCGAAAAATACGAGATCCATGCCTCGCTCGCCGATGTTCCGGGCGCGGTCTTCGAACGCCGGGATCTGGTCGTCGAGAAATTCATTCCCGAGCCGGAGCCGGACGGTTTTGGCGCCCGCTTCTGGCTGTTCTGCGGCGAGCGCGAGCGCTGCACCCGTCATGTCTCGCCGCAGAGCCTGGTCAAGGGCGACGACACCATCCGCCGCGAGGCGGTGCCCGTGCCGGACGAGCTGCGCGCGCTGCGGCGCCAGCTCGGCTTCGATTACGGCAAGTTCGACTTCGTCATGCATGAGGGCAGGGCGGTGCTGCTCGATGCCAACAAGACCCCTGGGCGTGCCAGGAACCTGTCGAGCTTCATCGCCGCCGGCAATGCCAATCTTGCCGACGGCTTCGAAGGACTGATCCGCCAGGTCAAGTGACCGATCGTCTAGATATTCATGCCCCCAGACACCTCGATGCGCTGGGCGTTGACCCAGCGATTGTCGTCGGAGAGCAGCGAGGCGATCATCGGCCCGATATCGTCGGGGACGCCGACGCGGCCGAGCGCGGTGACGCCGGCCACCATGCGGTTGATCTCGGCATTGTCGCGCACATGGCCGCCATTGAAGTCCGTGGCGATCGCGCCGGGCGCCACGGTGTTGGCGGTGATGCCGCGCCGGCCGAGCTCCTTGGCGAGGTAGCGCGTGAACACCTCGATGCCGCCCTTCATCATCGCATAGGCCGACGATCCGGGAGCAGCAAAGCGGGCGAGCCCGCTCGAGATGTTGATGATGCGTCCGCCATCATTGATCAGCGGCAGCAGCGCCTGGGTGAGGAAGAACACGCCCTTCAGATGGGTGTTCATCAGCGTGTCGAATTCCTCTTCCGTCGTTTCGGCGATCATCTTGCGCAGGCCGGTGCCGGCATTGTTGACGAGATAGTCGAAGCGGTCGCGCTGCCAGGTGTCCTTGAGGGTCTTCTTCAACGCCGCAATGAAAGCCGGGAAGCTGGCGACGGCGCCGGCGTCGAGCTCAAGCGCCGCTGCTCGACCGCCGGCAGCCTCGATCTCGGCGATTGCGCTCTTCGCCTCGTCGGCGCGCGAGCGATAGGTGACGATGACGTCGACGCCCCTCCGGGCAAGGTGGATCGCGGTGTTGCGGCCGAGGCCGCGGCTGCCGCCGGTGATGAGAGCAATGGGACGAGTGGTCATGGCGAATCTCCTTCTTTTGGATGGAGATGCATATACTCGCCTGCCTGATCGATATAATCGGCCATGGATTGCCAACACTATTCAGTCTGTGCGAACAATCGGCGATGGACCGGTTCGACAGCATGCGGCTCTTCACTCGCGTTGTGGAACGGCGCAGCTTCACCGCGGCCGCCGCCGATCTCGGCCTGCCGCGCTCCAGCGCCACCGCCGCGATCAAGCAGCTCGAGGAGCGGCTCGGCGTACAATTGCTGAGGCGCACAACGCGCCACGTCACCACGACGCTGGACGGCGAGGCCTATTACCAGCGCTGCATCGGCATCCTCGCCGACATCGAGGATGCCGAGGGCAGCTTCGGCGCGCATGAGGTGCGCGGACGTCTGAGCATCGACATCAACGGCAACATGGCCCGCACCTTCGTCATTCCGGAACTGCCGGCGCTGCTCGCCCGCTATCCCGGGCTCAGCGTGCATATCGGCGAGGGCGACCGCTTCGTCGACCTGGTGCGCGAAGGCGTCGATTGCGTGGTCCGCGCCGGCACGCTGCCCGACAGCGACATGATCGCGCGCCGCATCGGCATGGCGCGCGAGGCGACGGTTGCCAGCGTCGCCTATGTCGAGCGCTACGGCCTGCCGCGCACTCTGGACGAGCTTGCCGGGCACGTCATGATCGGCTTCGTCTCGTCCCGCACCGGCCAGGTGATGCCGCTGGAGTTCACAGTCGATGGAAAGATCCGCGAGATCGTGCTGCCGTCGCGCGTCACCGTCTCCAATTCCGACACCGCCGCCACGCTCGTGCGCCAGGGTTTCGGCCTCTACCAGGCGCCGCGCCGCCGCTTCGCCGCCGACATCGAAGCGGGCCGGCTGGTCGAGGTGCTGCCGGACAATCCGCCGACGCCGACGCCGATCTCGGTGCTTTATCCGCCGAGCCGCCAGCTTTCGCCAAGGGTGAGAGTGTTTGTGGATTGGCTGGTGGAGATTCTGGGGCCGAAGCTGGAAGCGGGCTGAGGCAGCCAGGCGCGGCCCCGAGTATGGCGTCGGCTACAAAAACAGCTTCAACTGCGTATGGATGATCGACCGATAATCCTCGATCGTCCTCCGTCCCTCCGCTTCGTCCTGTGTCAGCGCCAGCCGCACGACGCTGCCGGCGAGCTGGAAGATCAGGAACACGACACGTCCGAACGCCTCGCGCTGCTCCGCTTGGAGGATCGGCCCGACCTTATCGCAGAACATCTTCGCCTGTTGCCTCGTCTCGGCGATGTCGAGATGCTGCAGCGCCTTGTCGGCCTGGATGGCGTTCTGCAGGTCCTGGATGGCTGGGTCCGCGGCGACACGGGCATGATAATCGTCGAGCAGCTGGTCGGCCGCGGCGGTCACGTCATCCAGCCGGGCTATCCTGGCGATGATCGCGCCGAAGCGTGCGCGGCTTTCCTCGGAGAACCGCTCATAGAGCATCGCCAGGATCGCCGACTTGCTGGGGAAGTAATGATAGACGGTAGCGATCGGCCCGCCGGCCAGCGCGCCGACTTCCTTCATCGTCACCGCGTCGATGCCCTTCTCGCCGATCAGTCGCATGGTCGTGGCGAGGATCGCGTCGATGCGCTCGCGGCTGCGCTCCTGCTTCGGCCTGCGCCGCGGTTCCGTCGCTGTTCGCCTTGTCTGCGTCATGCGCCAAATCTCGTGAAAGCCGCGAACTCGCGGTTGACAAGAAACATGATCAAGTATCAGTTTCGCCAAATGCTGACAACTTGTCAGTTTTTCGAGCGAGCTGCAAGGGAGAGCGCCTCGTGACTGCATCGCAAGCCGTGCAAGCGGAAAATGGCGATTGGCTTGTCGGCAATCCGACGGGCCTGCAGCTGGCCTCGGCGCTGTGGATCGGCTCGGTCGGCCTCCTCATCCTCGGACTGCAGCCGGTGCTGCTCGGTGCGCTCTACAGCGAAGGTCACGTCACCGGCGACGAGCTTGCGCTGGTCGCCACCGCCGAGATGATCGCGATAGCGATCGGCTCGGGCGTCGTGGCGATGTTGCTTCCCGCCAGGAACATGCGCTGGAAGAGCACGGTGCTGCTCGTCCTGCTCGCGCTCGCCAATGTCTGGACCGCTTATGCCGGCAGCCCCAATGCGCTGATCGGCGCGCGCACGCTGGCCGGCCTCGCGGAGGGCGGGCTTGTCGCCGTGGCGACCGAGCTGATCGCCCGCTCGCGCCGGGCCGAGCGCATCGGCGGCTACTTCGTCACGCTGCAGACCTTGGCGCAATGCGCGCTGGCGCTGATCCTCGCGCTCTTTGCCGTGCCGAGAGCGGGCTCGGCCGGCGGCTTCATCTCGCTCGGCATCGTCTGTCTGCTTTCGCTCGTCGTGGCATGGACCGTGCCCGACGACTATGCCGACCTGCCCAAGCAAGAACAGTTCGCCAACGTGGCGACCGTGCCGGCGATCGCCGCGCTGCTGTCGATCTTCTGCTATTTCATGTTCTTCGGCGCCATCTGGGCTTTTCTCGAGCCCATCGGCGCACAGTTCGGCATCGATGGCCGCACCGTCGGCTTGATGGTTTCGGCGAGCCTTGCCGCGCAGGTGCTCGGCGCGATGACCGCGACAAGCTTCGAGGCGCGCATCGACTATCGTTTTGCCATCACTGTCATCACGATCGTCGCGGCGATCAGCTCGCTGCTGCTTGCGTCCGGCCCGGGTCTTTCGGTGTTCTGGGCCGTGGCGCTGGTGATGGGCTTCATCCTGCTCTTCATCGTGCCTTACCAGATCCGGCTGGCGATCACCGCCGACGAGACGCGCACCGCGGTGCTGCTGGTGCCGGCCGCCCAGCTCTTCGGCCTCGCCATCGGCCCGGTCGCCGCTTCGCTGCTGATCGACGGCGCGGACTTCCGGCCCGTACCCGAATTCGCCGCCGCCGCCGCTTTGGCGAGCGTGCTTTTGCTCGGCATTTTCGTGCTGGTCGCGCGGCGGCGCGGCCGGGTCTGAGCAAAGGGGTCAAGATGGCAACCGCGTGGAGCAACTGGTCCGGCTTCGTCACGGCTTGCCCGAAATTGATCGCGGCGCCGGCCGATGCCGGCGAGTTGGCCGAACTGGTGCGCTCGGCACCCGGTCCGCTGCGCGTCGCCGGCGCCGGCCATTCCTTCACGCCGCTGGTTCAGTCCGACGGCACCATCGTCTCGCTGGAGAAGATCGAGGGGCTGGTCTCGCACGATGCCGCGAACAACCGGGCGCGGGTGAGGGCAGGCACGCGGCTCGGCGCCTTGATGCACATCCTGCAGGACATCGGCCAAGGCCTGCCCAACATGGGCGACATCGACCGCCAGGCGATCGGCGGCGCGCTGGGCACGGCAACGCATGGGTCGGGCCCGACGCTCGGCGCCTATCACACGCAACTCGAGGCGCTGCAGCTCATCGATGGGCAAGGCGAGCTGCGCGAGTTCAGCCGAGCAGACGACCTGGACATGATCCACGCCACGGGCGTCGCGCTAGGCGCCTTCGGCGTGCTGACCGAAGTGGCGATGAACAACATCGCCACCTATCGGCTGCGCCGCCGCAAATGGGTGCTGCCGATCGGCGACATGCTCAAAAACTTCGAGATGATGATGGCCGCGCATCGCTCGGCCGAGTTCTACTACATCCCGTTCTCCGGCTACGCCCAGTTCATCGCCAGCGATCTCAGCGACGCGGCGCCGACTATGCGGCCGACCGAGGACGACGAGGAAGGGCTGGCGACTTTACGCAAGCTTCGGACCGCGTTGCACTGGCTGCCGCGGTTGCGCCGCGCGTTGATCAGAGGGGCGGTGAGGAAGGTGCCGGCGGAAGACTATGTGCAGGACTGGCTCAACGTCTACGCCAGCGAGCGTCGCACCAAATTCAACGAGATGGAGTATCACCTGCCTTACGAGGAAGGTCCCAAGGCGTTGGCCGAGATCATTGCGCTTACGGAAAAGCATTTCCCGGAAGTCTATTTCCCGATCGAGGTGCGCTCGGTGGCGGCCGACGAATTCTGGCTTTCGCCATTCTACAAGAGGCTGACCTGCTCGATCGCAATCCACCACGATGCGGCGAATGATCCGCTACCTTTCATGCGCGCCGCCGAACCCATTTTCCGCAAGTATGGCGGCAGGCCGCATTGGGGCAAGATGCACAGCCTGAAGGCGGCGGACTTCAAGAAGCTTTATCCGCGCTGGGACGATGCGATGGCGGTGCGGCGCGACATCGATCCGCAAAACCGTTTCGTCTCGCCCTACATGGCCGGCCTGTTCGGCATCCAACAATGAGCGCCTATTTCGCCGCCCTGGCCGATGCATTGATGGCCGCCGAGATTTTCCGGCCCTGCCTTGTCCTCGATTGCGACCGGCTGGACGGCAACATCGCGCTGGTGAAGCAAAGGCTGGCGCCGGGCCTTGACGTGCGGCTGGTCGACAAGTCGCTGCCTTGCGTGCCGCTGCTTTCGCACATCGCCAAGGCGCTTGCCACCAATCGCTTTATGACCTTCCATCCGCAGTTGACGCAGGCCGTGCTTGACGCGTTTTCCGAGGGCGATCTTCTCTACGGCAAGCCGATGCCGGTGGGTGCCGCCAAGGGTGCGCTGACCAGGGGTGGCGCCGGCTGGTGGTCGCGCGTCTGCTGGCTGATCGACACGCCGGAACGGCTGGCGGAATATGGCGCGCTCGCTGCCGCGCTCAACACAGAATTGCGCTTCGCTTTCGAGGTGGATGTCGGCCTGCATCGCGGCGGTTTTCGTGATCCCGCCGAGATTAACGCGATCACGATTCCAAAAGGTCTGCTCTGCGACGGCATCATGGCCTATGAGGCGCATGCGCCGGAGATACCGGGCCTGTTCGGGGGCGCGGCCAAGGCGCTGAAGCAGGCCTCTGCAAAAGCCGCCGATTTTGCCGCCGTCCTCGATCCGGACCAGCGCCGCATCCTCAACATCGGCGGCTCCAAGACCGCGCTGCTGCATGGCGGCGGCGTCGCCAACGAAGTGTCGATCGGCTCGGCCTTCGTGCTGCCAAAGGATTTCGACACGCCTGGCTTGGAGGGCTTCCAGCCGGCGGCCTTTATCGCCACGCCGATCCTCAAGGCGCTCGATCCGATGCTGCCCGGCCCGCCGGCGGTTTCCAGGGCGCTGCAGGCGCTTGGCCTCTTCCCGCGCAAGGGCTGCTACCTTTATGGCGGCAAATGGATGGCCGAGCCGGTGTTTCCCGGAGGCATGAAACCGAACGGATTGATCGGCCTGTCGTCCAACCAGCAATTCATGGGCCTGCCGGCGGGCGCAGATGTGAAGCCCGGCGACTATGCCTTCCTGCGGCCGACGCAGAGCGAGGCGGTGCTGCAGCATTTCGGGGCGATCGCTGTGTTCTCGGCCGGGCGTATTGTGGAGTTTTGGCCAGTGCTGCCGTTGGGTTGAGAGGCGCTTCAGACGCTCGCGACTAGCGCCGGCTACCGTGACGTCGTCATTCTAGGGCGGAGCGACGCGAAGCGGAGCGGAGACCCTAGAATCCATTCCGTTCCACCTGCCGAAGAACGAATACGGCGCAGAAGAAGGTATCCTATGCCAGCGTTTTGGCGTCAGGGTCCGCACCGTTGTATCGATCGTAGGTAACGGCATGGATTCCAGGGTCTGCGCGCGTCGCTTCGCTCCTTGCTCCGCCCTGGAATGACGAAGGCGCGGTGATCATTTCATTGACTCAGTCAACTAAATGGTTGATCTTGTCCATGACAGGAGGACTTCCCATGACCATCCACGACCATCCCGGCAAGGAGCGCATTGATAGTGTGCGCGCCTTCAACCGCTTCTATACCCGCCAACTCGGCCTGCTCGACGAGGGCCTGCTGAAAAGTCCGTTCTCGCTGACCGAGGCGCGGGTGCTTTACGAGCTCGCCCATCGCGATGGGCTGGTCGCAAGCGACCTGGTGCGCGACCTCGGCCTCGACCCCGGCTATGTCAGCCGGCTGTTGAAGAAATTCGAGGAGCGCGGCCTGGTCGGACGCGAAGCTAGTGAGACCGACGCGCGCCGCGCCTCGATCGCGCTGACGCAGGCCGGCAGAGAGGCCTTCGCGCCTCTCAACCAGGATTCGCACGACCAGGTGCGCGCGCTGCTCGATCGGCTGGCCCCGGCCGACCAGGACCGGCTGGTCAAGGCCATGCGCGCCGTGCAGGACCTGCTCGGCGACAGACCTGAAGCCAAGGTTCCCTATATTCTGCGGCCGCTGCAGGTCGGCGACATCGGCTGGATCACGCACCGTCAAGGCCTCATCTACGCGCAGGACTATGGCTGGGACGAAACTTACGAGGCGCTGGTCGCAGAGATCCTCGGCGAGTTCGTCAAGAATTTCGTCCCGCAATGGGAGCGCAGCTGGATCGCCGAGCGCGAAGGCGAGGTGGTCGGCTCGGTCTTCGTCATGCGCAAATCGCCCAAGGTCGCGAAGCTCAGGCTGCTCTATGTCGAGCCGTCGGCGCGCGGCCTTGGCATTGGCCGGCGGCTGGTCGACGAATGCATCACCTTTGCTCGAGCCAAGAGCTACAAGACGCTGACGCTCTGGACCAACGACATATTGAGCTCGGCCCGCCGCATCTATCAGGCCGCGGGCTTCAGGCTGGTCGACGAGGAACGCCACCATTCCTTCGGCAAGGATCTTGTCGGGCAAACGTGGAACCTCGAGCTTTAGCGCTTTTCCTTCTCCCCTTGTGGAAGAAGGTGTCGCCGAAGGCGCGGGGTGCTCCAGGGAATGCCAACGTCTCACTCCGCTGGAACACCCCTCATCCGTCTCGGCGCTTGCGCGCCGATCCACCTTCTCCCACAGGGGGGCCTGTTGCGTAATTGGCTGGTTATGATTCTCTGAGAGGAAGCTCGGAGGGAATCGCGATGGCTGTGAAGCAGAC
>NZ_JAIUHU010000017.1:0-128593 GCF_020165275.1 Mesorhizobium sp. Ca11 | reverse complement strand
GGAGTAGGGGAGTAGGGGAGTAGGGGGCCTCTCTTCCCTATTGCCTTACTGCCCTACTGCCTTATTCCTGTATCAGTACCCAACGCCAGTGCGTCCGTGATCTCGAAGCGTTCGGAGACGCCGATGCGGATCATGTTGAGGCTGCCTTCGCGGGTGAAGCGGAATTCGTCGGAGGAGTCGGAGCCGGCGGGCTTGCCGTCGTGGAAATTGATGAGGCGCGTGCCGCCGTCCGGCCAGGTCACGGTCACGACGCTGTCGCCGCCCTCATGCGCGACACTGATTTCGCAGCGGGTCATCGGCTGGCCGACATGGCGGGCGCAGGGGATGCCGGCGTCCGGGGTGTCGGACCCGGCGCTGGCCGAGGCCGCGAAGGCGAGAGCATACGCGTCCTGCATCGCGGTCCTGCCGATCTCGGCCGCAGATGGCGGCTCGGCCGGCTCCCCGCCGCCCAGGCGCGCCGCTATATCAGGCTGCGGCTCCTCGGAAGGTTGAGGCGCAATTGCCGCGGCCGCCGGCGCGGCGGCATCTTCAGGCGCCGGCGCAGGGTTGTTGGGGCTGAGATAGCGGGCGGGCGCCCAACCGACGATATGCGCGTCCTGCGTATCCTCGACCTTGCACCAAGGATAGCCGTTGACGACGTTGCAGCCGTAATTCTTCACGGCCGTGCCGTTGGGCAGCCGCGCCGCCACCTTTCCACTCGGCGAAGCGGTGACGCGGATATTGAGGAGATCGTCCGGCGCCAGGCCGCCGATAATCGAAACGATCGGTCCCGGCGCATCCTGGGCCACGGCCGGCAGGGCCGCCGCCAGCAATGGAGCGACGAAGAGCAGCGTCGATGGGAGCCTAACCCTGCGCTTCATGCATAGGCTCCGCTCGATCGGGATATGAACTCCGCTCAATCCTCATAAATCCGGTCCGCAGCGCGTGTGCCCATTCTGGCCGTCCCGCCTGTTCGGCCTGCTTTGCGGCGGCTTCATGGTCGTAGTCCACCGCGATCGCCTCGAAGCGGTCGGCGCGGCCGGGCACGTCCAGCTCGACGATGCCGTAGCGGGCATGCGGCGAGCCTTGCTCGGAGACATGCGCCGGCGGCGTGTCATCGTCATAGGCGGGGCAGCCGACGCTGCCGGGGTTGAAGATGACCGGACCGTCGGGGATGCGGATCAGCTCGTTGCGATGGCTGTGGCCGCACAGCACGAGGCGGCAGGCCGGATCGAGCGGCTTCAGCCGGCGCCTGATCGCGGCGAGCGGCGCGCGCACCAACTGGCCGTCGACAATGGCGTCGGAAAGATATTTTTCGTCATGGTCCGGCCGGGCGTGGAAGGCTATGACGCCGGGCACGATCTCCAATGTGAGCGGCAGGGCGAGCAACGCCGCGCGCTGCGGCGCGGTCAACCGCTCCTGGGCGTAGCGGTCGGACGGCCACATGGCTTCATCGGCCACGTCCTGGGCGACGCGGCGGTCGTGATTGCCGCGCGCCGTCGGCAGATTGAGCGCCTGCAGCCGTTCCATCGTCTGGCGCGGCCAGAGCGGGCCAGACACGCAGTCGCCGAGATTGACGATGATGTCGGCGCCGCCTCGCTGGTTCAGATCGTCGAGCACAGCGTCCAAGGCGAGCACGTTGCCGTGGATGTCGGCCACTACGGCGATGCGCATGAGAGCTCCATGACAGGCAATTTCGTCAGCGCCGCAATCAGGCCTCGAGTTCCATCTCGGAGGTGCCGACCGCCGGCAGATCCTTGTCGCCGTCAGCCGCGGCGATCACGCTGTCGAGCAGGCCGGGAAAGCGCTTGTCGAGGTCGTCGCGGCGCAGCGTGATAAGCCGGCTGGTGCCTGCCGCCTCGCTGCGGGTGACGCCCGCCTCGCGCAGCTTGGCGAGGTGGTAACTGAGATTGGTCTTGGAGGCGAGGTCGAGGAACTTGCTGCAGTTCATCGGCACGCCTTCCTTGCGAGCCAGATAGCGGACAATGGCAAGCCGGGTCGGGTCGCCGAGCACGGCGAGCACGATCGGCAGGCTGATCTGGTCGGCGGTTGGATGGGGCAGGCTCATGGCCCAGAATTAAGCACAAACGGCACGAACTTCAACGCGGCTTCCTTTTCTGCCGACAGACATAGCCTCTTCCTTTCGGCCCGTCCTGACACAGGGCTGTCAGCAGGGTTCAGCTATTTTATCCCGGCTCGGTTGACATCATGCCCCGCTATGTCCAATTGTTCAATAACTTTTGAACTAAGGACAGCTTCCATGGACAAGCGGATCTTCTGGCTTGCGCTCGGATCGTTCGCGATCTCGACCGAAGGCTTCGTCATCTCCAGCCTTCTTCCCGACATCGCCACTGACGCCGGCATATCGGTGCCGCTCGCCGGCTCGCTGATCACCGCCTTCGCGCTCGCCTATGCGTTCGGCGCGCCGGTGCTGGCGACGCTGACCGGCGAATGGGACCGGCGGCGCGTCATCTTGTGGACGCTGGTGTTCTTCGTCCTTGGTAATGTTGCTGCCGCGCTCAGTTCCTCCTTCGAGGTGCTTTTGATCGCCCGCATCGTGATGGCGCTGTCGTCCGGCCTGTTCGCGGCGACCGCGCAAGGCACGGCGGTGGCGCTGGTCGACGACCACCACCGGGCGCGCGCCATCGCCGTCGTCGTCGGCGGCACCACTGTGGCGGTTGCCGTCGGCGCGCCGCTCGGCGCGCTGGTCGCGGCGATTGCCGGCTGGCGCGGCACTTTCTTCGCCATTGCCGGGCTCGGCGCGCTAGCCGGTGCGATCCTGTGGTACCGGTTGCCGCGCGGCATCGTCGGCACCAAGCTGCCGCTGAGGGCGCGGCTGGCGGCGGCAGTGCGGCCCGGCGTGATGCCGATCCTGCTGACCACGGTGCTGGCGCTGATCGGAGCCTTCACCGTCTTTGCCTTCATCGCGCCCTTGGCCATAGAAGGCGGCGGGCTCTCTCCGATCGCGCTGCCGGGCATGCTGCTCGCCTTCGGCATCGGCGCCGTCATCGGCAACATCGCCGGCGGGCAGGCCGCCGACCGCTTCGGCGCCACCCGAACCGTCGCCTGGTCGCTGGCGCTGTCGGCCGCGATGCTCGCCACCTTCTCGCTGATCCCGGCCCTCCTGCCGCAGTCGATCGCCGGGCCGGCGCTGATGGCCATGATGGTGCCGTGGGGTATTGTCGGCTGGGCCTTCCCGCCGGCGCAGGCAAGCCGCATCATCAAGCTGGCGCCCGACGCTGCGCCGATCGTGCTGTCGCTCAACGCCTCGGCGCTCTATCTGGGCGTCGCCATGGGCGCGGTGGTCGGCGCCGCGGTGCTGCGCTTCGGCGCTCCGGCCGATCTCGGCCTGATCGCCGCGGTGTTCCCGATCGTCGGGCTGGGCGTCGTGCTCGCCGGCCGGGTGTTCGCCCGCCCCGTGGCGATGCCGGCCGAGTAACGGTTTCAAAGCCTGATCGGCGGCCGCTTCTTCAGAGTGAAGGAGCGACCGTCGGCATTTCCAGATCGAGATCAGCCACCGCGTCCAGCGCCGCGCGCAGCTTTGCCGCCTGCTCCGCGCCAACCTTTTTCTCGAACTGCCGCTGCGCGACGCTCCACAGCTTGAGCGCCTCGTCGAGCTTGGCCTGTCCTCGCGGCGTCAGCCGCACGCGCTTGACGCGGCGGTCGTCCTTGTCGGGGAAGGTCTCGACATAGCCGTCGCGGATCAGCGGCTTCAGCGTATGGCCGAGCGCGGACAGATCCATGATCAGCGCTTCGGCGATGGTGCCCATCGCCGGCTCGTCGCTGATGTGGATCTGAAAGAGCAGCCCGAACTGCGTGCCCTTCAGGCCCGACGGCGCCAGCGCGTCGTCGTAGAAGCGGCCGAGACTGCGCGCGGCACGGCGCAGCGTGGCGTTGTTGCAGTCGCTGAATCCGGGCTTGTGAGCTTCGGTCATGATCACTCCTCGCCGGCGCGTCGACGCGCCAGCCTGCCGCAGAAATAGTTTTCGCCGCCGCCGTTGACAAGATAGTGGCATATACCTACTTCGCCGAAAGTGGCATATGCCACTAAGTTGGATCAGAAGCCCGGCAGATGATCGGATGGTCGGCGCTGGGCCAAGCGAAGCGAACAAAGGAACAGGACAATGAGCACGAAGGACAATAAGGGCACGGCCGTCATCACCGGCGCGTCGTCGGGCATAGGCGCGGTCTATGCAGACCGGCTGGCAGGGCAGGGATACGATCTGGTGCTGGTGGCGCGGCGCGCCGACCGGCTGCGGGAGTTGGCGGACAAGCTGGCCTATGCCTATGGCCGCAAGGTCGAGACGATCATCGCCGACCTTGCGGTCGATGCCGATTTGCGCCGCGTCGAGCAGGCGGTGGCGGCGGATGACAGCGTGACGCTGTTGGTCAACAATGCCGGCGTGGGTGGCCTGGAGACGATCGCCGACGCCGACGCCGACGCGGCCGAGCGCATGATCAAGGTCAACGTCGTGGCGCTGACCCGGCTGACCCGCGCGGTGCTGCCCGGCCTGCTGGCGCGCAATCGCGGCGGGATCATCAACATCGCCTCGGTCGTTGCCTATGGCATCGCCGTCGGCGGCATCTACAGCGGCACCAAGGCCTATGTCGCCAACTTCACGGAAGCGCTGCAGAAGGAAGTCGCCGGCACCAATGTGAAAGTCCAGTCCGTCGTGCCCGGACCGGTCCGCACCGAGTTGTGGGACGTCTCCGGAATCAGCCTCGACGGGATCAATCCGGACTGGATCATGAGCGCCGACGATCTGGTCGACGCAGCGCTTGCCGGGTTCGCCCAGGGCGAGACCGTCACCGCGCCCGGCCTTGCCGATGCGGCTGGGCTGGCCACCTATCTCGGTGCCCGGGACCAGTTCTTCGGGAGCCTGTTCTCCGGCAAGCCGGCGGCGCGCTACGCGGTCTGAGGCTGGTTCCTCGCCCCGCAAAGCGGCTACGGCATGCACACATTTCCAAACGGCTGGCCTTTGGCGATAGCGTGCATGGCAGCTTGGCGCATGCATTGTCCAATGTAGCGCTGGTCGACCCCCACTCCGTCTCGGCTGCGCCGAGCCACCTCTCCCCCGATCGACGGGGTAGAGGAAAGGCGCCGAGCTTTTTGCCGTCAACGTCCGTCCAGCAACGCTCCCTTCCTTTCCCTCTGGAGGGGGGAAAGGTGGCGCTGCGAAGCAGCGACGGATTGGGGGAACCACATGGCAATCGAGCTTCGGTCTGATCAGTCAATCACAGAAGATGTGTGCATAGCGTAGCTACCTCCGTGGGGCGAGGAACCAGCGTTTATACCGGCCGCCACATCTGCAGGATCGAGGCGGCCAGCAACAGGCCGAGCACGATGTTGAGCGCGCGCCACTGGCGCTCCGTCTTGAGCAGACGGGCAAGCAGGGTTCCCGCCACGCACCACAGCGACAGCGAAAAGGCTGCGGTCAGCCCGAACACGGCGCCCAGCAGCAGCGCAAGCTGCAACGGACCATCCGCCAGTGCCGCGAAGGATGCGGCGGCGCCGAGCCCCATCGCCCAGCCTTTCGGATTCATCCACTGGATGCCGGCGCCGCCGAAAAAGCTGTTCGGCCTGGCCATGCTGATGTCGAGGTTGGGCGGGCCGCTGCGGCCGATCTTGATCGCCAGCCAGATCAGATAGAGAGAGCCTGCAATTTTCATGGCAAGCTGCAGGGATGGAATGGCGGCCAGAAGTCCAGCCAGGCCTGCCGCGCCCGCGGCGGCCACGGTAGCCAGCCCCGCGGCGCTGCCGGCCATCAGCGGCACCGAACGGCGAAAGCCGAATTGTGCGCCCGACGCGGTCGACAACGTCGTGGCGATGCCGGGCGTCGAGGTCGAGATCAGCGCGAACAGGACCAGGGGGATGATGGTGTCTGAGATGCGGGCCTCCCAATCGGGGAGCAGACATACTTAGGCGCTTGGCAGCATCAGTAAATGCAATGTTTGGTATGGTTTGCATTAGCGATTATAATACCGGGCATGATCCGCGATCTCGACACGACCCTTATCCGCACCTTCGTCACCACCGCCGACAAGGCCAGCATGACGGCGGCCGCCAATGCGCTTCACCTGACGCAAGGCGCCGTCAGCCAGCAGGTCAAGCGGCTGGAGGAGGTGCTCGGCCAGAGCCTGTTCGAGCGCGACCGCCGCGGCCTGAGGCTGACGCGGGTGGGCGAGCGGCTGCTCGACAAAGCCCGCCGCCTGCTGCAGCTCAATGACGAGATCCTTGCCGAGATCAGGGGAAGGGCGGTTGCCGGGCAGGTGCGGATCGGCGTACCTTACGACCTTGTCGGCACGCTGCTCGCGCCCGTGCTGAAGGCCTATGCGGAAGCCTATCCGCAGGTGGAGATTTCGCTGATCTGCGCGTCCTCGCCGGAACTCGCGGCGGCCCTGGCGGCGGGCACCATCGACCTTGCCGTCATCGAGGAGCGTGTCGGCCCGACCCTTGGCGAATGCCTGCTCGTCGACCGGCTGGTCTGGGTCGGCGCCAGAGGCGGGGCGGCGCACCTGAAGCGGCCGCTGCCGGTTTCGATCGTCGCCGACACCTGCGCCTTCCGACCGGCGGTGCTGGCCGCACTTGGTGAACACGGGCTCGACTGGCGCACAGTGTTCGAGAACGGCAACATCGATGCCACGACCGCGACAGTGCGCTCGGACCTCGCGGTGACCGCATGGCTTGCCTCGACGGTTCCCGCCGATCTCGACATATTGTCAGACGCCGGCCTTCCGGCGCTGCCGAATTTCTCCGTCAACCTGCATCTGCCGAAACATGCCCCCGCGCCGGCCGCAAAGGCTTTTGCCAGCCATATCCGCGAAGGTCTTTCGCGCTATCGGCAGGCGGCGTGACGCGGCGTCAGCCTTTCGCTGCCATGGCGACTGCCAATTGCGCGTCGAAAGCGCGCTTGAAGGCCGGCCGCGCCTCGCCGCGGGCGACATAGGCGGCAACGTTCGGGAATTCGTTCAGCAGTCCCGATCTCTGCAGCCGGCGCAGCACGCCCACCATGACAAGGTCGCCGGCGCTGAAGGCGCCATCGAGCCAATCACTATCGCCGAGATGGCGGGCAAGATCGGCCAGCCGCTTGCGGATGCGGTCGTCAACCAAGGGCAGGCGCTGGTCGTGCCACGGTGCGTCGCGCTCCAGAATCACGGCCGTCGCGCGGTCCAGGATCGGCTGCTCGATGGTGCTGAAGGCTGCGAACATCCAGGCGACGGCGCGCGCCCGAGCGTTCGCGTCCTCCGGCAACAGGCCCGCGTGACGCACCGCGATGTGGAGGACGATCGCGCCTGACTCGAACAGGGCGAGATCGCCTTCTTCATAGGTCGGGATACTGCCGAAGGGATTGATCGCAAGATGCGCGCGCTGTTTCATCGCATCGAACGAAACGAGGCGAACATCATAGGGCTGGCCGACTTCCTCGAGCGCCCAGCGCACGTGCATGTCGCGCGCGAGCCCCCTGCCGCCATCGGGCGATCGTTCAAAGGCGGTGATCGTGGGCATCATTGGCGGCTCCTGACCGTTCAATCGTCGTTCGAAAGAGAGGCAATGCGCGGCGGGTCTGCCCGCCGCGCGACAGCCTTGTGCTACTTCCAATTTTTGCGCCGTTCGAGCTCGGCTTCCGAAGGCTCCTGCTGGGCAAACGAGCCCGTACGGATTTCGCCTCCGCGCTCATAGGTCGCCATGATGACGCCGGTGGTGGAAGCCTGCGATTTGACGAGCTTGAAGGCCGCAGGCATCGCGTTGTCGCCGAACAGCCGCTTACCCTTGCCCAGCAGCAGCGGGAAGGTCATCAGCCGGATCTCGTCGATCAGCCCGTTGGCGAGCAGGGTCTGGATCAGATTGCCCGATCCCTGGATGAGCAGGTCGGGTCTATCTTCCTGCTTGAGCTCCTTGAGCCTTGCAACGATATCCGGTCCGAGCGACTGCGTGTTCTGCCAGGTCAGCGTATCCGGCCGGTGCGTCGCCACATATTTGACCGCGGGGTTGAAGACAGCCGCGATCGGATCGTTCTGATACGGCCAGTATGCGGCGAAGATATCGTAGGTTCTGCGGCCGAGCAGCAGGTCGAACGGCTTGGAGAACATTTCCTCCATGGCCGCGCCTGCGACCTCGTCAAAATAATGGAAGGTCCAGCCGCCGAATTTGAAGCCGCCGACCGGATCCTCTTCCGGCCCGCCCGGCGCCTGCATGACACCGTCGAGGCTAACGAATGTGGCGGCGATGATCTTGCGCATCTGTCTTCTCCCTTTCACGATCCGCGCCGTCGCGGCCGGATTTCTGCCTAAAGCATTCGACGCAATTCCTGACGGAAAACCGCTTCGCACTTTTCCTGGAATTGCTCCAAGGACGAACGGCAAGGCTGCTCTCCGACACGGCCCCGCGAATTTCTAGCGCGTGTCGTCGACGCGAATGGCGCGTGACGAGAACCAGACCTCGCCGAAGACGGCGGTGGCAGTGCGGTCGGGCGCCTTGTCTTTCCTCAGCCAGATCGAGCGGGTGCGCGCGGCGCGCTCACGTGTCGGTATTTTTGCGCCCGGCTCGGTAGTGGAGGCGCCGACGCAAGGGATGAACCAGGAGCCCATGAAAGGCCGGCAGGCAAAGCCGTTTTCCAGGCGCATTACGAGCACCGCGAGGCCGACGGTTTCGGAGGGACGCCACGGAAAGATCATGCGGCCGCCGGGCTTCAGCGCTTTCAGCCACGCGGCGGGCGGCGCGACCACGCCGGCATTGACATAGACGATGTCGGAGGGCGGCAAAGGGTTGGCGACGGCGTCGCCGTGGATCACCTCGATGTTGCGGTACCGGGCGAGGTTCGCCTTGGCGCGCGCGGCAAGATCGGTCTCGATCTCGAAGGCGGTGACGCCGCCGTCCGGCTCGACCAGCCTCGCCAGCAGCGCCGTGTAATAGCCTGTGCCGGCGCCGATATGGGTGACGTGCTCGCCAGGCTTCGGCTCGACCTTGCCGAGCCACATCGCGTGCAGCATCGGCTCGCCATTGTTGATGCCCTTGTCGGCATCGAGCACGACGAGGACATTCTGGTAGATGTAACCAGGATCGGCGCTTGGCGTCTGGAACCGGCCTTCGCCGGCAAAGACGGTCCATGGTCCCGGACCCAGGAAGGCCTCGCGCGGCACCGTAGCGAACACCTCCTCGATGCGTGGATCGGCCGACCGGGCGTGCGCAGCCATCAGCCTGGCGTAGAATCTGCGGGCTTCGTCCGGTTTGGCCATGCCGCGAAGATAGCGCGGCCGGCGCCAATGTCGCGGTCAGCCGGCGAAGGTGTCGTAGAGGAGCTTGAAGTTGAGAACGAGGATGACGGCGGCAACCACCCAGGCCAACGCCGCAACGCCGCGCGGTATGGCGAAATTGCCCATTTTCTTCTTGTCCGACACGAACTGCACCAGCGGCACCACCGCGAAAGGCAGCTGCATCGACAGGATCACCTGGCTGAAGACGAGCAACTGGCCGGTTCCCTTCTCGCCATAGAGTGCTGTGACGACCACCACGGGGACGATGGCAATGCCGCGCGTTACCAGGCGCCGCGCCCATTGCGGGATGCGCAGGCGCAGGAAGCCTTCCATCACGATCTGGCCGGCGAGCGTCGCGGTGACAGTCGAGTTGAGGCCGGAGGCAAGCAGCGCGACGGCGAACAGGATCGAGGCGATGCCCAGGCCGAGCAGCGGCGAGAGCAGCTCGAAGGCCTGGCCGATCTCGGCGACGTGGTGATGGCCGGTATCGTGGAAGGCGACCGCCGCGACGATCAGGATCGACGCATTGACGAACAGCGCCAGGATCAGCGCGATGGTCGAATCCGTCGTCGCCCATTTGATAGCGTCGCGCTTGCCGGCATCGGTTCGCTCATAGGCGCGGGTCTGCACGATCGAGGAATGCAGATAGAGATTATGCGGCATGACTGTCGCGCCGATGATGCCGATGGCGATATAGAGCATCGCCGGATTGGTGACGATCTCCGGCGACGGCACGAACATCGAATGCAGGATCGTGCCGGCCGGCGGCGCGGCGACGAAGATCTGGATGGCAAAGCAGCCGAAGATGATGATCAGCAGCGCGACGACGAAGGCCTCGAGATAGCGGAAGCCCTTGTTCATCAGCAGCAGCACAAGGAAAGCATCGAGCGCGGTCAGCATGGCGCCGCCGATCAGCGGGATGCCGAACAGAAGCTGCAGCGCGATCGCCGTGCCGATCACCTCGGCGAGGTCGCAGGCGATGATGGCCAGCTCGCAGGCGATCCAGAGCAGCAGATTGACCGGGCGCGGATAATAGGCGCGGCAGGCCTGGGCGAGGTCGCGGCCGGTGGCGATGCCGAGACGCGCGGCAAGCGCCTGCAGCAGGATCGCCATCAGGTTCGACAGCATGATGATGAAAAGCAGCGTATAGCCGAACTGGGCACCACCGGCGAGGTCGGTCGCCCAGTTGCCTGGGTCCATATAGCCGACCGAGACCATGTAGCCCGGCCCCATGAAGGCGAACAGGCGGCGGAACCAGACGCCGGTCCGCGGCACCGCGATCGAGGCGTTCACCTCGCGCAGGCTCGGCTGCTCGTCGTCGGGCCTGTCGAATCGCCATGCGGGTCGGGCTACGGTTGCTGCATCGGCATCGGACATGGGATTTCCGCTGGAATTGTCGAACGTGCCTCTTATCTACGCCATGGCTCAACATTATGCAATATGCTATATTTCATTGATCATGCTTTCGTGATGAGCCGAGACAAGGCTGGCGGCGGGCTGCCGCAAACGCCCGTTGCGCATGAGCGGGAATGCAAATAAACGGCCGGACCATCAGGGGTTCGTGTTATGGATGCGGTCCCCGATTCAAGGAGGAGCGCGGATTGGCGCTGAGGAACAAACCGGTTCGACGCGAAGAGCCGCTTCCCGATGCCGAAATCCATTCGGCGGGTTTCCGGCAGACTCGCGAGGCGCGCCGTAGCGCGCTGGTCGAGGACTATGTCGAGCTGATCGCCGACCTGATCGAGGACGGCAATGAAGCGCGGCAGGTGGATATCGCGGCAAGGCTCGGCGTCGCGCAGCCGACGGTGGCAAAGATGCTGACCAGGCTGTGCGCCGACGGGCTGGTGTCGCGAAAGCCCTATCGGGGCGTGTTCCTGACCGAGGCCGGCCGCAGGGTCGCCGAGCAAAGCCGCATCCGCCACCAGACGGTCGAGGCGTTCCTGCGCTCTCTCGGCGTCAGCGCCGAGACGGCGCGCATCGACGCCGAGGGCATCGAGCACCATGTCAGCGCCGAAACGCTGGAAGCTTTCCGCCGGGCGATGACCTCCGCTCGTTGAGCTCGGGCTCGATACGAGAATAGCGCTGCAGGACGCAAAGTGTCGGTACCGACCTCGCGAAAAATACTGACTTGACGTATTCGTTGCGATAATTGTCTGCAGGGGGCGGTGGCATGCCGGTCCCTCCAGGACGTTTGTGTCGCGAGGAGTTGCCATGCTTTGGAGAGGCCGTCGTCAGAGCGACAACATCGAAGACGAACGCAGCGACAGCGGCGGCGGGCCTGGCGGCGGATTGGGCGGCGGTGGCCAGTTCCGCATCCCCATCGGCGGCCGTACCGGTGGCGGCGGCAGCATCATCCTGGTTATCCTTGTCGTGCTCGCAGGATGGTATTTCGGCTTCGATCCATCGCAGATCCTGGGTGACGGCAGCGGCGGCCTGGTGCCGGGAGACGGCGGCCAGATCTCCGACACACAGGACAATGGCAACGCCCCCGCCAATGACGAGATGAAGCAGTTCGTCGCGACCGTGCTTGCCGATACCGAGGACACCTGGACCGGCATTTTCAAGTCCGAAGGGCTGACCTACCAGGATCCCAAGCTGGTGCTGTTCAGTGGCCAGGTCCGTTCGGCCTGCGGCTTCGCCTCGGCGGCGGCCGGGCCCTTCTACTGCCCGGGCGATCGCAAGGTCTATCTCGACATGACCTTCTTCCAGCAGCTCGATCAGCAGTTCGGCGCGTCCGGCGAATTCGCCCGTGCCTATGTGGTGGCGCATGAGGTCGGCCACCATGTGCAGAACCTCACCGGCATCATGGGCAAGTTCAACCAGATGCGGCAAGGCATGAGCGAGGCCGACGCCAACCAGCTGTCGGTGCGCATCGAGCTTCAGGCCGATTGCTTCGCTGGTGTCTGGGCACATTACACGCAGCAGAAGGGCATCCTGGAGCAGGGCGATATCGAAAGCGCGCTGAACGCGGCCAAGCAGATCGGCGACGACACGCTGCAGAAGAAGATGCAGGGCTATGTCGTGCCGGAAAGCTTCAACCACGGCACCTCGCAGCAGCGGCAGACGTGGCTGGCGCGCGGCATCAAGAGCGGCAAGCTGTCCGACTGCAACACGATGGGCGGTCCGATCTGACGCGGCCCTGCCGCTTCTTTGGCGGCGAGGATCGGCGATCAAAGGCGGCTGGCAAGTGGATGTCAGGATGAGGCAATTGCCTTCGTTCGCGTATTGTTCCTGTCGGCGACGTCGCCTATAAGATTCCTCCCGTCTTTGCCCCGGGCGGCCTGAGGAGATTATCATCATGATCGACCCCAAAACCGCCAGGCGGGGCCTTGCGCTCGTTTTCACCACGCTGCTGCTCGACATCATCGGCTTCGGCATCATCATGCCGGTGCTGCCAGCCTATCTGGAGGAACTGAGCGGCGTCACAGTTAGCCAGGCCGCGATCGAGGGCGGCTGGCTGTTCTTCGTCTATGCGGCGATGCAGTTCGTCTTCGCGCCGATCATGGGCGGCTTGAGCGACCGCTTCGGCCGGCGGCCGATCCTGCTTGCCTCGGTGCTGACCTTTTCCATCGACAACCTGATCTGCGCCATCGCCTGGTCCTATCCGATGCTGTTCATCGGCCGCGTGCTCGCCGGTGTTTCCGGCGCCAGCTATTCGACGACATCCGCCTTCATCGCCGACATCTCGAACGACGAGAACCGGGCGAAGAATTTCGGCCTGCTCGGCATCGCCTTCGGCGTCGGCTTCGTCATCGGCCCGGTGCTGGGCGGTCTGCTCGGCACGTTCGGGCCGCGCGTGCCGTTCTATTTCGCCGCAGCACTTGCCTTCGTGAATTTCCTGATCGCGATGTTCCTGCTGCCGGAGACGCTGGACGAGAAGCATCGTCGCCGTTTCGAATGGAAGCGCGCCAATCCGGTCGGCACGCTCATGCAGATGCGCAATTACCCCGGCATCGGCTGGATCGGGCTGGTGTTCTTCCTGATGACGCTCGGCCATATGATGTATCCGGCGGTGTGGGCGTTCGTCTCCAACTACCGCTATGGCTGGAACCAGCAGCAGATCGGCTTCTCGCTCGGCGCCTTCGGCTTGTGCGGGGCGATCATCATGGCGACGGTGCTGCCGCGGATCATTCCGAAACTTGGTGAGTGGAGGACAGCGGCGATCGGCCTGACCTTCACCGCGCTCAGCGCCTTCGGTTACGCGTTTTCGACGCAAGGCTGGATGATCTATGCGGTGATCGTGGCCGGTTGCCTGGAAGCGCTCGCAGATCCGCCGCTCAGGAGCCTCGCCGCCGCCAAGGTGCCGCCCTCGGCGCAGGGCGAATTGCAGGGCGCGATGACCTCGATCTTCTCGATCACCTCGATCGTCACGCCGCTGCTCTACACGGCGATATTTTCCTGGTTCACGGGCCCGACCGCGCCGGTCGTGTTCGGCGGCGCGCCCTATGTGCTCGGCGCAATTTTCCTGACGCTGGCGGTGATCGTCTTCGTGACGAAAGTTGCCAAGCCGACCCCGAAGGAAGTCGAGCGCATGCACACGCAGGAAGCGGCGGTGACGGACGCTGCGTGAGCGCCCGATATTCAGGTGAGGCCGGCCTGCAAATGGCGGCCTGCCGCGTTGCCGTTAGGCGCGTTCAGACAGCGCTTCCTCGCCGCGGCGTTCGCGGATGAGGTTGACGAAGCGCCGGAACAGGTAATGCGAATCCTGCGGGCCGGGCGAGGCCTCGGGATGATGCTGGACCGAGAACACGGGACGGCCGGTCAGCGCGATGCCGCAATTCGAGCCGTCGAAGAGCGAGACATGGGTTTCCTCGACGCCTTCGGGCAGAGAGTCCGCGTCGACGGCGAAACCGTGGTTCATCGAGACGATCTCGACCTTGCCGGTGGTGTGGTCCTTGACCGGATGGTTGGCGCCGTGGTGGCCCTGGTGCATCTTCTCGGTCCGGCCGCCGAGCGCCAGAGCCAGCATCTGATGGCCGAGGCAGATGCCGAACACCGGAATGTCGGTCTTCAAGAGATCCTGGATCACCGGCACGGCATATTCGCCGGTCGCTTCAGGATCGCCGGGGCCGTTCGACAGGAAGATGCCGTCCGGCTGCATGGCCATGATCTCCTCGGCACCGGTCTTGGCCGGCACGACGGTGACCTTGGCGCCGAGGCCCGCAAGCAGGCGCAGGATGTTGCGCTTGACGCCATAGTCGACGGCGACGACGTGCATGGAAGGCTCGCTCCGCTCGCCATAGCCTTCGTTCCAGATCCAGGGCGTCTCGCGCCAGACCGAAGACTGGCCCGACGTGACCTCCTTGGCGAGATCGAGGCCGATCAGACCCGACCAGGCCGCGGCCTGCCGCTTCAGGTCCTCGATGTCGAAGACGCCGTCGGGCGCATGCGCGATGACGGCATTGGGCATGCCCTTCTCGCGGATCAGCACAGTCAGCGCGCGGGTGTCGATGCCGGACAGCGCGACGATGCCGCGCCGCTTCAGCCACTGGTCGAGATGGCCGGCGGCGCGATAGTTGGACGGGTCGGTGACGTTGGCCTTGAAGATGGCGCCGACAGCGCCGGCGCGGGCGGCCGGATGCAAATCCTCGATGTCCTCGTCATTGGTGCCGACATTGCCGATATGCGGGAAGGTGAAGGTGACGATCTGGCCGGCGTAGGACGGATCGGTGAGGATTTCTTCATAACCGGTCAGCGCGGTGTTGAAGCACACTTCCGCAACCGCCGATCCCGTGGCCCCAAGGCCGCGACCTTCGATCACCGTGCCGTCGGCGAGTACCAGAAGGGCGGTCGGCTTTTCGGTTGCCCACGGGGCGGTGGTCGTGGCCATGGCGGCACTCCTGTCAGGCGCGGCAATCGGTCGGGAGGACCATTTGCGCAGCAAGGCGCGAAGCTGGATTGCCCGGCTCCCACGCGTCAACTCATTGTCTCATGCAGGACCGAGTACATAGGCGAACGCGCCGGAGCGGTCAATGCGGCGCCCCCGGACCACGGCCGATTTGCTTTCGTCCAGCAATATCAGTGGCTTGGCGGGATTTGCGTTGGCCGTTCGGCAAAGCTATTGTCCGCCGCATTCGAAGGAGAAGCACGATGCGCGAGAAAATCGCCGAATCCATGAAGAGCGCGATGAAGGCGCAGGACAAGCACCGCCTGCCGACACTGCGGCTGATCCAGGCCGCCATCCACGACCGCGACATCGCCAATCGCGGCGCCGGAAAGCCGCCGGCGAGCGAGGAGGAGATCCTGCAGATCCTCGCCAAGATGGTGAAGCAGCGCGAGGAATCGGCCAAGGCCTTCGAGGATGGCAAGCGGCCGGAGCTGGCGGCGCAGGAGCGCGGCGAGATGGCGATCATCCGCGAGTTCCTGCCGACGCAGCTCGACGACGCGGCGATCCAGGCTGCGGCGCGCGAGGCGATCGCGGCGACGGGCGCGGCCAGCCAGAAGGACATGGGCAAGGTGATCGGCGCGCTGAAGCAGAAATATGCCGGCCAGATGGATTTCGCCAAGGCGAGCGCCATCGTCAAAGGTCTGCTGCAATAGACGACAGCCTTAGTCCTTGCAGATCGGCACCGGCTGCGGCGGCGCCGCCGGATGGTCCTTCTTGTACTGGGCGATGATCGGCTCCAGTGTTTTCTTCGGCCAGAATTTGGGGGTGCCGATCTCCTTCAGGCAGGAGGCGTTCCAATAGGTGCCTGCGCCTGAGAGCGCCTGGCCGGCGGCCTTGGCCCGCGCGACAGCGGCGATGTCGCGCGATTCCGGATAGATGTAGAGCGTCGTCGGGTTGTTCTTCACGAGGGGGATGATCTGCTCGGCATCGGCCGGCGACCAACTGGTGCAGCCATTGCTGCGGCCGCCGGCATAGTTCACCAGCTTGCCGAACGGAACCAGGCCGTCATGGTCGGCGTAGGAGCTTTGCGGGCTCTTGCGCATGCACAGGCCCTTCAAGATCGCGGCCGGATGGCCGCCGATCACGCGCTGCCTGGCGTTCGCCGCCTCGCCTTCGCCGTCGAACTGGATGAAGCTGCGCATGAACACCGCGTTCTGCGCGCCGACACGATAGTAGCCCTTGAAGGACGTCTTGGTCTCGGCCGTCATATAGGCGCCGCCGGCCGTCAGCGCCGAGTCCATGGCGTTGCCGAAATTCTTCGCGCAGCGCCTGCCGTTGGAGAAATCGGCAACGCCTTTCAGGTTGCGTCCGCCGCCATGGCCCGAGGAAACCGCGCGGAAGAGCTGCTTGCTTTCACAAATGATGTAGTAGCGCTGGCCAGGCACGCTGTTGCCCAAATCCGCGGGACGCGTGGCATCCATGGCGAAGTAGCAGGGGTTGCTGACCGAACCTTCGCTGACCTTCTTCTGGTAGAGCGCGCGCGCCCGCTCCAGCACGACCTGCGAGATCTGGCCTTCGCCGTCGCCGACATGGCGCTGCAGCCAGTCGGGAACGGTCGACGGCCGCAAGGCCGCGAATGAGCTGACCGATGCCGTCAGGGCGGCCAGGATCGCGACAAGGCAGAAGATGACCGCGCCCCGCGGAACAGATCTCAACCGCACCCTCTTGCCCCTCCCGTCGAAATGTCTCGTACCTGTGAATCAGCATGGACGATTATAGAAGGTCTCGCCCGCATCGGCGAAACACTTCTAGTTTAGCGACGCCTTTTGGGAGGTCGGATTTTCGGCCCCCTTCGATTGAGCTATGATCTGATTCCGGCGCGCCCACGCCTCCTCCCTCCGTCGGGAAGCATCGTTCATGCAGGGCAGTTTATCACCGAACCAACTGTTCGAGCGCCAGGCATAAGGAGGGGTTGTCAAGACTGCTCGCGGCAGGAGGTTTTTCGATGCGGTTTTCCGCACCCGTCTATCATCTGAAGCGCCAGGCGAGGCTTCTGTCCCGCAGCGAAAATGTGCCCCTCCACCAGGCGCTCGACCGCGTTGCCGCCAAGCAAGGCTTCGGCAGTTGGAGCCTGCTTGCGGCCAAGGCTGCCGAGGCTGCGCCAGCCGGCGCCCTGTTGGCGCGGCTGATCCCCGGCGACATGGTCCTCGTGGCGGCGCGGCCGGGGCAGGGCAAGACGCTGATGAGCCTCGAACTTGCCGTGGCAGCCATGAAGCAAGGCAGTCGCGCCGTATTCTTCACCCTGGAATACATGCATGCCGACATCCTCGACCGGTTCCGTGACATCGGCGTCGATCCTGCCGATTTCGACCACTTGTTCACCTTCGACAATTCCGACGCCATCAGCGCCGCCTACATCATCGAGACGTTGCGGGCGGCGCCGCGCGGCACGCTGGCGGTCATCGACTATCTGCAACTGCTCGACCAGAAGCGGGAGAATCCGGAACTCATGGTCCAGATCCGCGCCTTGAAATCGTTTGCCCGGGAACGGGGACTGGTGCTCATCTTTATCTCGCAGGTCGAGAGGTCATATGATTGCGCCCGGAAAGCGTTCCCAGATATCGGCGATATCCGGCTGCCGAACCCGCTCGACCTGTCGCTGTTCGACAAAGCCTGTTTCCTGAACAAGGGCGAAATCCGGTTTCAGGCGACTTGAGAGCGATCCGTGTCGCTTCTATGCCGGCTCGACAGGGGAAGAATGATCGAAATCGTCAAACCCGCGCTCCAACATTTGCCATCCTACAAGGCGGCGCTCGAGCGCGGCTGGTCGCCCGACAATGTGCGGCTCCTCGAGGCGACGCGCGAGCAACTCGAGGCGATCGAGAAAGATCCCGTTGAATTTCTCGCCAGCCTTGATGACCCCGAAGGGAAAGGGCCGCCCATCGCTTTGCCCGACGGCACCGAGGTCCCGCGGCTGCCTGGATTCCGGCGCTGGATCTGGGATGGCGAGGCCGCCGGCTCGATCGGCTTTCGCTGGCAGAAGGGCACGTCGGAGCTGCCCTCGCATGTGCTTGGCCATATCGGCTATGCGGTGGTGCCGTGGAAGCGCAACCGCGGCTACGCCACCGAAGCGCTGCGGCTGATACTGGACGAGGCGAGAGCGGTCGGGCTCGACCATGTCGAGATCACCAGTGATCTCGACAATCCTGCCTCGCACAAAGTGGTGCTTGCCAATGGCGGCAGGCTGGTCGGGCGGTTTGCCAAACTTGCAGCCTATGGCGGCGCAGAGAGCCTGAGGTTCCGGATCGATCTTTAAAGCGCGTCGCGCTGAAACGGATTCAGGCGACGCGCTTTAAATCTTTGTTCTGATGCATGTCGTTGTCCCAGAACCGCTGCACACTTCTGGGCGACATGCATTAAATTATTCCGCGGCCGCCGGCAGCGGCGGTGTCGCGCGGCTGCGCCATTCCCAGGTCTGCGAGGCAAAAGCCACCACGACCGCCACCAGCATGGCGAGCACGCCGGCCAGCGGCAGGCTGCGATAGCCCAGGCCTGCATTGAGCATCGCCGCGCCCAGCGAGGCAGCCAGCGCGATGCCGACATTGAAGCCGGACGGGATCAGCGAGGAGGCGAGGTTGGAGGCATCGGCCGTCCAGGCGAGGATGCGCGTCTGGATCGGCGCGCCGATGGCGAAGTTGAGACCGCCCCAGATGACGATTGCCGCGACCATCGGCAACGGATAGGGGCTGACGAGATAGATAACGCCAAGCGTCATCGCCTGCAGGGCAAGCATGACGATCAGCGACGGCATCAGCTTCCAGTCGGCGAGCTTGCCGCCGACCAGGACGCCGACCGTGGCGCCGACGCCGTTGAGCAAAAGCACAAAGGGGATCAGGCCCTCGTCGAGGCCCGTGACCTCGAGCAGCATCGGCGTGATGTAGGTAAACAGCGCAAACTGGCCGATCATCAGCATCAGCATCAGGATCAGCGAGGTCCAGACCTGCTGGCGGCCGAGCACGCGAACTTCGCGCGCCAGCCCGGCTGGCCGGTTGGCGGCGCCCGCCGTGCGCGGCAGCAGCGCCAGCATGGCGAGGATCGCGACGAGGCCCAGCGCGCCCATCACCCAGAAGGTCGCGCGCCAACCCCATAGGCTGCCGATCGCGGTGCCGGCGGGCACGCCGATGACATTGGAAACCGTCAGCCCCGAGAGAATGACCGCGACCGCCCGGCCGCGCTGGTCCTCGCGCACCAGGCTGACTGCAACCACCATGGCGACACCGAAATAGCAGCCATGCGCCACGGCAGTCGCGACACGCAGCAGAAGCATCGAGGTGAAATCGGGCGCCAGCGCGCAAGCCGCCTGGCCAAGGGTGAAAGCGATCGTGAGCCCAATCAGCAGCGTCTTGCGCGAGACCTTGCCGGTGGCCAAAGCCAGCAGCGGGCCGCCGATCGCAATGCCGCAGGCATAGCCGGAGACGAGATAGCCGGCGGTCGGGACCGAAACCCCGAGGCCCTGCGCCACCTCCGGCAGCACGCCGGCGATGACGAATTCGGTGGTGCCGAAGGCGAAGGCGGCAAGGAAAAGGGCGATCAGCGGCAGCATGGTTCAAAACATAGGCGAGGAATGCACGTCTCAAACCATGCCTGCGCGGGCGCGGCAATGCAGAAATTGGCGATGGCGCTTTAGCTTTTCTTGACGGGACGCATCAAAGCCGGCCTGTCGCTTGCTGCTACGCTGCCGTTTTGCGCCCGTAAGGGATCTTCAGCCAGGCCCGTTCGTGCAGGTAGTAAAGCAGCGACTTGGTGACGACCTCGGTGAGCCCGATCGTGGCGGCGAGCTTGATGCTGCCGGTGACCACCAGGGAGATGATCATCGTGTCGATCGTGCCGGTGGCGCGCCATGAAAGCGCCTTGGCGAAGCTGCGCGAATGCGTGTCCATCGACGGATCGTCCTCCCAACAGGTCCACTGGCGTTCCTTAGCCGACGGAAGCGAGGATGAGCAAAGACTAATTTTTTTGGCAGGTCCCGATCGCCTCAGCTGGCCTTCAGCCGTGAACCGCCGAGCAGGCCGCGCTCCTCGAGCACCGGATAGGCGATCGAGGCGAGCAGCGAGTTGATCTGCTTCAAGTCGCGGATGGTGTCGAGGTGGATCGAGCTCGTCTCGACGCTCTTGGCGGTGCCTTCGCGCAGGCGCTGAAAATGGCTGGCGCTGGTTTCCTTCTCGCGTTCGCGCAAGAGATCCTTTTCCAGCACCAGCTGGCGCGCGGTTTCCGGATCGCGCGAGACCAGCACGTTGAAGGCGAGCCGCGCATTGGCGAGCACCGAGGAATGGAAGGCGCAGAGCTCCTGCCAGCCTTCCGGCGTGAATTCCAGGCCGCGCTCCAGCTTCTTCCTGACATGCACCAGCATGTTTCGCACGATGATGTCGCCGACCTGCTCCAGCTTGACGCAGGCGCCGATCAGCTCCTGGCACCGCAATGCCTCATCCTCGGTCAGCGGGTTCCTGGTGATCTTGGCGAGATAAAGTTTTATCGCCGCGTGCTTCCTGTCGACGCGGTCGTCGAGCGCAGCCAGCGCCTTGATCTTGTCGCTGTCGGCGTCCTCATAAAGCTCGATGATGCGCTTCAACATGATCTCGACCGTCTCGCAGACCCGCACCACCTCGCGCGTCGCATTGGCCAGCGCCTGGCTCGGCGTGTCCAACGCGCTGTCATTGAGCGCCGACAGTTCGACGACATCCAGCGTGGCGGTCGGCTCCGGCACGGCTCCGAGCGCAACGATCTTCTCCGAGACGCGGTAGACGAGGCCCGCGAGTGGCAGTCCGGCGAGCAGGATGATCACATTGAACAAGATGTGGGCGTTGACGATCTGGTCCGGAACGGTGGCGCCGAGGAAGCCGATGGGCGGCTTCAGCGTCATGAACAGGATCAGCATCACCAGCGAGCCCATGCCGCGCATCAAAAGGTTCCCGATCGGCACGACGCGGACGCCCGGATCGGCATTGCGGGTAAGCAGGGGCGCGATGATCGAGGAGCCGAGATTGACGCCGAGCACCAGCACGATGCCGAGCTCGGGAGGGATAAAGCCGCGCCCGGCCAGCGTCACCAGGAGCAGCACGGCGGCGATCGAGGAGTGGAACAGCCAGGTAATCAGCGCGGCGAGCAGGTAAGCGGTGACATAGTCGCCGGAGAAATAGTTGACGATCAGCGGCATCAACTGGCTGTTGCGCAGCGGTTCCGACGCCTGACCGATCATCTCCAGCGACAGGATCAGCAGGCCGACGCCAATCAGGATGCGGCCTATCTGCCGCCAATCGCGCCGCTCGGTGGCCATGAACATGACCGTGCCGGCGATCAGGCAGAGCGGCACCAGAAGCGTCAGATCGAAGGTGAGCAGCTTGGCCACCAGCGCCGAACCGATCTCGGCGCCGCGCACTGCCAATTGCCCGGCGGCGCCCGAAACGATGCCGGCGCCGGCGAAGGAGCCGACCAGCAGCGTCACCGCGGTCGAGCTCTGCAATGCGATCGCCAGCCCGCAGCCGGCCAGCACCGCCATGACCGGATTGCGCATGGTGGCGCGCAGCCGGTGGCGCAGCACGTCGCCATAGGCGCGCTCGACGCCCGTCTTCACCATGCGGGTGGCGAACAGCATCAGCGCCACCGCGCCGGCAAGGTGCAGGAGGACGACAGAGCCGCTCACAGCCAAACTCGCGAGCTGGCATCAGGGGTGCGGAGAGGGGTACGAATCTTAGTCATTTCAACGAGTCGAAATATACCAGTTAAAATTAGCCGAATAATAGATTTTTCTGATGCGATGATCGTCTCGGCTCGACGGCGCATGTCGGAAATGACTGCAGGAAGCATTGGTTGCATACGCCTGGCCGCAGCGCTTCGCCTCATACCGCCCGACGCTCGGCCGCATGATCCGAAGCGTTGTTCAAGCGGCCGGTGCAAGTCTTGGAAAACATTGAAGAATTGTAATTCTGGCATTCAGTTTCGGTTCATCCATTGGCGGCTATTCCTCTGCCTATCGACAACAAGGAATACCGACCATGAAGCGTCTCATACTTTGCGCCGTCACCGCCTCGTTGCTGGCCGCCTCGGCCGTCTCCGGCCAGGCCGCGCCGCTCGCCCAGCCGAGCACGCCGCAGTCGAGCTACACCCAGGTCGACTGGCAGAAGCCCGGCAGGCATGTCGACAAGCGGGTCATCGTCAAGAACAAGGTGGTAAGGCGCAGCCATTGGCGCAACGGCCAGAGATATTCCAACTGGAAGCGTCACCAGCCAGTCCGCGACTGGAACCGCTACGGCCTGCGCCGCCCTGGTCCCGGCCAAGAATGGATCCGCGTCGGCAACGACTATTTGCTGGTCAGCATCCTCTCCGGCATCGTCATCGGCGCGATCGCCGCGCGGTAATCCCCGACAATCGCGAAATTCGGAAGGCGGCCACCCCCGGCCGCCTTCTTTTCGTCTGTGAAAAGCGGGTACGATGGGCCGGATGGGGTCGCCGTGCCCGGGCGGGTTGATTATATGGAGGGCAAACGAGTTCCCCGATGCGCTTTCCGCCCGCCTTCCTCGACGAGATACGCGACCGCGTGCCGATTTCGCAGGTCATCGGCACGCGCGTCGCATGGGACAGGAAGAAGACCAACGCGTCGCGCGGCGACTACTGGGCCTGCTGTCCCTTCCACGGCGAGAAGAGCCCGTCCTTCCATTGCGAGGACAAGAAGGGCCGCTATCACTGCTTCGGCTGCTCGGTTTCGGGCGACCATTTCAAGTTCCTCACCGAGCTAGACGGATTAAGCTTCCCCGAAGCCGTCGAGAAGATCGCCGAGATGGCCGGCGTGCCGATGCCGGTGCGCGACGAACAGGAAGAGCGGCGCGAGAAGGAACGCGCCAGCCTGACCGACGTCATGGAAATGGCGACCGCCTTCTTCCAGGAGCGGCTGCAGAGCGCCGACGGCGCCAAAGCCCGCGCGTATCTGCGCGACCGCGGGCTGACGCCGGCGACGCAACAATCCTTCCGTCTGGGCTATGCGCCCGACAGCCGCAACGCGCTCAAGGAACATCTTGCCGCCAAGGGCGTGCCGAAGGCCGATATCGAGGCCTGCGGCCTGGTGCGGCACGGCGACGACATCCCGGTCTCCTATGACTGGTTCCGCGACCGCATCATGTTTCCAATCCCGGATTCGCGCGGGAAGATCATCGCCTTCGGCGGACGGGCGCTGGCGCCCGATGCCTTGGCCAAATACATGAACTCGCCGGAGACCGAGCTCTTCCACAAGGGCAACGTGCTCTACAATTTCGCTCGCGCCCGCAGGGCGATCGCGAAAGGCGGCACGGTGATCGCGGTCGAAGGCTATATGGACGTGATCGCGCTGGCGCAGGCCGGCTTCGAGAATGCCGTGGCGCCGCTCGGCACCGCGCTCACCGAAAACCAGCTCGAACTTCTGTGGCGCATGGCGCCCGAGCCGGTGCTTTGCTTCGACGGCGACCAGGCCGGGCTGAAGGCGGCATGGCGGGCGGCCGATCTCGCGCTCCCGTCGGCGCAGACCGACCGCCGGGCGCGCTTTGCCTTGTTGCCGGAAGGCAAGGATCCCGACGATCTGGTCAAGGCCGAGGGGCCGGACGCGTTCCGCGCCGTGCTTGCCGATGCGCGGCCGCTGGACGAACTGTTATGGATGCGCGAGACGGCAGGCGGTGTCTTCGATACGCCGGAGCGGCGAGCTGAGTTGCGGAAAAGGCTGCGGGAGTTGACCAGCCGCATCCGTGACGAGAGCGTGCGTTATTACTATCAGCAGACAATGGACGAGCGGGAGCGGAACTTCTTCGGCTCCCAGCGGAGCGTTCGGCAAGGCCGTCAGGATTGGAAGCCAGGGCAGGGCAAGTCGCCCGTGCCCGGCGGGCAGTTCGCGAAAGGTGGGGCGGCCGGCGGGCGCGCCGCGATCACCGAGAGCCTGGGTCGCTCGGCGCTGGTCAAGCGGGCCGGCGAGGGGATGTCGGTGCGCGAGGCGACGATTATCGTGGCGCTGGTCAATCATCCGGCGCTGATCGACGAGAATTTCGCGCATGTCGAATTCCTCGACCTCGCCAATTCGGATTTGCGCAAGCTGCACGCGGCCATTCTCGACGCCATGGCGCATGAAGCGGCCGACGAGCGCGGCGCGGTCATCGCCACCATCGAGCGCGCCGGCTGCGGCGGCATCTGGGAGCGGGCTGTCGAGTTGATCAAGCGCGCGCGGCAATGGCCGGCGCTGGAAACGGCGGCGCTTGACGATGCCCGCGACGCCTTCAACCAGGCGCTGCACTTGCAGCGCAGCGCCCGCACATTACATAGAGAGCTGAAACAGGCGCAGGCGGCGCTCGATGCAGACCCTTCGGACGAAAACTTCCGGCATCTCGTCGAGATTCAAGCGCAATTCAACGATGTGCAGGCAACGGAAGCGCTGATCGAAGGATTTGGCGTCTCGTCGGGCAGGGTAGGCCGCGTTTAGGCCGAACACCACCCATTGGAAGTGAAGTGGAAATGCGCGGCGCGTCGAATCGACGCCTCTAAGTCGGGTAATTGATTCGCTTTTTTCATGCGAATCATGCCAGAGGCGCTTGACCTTCTGGCAGATTGGCGGAATCAGGACGATTCGAAACGTTAACCGTGCCACGGCATCGGCGGGAATTCGAGCGATGTGAGGCACCGGTGGCGACTGGACAGGCAAAGTGCCCGCTCCAGATATCAGGGTTAATCTGGACTTAATGCATGTCGCCCAAAAGTGGAAACCGGTTTGGGACAGAGACATGCACAAAACAAAAGAGATGACACGGTTGCTGGGCCGGTGAAAAGCGTTCCGGCGCGAGCGCTTCCAGCATAACCGGTACGGCAGTTTACGCGGCCTCGATATTCGGCCGCTTGGAGACGACAAAGAATGGCGACAAAGGAAAAGGAAGAGGTCGAGACCGAACGCGAAGGCGCCACTGATGGCCCCCTGCTCGACCTTTCCGACGATGCTGTCAAGAAGATGATCAAGGCCGCGAAGAAACGCGGCTATGTCACGCTCGACGAGCTCAACGCGGTGCTGCCCTCGGAAGAGACGGATCCGGACCGCATCGAAGATATCAATGCGATGCTCAGTGACATGGGCATCAACGTCGTCGAGGACGACGAGGTGGGCGAAGAGGCGGAAGCCGAGCCGGCCGCCGACGCCGAGGAAGACGCCAACGAGCTCGCCGAGCAGACCGGCACCGCTGTCGCCGCCACGACCACCAAGAAAGAGCCTACCGATCGCACCGACGACCCGGTGCGCATGTATCTGCGCGAGATGGGCTCGGTCGAGCTTCTGTCGCGCGAGGGCGAAATTGCGATCGCCAAGCGCATCGAGGCCGGCCGCGAAACGATGATCGCGGGGCTGTGCGAAAGCCCGCTGACGTTCCAGGCCATCATCATCTGGCGCGACGAGCTCAACGAATCGAAGATCCTGCTGCGCGAGATCATCGACCTCGAGGCGACCTATGCCGGCCCCGAAGCCAAGCAGGCGCCCGTCGTCGAACGCATCGAGGAAGCGCCCAAGCCCGAGGAGAAGCCGCGCGGCCGTTCGGCGGCACGCGAGGAAGAAGACGACATCACCAATGTCGGCGGCGACACGCGCGGGCTGGAGGAAGAGGAAGACGACGAGGACGAGGCGAGCCTGTCGCTGGCCGCGATGGAAGCGGAACTGCGCCCGCAGGTGATGGAGACGCTCGACGTCATCGCCGATACCTACAAGAAGCTGCGCAAGCTGCAGGACCAGCAGGTCGAGAACCGCCTGGCCGCGGCCGGCACGCTGTCGCCCAGCCAGGACCGCCGCCTGAAGGAGCTGAAGGACCAATTGATCAAGGCGGTGAAGTCGCTGTCGCTCAACGCCGCGCGCATCGAGGCGCTGGTCGAGCAGCTCTACGACATCAACAAGCGCCTGGTGCAGAACGAGGGCAAGCTTTTGCGCCTCGCCGAAAGCTATGGCGTGCGCCGCGAGGAGTTCCTGCGGGAGTATCAGGGCTCGGAG
The DNA here is from genome assembly GCF_020165275.1 of Mesorhizobium sp. Ca11. Lineage (NCBI taxonomy): Bacteria > Pseudomonadati > Pseudomonadota > Alphaproteobacteria > Hyphomicrobiales > Phyllobacteriaceae > Mesorhizobium > Mesorhizobium sp. Ca11. Next base: position 102,500 of record NZ_JAIUHU010000017.1, on the reverse strand, counting down.
CTCGATCCGAACTGGACGCGCTCGATCGCCAACCTGACGTCGCGCGGCTGGAAGGAGTTCACCAAGAACGAGAAGGATGCGATCAAGGAGCTGCGCGCCGAAATCCAGAACCTCGCCACCGAAACGGCGATCTCGATCCTGGAATTCCGCAAGATCGTCAACCAGGTGCAGAAGGGCGAGCGCGAGGCCGCGATCGCCAAGAAGGAAATGGTCGAGGCGAATCTTCGCCTGGTCATCTCCATCGCCAAGAAATACACCAACCGCGGCCTGCAGTTCCTGGATCTCATCCAGGAAGGCAATATCGGCCTGATGAAGGCGGTCGACAAGTTCGAGTACCGTCGCGGCTACAAGTTCTCGACCTACGCCACCTGGTGGATCCGGCAGGCCATCACCCGCTCGATCGCCGACCAGGCGCGCACCATCCGCATTCCGGTGCACATGATCGAGACGATCAACAAGATCGTGCGCACCTCGCGCCAGATGCTGCACGAGATCGGCCGCGAGCCGACGCCGGAGGAACTGGCGGAAAAGCTCGCCATGCCGCTGGAAAAAGTGCGCAAGGTGCTGAAGATCGCCAAAGAGCCGATCTCGCTCGAAACGCCTGTCGGCGACGAGGAGGATTCGCATCTCGGCGACTTCATCGAGGACAAGATGGCGATCCTGCCGATCGACGCGGCGATCCAGGCCAACCTGCGCGAGACGACGACGCGCGTGCTTGCCTCGCTGACGCCGCGCGAGGAGCGCGTGCTCAGAATGCGCTTCGGCATCGGCATGAACACTGATCATACGCTGGAAGAAGTCGGCCAGCAGTTCTCGGTGACGCGCGAGCGTATCCGCCAGATCGAGGCCAAGGCGCTGCGCAAGCTCAAGCATCCGAGCAGGTCGCGCAAGCTGAGAAGCTTCCTCGACAGCTGAGCGGGAATACAATCACACGAAATCGAAAGGGCGCCTCGGGCGCCCTTTTTGCTTTTCCGGCTACCTCTCATGCCGCCTTGTCCGCTTTGCCCGACAGGAGGATAATCGGGCGTCGGATGCATTTATGGGCGACAAGCCGGATGCCCGCCCCGGCGCCGGTCGCAGCGGCCAGGTGTCGCGCTCCGTGGCTCCCGGTGGGAGGTGTGCCATGACAACCTATATCGTGCTTATCAACTGGACTGAGCTCGGCGCCAAGAATGTGCGGGAATCGCCGAAGCGGCTCGATGCGGCCAAGAAGCTGCTGGGGGAAATGGGCGGTTCGTTCAAGGCGTTCTACCTGACCATGGGCGAATGCGACATGGTCGCCATCGTCGAAGCGCCGGATGATGCGGTGCTCGCCCGCTTCGCGCTGATGTTGTCGTCGGGCGGCAATGTCAAAACGCGGACGATGAAGGCGTTTCCGGAATTCGCCTATCGCGAGATCATCAGCTCGCTCGGGTAAAGTGGCTAACGGGCGCAGCGCGGCTGTTGCGAAGCCGCGCCGCATTCCCGATAGTCGCGCCATGCCCGAGCGGTTGCTGACAGTCTGGTACAACACACGTTGTCCGGTGTGCGACGCCGGCATCAACCGGCAGAAGCGGCGGCTGGTCGAGGCCGTCAAGGCGGGCCTGGTCGAATTCCGCGACATCAATTTCGAACCTGAGGCGCTCTCCGCCTTCGGCGCCTCGCTGGAGGATATCCGCCGGCGCCTGCATGCGACCGACGCAAGCGGGCGGCTGCTGGTCGGCGCCGACGTCGCGATCGCGGTCTGGCGGATCACGCCGGGCGAGGGATGGCTGGCGAGCTTGTTCGGCAACCCCATCGCGCTGCCGTTGACGCGCTTTGCCTATGACCGTTTTGCGGACGTGCTCTACGGCTGGAACCGACGAAAGGGCCGTTGGTAGCGGTCTGGCCGAGCCGTATGAGGACGCATATGCGATCTTGGAACGGCGTAAGATACATCTTAAGATATATCTTGACTCAACAAGCGCCGCGCCTTACTTACGATGTATCGTAAGATATAGCTCAAGGAGCAATCCATGCACAGACACAACCACTTTGGCGAGCGCATGTTCATGCATATGGCCGGCAAATTTGGTGGCAGAGGGGGCGGCGGTTTCGGCCCGTTCGGCCATGGCGGCAGGGGCGGTGGACGCGGCGGCCCGGGCGACATGTTCCGCGCCGGGCGCATGCTGGCCGACGGCGATCTCAAGCTGATCACGCTGTCGCTGCTGGCCGACGCGCCGCGCCACGGCTACGACATCATCAAAGCTCTGGAAGAGCGCACCAGCGGCATCTACAGCCCGAGCCCGGGCGTGGTTTATCCGACGCTGACCTTCCTGGAGGAGGCGGGCTACGCGGTATCCTCGAGCGAAGGCAACAAGAAGGTGTTTTCGATCACCGAGGCCGGCAAGGCGCATCTGGACGAGAACCGCGAGATGATCGACAGCGTGCTAGACCATCTCGAGCGTTTCGGCCGCAAGATGGCCGCGGCGCGCGAATGGTTCGGCTGGGGTGACGACAAGGACGAGGGGCGCCGCGGCCGCTCCGAAACGCGTGACCGGTTCCGCTCGTTGCGACACCGGCTGCGCGCCGCGCTCGGCGACATCGCCGATGCGCCGGAAGACAAGCAGGCCGAGGCGATCAGCATCCTGGAAGACGCCGCAGAGGCGATCGAGGCCTTGGCTCGTCGCTAAGACATTCTCATAGGGAAAACCAAAAGCCCGGATCGCTCCGGGCTTTTGTATTCAGTCAGCGATCGGCAAGGGATTATTCCTTGCCGACATATTCGCTGATCAGCTTCTCGTTGCGCGCCTTCTCGATCTTGGCAGTGGTCTCGGCCGCAATCCGCTCGTCGGTGCGGTACTTGACCAGGTTCACCAGGCTGCCGGTGAGCAGCAGCACACCCATCGCCCAGTAACCTTTGGTCGAGAGGTCGACGGGAGCAAGCCACAGCGACAGGCCGAGCATGAAATAGGCAGCGCCCACCGATATGGTGTTGAACAGGATATATGTCTGATTGCCGTTCATCGTCGTATTCCTTGGATTTGATCCGTCACGGGAAATTGCGGGTTCAGTTCAGGGATTTGAGGCGCGCCAGAACATCCTGAGCACGCACCTTGGTGGCCGGTCCATGGCCTGCTTCGGCGAGGCGTTCGCGGATCGCCTCGTGACGCAGCTCGCCGTCGATCTCGTCGAGGATGCCGGCCTCCTCGAACGGGTCGGAGCTGTCCTTGATGCGGGCCAGCAATTCCTCCGCTTCGTTAATGCTTGCGGTGCGGCCGATCGAGCGGTTGAGGCGCGACTGCGCCTTGCGTTCGGCATCGATCGCCCGGGCTGAGATCATACCTTGGTTGAGATCGATGATGCGGCGATGCGCCTGTTCCACGGACAGACGCATCCGCAAGGTCTTGTCGCCCAGGCTCTTGACCGTGGCGCGACGGACCTCGCGCTCGTTCTCGAGTTCGGCGATTGCGGAGGCGCCGCCTTCGGCTAGCGCCTGGTTGTTGGCGGAAAGCGCGCTGAGCGTGCGGGTTTCCAGATCGGCGATGCGGCGGTCGAGCTGGTCGAGGCTGGTCTGCTCGGCGCGCTGGCGCACGATCAGCGAGGCGAGCGTCTGCTTGGCGGCGGCAAGGCCCGCCTCCGCGTCGCGGATGCGCTGGGCCAAAAGGTCGATCGCAAAACGATCCTTCAAATTGTCCTCGGCCCGTGCGCTGGCGCCGTCCAGCAATGTCTTGATCAGGCTAAGCATGGTCTTCTTCTCCCTGTTTTCGTGAACATTGTTCACAAGCTCAACATAGCAGGAATTGAACATTGTTCAAGAGCTATTTTGAACGCTGTTCACGAAGAGCTGGACATGGTAAACGCAAGCAACGGAATGAAATCCCGGGCTTGGGCTTGCCGACTTCGGACATAAGGACAGGAAAGAAGCATGGCGCTGGACAAAGAAGAGATGAGTGAGAAGGTGCTCGCCATTGCCGAGGCGCTGCTCAACGAGGGCGGCGCCGACAACCTGAAAGCGCGCACCATTGCCGAGAAGGCCGGCATCTCGGTCGGATCCGTCTATAACCTCTTTGCCGATCTCGACGAGGTGCACCGTGCCGTGAACATGCGGCTGCTCGACCGGCTCGGCGCGGCAGGCATCGCGGCGATGGCCGATCTCGAAAGGCAAGGGGTAACCGATGTCCGGCACCGCATCCTGGCGATGGCGGCGGCCTATGTGCGCTTCGTCGAGGCCCATCCCGGCAGTTGGCCGGCGGTGCTTGCCTTCAACCGCCGCCGCGCGACGCGGCCCGGCCCCGACGCCTATGACGCGCTGCTCGACGCACTCTTCGACATAGTCGCCGGCGTGCTCAAGGCAGGCGATTTCGGCCTCGACGACGACCGCCGCGCGCTTGCGGCGCGGACCTTGTGGTCAAGCGTGCATGGCATCGTGACCAGCGGCTATGTGGCGAATTCGGACAGCAGGCAGGCCGAGGAGATCTGGCATCAGATCGAGCTTCTGGTCGGCGTTTTCGTCAAGGGGCTGGAACACGGCGGCGCATTCGCGCATGCTGAGACAAAGCCTGCGTAACAAGGGGCCCGCGAATCCTTGGTGCCCGCGTGAATGGGAGTTTTGAAAATGTCTTTTCTGAAGAAGCTTTTTGGCGGCGGCGGTAGTGAAGCAGCGGAGACCGGCAGCGCCAAGCCGGCCAAGCAGGTCGAGCACAAGGGATTCCTGATCAGCGCGACGCCCTACAAGGCCGAGGGCCAGTACCAGACCTGCGGCGTCGTCTCGAAGGAAGTGGATGGTGTGATGAAGGAGCACCGCTTCATCCGCGCCGACCGTTTCGCCGGGCTGGACGACGCCGTCGACATCTCGATCAAGAAAGGCATCCAGCTCGTCGACGAGCAGGGCGAGCGGATGTTCGGGTAATTAGAGCCGCGGATCGATCGGCTCGCTCTCCAGAGCCAGTATAGCGAAGACACATTCGTGGACTCGCCGTAGCGGCTGTCTCGCGACAAACCGCTTCAACGCCTCGTGACCGAGCGCGAACTCGCTGAGCGCCAGGTTCCGTTTGCCGCCCAGATGCCGTTCCCGCAGCCGGACAAGGTTATCCGGGGCGTCATATTCGGGGCCGTAGATCATGCGCAGATATTCTCGGCCGCGCACCTTGAGCGCTGGCTGGATTAGGCCCTTCTTGCTGCGGCTGACGAAGTCACGCGGCTTGACCACCATGCCTTCGCCGCCTGAAGCGATCAGCATCTCCCACCAGGCGACAGCCTCCGTGCAGGCGGCGGCATCGGCCAGGTCGACGCTGCGCCATCTGGTGTGCACGACGACGCCTTCCGTGGCGAGGCGATCGGCCCGCGACATATGCCAGATGTGATCATGGTCGAACCAGATGCGGCCCTCGCTGGCCAGCAGATGGAAAGGCGCCACCCTGAGATCATTGACACTCGAAACCGGCCAGACGTAGGGCGACCAGGCGCTGGCGTATTTACCGGCGCGCACGGCCCGATCGGCGAACCGTGCGTTCAGATCCACTACGTCGACGCCTCGCGCCTTCGCTCTCTCCAAGGCATCGCGACCGAGCCGCAGGCCGGCTGCGGACGACGCCGCCACCGGTTCGTACTGACTTTCGATGAGGCTGCTTGCCTTGGCCGACCAAGGCATGATTTCGGCGTCGAGCAGCAGCCAGTCGGTTTTCAATTCCTCCCAGAGGTCAGCGGCATCGACGCTTGCGCGAAGCCGGGCGAGCAGCCCCTCCGTCATGGTGTCGTCGCCGAAGAAGGAACGCCCTGTCCGGGTCCATATCGCGCCGGTCTCGCCGCCCGGAATGCCAAAGCGGCTGTGCGCCGCCTGCACGGTTCGGCACAGCGCGACAATAGCCCGCGAACCCATGTGCTTTTCCTCGCACACCACCTCGGCTACGCCGCGCTCGCGAAAATAGGCAAAAGCTTCTTCCGGGCGTTCAAGCCAGCCGGCGTGATCGCTTGTCTCGGACGGAGACATCGTCGGCGGTAGGTACACAAGCCACTGGGGCGCTATGGCGAAACGGCTCATGGCCTCCAGGGCGGCTGCCGCATTTTCCTCGGCCACGACGATCCGGCCTTTCAGCTCGGTCTCGATCCAGCGGCGGCCGGAAACATCTTCGATATCGAGCACGCCATCGGCATCGGCCTGTGCCGATTTTTCCATGTTTGATGCGCCAAGCGGGCGTATGGGCTCCGACCATGTTCGGATTGCCGGCACCTCAACCAGCTCGCGTTCCGGCCAGCGCAGGGCCGTCAACTTGCCGCCGAACACACAGCCTGTATCGATGCACAGGGTGTTGTTCACCCATTGAGCCGACCGCATCGGCGTGTGACCGTAGACAACGGCAGTCTTGCCCCGATAAGCCGTGGCCCAGTCGGCGCGCACCGGCAGGCCGGATTCGTCGATCTCGCCGGTCGTCTCCCCATAGAGTGCGAATTCGCGCACGGCGCCCGAGCCCCGCCCGATCATCTCTTCCTTGAGCCCGGCATGGGCAACGGCCAGGCGTCCGCCGTCCAGCCAGACATGGCTGCGCAGGTCGTCGAGAAAGGCCGGCAGCGCTTCGCGCAGCCCGCGATCCTGCGTGTCCAATTGGTCGATGGTCTGTTGAAGGCCGTGGGCGATCGTGACCTTGCGGCCCTCCAGCCAGCGGCTGAGCTTGCGTTCGTGATTGCCTTGAACGCAGTAAGCGGTTCCGGCCGCCACCATGCTCATGGCGATGCGCAGCACATCGGGCGTGTTGGGACCGCGGTCGACGAGATCGCCAACAAAGACAAGCTTGCGGCCATTTGGGGGAGTGACGGCCACGGTTCGCTCGCCGCGATCCTGCGACCAGACGACCTCATACCCGAGTTGACCAAGCAAGGCTTGCAACTCATCGGCACAACCATGAACGTCGCCGATGATGTCGAAGGGGCCGGTATCGTGACGCTTGTCAGTCCAAAGCGGCTGGCGCGAGATTTTGGCGGCCTCGATGCTGGCTTCGCTGGTGAGCTTCCAGACCTGGCGAAAGCCCTCCCGCTGCAGGCCGCCAAGGCCCTTGCGGATTTCGCTGGTCATGCGTTGGGGGACGCCCGCACCGAAAGGGCGATCCGGGCGCGCCGCGTTGCGCGCAACGCAGATGTCGACACCGGGGTCGAGGACGATGGCGACCGGCAAGGCGTGCCATTTGCGGGCCAGTTCGATCCATGCCTTGCGATCCGCGGGCCTCACATTGGTAGCGTCCACCACAGCCAGCTTGCGATGCTTTAGTCGTTTGCCGATGATGTCGCGCATCAGCTCGAAGGCGTCGGCCGAAACATCCTGATTGGTTTCGTCATCGGAGACGAGTCCACGGCATCGGTCAGACGAGATGATCTCGGTCGGCAGGAAATGCCTGGCGGCGAAAGTCGACTTACCGGACCCGGTCGAGCCGATCAGCACGACCAGTGCGAAATCCGGAATTTCCAGATTGGTGTTGTCGACTTCTCTCATCGCGTGAACACCGCCATCTGTGTAGGCGCGCCCAGCTTGGCATCCTCAACCCCTATGCCACTGATTTCAGCGGCGTAGCCGTATGTTTCGCCTATTCTAGCTGTCCAGGTTTTGAACTCGGTGCGGCTCCACTCGAAGCGATGATCCGGATGACGGAAAGTGCCCGAGGGCAGACTGCTGAAAAGCGCGTTGTAATCCGCATTGGGCGTGGTCACGATAACGGTCTTTGGAGCGGTTTCGCCAAAGACAATCCGCTCGACTAAAGGCAGCCTGTCTTGGTCGAGATGTTCGACGACCTCGACCAAGACAGCGACGTCTGCTTCGGCCCAACGACTGTCCCGGTAAGTCAACGAACCATGCAGCAGCGTGACGCGCCCTTCCGGCGGGCCGCCCGCTTCATTCAGTCTCAGCCGCCTTGCCGCCCATTCGAGCTCGCGGACCGCGGGGTCCAAGCCGAACAGTTTTTGGACCCATCGCTCGCGCATCAGTCGGTCGAGCAGCTTACCTTCACCGCAGCCCAGATCCGCGACAACTTTCCCGCCACTCGCGCGGATGGCTTCGACGACCGCATCCAGGCGCCGGTCGTGCAGCCGGACGGGCGCCTCGAGCGTTTCCTCGGGCGAGCTGCAGGTTTCGACTGGCGTCTCCGGAGCCGCGGTTTCAGGCACCAGTCGCGCCAGGGCCGCGCGGGCCAAAACCGATCGGTTGCGCAAATAGCGGCGCGCAATCAGCTCCTTGGCGGGGTGGTGCTCCAGCCATCCCGCGCCCTTGGACAGCAGCTTGTCGACCTCGTCGTCGCCAACCCAGTAATGTTTGGCGTCGTCCATCACTGGGATTAGGACGTAGAGGTGGTTGAGCAGATTGCTCAGCCGGCCGAGGCCGGACAATTTCAGGTTGCCGTAACGGAGCCCTCCCGAACTGGCACCGATGGCTTCGATTGGGGTCAGCTCGACGGTCCAGCCCAGCGGTTCGAACAGCTGCCGCACTATCGCCTCGCCGCCGCGCATCGGCAAGGGCGCTACGACAGCTTCCAGCGGCAGGTCGCTTTCGGCGAGTTGCGGGCGTTCCTTGGAGATGCCGCTCATTGCCGTCCGGAACATCTTGTTGAGCGCCACGGACAGAAAGGAAGACGCCGCGTAAGGCCTGTCGTTCACATATTGATCCAGCAATCCGCCCGCCCGACCCTTGCCCCTCACCAATCCAACGGGGTCGACGTCGAGCAGAAGTGCGGCCTCGCAGCGCGCCTCGCTGGCCTCGGAATAAAACAGCCATGCCTTGCCGAAAGAGAGGTCGGTCTCATGCAGACGCTCGGGGTGCTTGTGCAGCAGGAAGCCGAGATCGGTAGCCGGATGATGGGTGGTGGCGATTGAAAGGAACATTGGCGAGCGATAACGCAGCCCTATGGAATAACCAATGGTGCCACCAAGTTATTTCCACTTTCTTCCGGGAAGTGCAAAGAAACCGGTTGGTACCTGTGAGCGGCAGTATTTCCAAACAAAGCTAGGCGGCGAAACTATGGAATTTGGATTAGCGCTCAGAACGCGACCTTGTCGCCGCCCTTGAGCTGGAGGATCTGCCGCGCTTCGTCGGGTGTGGCGATCGAGGCGCCGAGGCCTTCGATGATCTGGCGCACCTTGGTGACCTGCTCGGCGCTGGAGCGGGCGAGCTTGCCCTTGCCGATCCATAGCGAGTCTTCCAGACCGACACGTACATTGCCGCCGAGCGCAATCGCCTGCGTGGCGATCGGCAGTTGGTGGCGGCCGGCGCCCAGCACCGACCAGTGATAGTCGTTGCCGAACAGGCGGTCGGCGGTGCGCTTCATATGGGCGACGTCTTCCGGGTGGGTGCCGATGCCGCCCAGGATGCCGAACACGCTCTGGACGAAGAACGGCGCCTTGACCAGGCCGCGCTCGACGAAATGCGCCAGCGTGTAGAGATGGCCGATGTCGTAGCATTCGATCTCGAAGCGCGTGCCGTTGTCGGCGCAGGTGCGCAAGATGTGCTCGATGTCGCCAAAGGTGTTGCGGAAGATGCGGTCGCGCGAGGATTCCAGATAGGGCCGCTCCCAGTCATGCTCGAAGGTCTTGAAGCGCTCCAGCATCGGGAACAGCGCGAAATTCATCGAGCCCATGTTGAGCGACGCGACTTCGGGTGCGAACATCTTGGCCGGCCTGACGCGCTCCTCCACGCTCATCGTCGCCGCACCCCCGGTGGTGATGTTGACCACGCAGTTGGAGCGCTGCTTGATGACCTGCAGGAACGGGGCGAAGGCCTCGGTCGACTGGTCTGGGCGGCCGTCGACCGGGTTACGGGCGTGGAGGTGGACGATCGCCGCGCCTGCCTCGGCCGCCTCGATGGCCGCGGTCGCGATCTCTTGCGCCGTCACCGGCAGATGCGGCGACATTGACGGCGTATGGATCGAGCCTGTGACCGCGCAGGTGATGATGATCTTGTTCTGGTTCGCCACTTTTGGTGCCCTGACTTCGTTGTTGGACTGCGCCTATTTAACCGCGCCTTGCTTTGATGCCGGAAATGAACTGCTTCGACAGCACGATGTCGAGCAAGCTAATCGGCGGTGCCGCCAGTGTCAGCCCGGTGAACAGCACCCCCAGTCGGTGGTGAATTCGCCGACGAACACGGTCAACCCCTGCGGCAGTGTCTTCAAATTGTCGGAGGTGGTCAGGACCAGGGGGAAGAAAAAGTCGTTCCAGTTGTTTGCGCTGGCGGCGGGCGGATCGCTGTCGGCAGAGCAGGATATCGGATCGCGCTCGGCGCCGTGAGGCTGGTCCTGCGCGAGGACCGCCATCCAGCCGTGGTGCTGCCGCCGCCGTAGGGGGCGAAAATGCAAAAAAGAGGCGGGCGCTGGCGGGCGCCTGCCTCTTTTCATTTCCGGCATCGGCGGTCAGGCCGCGGCGGCGACCTGGTCAGCCGTGGCGGCGGCGATCGCGTCGACCTTGGCGGTGGCCTTGGCGAGCGCGGCGGTGACTGCGTCGGCGCCCATACCGACACCCTCGACGCGGATGATTTCGACATCAGTCATGCCGAGGAAGCCGAGCACGCTGCGCAGATAGGGAACCGCATGGTCCATCTGCACTGCGGCGCCTTCGGAGTAGATGCCGCCGGAAGCGAGCACGATATAGACCTTCTTGCCGTTGACGAGGCCCTTCGGGCTGCCTTCGACATAGGCAAAGGTCTTGCCGGAGCGGGCGACGTGGTCGACCCAGGACTTCAACGTCGAGGAGATGTTGAAGTTGATGAAGCCTGTCGCGAGGATCACGGTGTCGGCAGCGAAAAGCTCGTCGAGCACGGCGTCGGAGACGCCGACGACCTCGGCCTGGCGCGGCGTGCGTGCTTCGGCCGGCGTGTAGATGCCGGTGGCGTAGTCGGGATCGATATGCGGCAGCGGATTGGCGACCAGATCGCGCACGACAAGCGTGTTGGCCGGATCGGCGGCAGCAAGCTTCCGGGCAAGATCGGTGGCGACGCGGGTCGAGTGCGAAGCGTCGCCGCGCGGGCTGGAGGTGACGAGAAGAATAGACATGGCGGTGTCCCCTTGGGGTTGGATTGAACTTTCCGCCCAAATATGGGATTGCTGTCCCATCAGGATAATGGGTATAATATGCATACAATCCATCAACAAAATGGATGGGAAGCATGCAGCCGAACCCGACATTGGATCAGCTCCAAATTCTAGTGGCGGTGGCCGACACCGGCAGCTTCTCTGCCGCGGGCCGCAAGCTCAACCGGGCGCAGTCGGTGGTAAGCTACGGCATCGCCAATCTCGAAGCGCAGCTCGGACTGAAATTGTTCGAACGCGAAGGCGTGCGCGAGCCGCAACTGACCGACGTCGGCAAGGCGATGCTGGAAGATGCGCGGCGCATGATCGGCGTGCTGCAGCGCATCCGTTCGCGTGCCGACGGCTACCGGCAAGGGCTGGAAGCGGAAGTGGTGATATCGGTCGACGTGGCGCTGCCCTCACCGGCGCTGGTGCGCGTGCTCAAAGCCTTCGAGGCGCAATTCCCGGCGGTCATGCTGCGGCTTTATATCGGCTCGCTCGGCCTCATTGTCGACCAGGTCGTCAACGGCCAGGCGGATCTCGGCTTCGGCGGCCTGCAAGGCGATGCCGATGTCAATCTGCTGCGCGTCGGCTTCATCTCGCTGGTGCCGGCTGCCGCACCCGATCATCCGCTGGCGAAACTGCCGAAGCCGGTCGGGATCGAGGATCTGCGCGAGCACATCCAGCTTGTCGTCACCGACCAGTCGGAGCGGACGCGCGGCCGCGACTATGGCGTGTTTGCCTATCGCACTTGGCGGCTTACGGACCTGCGCACCAAGCACGCGCTGATGCGCGAGGGACTTGGCTGGGGCGGCCTGCCGCGCTGGCTGATCGCCGACGACCTAGCCAGCGGACGGCTGGTCGAACTCGATCTCGAGCCTTACCGCGAAGTCCGTTCGCCGATGTACGCCATGCACCGCAACGACCGCAGCCCCAAGCCGGCGGCATCCTGGCTGATCGACGAGTTCAAGCGGCAACTCGGCTGCTTCACCGAGACGGAGCCGGGCGTTTGGACGGAGGAGGAGCCGGAGACAAGCCGTCCATGAGCGCGATCAGCACCGCGCGGTAATCCTCGCTGGACGCGCCGGCCTCGATGGCTAATGCGGCTCGATCGAAGGCGGCCGCCAGCAGGACGGTCACCGCCTCGACCGGCAATCTGGTCATTGCTTGCGCGCGCATCGCCGCGACCAGGCCTTCGCGCAGCGAGCGGTTGCCGTGGCGGTTGTCGATCTCGTCCATGGCCGCGCGCCCGAGCACGGCCGGCCCGTCGAGCAGCAGAAGCCGCGTGCGGCCGGGCGCCTGCATTGCCTCGAGATAGGCGTCCGAGCCTGCGATCAGCGCGTCGCGCGCGGATAGCGACGGCGGGGAGGCTTGGTCGATCTCGGCCGCAACGGCTGCTGCTTCCTGCTCGACCACCGCCGCGAACAGCGCCTGCTTGTCGGCGAAGTGATGGTAGAGCGCGCCGCGCGTCACGCCGGCCTCGGCGACGATCTCCGGCGTGCCGGTCTCGGCATAGGACTTTTCCGTAAACAGCTTTCGCGCCGCGCGGATCAGATCGGCGCGCGTCGCCTCGGTGCGGTTGCGATTGGAGCGGCGTCCGGACTCTTGTTGCATACATGCAGCCTGTATGTTATTTGCATTTACATACAGACTGTATGTTGGATGAGAGGAGAAGGAAAGATGAGGACGACAAGCTATTATCCGGTGCTGATGACGGATGATGTCGCAGGCACTGCGGATTTTTATGTCGAGCATTTCCGCTTCGAGCCGCTGTTTGCGAGCGACTGGTATGTGCATCTGCGCTCCAGTGAGGACAGGCGCGTCAACCTTGGCATCGTCCAGGGCGACCATGAGACGATCCCGCAAGAGGGGCGGGGGCGAACGTCGGGCCTGCTGATCAATTTCGAGGTCCGCGATCCCGACGCGGTCTATGCGCGGATTGTCGCCGCTGGCCTGCCGATCCTGCGCAGCTTGCGCGACGAGCCCTTCGGCCAGCGCCATTTCATCACCAGGGATCCCAACGGCGTGCTGATCGACGTCATCAAGCCGATCCCGCCAAGCGAGGAGTTCCTGGCGCAATATGCGGAGGGCGCAGCCGGGAGTTAGACCGGCGCGGCAATCTCAGCTCGTCCGCGCCACCGGCGTCACCGTCACCTGGCTGACGCCGGTGCGACGCACGACCGTGCAGAGCGTCTCGCGGCCGATGCGCTCGGCGTCGAGCATGCGCACGAGGTCGTCGACGCCGGTGACCGGCCGTCCGTCGATAGCGGCGATGATGTCGCCTTCCTTCAGGCCGGCCTTGGCGGCGGGACCGTTCTTCTCGACGCTGCGCAGGCGCACCGCCGTGTTCGTGGTCACCTGCGACAGAAGTGCCGCACGGCGCGGCAGGTTGGTCGTGTCGGCGGAAATGCCGATGAAGGCGCGACGCACGCGGCCGAAGCGGATGATTTCCGAGATGACGAAATTGGCGGTATTGGAGGCGACCGCGAAGGCGATGCCCTGCGCGCCGTGGATCATGGCGGTGTTGACGCCGATCACCTCGCCCGCCGACGATACCAGCGGTCCGCCCGAATTGCCGGGATTGAGCGCGGCATCGGTCTGGATGACGTCGTCGATCAGCCGGCCGGTCGAGGCGCGCATCGAGCGGCCGAGCGCCGAGACGACGCCGGCGGTGACGGTCCATTCGAAACCGAGCGGATTGCCGATCGCGATCGCGATCTGGCCGCGGCGCAGGCGCTTGGAATCGCCGAGCGGCGCGACGTCGGCGAAACTGCCGTCGGCGCGCACGAGCGCTATGTCGGTGTCGGGGTCGCGGCCAAGCACATGGCCTTCGCGCGAGGCACCGTCCGGCATGGTGACGCGCACGGCGCGCGCGTCGCCGACGACATGGAAATTGGTGACGACCAGCCCGTCCTGCGCGATGACGAAGCCGGAGCCGTGGCCGCCGGCGCCGATGCGTTCGATGCGGCAGACGGCTGGGCCGATCCGGTCGACGGCGTCGGCAACGGATGCCGAATAAGCATCGAGCAGACTGTCGTCGGATGGAAGTATTTCGGCTGCGAAAGCCATCGGCGTGTTCCCTCGTAGAATGATGACTATATGTGCGGAGCAGCCGCAATTGCCGCGACCTGACCAGATGGCCAGTCCGGCCGGCGACTAGCCGTCAGGCGAGTACCCGCGGCGGTGTTACCGAGCGATATCTGGGTCACCGAACCCAGGAGACAGTCTTATGAGCGACTTCAACCTCAGTGCCTTTTCCGACGCGATCGCCGATGTCGCGGCCACCGCCGCCCCCGCGCTGGCGAGTTTCGTCACGCACCATCACCGCACCGCGAGCGCCTTCCATTGGCGCGACGGCTATTTTGTCACCGCCGAGGAAGCGGTCGAAGCCGGCGAGGAGATCGAATTGACGCTGGCTTCCGGCGAAACCGTCAAGGCCGAGCTCGTCGGACGCGATCCTTCGACGGGCGTTGCCCTGTTGAAGCCTGCTTCCGGCGCTGCCGGGTTGCCGCAACTGGCTCAGGCCGGCGCCGTGCGGCCCGGCCATATCGCGATTGCGGTCGGCAACAGCGACGGCGCCGCGCTTGCGGTGCTCGGCACAGTCGGCGAGGTCGGGCCGGCGTGGCGCTCGATGCGCGGCGGCACGATCGACCGGCGTATCAACCTTGCCATCAACACCGGCGGGCGCTTCGAGGGCGGGCCGGTGCTCGACGCCAAGGGCGGCGTGATCGGCATGCTCTTGTTCGGGCCGCGCCGGCGGGCGCTGGTGATGCCCTACGAGACGATCGAGCGCGCGGTCGCGACGTTGCGCGAGAAGGGTCATGTCGCGCGCGGCTATCTCGGCGCCGGATTGCATCCGATCCGCAATGGCGACACGAAAGGCGCCATGGTGATGAGCCTCGACGATAACGGCCCGGCCAAGGCCGCCGGCCTGCATGTCGGCGACATCATCGTCGCCTGGAACGGCGAGGCGGTGCATGGTCCGCGCGAGCTTATCCGCAAGCTCGGGCCGGACAGCGCCGGCACCACCGTTACGCTCGGTGTTTCAAGCGGCGGCGCTGAGCGCGATGTCTCGATCACCATCGGCGAGAAGCCGCTGAGCTGAGAGGGTCTATGGCAAACAGCGCAGCACAAGCAGTCGCGAGACCGGAGCCGGCAATTCACCGGCTGACGGTGCTGGTCGCGCTCGCCGATGCCCAGCGCGCCGAGCAACTTGCCGATGCGCTGGCCGCGAGCGACGATCTGGCGCCGGCCTTGGCTGGAAGCGGCGTCGGCCAAATGGCGGATGTCGCCATCGCCGATGAGGCCGGCCTGGAAGGCTGGGTCGTCAGTTCGGCCACCCCAATCGTCCTGCTTTCGCGGCGTGCGGGCAGCGAGCAGGTGGCAGACAATGTGCTGGCCGTGCTGCCTGCCTCCGCAGATGGCCTGCTGATCGCCGCCGCAGCGCGGTTGGCGGCCTCAGGCTACCGCGTCGGCAGGGCGGCGCCGTCGGAGGCGCATGGCGATTTCCACGATGACGAGCCTGCCGAGGAAGAGACGCCTGACGACAACCAGCCTCGCCCGGCTTTGTCGCCCCGCGAGGCTGAGGTGCTGGCTCTGCTGGCCGAAGGCGCGCCGAACAAGGTCATCGCCCGGCGGCTCAACATTTCCGTGCACACGGCGAAGTTCCATGTGGCCGCCATCCTGATCAAGCTCGGCGCCGCCAACCGCACCGACGCGATTGCGATCGCGATGCGGCAGGGGCTGGTATTGGTCTGACCCTGTCCGCACGACGTTGCGTAATCTCGGCCCGTCCCCTTCGGCTCTTGCGCCAAGTGTGTCGCCCGCGCAAGTTGCCTTCCCAATTGAAGAGGGATGCAAAAAATGTCGCTCCACGGAAAGACGCTGTTCATCTCGGGCGGATCGCGCGGCATCGGGTTGGCGATCGCGTTGCGCGCGGCGCGCGACGGCGCCAATGTGACGATCGCGGCCAAGACCGCCGAGCCGCATCCGAAGTTGCCGGGCACCATCTACAGCGCGGCGGAAGAGATCGAGCAGGCCGGCGGCAAGGCGCTGCCGGTGCTTTGCGACATTCGCGACGAGGTCCAGGTCGCCGATGCGGTGGCAAGAACCGTCGAGCGGTTCGGCGGCATCGACATCTGCGTCAACAATGCCAGCGCCATCCAGCTCACCGGCACGCTGGAGACGGACATGAAGCGCTACGATCTGATGCACCAGATCAACACGCGCGGCACCTTCCTCGTCTCCAAAATGTGCATTCCCCACCTTAAGTTGGCAAACAATCCTCACATCCTGAATCTGGCGCCCCCGCTCGACATGAAGGCCAAGTGGTTCAAGAACCATGTCGCCTACACAATGGCCAAGTTCGGCATGTCGATGTGCACGCTGGGCATGAGCGCCGAATTCGCCAAGGACGGTATCGCGGTCAATTCGCTATGGCCGATCTCCACCATCGATACCGCGGCCGTGCGCAATCTTCTGGGCGGTGCAACAGTGGCCGCGATGAGCCGCTCACCCGACATCATGGCCGACGCCGCGCATGCGATCTTCATGCGCCCGTCGCGCGAGGCGACTGGCAATTTCTACATCGACGAAGAGGTGCTGCGCGCCGAAGGCGTGACGGACTTCTCGATCTATGCGCCGGGCGCGGCCGATCAGCTGGCGGGCGACTTCTTCGTTCCCGACGAGGTGTTCGCGAACTCGCAGACGGAGGTAAAAAGGATCTACTGACGGACCGGGTCCGCCTCAATCCATCTCGGCCTTCTTGCCCTTGGCGAGCGCCATGACGCGGTCGATATAGGCCAGCATCAGCGCCGAGACGACGAAGGCGAGGTGGATGATGGTCAGCCACATCAGCTGGTCGGTCGTGTAGGACACCGAATTCAGGAACACCTGCAAAAGGTGGATGGAGGAGATGGCAACGATGGTCGAGGCGACCTTGACCTTCAGCGAGCCGACATCGATTGTGCCCAGCCAATGGACCTCGCCGTCCTGCTCGTCGAAGCGGCTGACGAAATTCTCGTAGCCCGAGATGATCACCATCACCACCAGCGAGGCGACAAGCGCCGCGTCGATCAGACCGAGCATCTTCAGGATCGTGTCGGTGTCGCCGAGCGTGAAGGCGCTCATGACGAACTCATAGAGCTTCTTGCCGAAGGACAGCGCGTAGATCGCCAGCGCCACGCCGAGCCCGAGATAGAAGGCGACCAGCAGCCAGCGCGAGGCCAGGATAACGGATTCGATGGCGAGTTCGAGACGCTTCATGAAGGCTCCGGTCAATTGCGATAGAGCGTTTCACCGTTCACGGAAACGGCGAACCGCTCTATCTTTTGTTTTGACGCAAGTCCGGACGGAAGGCTACGGCGAAGGCGCCGAGCCTAACCGCTCACACTGTTCCTGGAATTGCTCTGGACGTATTTCGGCCAGGTGACACAGGTTTTCAAGGCAAAAAACCCCGCCGGGGAGGGGGCCCGGCGGGGCTCAACGTGTCCCGCTGGAGTCGGGACAGGGCAGGGAACGCCCTATCTGGAATCTGGGTGCCGCAATGCGGCGATTCAATGAGCAGGCCGGGCCAGGCAGGACAATTCTTTTTGAGCCGGTAAGGAAAAAAGGCCCGTCCGAAGCGGACGGGCCCGTCTTGCGCGCTGATTCTGCAGATCCGGGCAGGATCTTGAAATCAAACGCTCATTGTTGCTCGCTGTTGCTCGCCACCGGCGCCACCAGCGAGGTGATGCGGCGGATGGCGACACGCCGGTTCTCGCGGTTCGGACCGGGCGTGTTCACCTTGAGATACTCCTCGCCATAGCCCTGCGTGGTGAGGTTCTCGGCCGGGATGCCAAAGGCGTTGGTGAGCGCCTCGGCCACCGCCTCGGCGCGGCGGTCCGACAGAGCGAGGTTCGCGTCCGGCGTGCCGACGGCGTCGGTGTGGCCTTCGATCAGGAAGGTCTCGGCCGGGTTCTTCTTCAGAAGCTTTTCCATGGCGGTGGCGACGCCTTCGAGCTTTTGCACTTCGGTGTCGGAGAGCGTCGCCGAGCCGAAATCGAAGTTCAGCGTGTCGAGGTCGATACGCCGGGCGATGTCGCGCACGCGGGCCGAGCGCTTGACCTCGTCAATCGAGTAGAGACGCTGCACCCTTTCCACAGGTGGCTGCTCGAGGAAGGTATAATATTCGTCCGGATCCTCGACTTCCTCCGAATCCAGGATGTAGTCCCGGCGCGGGATGTCGAGCCGCATCGGTGGCAGGTCGTCGCCGGGATCGCGCCACTCGTCGACATCGTTATAGTAGCGCTCGTCGACATAGCTCAGCACGTATTCGCGGCCATCCGATGTAACGCGCGATCGCCGGATGACGTCGCCATTACGGTTGCGGATGGTGATGATCCTGACGCCGTTGTCGCGCTCCACGATTTCGCGGGTGCGGCCGCCCGAAAGATCCTCGTAGTAAACATCCCTGGCGCCGCGGGTGATGCGAGGAGCTTCGTTGCTTTCCACGAATGTTTGGTTGTTGAACTGAAGGATCACCCGGTCGCCGAACTGCTTCACCACGTCGGCACCCTGCGGCCGGCGGCGCTCTCGGACAACCTGCTCGGGCGTAAGCTCGATCCGCTTGCCTTTCTCCTGGTCCACTGGGACGATCTTTTCGGGCTTGATCGCCTGCTGCGCCGACTTGTCGTCGGTGGGCGGCGGCCCCTGATCGACCGGAGCCGGCCTCTGCGCCTGCTCGCCACCTTGCTGCTGTCCGGCCTGATTGGCGTTCTGGCCGTTGCCGGCCTGGCCATTTTCGATTTGAGCGCCACCGGTCTGGGCCCCGCCGTTCTGGCCGTTGTCGTTGCGGCCCCGGTGCTTGCGTATGGCATCTTTCTGGCTGTCCAGGACGGGCGCCTCGTTCGGATTGGCGGTTTCGCCCTGCGCGGCGTTGCCATTGGCAGGCTGGTTG
This sequence comes from Mesorhizobium sp. Ca11, assembly GCF_020165275.1. NCBI lineage: Bacteria > Pseudomonadati > Pseudomonadota > Alphaproteobacteria > Hyphomicrobiales > Phyllobacteriaceae > Mesorhizobium > Mesorhizobium sp. Ca11. Next base: position 83,564 of record NZ_JAIUHU010000017.1, on the reverse strand, counting down.
TTGTTCGCCGGCTGATTGCCATTGGCCGGCTGCTCGCCGGTTGCGGGTTGCTGCTCGCCGGTGAGGGGCTTGCGGCCGGTCTTTGTCTGCTCTCCGGTCTGTGGCTGTTCGCCGGTCGCGGGTTGTTCACCTGTCGCGGGCTGTTCCGCGTTCGGCTTCTTGCCACGCTTCTTGTTGTCCTGGGCCTGTTCGCCCTGGGCTGGCTGCTCGCCATTCTGCAGCGGCTTGGCCTGCGGCACGGGCTCACCGGCCGGCGCCCGCTTCTTGGCCGGCTCGTTGGTCTGCGTCTGCTCGGTCGGGGCGGTCTCACCCTGCTGGTTCTGCTTAAGCTTCTTCCTGAGCTGATTGCCGCCTTGCTGGTTGTCGTTGGCGGGAGCAGTCTGTTCGGTCGGGGCAACCTGCTCGCCGGCTTGGCCGGCGGGCGCACCCTCAGTCTGCTGCTGATCGTGCTTGCGCTTCTTGCGGCCCTGGTTGCCTTGCTGCTGGTCGCCGGCGGCAGGCGCGACCTGTTCCGCGGGCTGCTGGTCGGCTGGCGCCGCTTCGATCTGCTGCTGGTTGCGCTTCTTCTTGCGCGGCTGCTGCTCCTCGGCCGCGGGCTGGCCGCCCTGGTCGGCGGGTGCAGCCTCGATCTGCTGCTGCTGGTCACGCTTCTTGCGCGGCTTGAATTGCTGCTCGTCGGCCGCAGGCTGGCCGCCCTGGTCGGCGGGTGCCGCCTCGATCTGCTGCTGTTGGTCGCGCTTCTTGCGTGGCTTGAACTGCTGCTCGGCCGGTGCAGCTTCCCCGGACTGGGCGCCCTCCGTCTGCTGCTGCTCGTGCCGCTTCTTGCGCGGCTGTTGCTCGGATTCGGCGGGCGCGGCCTGTTCGGCCGGCGCCGATTCGCTTTGCTGCTGCTGCTCGCGCTTCTTTCTACGCGGCTGTTCGGCTCCGCCTCGCGCGCATTCTTCGGCCGACTGGCCTTCGGCGCAGGCGGCCTGAGCCAGCACGAGCGGCGCTCCGTGCAGGCCGCCGGAAGCGACACCCCCCTGAAGCGGGTACGCGCCCAACGGCGCGGATGCCATAAGCAGGCCGATTGCCGTGCCCGCCAGAATCCGTGGTTGGCGTTTCATATCGATTTCTCCTAATGGGGTCCCATCCCTGCCCAAACTTTCATCAACCATAATTGGTTCCGTCAGGCATTGGCGCCAACCAAGGATGCCTGGCCGGCCTTTTGAAGGCAATTTCGTGTTTTTCTAATGTTGATACTGGGTCGCCGCCACACAGCGCTTGACCGGAAGACCGCGGAGGGCCAAATCCAGCCAAATGACCGCGCCATTCTGGAAAACCAAGACGCTTGAGGCGATGACCCCGGCCGAATGGGAATCGCTTTGCGACGGCTGCGGCAAATGCTGCCTGTCCAAGCTCGAGGATGAGGATACGGGCGAGATCTTCTGGACAAGCGTGGGCTGCAGGCTGTTCGACGCCGAGAACTGCCGCTGCTCCGACTATGCAAACCGCCTGGCGCGGGTGCCCGATTGCGTCGGCCTGACGCCACAGAATGTGCGCACCATCACCTGGCTGCCAAAAACCTGTGCCTACCGGCTTATTGCCGAGGGCCATGATCTCTACTGGTGGCACAGACTTGTTTCGGGAAGCGCTGAGACCGTGCACGAGGCCGGCATCTCGATCCGGGGTCGGGTGAAGGCCAAGGAAACCGATCTGGCCGACCCGGACGATTATTTTGATTATATATTGGACGACGAACCTTAGCAGTTCGCGTCTGGACGACGAACCCTGACGGGTTCGCCTCTAGATGACGAACGCTGACGAGGCGCTTTTGACGAGGAACGACGAAACCTGCGGGTTCGCGTTTAGAAACCTGAGGGGCCTCGCTTTTACGCACTTACGAGCGACGAACCCTGGCGGGTTCGCGCCTAAGGGGTTCGCGGTTTTGGCACGAGCGACGAACCCTGGCGGGTTCGCGCTTATATGAACCGGACATGAATGGCCGGTTCGCGGAAGGTTCAGATGCAAAAAGGCATTTTCCAATCATCGGTTCTACGGGCGACAGCCCACAATAAGGAGAGAAGACGATGTTCAACACGATCAGGACGGCAGCCCTTTCGGCCCTTGTCGGGCTTGGCACTTTGACGGCCATTCCGGCACATGCGGACAGCCTCTATCTCGGTTTCGGGGACAGGCACGACCCGCGTTTCGGCATCTACACCGGCGACGATGACGGTTATCGCCGCGACTGGCGCCGCGACCGCGACTGGCGCGGCTGTTCGCCGGACCGCGCCCTCGACAAGGCCGAGCGCATGGGTCTGCACCGCGCCCGCATCGTCGACATCAGCCGCCGTACCGTGAAGGTGGCAGGTCGCCAGTATGGCGACCGTGTCGTGGTGGTGTTCGCCAACGAGCGCGGCTGCCCGATCATCTATCGCTGAGGCTGAAAGGGCGATCCCGTTCGAGGATCGCTTATGCGGACGATCCTCTGCGAGGATCGCCTATGAGTAGCTGAGCCCCTCAAGATGAGGCGCGGCTCGAAAACGCCCCGCAGGATGATCCTGCGGGGCGTTTTGCTAACGGCATGTCCGCGGCTGGGCCGGATGTCACCTCAGCTCGAAGGTGACCGTGACCTGGACGTTGTAGGAATTCTCGCCGGCCTGCACGGGGACGGCCGAACGGGCCGCATCCAACGACTTGGCCGCCATCGGCATCGGCACCGGCGCGACATTCTGGTCGGCGATCTCGAGCACCTTGCCCAGACTGACGCCCGCCGCTTCGGCGAGGGTCTTTGCCTTGGCCATCGCGTCGGCGACGGCCTTCTTGCGCGCCTCGGTGATCGTGGCCTTCGGATTATCGTTGGTAAAAGCAATGCCGCCGCCCTGGTTGACGCCGAGCGACACCGCCTTGTCCAGAATCTCGCCGGTCTTGTCGACGTCGCGCACGCGCACCGACAGCGTGTTGGTCACCTGATAGGCGACGAGCTCGGCTTCCTGGCTGCCGTCGGCCTTGCTGGTGTAGTTGTAGCGCGGGTTGATCTGGATGCCGGCGGTCTGCAGGTCGCGTTCTGCAATGCCGGCGGATTTCATCGCCGCGATCACCGCCGCCATGGCGTCGTTGTTGGCGTCGAGCGCTTCGCGCGCGCTTTTGGCCTCGCGCATCACGCTGAGCGAAAGGATCGCCATGTCCGGCGCCACGGTCGCTTCGCCTTCGCCGGACACGATGATGCGTGGCGGAGGCTGGATGTCGGCGGCGCTCGCCAGCGCCGGGAACGCGACCGCGGCAGCGAGCGCGATGGGCAAAAGTTGTCTGGTCATGAAACTCCTCGAAGTCTGCGGTCCGCCCCCCGTGCTGCATCTGCCTCGACCCGCAAAGGGCGCCGATTCCTGCAGTGCGGTGCAAGGGCTGGACCTTTCTCGCGCCATATGGGCGCAGGCCGCTCTACGGCGCGAATATGGGCTGATTTTGGCGTTTTGCGCCAGAGCTTTCGAAAGCCTTGTGCGACGACAAGAAAAACACTAAGCCAGCCCGCGTGGGGCCTGTAGCTCAATGGTTAGAGCCGGCGGCTCATAACCGCTTGGTTGGGGGTTCGAGTCCCTCCGGGCCCACCAAAACACCAACTTGGTGTGGCTTGGCATCGTCAAATCGAAACGATCAGTGATTGTCGGTATCGGTGGTTGCGTGTCCCCGCAACCAATTTTATCATAAATCAATAACCGTCCCGGTCTAACCGGGGCGGTTTTGCGTTGTACGGGTACGCAATCGTCGCGGTGCGCCAGCCAGTATTTCACCGCTCCGATCCCTCGGGTTCACCGACGTGCCGGCCCGGAAAGCACACTATCCCATGTGGGCGCCACCCGAGAGTTCGCTGCGTTTGGCCTCGATACTATTTGCTCCAGTCAATTCCGAAGTGCGCTTTGAAACCATCGGATTGCTTGAGCCCGGTGCCGAATAGCACATTCCACGACGGCATTGCACAATATCTAGTCTGATGATAGGCATTGGATCCTACAGTTAGTAGGATTCCCGCATTATGAGCTTTCGTGGCGTCTTCATTGGGATCGACCGTTACGCGTCTGACGGTATCGGCTGGCTGAGCTGCGCCCGCCGCGACGCCATGGCGCTGGAAGCCCTTTTCAGCGATACGCTTGGTGGCGCGAGCCGCCTGCTTATCGACCAGGATGCAACCCGGGCAGGAATTGAAGCTGCTTTGGATGAGCTTGCCGCCTGCGCGCCGGACGACACCGTTGTCATCACCTTTTCAGGTCACGGCTCGCCAACTCATGAACTGGTCACTTACGATGCAGACATCCGGGCCCTCGCCGCCACGGCGCTGCCCCTGGACGATCTTGCGGCCTGCTTTGCCAAGATCCCCGCCAAACGGGTCGTTCTCCTCTTGGACTGCTGCTTCTCGGGCGGCATCGGCGCCAAGGTGCTGCAAGTCGAAGCAGTGGCGCGGCAGCTTGAGTCGGTCGATGCAAAATTGCAGCATATGTCTGGCGAAGGGCGGTTGATCCTCACCGCCTCCGGCGCCAACGAGCCCGCCTGGGAAAATCCGAGGATCGGCCATGGCAATTTCACGCATTTTCTGCTGCAGGCGTTGCAGGGCGTCGAGGAAGTCGTCGACGCCGGGCGGATTCCGGTGCTGCGGCTGCTCGAATTCGTCACGCGGCGGGTGGTCGACGCCGCTCGTCAATACGGTCATTCGCAACAGCCCGCGCTGCGCGGCACCATCGACAGCGAACTGGTCTGGCCGGTCTTTGTGGCCGGGCCGCGTTATGCCAAGGCCTTTCCGGAGCGGGTCGCCGCCAAGGCCACCGCCGACATCGCCAGCCTGGCGGCCTGGGGCTTTCCGGCGCCGGTTCTCAGCGCATGGTCGCAATCGATCCCGTCGCTCAACCAGCTGCAGCTTGATGCGATCAACGACTACCAGGTCCTGGACGGCGAGCATCTGGTTGTGGTCGCGCCGACATCTTCCGGCAAGACCATGGTCGGTGAGCTCGCCGCATTGAAGGGCGTCACCCAGCGCAAGCGGGCGATTTTCCTGCTGCCGCTGAAAGCGCTGGTCGCCGACAAGAAAAGGCATTTCAAGACGGTCTACGGCGATTTCGGCCTGCATATCGTCGACGCCACAGGAGAAACGGATGACATTTCGCCGGTGTTGCGTGGCCAGTATGACATTGCCCTGATCACCTATGAGAAGTTTGCCGCGATCGCGTTGACGACGCCGCATGTGCTCGAGCAGGCAGGCCTGATCGTCGTCGACGAGACGCAGATGATTGCCGACCTGTCCCGGGGCGCCAATCTCGAGTTCCTGTTGACGTTGATCAAGATGCGCCGGAAAGACGGCATCGAGCCGCAGGTCATCGCGCTCTCAGGCGTCATTGGCGACGTCAATGGCTTTGACAGGTGGCTCGGGGCGCGACTGTTGCGGCGGGATGAGCGTCCGGTTCCGCTCGAAGAGGGCCTCATCATGGGTGGTGGGGATCGCAAGTATCTCCATGCCGAGACCGGCGAAATGGTCGAAGAAGCTTCGATTGTGCGGCCGATCTTGTCCGGCAAGAATTCTAGCCAGGACCTGATCATTCCGCTAGCGCGCAAGCTGATCGGCGAGGGCGAGCAGCTGATCGTCTTCCGTGAAAACCGGGGCGCGACCCGCGGATGCGCTAATTACCTGGCGAACAGTCTTGGTCTGCCGCCGGCCCGCGATGCGATCGCGCGCCTGCCTGGCGGGGACACCTCGCAAGCCAGCGAGGCGCTCCGCACCGTGCTGGCCGGCGGCGTGGCCTTTCACAACTCGCATCTGAGTGCAGAAGAACGACGGATCATCGAGGAGGAGTTCCGCCGTCCGGATTCCGCATTGCGTGTCATCGTGGCCACGACAACGCTTGCCATGGGCGTCAATACGCCGGCGTCCTCCGTGATCATCGCCGGTCTACAGCATCCGGGCGATGTCCCCTATTCGGTCGCCGAGTATAAGAACCTGGTCGGCCGTGCCGGTCGTCTGGGATATACCGAACGCGGCAAATCCTATCTGGTCGCCATGAACTACCGCGACGCCGAGGATTACTGGCGCAACTACGTCCTCAAAAAGCCGGAAGATCTGGTGTCGCGCTTCCTCGATGCGAGCACTGACCCGAGATCCCTGATCGTGCGGGTGATGGTCGCCGGCGGCCGCGCCGCCGCAGGCGAGCGGGCTGGGATGACGGCCGAGCAGATAGCGACCTTCCTTGAATCGAGTTTTGGCGCTTTCCAACAGATGTCGGCCGGCGGGCCCTGGAACTGGGACCACGACGCGCTGCTGCGTGCGGTCGCCAATCTGGAGAGGCACCAGCTGGTCGAAGCACGCGAGGATGGCCGCCTCGAGCTCACCCCGCTGGGCCGGCTGGCCGGAGAAAGCGCTGTTGAGGTGTTGTCGATCATTCGACTGGTCGAATGCCTGCGGCCGCTGCGCCCGCAGGACATCAGCGACCCGGCCCTCATCGCCGCGACGCAGGCCACGCGCGAGCTCGAGCAGGTCTATGTCTACGTCAACAAGAAAACGCCGAGAGAGGCGCATTCCTGGATGGGAGAGCTGCGTGCCCAGGGCGTGCATCCTCATATCCTGCATTGCCTTGAGATGGACCTGAACGAAGCCCACGACGCGGCAACACGCGCCAAACGTGCGGTTGCGGCGCTGGCCTATGTGTCCGGTCAGGAAATCAGCGAAATCGAACAGCTGATGGCCAGACATGGCGGTCCGTTCGATGGGGCCGCGGGGCCGGTGCGCAACGCTGCCGCCCGTATCAGCGATTTGGTCGGCACGGCGGCAAGGGTTGCCGAACTGCTGCATCCGGACCTCGATCTTGCCGACCGGGTGGAACGCCTCAACATCCGCTTGACGCTCGGCATTCCCGGCGCCGCAGTGGATCTCGCCCGCCAGGCCGGCGCAACGTTGAGCCGTGGCGATTATCGCCGGCTGCTGAGAGGCAAGCTTTGCGATCCCGAAGCCATCGCTGCGGCCTCCGACGAGGAGTTGCTGGCATGCCTTGATGGCGATCGGGGCCGCCTGGCGGTGACACGCACGGCCGCCGAGATCGCTCTTGAGCGGCGGGAGTCCGCGGCGCGCCCAGCCGTGTCGCTGGAGCCCTATGCCGCCTAAGGCCGAAAATCGTCCTCAAGAATTCGCAGACCGGCCGCGGCAACGGCTACAATGCCGCAACCCCCTTTGGTCGAGCGCACGCCCAGATCGCCTCCGGGCGCCGGCTCAACGAGGCAGGCCGTCGATATGGATCCCGTCGACGATCTTCGACCAGTTCGGGTTCATGCGAATGCCCGATCCCGGATGAGTTCGCAGGAAATCCGCAGCATCGGTCAGTGTGGCAAAGGGAACCTTCGCCATGTTCGATCCAATCGACAGGCAGACGAACTGTCCTGCAAAAGGTCCGCGTTTTGCCACCTCGGCTGCGGCGACTACGACGCCACCGACGATTTTTTCTATCCGGTGAACGGGCATTGCTACCAACTCGTCGTCATGGCTATGCGCTGATGGAATCGCTGCGGTCGTCCCGAGGTTTTATGGGAATCTCCCCGCCATATCGCAAGAATCGCACCGAATAATTCGTCTGATCTCTCAATATAGTTGAAATTTGGAGCAGATACTCCTGCACGTCCGACAAAGGAACAGTCGCCATAATTACGTTTACACGCTTAATCTGCTCTCGTACGTCTGATTTGAGGCTGAGTTTTATTTTCAGTATTTTTGAGAGATGCACGTCCGGTGCAAGGACCTCAATTTCCATGAGGGGCTGGGTCAGCCTCGCCCCCATGTAGCCGAGCGCTTCGAAGTAGCAATTTCGAGCCGCCTGTTCAAACGCCTGGTCGGAGGAATCGACGTCGTGGTAGGCCCCGTCGATCAAGGTCGCTTTGAGGCCGACCACGGGTAAGCCGCGGATCGGCCCAGCTTGTATAGCGCTTTTGAGGCCTCTCTCGACCGCTGGGATGAATGCCCGCGGCACCGCACCACCGGTAATCTCTGAGCGAAAGATAAGCTGATCGCTGTCTCGCTGAGGCTCGAAGAGGATGGTGACACGGGCATACTCATGCTCTGTGCCGCTGTGGTTTCGGTATGTGTAGGAATGTTCATACGAATGCGTGATTTGCTCTCGAAGCCCCAGTCTACGCTCCAGTCTTTCAAATGCGCGTAACGAATCATCAGTCAGGATTGGCGGAGTTGGTTGCCCGAGCGCCGGTGCACCGGGTTGCTGAACTACCGTGAACTTGCCGTTTATCATGACAATCTGAATGCGATACGGGTTCCAAGCATCAGTCGGAAACTTGTAACCGGGAAAGTAGGGCGAAATGCCCCAAAAGGCTTCCAGCCCGCCGGCATCAGCGCCGAAGTCGAGAAATTGCCCAATATATCGTCGTTGGATCTCCTCCTTCTTCCTTTTGGGCGCCCGCGAACTGAAACCGTAGCGGTGCAACATCTGTGACAGTTGCGAACGGCTGCGTGCGAACAGAAAGCAATGGCTCGAGACGGCCCTATGCAGAAGCTCTCTGATGAGCGTGTCCACTTTTTCGCTGGGTTGTTCCTGCGCAGCGTGAGCGGTCGCCAAAAGCAGCGCCGTGTCGCCAATATCGGGAAGCAGTCGGTAAAGGTTGCGCAGCCATTTTATCGACAGCTTGGTCGGCGCAAAACGGTCAAGAAAAAGAGCACCAAGGACTGCCGAGGTCGAATTGTCGTATTTCTGACGGAACGCGCGGATCGCCGCAGATATGTTGGCGGCTCCACTCTCCGGCAAGAGCGACAAGGCATCAGGCAGCGCGGGTGCCGACAGGCCGGCCAGCAGGTCTGCCAGCGCGGGATCGCGTGGCATCGGGATGGCCACCGGCACCCGAATGGATGAGGGGTTGTTGATTCGGTCGGCGCCGCCGGCCAGGTCGACGCCGGCCGCGACAAAAGTGATATCGACGCCGCCGGCCAATGGCGGGACGACCACGATTGAGCCGAAGCCGCCTTCGTTTAGCAAACCAATCGCTACGGGAAATTCGGCAGTCAATGCGATCTTCAGCACGTCGCCGTCGCCGACGATTTGAGGATCACCAAAATGGTCATAGCCGTGCCAATAGCCTGCGCGAAAGGCCCAGCCGACCAGTTTCAGGCAGCGTCTGCTGAACGCGATCGATGAGAAATCACCGAAAATCGAATCGGGACCTTCAGGCTGGCGCCGGTGGGCCTCGAGCGAGCGCATCGATCTTGCCGTCAGGCCCTGTGACCATGATGCGGTCGACTCCAGGCCGAAGCCTGCCTCCGAGCCGGCTGTGCTGTCGTCGAGGCCGCGGCTGGCCGGACGTCGCCGCGAACCCGGCCTGGTAGCTGGCAGCGCAATGAGGGCTTCGCCGCCGAGAGGACCGACGTCGGCGGCGACCACCAGCTGGTCACCCGATGGGCGGGTGGCAACGACTGTATACTCGCCGGGCGCAATGTCATCGACGCTTGCCCAGAGCCGCGACGACGACATGCTCAGCCTCTGACCAACCCTGCGGCCCCTCTCGCCGATGATCTCGACCGAGAGCGGTCCGATTGGAGCTGCCAGGCGAAGGGTTAAGTGCGCCACAGGATCCTCAAAAGTTGACTTCCGTGAGAGGGGGTAGGGCCATGCGTTCGCGTGATTCAACGGCTTGCTGGGGCCACTGCGCATCCACACGATATTTTTCGAATGGTTCGACGATGTGGCGAAAACGCTCCTGCGCAGTCGCGCCCGCGGCCTGGCCGGCCACCCGTGTTTCATGCTGATAGATGTCGAGATTGCACTGCTTGAGCCGCAGCGCAGGGTCGCTGGTTACAAGCAGCGTGCAGGCCGCGGGCTTATCGCGCACCATCAGGCGTGGAATGTCAGGCGCGTCACTCGAGGTCAGCCGTGAGAATGTATAGTAATCGCGATCCTGCGGCGGCGCGACGCGGTAGCGGTAGGTCGACATCGCGTTTTCGAGGCTCTGCAGGGTGATCCACCAGCGACCGTCATTGGCCTGGTCGCGGAAGCCTGCGTCCTGGCAGGCCTCGACAAACACATCCATGAGACGAGAGCGACCGTCCTGCCGGCCGTAAGCCTCCAAACCCAGCGAGGCGGACGCGATCGTTGCCTGGATCAAGGGGCCATGAACATCAATCATGGCCGTTCTGAGCCCGGACGTCGTCGAGACCAACGGGTTGGGGGTTGGGTTGGCGTCCCGCAACGCCTCGGGCGGAATGTTTGCGCAGCAATCAAAGATCAGCCATTGCTCACGCGGGGCCTTGTCACCCAATCCTTGAGCGAAGGCATCGAGCGAAATGGCCTTCGGCCAAGGCGCATCTTCGTCGGAACCGAAATCGCTGGCCAAGAAGGTTTTGGCGACCGACGGCAGCCAGATACCGTGGCCGCAACAGTAAAAGATCAGCGTGTCGCTCGCCATGGCGCCATCCAGCCAGCTTGTGCGCGCCGCAATGATGTTGTCGAGCGTTGGCGCTTCGACCTTGACCGGACCGACCCCTTCGACGCCAAAAGTCACCCCGTCTGGATCTTGCGCGGTGTTGACCAGCAGATCGACCGAGGCAAGAGGCTTGCCCAACATCGGCCGCCAATCGGTCAGGATATGGGCGGCGAACTCGACCGCGCTGCGGGCAGCGCTGGCAATATCGGCGAGCTTCGGGACCTTGGGTTTGGAAAGCTGAGCCAGAGGATAATGGCCGGCGCCCAGCACCAGGACCCTGACGCTTCCGCCGGCCTGCGGATTGGTGAAAATCCGCATCAGAGAAGGCCACCTTCCTGCAACCGGCTGCGCATGCGTTTGTAGAAGCTCGGCCGCTGGAAATACGCCGAATGCGCGTGCATCAGGTCGGTTACCGTATCGTAGCCAAAATCGCGCACGCCCTCGAACATCGGGCCGCAGCGGAACGAAAACACGTCGGTAAAATCATAGACATTCATCCAGCTCGCGAGGCCGTCAGGCATCGGCAATTTGACGCCGCCCTGCGGGCGGTGCGGATAGAGGCCGAGATCGGCGAAGAAGCCCGCCTGGGAGCCGACGGTGAAGAGGGCATCGATAGCGATCGGACCCGCCTGCGACTCGATCGATGCACGGGCCTCTTGATCCGTCAAAATATCGTAGAGCAGCACGCCGCCCAGACTGTGCCCGACCACCACCAAAGGTTCATGCGAAGCCGATTTTGCCTTGCATGCCGCGATCAAGGCATCGACGATCGGCTTGAAAATACGCTGGCGTGTTCCGTTCGGGCCGACGTCGTCGCGGCCGCGCAGATAGACAAAGATGTCGCCGAGGAACAGCGCGACACTGCGGCTGAGATCGCGACGTTTGGCCTTGAGCGCGAGGTCGCTCACGCTGTTGCCGACAAGCCCGGCAAGGTGTCCCAGCGCGTTGCGGACGGCATTGCCGACTGCAAACGCTTGCCTGTCACCCTTGGATGCAGCCAACTCAGCTTCAAGAGCGTCCGCGAAGGCCAGATTATCCGGGGCGGTGAGGGCATCGATCGGCAGTGGCGTCGACGTCGCGACCAGACCTTTTTGTTCGAGATAAGTGCCTGCAGCCAGCGCCAGCGCCATCGCCTCGCCCTTGGCCGCGGCCTCCGGCAAGTGCAAACCGGCAGCCTCGCGAACAGCGTTGTCGAGCGCCGCCATGGCGATCAGGTCGATGGCCTGCCCGGCGTCTCGGCCGGCCAAGGCGCCGAGGCGGATAACGGCATCGCCGGTTGCGCCGGCAACGACACCGTCGCCGCCAAAGGCTTGGTTGCCGTCGGCGCTGGGCAGCCACGGCATCGCAGCGTCGAAACTGACGCCGGCGCTTCCCCAGTCGGGATTGAAGATGGCGATGTCTTGCGACCCAAACACGAGCGATCGAAAAAGGGCATCGCGTTGGACAATGGCGGCTCGATATTCGGCGGTCGGGCGCGTGGCGACACCATGGACGAACACCAAGGGCATTCCCAACTCCCTTTGCAGATCAGCGACCCGGTTAGTACATGCGCTTGTGTTCTATCATGACCTATCGCAATAGACCTTGCCAAGTGGCAGTATTGCCTGGCTGCGCCGCCAAGAATCGCCGACGATCATCGTCTGGACGTTCCTTCAACCCGCGCAACCTCTAGCTCGGCTGGTTGGCCTCAGGCCCAGCCATCATACCTGGCGTCAGCGTTGTGGATTTGGCGAGGCTTGGCGTGGTGCTCAACCTGGTGACCTTCTTGGCGACGGTCTCGAGTCCTGGTCGTTCTGCACTGCAGCTCTCGGACATGCTCGGCAGGTATCGCAGGATCGCCAGAACACCAAATCCATGCGGCTGGCTGAAGCGTAAGGGAATCCTTGTTACGGATCGGTTTAGCTTACCTGATAGGCAACAGCCGGGCGAACCTGTCTAGAAATGTCTCTAGAGGTCTCGAATCCTTTTGATCTAAACTATTGCCTATGGACATAGATTCCGACTCAACAACTAGAGCGCGTTTAGAGGCAATCACCGACGAGGGCCAATTTGAGGCCTTTGCGGCTGCAGTGTTGCGTCAGGCCGATCATCGGTATCGCAATCTGATTGAAATGGGCACAAATGCAGCTCGGAGGCCAATAGCATCGCCCGTCGATGGCATGTTGCTAGTTCCTCGATCGGATCCGCCGCACTTTGTATGCTTTCACCATACGACGACCGGCCAGTCTCGGCTTCGTACAAAGTGGCTATCAGACGCGGGAGAAGGGGATGTTGCGAAGACAGTCAGAGTTACAAAATTGATTTGGGCGACCGTTCCCTCTGGAATATTCACTCTTGTGCTCACCACCAATCGCCGAGTGCCAGTCGATCTTTTCAGCGATGTTCAAGCTGCCGGCGTGGTGGCTGGAATCCATATAGATATCTGGGATCAAAGCCGACTCGCTGATCACCTGGATCGGCACCCCGAAGGACAATGGCTTAGACGTGAACTCGGTTTTGCTCCAAATCACCTATCTGCTTCAGCGCTCCGTTCGGCGTCGCATAAAAGCCTGGCGTCTTCGGATCTACGCGATGGCCAGCAAAACTATGTCGGCCGGCAGGTGGACGCCGAACTCGCCGATGCTGTTGCCGGCCGTTCGGGAGTTCTCTTTTTCATCGCAGAATCCGGGCAGGGTAAAAGCTCCAGCGTCCAAGCTCTCATGCGCCGACATATGGAAGGTGACGGATTTGCACTAGTAATCCGGCATGAGGATCTTGAGCGCTCGCAGACGCTGGAAGACGCCCTGGAGATTGTTCTAAAAAGGCATATCCCAAGCCTTGCAACCGGTTGCGGTGCAGAGGCGCTTCAATTGGCATCACCCGAGCGCACGCTTTTGACGACGGTGGAGGACGTCAATCAAGCGAGCAATCCGGCTGCTCTTGTTGAGCGCCTGGCAGGGTGGTGCCTTACAAGTCGGAATTCAAGCATGGACGAGCGACATGATCATCCACAGCAAACAACTGCATGGAACTTGATCTGTCCCCTTTGGCCAAAGGTGGTTGACCAACTGTCCGAGCGTTCCCGCAAAATCGTCCTTCAGCGCTCGCTCTTCGGAGGACCATTCAAACCGAGCGAGGGTGCCGCTGCGGTCCTTTCACGCACGAAACAACTCAATCAGGTTCTGACATTGGCGCAATGCAGCGAGACAGCTAGGGCGCTTGGTCATGATCCGCTTCTAATAGCTCTCTACGACGCTAAGGTCACCACCAGCGTTGAAACGGTGATGCGCGACTTTGTCATAGGTTGTATCAGAAGAGCCTCGTCGTTCGATGGTCAGTTTGCCTCCTCGGACTACTTCGACGCACTATTCGGCTTAGCCACAAATATGTTGGCCAAACGGATCTTCGAACCCCGTTGGCGAGAGGTTCGGGACTGGTTCACGAACGACGATAGGGTGGTCCAAGCGTTAAGTAGCCTATCACACCGGCGGGAACTCATTTGGCTGATTCCCCGCGGCGACGATGATTTGGTCACGTTTCGTCATGATCGCGTCAGAGATTACCTGCTAGCAGATTCCATTGCTCGCATGATGCAGTACAGCTCGCTTCCGGAAGAAATACTGTCGGAACCATACTTTTCTGAGTTGATCGCTTCAGCTTTGGTGTCGGATCGCGGTGTTGAACGTTCCTGGGTAGAAAAGGTCGAGGACAAAAGTCCGCTTGCCTTGTTCTACGCCCTCAAGCTAGTCGGCCAACGGCAAGTTGCGGCGGGTGGTGAAATCGTCGTTGCGATTGAACGTTGCCTCGTTCGGGTGGGAGCAAAGGCAAATCGCTATCGACATTTGAAGGCGGCCGCTGTTGCAGCCCTCGCTGGCACGGATTCTTCGATCGTACTGTCCTTAGTCGACAAAATCGAGCGCTCCTCATTGAATGCGACCATGGCAAAGTTCCGTAACGGAGACTTCGCGGCCGGAGCGCGCCTTTGCTATCAAGTCGACCCCGGTGTCAATTCATCATGGCGAGACCGTCTAATCGACCACGTCAAAATCAAGTTTGGCCAGGCACTGATCGACGACATAAGTCGCCAGCTGCGAACTTGTGCTCCTGGAGCAGAACGGATTGGTGTCCTGAACCTATCAGGATTCGTTGGGTCTTCCGATCTAGCGGGACCAATTTCCGAAGCATGGGGGAGCTACAGCGCGGAGGAATTGAGTGCCTTCTTGTGGGCAGCGAGCCAATGCGCGTGTGCCGGTAAAGCCGAAGTTCTTTTGAGGCCAATCTGTGCAGTTTGGGCTCAGCTCCCTGACGATGAACAGATACGGCACATGGAGAGGCGTTCAGGGATCGCAGCTCACAGCGTCAGGTGGGGGATCGCCAGAAATGGCCTTCCTGAAGCGGCACTTTCATTCTTTTTATGGCGTGCGCAATCGACCGACCTGTCTTGGCCCATTACGTTCATGCTCCACGGGTACGACCACCCGGACGTGGTCGAGTTCCTCGTTAGGACTGCAGGCCATAACTCGGGCTTCAATTTCTCACACTTCTGCGAGCAGTGGGACGTTCGTTGGCCTGGCCGCCATGGGAAGGCGCTTCGAAAGCTCTCTTTGGAACGATTGCACCAGATTTGGTCGGATGGCGAAAATGACGATGAGCTAAGGCGCCGTGCCTTTCGTATGTGGAGTGGTAGCGTCGAAGTTGACCTCTTGCCCTTGCTTCGAACGATCGACACAAACTCCCCTTTTTTCGCGGATGCATTACGGGTGCGACTCCTGATGCGGGACATGGAGTCTTACGATGCGTTCAAGCACGCGTTGGAGGGTGAGGAATATCGCAGTTACTGGTGGCAATTCACCCGGAATTTTTGGCTGCCCTCATTTCTTAAGCTCTTGGAAGCTGAACTAGAGCGAAGAAGGGATTTCATGACCGCGAACCCGGATAAGCGGGACTTCGAAACGGATTGGATAGTGTCTGAACTGATACAAAAGTTGCCGACAGATCAGGCTGAAGGACTTTTATCGAAGCATTGGGTTCATCTTGGCCATACCGACAATTTCGTGTGCGTGGCTCTGTTCGTGGCTACGGACCGGTCGCGTGCGCTTGCCGAAAGTACCGTGACCTCCACCGAAGATCCTTCGAGCTTTCTAAGGCACGTGGACTTTCAGTTTGAATCTGGGGGATTCGAACGAAGCGAAAAGTGTCTGAAGGCCTTGGAAAGCCTCATTCCCTATCTGAATTCACTAGACGAGGATACAATTGGACGGCTATGGGATCTTTGCAATCGACACCGCTTGTTTGAATGGCGTCGACGATATCTAGACGAATTGGTCGCGTCAGACGATCGTCGAATCGAAGGCCTCAATCAGAAGAAATTGTTTACGCAATTCGACAAAGAAGTGGACCATCGTTCTTTTTACGCGGGACTTCTCGTGGAACAATTCGAGGCTCGCGGCGATCGTCCTTCCGATCTTCTAGACGTCGCGCTCGCTTGGCTCAAAGACCGTAACACCATCGATGCCTTTGATCTGGTAGGTCATATTTTTGTCGCAGCTGGGACGAGATCTGATTTCAATAGATTCCATAGGGTGGAAATTGAGTCTTCATCCCAAATTGAAGACATGTTGGCCGACTTCCAATTCGCGCTAAAGCGACGAACCTTAGTTTAGTTGATCGAACGCAAAAGAGGCGCACGACTGTTTGGCCGATGCTGCGTTCGTCGAAGCCATGGGATGTGAGCCGACGCTGGTAAAGATATGAACCGCCAAGGGCGTCGAAGCAGTAGAGTTCCGCTGGATCTGTCCTAGGAAGAAATTTCTTAAGGGGCTGGTTCCTGAAGTCGCCTTGCCTCGAAATCTGGCCCTCGCTAGCGGCCAAAGAGACGCGAGAAGAAGCCACGCTTGGCTTGCCTTTGAGTGCTACGCTGCAATTGCGCTTGCTGGCTGTTTGGCTCAACCGGTTCCTTCCAGTCGACGGGCCGTGCGAAAACGGAGTTGGTCAGCACACGAGCAGCCAGCTGCGATGATATAGCCGAGGCCCACCGCGGCTCGGCATTGTCTCCCATTACAGGGATTTCAATAGCCTCCTTCGCGCGCGTGACCGCGACGTAGAAAAGTCTGAGTTCCGCCGCGTCCTCCCGCTCTCGATCGGCCCCCTCTCTATGCCCCTTTGCTGCGCGGGTCTTCAGGAAGTCGTCCATAAGTCGAACGTTCTTCCATTCTCGTCCCTTAGCTTTATGGGCCGTCGAGATTACGATATCCGCCTGATCCTCACCCACGGATTGATTGATAGCCCACAAAAGGCGCTTTTCGCCCTTGCTTTGCACCAGGTTGACGAACATGGTCAGGTGCTCGCCCTCCGCGGTTTTGGCGAAGTCGACCACCGACTCCCAACTATTGAACCCGAAAAAGTCGGCGACGTCTGTTGGGCGCCCTTCCTTCAAGTCTCGCACCCCCCATAACAACTCCTTGAGGTCGTTGTTGTCGCCAACGAGATGGGGTTTGCGACCTTCGTCAATGCACTCGATCAGCGCAGTCATGACGTTCGCATTGGTTCTCGCCAGAATGGCGTTAGGCTTGCAAGTCCCGACCCTGCTCGACAAAGCCGGGTTGCCGGTCAGTGCTACGCTTTCGCCGAGTCGCTGCAGGATGCGGGATGCCTCGTGGGCAATCTCATGACCAAACCGAAACGACTGCGTCAAGCTCACGACGGCATCGGTCTCGATCGCTTCCATCGCATTAATCGCGCCACGCCATTCGTAGATCTGCTGATAGCGATCCCCAACGTAGACAAGTTGAGCGTTTTGCCTCTTCAGAACGTCCAGGACCACGGGATTGGTGTCCTGTGCCTCATCGAGAAGAATGTAGTCAGCCGCAATCTGCGGCTTGGCTAGCCCCCAAAGCTTTAGAAATCCGTCAAAACCCAGCGGGATCGGGTCCTTCGCATCGCACATGCGCCCCCACAGATGCTTGGCGTTGTTGCGCGCAAACTCCTTCACTGCATTTAACGTTTCATCGCTCGCCGCAAGCAGCGATCCGTGACGCGGTACATGCGCGTCAGAGATTTCCTCGTCGCCGCTTTGCGCAAAACGTCTTACAGTCTGCTGGATCAAATAGGCTTGCGACACCGGCTGCAGAGAGTGGTCACGGTCGACACGCCATGCCTTCTTGAGTTCAAGTATCTCTGCGAGCTGCTTTGCGCTGACCTTTCCGGCAAACTTGTCCTTGGTTTTCTTGTAGTCAGAGTGAAGCGACTTCAGCGCCAGGCTATGAGTTGTCGAGCAATCCACCGTGGAAGGAAATTTCTCGCGGGCATCTCCCACAATCGCCTTGTTGAAAGCAATGTATTGCCCACGACTGCGGGTTCCGTAAGCAAGGAACTGCAGCGTTGAGGTCTTCCCCGTACCGGCATAGGCATTGATGCGGAGCGATCCGCCAGAGAGGAAGGCGTCGATTGCCTGTTCTTGCTCCGCGGTGGGCTTGCGATCCCCTCGCTTAGCCGGTGCCTTCGTGTGCACAACGCCGGCCTGTTTCTTGGAGGCTTTGGGGGCTTGTTCGAAAAGATCCGCTTGCTTGACATTGAGTGCAGATTTGGCACGGGCCAATAGCTTTCCTGCCCGAGCGGTACTCCTGACTGCTGCCTCACCCACGATGGCCTTAATAGCCTTACTGTCTCCGTTCGCCGTGGCCTTCTCCAGCATCGTCTCAAGCTGGTCGATCCTCAACGAAATAAAAGGTCGCTTCATGCCAAATCCCCCCGCTAGAATTCGTCCTTAAATGGGGTCGAAGTCAAGGTCGAGGCCGAGGCCGTCTAGCGATTATGAGGTTGAAGAGTTGGCCGTTTCAGCGAAGTAGGAGGCGATACGGTCTGGTGGCGCCAGGATTAACCAGATCAGTGAAATTAAAGCATCTGGACTGGAATGGTCTTTTTAGACTTTGCTAATGCTGACGCCAGCCTCGCGTAAGTTGAGCACCCGCCCTTTTCTGCTAAGAAACCGGAATTTGCCTGACGGCGTGTCGCCATCTAAGAGACATCGGCGGGACTTGAAGCCTGTGGTTTGGGATACCCTTCTCGATGGCACAAGAACAAAGCCTTGAAGACCGCCTTGCTTTGGTTTCCCCCAAGTTACTGGCGGCCGAGGTCTGGCTACCGACCTTGGCATGCCTAGACAAGGTCGAATTGTGTCAGGCGCTGCGGCGGGAACTTTCCCAGGTCGGCGACCTCGCTTTGAGGGCCATTGCGGTCGGCAAGACTCAACAAGCCGTGAACTGGCTTGCGCTCGGATTCTATTGCGATCCGTCGATTGCGAGAGAGGCTTTGGGAACCTCGGGGGCCTTTCGCAGTTCGAAGTATGGCTACAAGGCCAAGAGCCTCTTGGACGTTTTGACCGCTCTTGAGCAGACGGGCGCGGAGTTGCCTTTATCGGAGGAGGTTCGCACATATCTCTCATCGGTGAAGGCGCTAGCCAATCTCGCCATTCAGGTTCACCATTTGGACCAGACTCTTCGGCAGTTTCTAAGGCGCAATGCCGACACCGCGTTAAAATCAGTCATAGCCAGGGTCGATGCCATATTCATGACTGGCCACCAGGCCGACCATGGAGCAAACACGGAGGATGTCGGCTTCTATTCGAAGGAAGATTTGGCTGAAGGCGCATCCTACATCGTTCATTGCATTGACACCGAGATCGGCATCGAAACTAAGCACTTTAACAAGATGGCCGAATCGAAGATTTCGCGCGGAATTTTCGACAAGCTAATCGTAAAGGCTTGCAAGATCCGTCGGTATTGCGAGGCAGAAATCCTTGTCGATGCGTTCAATTATCAGGTTCACACGAGTAAGGGTAAATCTATCGTTTCAGCGCCAACGCCTGAATTGGAAAAGAGTATACGATTAGGATATATACAAGAAAATCAGGCGCGTAGCCGGATGCAATTTGAAAGAATAAAGACCATAAAAGGAGGTGTGATTTCTGTATTTGGTATCTCTGATGCATTCTATGATAGAATGCATGAAACCGTCGTCAAACTTGTCGAGCGTCCTTTTATCCGTTATACGTTTAATTTGCCGGACGTTCCGCCTTTGCGCTCTCTATTTTCGAGTGATGCTTTTACGGCGGAGGAAATAGTCTATCTGCGTGATGTCGTAAACACCGAACTGGCGACGTGGGAAGAGCTGGAGCGCTTCGAACTTCGCCCTGGCTTGTCGCTTCTTGACGTTGCAAAAGTCTACCGACTTTTCCTGTTTATCGCCCGCCTTGCTACGAGGCAACTAGAGCCTCTATTGAGCCATGACCCCGCCATTGCGTATCGCTCACTTATCCCGGTGTTTAAAGAAGGGGTGTTGAGAGGGCTTTTGGGTTGGTGCCTAAAACCCGAACAAATTGACGATGTGCTTGGCCTTTTATCCTGGAAGCCAGGTAGTGTAGGAGTGTTTGACCTCCAGTACCGGCCGATCATCCGCGGAGAGGATGGCCATCTCCTCGTGCCCCTGCATATCGCTGGGATGGCCAACTGGTACCGAAATCTCGTCCATACCGGAAAAAATCGCCTGACTGACTCGGTTGAACAGGAAGCCGCTTCTCGTGCGTTGACGCATGCCCTGCAGCGCCATTGCGAATACGTGCGAGCGGAATATGAGACCGTACTCAAAGGTCAGCGCATCGAGATCGATGCAGTCTGTCGGTTTGGGGAATACCTATTTCTGTTCGAATGCAAACATTCGCTGCTGCCCTGCAACGTCCACGAATTGAGGACTTCGTTCAAACACGTTCGTACAGGCGCTGGCCAACTCGGTCGCTTAATCCGGTTGCTCTCCGACCCGAAAGTCGAGGCCGAATTCTATCGTCGGTTGGGATGGAGCGTCGCTCCTGCGGACGAGATTGTGACTTGTATCGTCTCCTGCAATGGCATGTTCTCGGGCCTTCGGGTCGACGGACACCCTGTGAGACGATGGGCTGAGTTGCTGAACATGATTGAAAAGGGGGTTGTCAGAACCGTAGAGGTGTCGGTGTTCGATGACGGCTCTGGACTAGATGTCCGCACGGAGAATATCGTTGAGCGTAACCTTTGGAATGCTGCTCAGCTCGATCACAAATTCCTCTATCAATACCTCAAGGAAGATAGCCTCTCTGCGATGCTCTTCGACGCGATGGTCGAACATGAGGAGACCTTTTCAGTTGGAGATTCGGTACTCTCGTTTCGCAGCTATGCTCTCGATGCGAACGCGATCACGGATTCGATTACCGAGCTCTCGGACAACCCCTCAGCATAGGTTGGAATAAGCTAACGTGGCCGCGTAACACCCAGGCCAGACCGCGGTAGAAGGGTCCGCTGGCGATCCTGGGGCCGCTCCGCCTTGTTGGCCTCTTGGCGAAGTCGTTGTCGCCTTGGCCGCATCTGGAACTGAAGCGTTTCGACCTGCCGGCGAACTGCTAGGCGAGGGTGCATGTGCGCGCCCTGACGTCGGCGCAGCGCTACAGGACTGACAAAGCCGATGCTCTCCGCACCACCCATTTGGTGCGCGCGATGGGTTTCGCAAAGCCTACATGAAAATCGCAGAGCTGCTATCGGACGGAGTATCTCTTGACTCATCGATCCGACCTGAAAGCCTGCTTCCTCGATTTGGAGAACACCTCCCGCACTCGCTGAAGTCGTTCGGCATCCGGTTTTGTAAGGTCGGGCGAGGGGCTTTCGAGCAGGCGGTGCGCACGGCGGTGGCGGAGGATCCGCTATCGAGCGAGCTGATGGACGCCATGCTGTCGGCACGTGTAGCGCTGTGGAGGCGGTACTGCCGGCTGCACGATCTCATCGTCAAAATGGTGGCCCGCAGCGAACTGTGCCGACGCTTCATGGCAATCCCCGGCGTCTGCCCGGTGATGGCGCTTTCGTTCATGACGGCGATCGACGACCCGTCGCGCTTCCGCCGCTCACGCGACGTCGCTGCCTACTTCGGGCTGACTTTGTGGCGTTGGCACCTCGATCGACGTTCAGGGTCGCATATCGAAAGCCGGCGACGCCGATGTTCGACGCTCGCTCTAGGAGGCGGCGTCGGGGCTGATGACGCGCTTCAAGGGCACCGACAAGGTCAAGAGCTGGGGCCAGGCGGTCGCCAAACGCTCCTGCCACCGCAAGGCCTGTGTCGCGGTGGCGCGCAAGCTGGCGGTGATCATGCACGCCATGTGGAGCGACGGCACGCTCTATGTCGGCGATTCCGCGGCAAGCCAAGCGGATACCGGCCGGCGTGCCAATGACAGGGCCCGCAAGCTGCTGGGAGCGCATCGATGAGCAGAAAATCGACAGTTGAAACGCATGGCGTCGGCACGCTGACGGGCGCCATCTGACGCAAGGAATCCGTTCCGGCGGATGAGGACTGATGCAGACCAGGAACGACGGAAGGCACGTTATCTTGCCTGCGGCCGCGCCGATCGCGAGACGGCCGGACGGCGCCGGATTGCCTGTGACGATGCTCCGTCACTCCGATGGAAAAGTGCGCCACGACGGTTCCCGTGCTGCAAATAAGCAGTGCTGCTACGCCGTCGCAGAGCGCGCAAAACTGCACGGCGCATCGGAACTCAACGCAAGAGTACGGGATCTTGGCATAGAGCATAGAATAGTGTATTATCGTATATCTGAGAGGAAACGGCGGTAGAATGGAAGTATCGCAAAATACGGCCGATTAAGACGGCAAGATAAAAGGGTGCACATTGTGCTGCGGTCGGTTGGTTGTTTTTCCTACGATTTTACTCGGTTTCCGCACATTGTGAGTGCTTTATGCAATGTGTGGTTTTACACCAAGTAATTTGGCTTGCTTGGGAATTTGCACGTTGCGAGGCATGTCGATTTAACTCGCGGACTGCGATCGCTCAAGGGTTGTGGATGTCAGCACGACCCAAATGGCACCGCCGCCGCTTGCTCTCCAAATCTCCACAATGGGGCCGATAGCGGTCAGGCCACTCTCGTCCCGATCCAACCGTTCTCGCATTTGAAGTTCTGTATTGAAACTGAAGGGCCAAGCAGGCACAGGGCGTCAGTCCAATACCATTCCGCAGTTCGGCATCTAGCCCCTGTACCCGCGTTGGCAGAGAGGATTGCCGAGCCTGTCTGTGAGGTTCTAAGAAAATTAATCTCAGAAGATGGCTCCGAGATGATCGATTGCATCAAGTACGAATGTGCCAAATGAGCACCCCACTCGATTTGAATCGTGCAAACTCGTATCAAACGACGAGGATCCATCCCTCGGAGCAAACAGTGTCCGACAAAAACGAACCGTTCTTGACAGGAAGCGCTCGAGCGGTGTTCCGACGCCTGGTGGAGGACGGCCCTTCGACCAGGCCGCAGATCGGAATGGCGCTTGGCCTCTCGCGGCCGACAATGTCGGCTGCGATTGCTGAACTCGAGCGACTCGGCTACGTCGAAATGGTCGGCGCGATCAAGGGGCCACTGGGGCGCAGCGCGGCCCAATACAAAGTCGGGCCTGGTGCCGGGCATGTCATCGCGGTTGATGCAGGTGCGACACATGTGCGGCTTCGTGTCTCCACGCTCGACCGCAGGCAACTGGCGAACCGCATTCTGCGCTATCCTGAGAGCCAGCTGACGATCAACGAAGAGGTCAGCCGCGCCGTCGCATCCGAATTCACTGCCATTCGGGCTTCGACCAAACGAAATTGGGGACCGCTGCGCGCGCTCGGGCTCGCGGTGCCTACGCGTGTCGTGGGCCCGGACGGCGACGTCGAGGCCAGCCGGCAAGACGTCGTGTTTCGTGCATTCAACCCTCCCGCCGGTGTAGCGCTCGTCTTAGAAAACAACGTCAACTGTGCCGCAGTGGCCGAGCAGCATTATGGGGCTGCGCGCGGCATTACCAACTTTGCCTATGTGCAGATCGGGTTGAAGATCGGCATGGGCCTCATCCTGAACGATCAACTGATACGGGGGCGCAATGGCGCCGCAGGGGAGATCGGCCATCTGAGTTTCCCTTTTGCACCGGGCGCGGAGCCGCTGCCGGGCGAGGTCGAGCACTATCTCGGTACCCAGGCCTTCATCTCGCGCGTACAGTCGGACTGGACCACAGCGGCTGGACCGTCTCCGCGAGACACCGAGGAATTGCTCAAGCTTGCCGAAGCGGGCCACCCGGACGCACAGCGTCACGTTGCCCGCCACGCCTCGGATATAGGGGCGGTGGTCGCCGCCTGCGTCAGCGTGGTCGATCCCGGTCTGGTGGTCCTGGGTGGCGGCCTTGGAGCGTCGCCCCTTCTCTTGCCGGAGGTGCGCGAAACGGCGAACCGCCTTTCCTACCCGGTCGAAATCCGCAGCACGCATCTGGCCGCAGACGCGACGGTTCTGGGCATCGAACGCCTAGCCATCGAGACCGCCCTGCCTCTGGTCCTGGGCGAATAGCCAACACGGCCGCTTATTTCATTCGCGCTGTCGCAATAAAAGGCTTGACGGCGGCTCTTCCTTTTTTGTTAGTTAAGGTGCCTAACAAAGCACTGTCCGTTTTGCAGTTGTGAGGCATCAACGGGAGGAAACATTGAGCACGCTGAGCAAATTTCGGTTCGGCCTTGCCGGACTGGCGGCGCTGGCCGCGATCGGAACCGCCGGTGGAGCGGCGGCGGAGGACGTTACGCTTCAGTACTGGGTCTATTCCGACTTTGGGGAAGGCGAGGCACTGGCGCTCCAGCAGGAGTTCATCAAGGAATTCACTGCCAGGCATCCCGGTGTGACAATCAATATTGTCGCCAAGGGCGACGACGATCTGACGGCGGGCCAGGTCGCCGGTGCCGCGAGCGGAAACTTGCCGGATGTGTTCATGAACGCTCAGTCGGTGGGCGCGCAGCTGGTAGAAGTGCATGCCCTGGAGAACATCTATTCGAAATGGATGGCTATGCCCGAGAGCTTCCGGGCTCAATTCGATCGGGATGCGTTGAAGGGCTGCATGCCAAAGCCGGACGAGCTTTACTGCCTTCCTTATACGGGCTTCGGTTCTCTGTTGTTTCGCAACCTGACGGTCTTGGAAAAAGCTGGCGTCGACACGAGCAAGCCTCCGGCTACCTGGGACGAATGGTTCGCCCAGATGAAAAAGGTCAAGGATGCTGGAATGTATGCCATTCCGGACGAAACGCTGGTCTTCAATTCGATCGCCGAAATCTATGCGACTTCAGGTTCAACAGAGAGCTGGGGATTTGACTGGGCGAACAAGAAGACCAAGATAGATCCGGCGATCATGGCCAAGGTCTTGAAGAAATTTGTCGACATGAAGCCGCTCAGCAGCGGAACCAGCCGCAACGACCAGGCTACGAAGGACCTGTTCATCTCGAACCAAATCGCGTTTCATACCGTCGGGCCGTGGGTAAACCCGACTTATGAGCAGGCAGCCAAGGCCAGCGGGCTTAAATACGACTTCACGCTGATTCCTGGTGACGAACCTGGCAAGACCGGCGGCATCCGCAGCTACGAGATGGTCGGCGTCGCACCAGGCCCTCACGCGGACCTAGCTTTTGAATTCGCCGCCTATCTCACGGAGAAGGCGCAGATGGCCCGCTGGGCGAAGCTTCTGTCACGCTATAACGCCAACGCGGCCGCAATGGCCGATCCAGAGGTCGCGGCACTCCCGCTGATCAAAGTTTCGGTCGATGCCGCCCACGGCGCGATGGATGTGGCGGCGCCCTATTTCGTCGGCTCGGTCCCGAGCTGCTACAACTCGGAGGTGATCGACATGGCCTCCGCCACGGCGGACGGCCAGTACACTCCGGAGGAGGGCGCGAAAGAGCTGGTCTCGCAGTTGAACGACTGTCTGGCCCAGTAAAAGCGCCTCACGCGTAAAGCGCCTGCGGCTGGATCGGTCCGGCTGCAGGCTCAAACGGAGCGCCCATGTCCCTTCGCCGCCTCCTGCCGCACTACCTCATGATCGCGCCATTCATGATCCTGTTTGCGGTGTTCTTCCTTTATCCGATCCTCAGCGGCCTCTACTACAGTTTTCACGCCTGGAACGGGGTGGCGAAGCCGGAGTATCTCGGCTTCGCCAACTACCAGAAGATCGTACTCTCACGCGATTTCGCAACGGCGATGCGCAACCTCCTGACCTATGTCGCCATCACCGTCCCGCTGGGCGTTTTGGTGGCGCTGGGCCTTGCGCTTCTGGTGGACAGTTTCGTCGGACGCTGGGCCAATTTCTTCCGCAACGCCTTTTTCATGCCGGTGGTGCTGCCAGCGTTCTTGGCCGCCACTATCTGGCGCTGGATCTATGCGCCGAACTTCGGGCTGCTCAACATGATCGTCGGCTGGTTTGGCGGGCAATCAGTCAACTTCCTCAATGACACCAGCACCATGCTTTACGCCCTGATTGCCGTGGATGTTTGGGTATCGGCGGGCTTCAATATGGTCATCATCCTGGCCGGACTAAAGGAAATCCCAGCCGAGCTCTACGAGGCC
Organism: Mesorhizobium sp. Ca11; assembly: GCF_020165275.1. Lineage (NCBI taxonomy): Bacteria > Pseudomonadati > Pseudomonadota > Alphaproteobacteria > Hyphomicrobiales > Phyllobacteriaceae > Mesorhizobium > Mesorhizobium sp. Ca11. Next base: position 57,729 of record NZ_JAIUHU010000017.1, on the reverse strand, counting down.
GCACGCCTCGACGGTGCCAACAAACGCCAACAGATCGTCCACATCACCATTCCGATGCTGAGACCGGTGCTGTTCTTCGTCGTGACCTACGGCCTGATCTCAGCCATGCAGGTCTTCGACAAGCCGTGGCTGCTGACGGGATCGTCCTTCACCAGCTATGGCGGGCGTCGCAACGCGCTGCTCTTTCCGGTGATGGACATGATGGGCCGCGCTTTCGGGGGCGTTCGCTTTGGCGAAGCCGCGGCCTACGGTTTCCTGCTGACCCTCGCCATTGTCTTGGTGACGGCCGCCATGTTCGGTCTGCGCCGCTTGAAGGGGTGGGCATGACCGCTCTGTTCAACCGCCACATCTCGGTCTGGACCGTTTTGAAATGGGCGCTCGCCCTGGTCGTGACTGCCATAGCGCTATTTCCGATCTGGTGGATGATCAATGTGGTCTTTGCCCTGCCGGGCGAGCCGGTATCGATCAATCCGCGCCTGTGGCCGACCTCGATTCCGGCCGGCGTCGAGAAGATAAGGCTGATTTTCACCGAGACGGACTACCTCCACGCCTATTGCATCTCGCTGTTATACGCGCTGCTGACGATTGCGGGCGTGCTGCTTATCGGCTCGTTGGCCGCGTTCGAGTTTGCGTTGTTCGAATTTCCGGGGCGCGGCCTTTTGTTCGGCGTCGTCATGCTGTCGCTTATGGTGCCGACCGCGGTCACAATCATCCCGACCTATCTGCTGACCTCGCAGCTCGGATGGCTGAACACGATGCGGGGTCTGGTGGTACCTGGCCTTGCCTCGGCATTCGGCTTGTTCATGCTTGTGCAGTTCATGCGCGCCGTCCCCAAGGACATGATCGAAGCGGCGCGGCTCGACGGCGCCAGCCATGTTCAGATCTATTGGCACGTCGCGTTGCCCTTGTGCCGCAATGCCCTCGTCACCCTGGCGATCCTCACCTTCATGCAGACCTGGGGAAACTATATGTGGCCCCTGATCGTCGGGACGAAGCCGGAAATTTACACGGTGGGCCAGGTGGTGGGCCTGTTCAACTCGCCACTGTCGCACCAGACGGTCGACATGGTGATGACCGCGAATCTTCTTGCCGCAATCCCGCCGCTGCTCTTCTTCCTGATCTTCCAGCGCAAGATCGTCGAAGGAATCGCGATGTCAGGAACCAAGGGCTGAGCGGAGAACGACCCATGGCATTTTTGGATATCTCCTCGGTCTCGAAGTCGTTCGACGCGCACAGTGTCCTGGAGGACGTGAACCTTTCGATAGAACGCGGGGAGTTCGTGGTTTTCGTGGGGCCTTCGGGCTGTGGAAAGTCGACGCTTCTGCGCATGATCTCCGGGCTGGAGACGGTGACATCCGGCACGATCTCGATCGAAGGCGAGATCATCAACGATGTGGAGCCCGCGCAGCGCGGCGCGGCGATGGTGTTCCAGTCCTATGCGCTCTACCCGCATATGACGGTCTTCCAGAATATTTCGTTCGGTTTGCGCATGGCCCATCGACCGCGCGACGAGATCGCAGCGAAGGTACGCCGTGCGGCGGCGATTCTGCGCCTGGACACGCTTCTGGAGCGCAAGCCTGCGCAGCTGTCGGGCGGCCAGAAGCAGCGCGTCGCCATCGGCCGCGCTATCGTCCGCGAACCGCGGGTGTTCCTGTTCGATGAACCGCTGTCCAACCTCGACGCCGAATTGCGCGTGCAGATGCGCGCGGAACTGATGGATCTGCACAAGCGCCTCGGCACGACGATGATCTATGTCACGCACGATCAGGTGGAGGCCATGACGCTGGCCGACAGGATGGTGGTGATGAATGGCGGCCGAGTCCAGCAGGCGGGCAAGCCGCTTGACCTCTATGACGACCCGGACAACCGGTTCGTCGCTGGTTTCATCGGCTCGCCCAAAATGAACTTTCTGCCCGCCCGCGTTGTCGACGCGGCACCCGGCAGCTTGCGCCTTGCCGTTACCAACTCGATTGAGGTGATTCTTCCCCTTTCGGTGCCCGAGCTCGCGGGCCGGGTCGAACTGGGCTTGCGCCCCGAGCATTTCTTGGCCGTGCCTGAGCGCGCCGATGAAGGCGGTCTTGAGCTGGAAGGCAAGGTCAAGCTGGTCGAGGAAGTCGGTTCGGAGAGCTACGTCCACATGGACTTGGGCGATGGAACCCCGGTGGTCGTGCGGGCTGCACGGGGCAGCGCGTCGATCAACGGAACCTTGCGGGCCAAAGCCGACCTTCGTCATGCACTTGTCTTCACGTCGGACGGCCGACGCATTCGGGGTGGGAATGGATCTCGCGGATGAACCGGTCCAAGGATGAGACTGCCGTGATCGTCGGAATCGATATTGGGGGCACCAAGACCCATCTGCGGGTCAAATCCACGGCAGGCGGCGCGGCACGCGACATGGTGCTGCCGACCGGCGACTGGCGGGTGCGCAACTGGGATCGCGATGCCGAGCGGCTACTGGATTTGGCGGCGGGTCTGGCCGAGGGCACTCCGCTTGGCGCGATAGGCATTGGCGCCCATGGCTGCGACGACGCGGCGGAATGCCAGGCGTTTCATGCAGCCTTGTCGACGCGCACCAACACCCCGGTCGCAGTGGTCAACGACGCCGAGCTGATGCCCCTTGCGCTCGGCCTCACCGGGCAGATCGGCGTGGTGGCTGGCACAGGTTCGATCGCGGTTTGTCGGCCCGCGCCCGATCGCATGTTGGTTGCCGGAGGGTGGGGCTGGATCGTCGGTGATGAGGGCAGCGCCGCCGGTCTTGTGCGGGAGGCCGTGCGCGCCGTTGCACACCATTTCGATGCTGGCGGCGGCCGCGGTGAGCCTCTGGTCGAGGCAATTTTCGACGCGTTGCGGGTTCCTTCGGTTCCGCGTCTGGGCAGCTCTCTGTCGGAAATGCGGTCGGCGACGGCAGTGGGAAGCCATGCCGCAGTAATCTTCCAGGCGGCGGAAGCGGGATCGGCCCTTGCCGCGGGCGTCATCCGCGAAGGTGGGCGGGCTCTCGCTCATATGGCCGCGCTACTGGATGTTCGCGGCGCGGGTGCCGTTCATGCGGTGGCCGGAGGTAGCGTTATCGCGGGGCAGCCCCTGTTGTGGAATGCCTTCGCGGAAGGACTGGCCGAGGCTTCCGCAGGGCGCATAGCGCCGCATCTGTTCACCGGGCAACCCGTCGAGGGCGCCTGTCGTCTCGCCAGCTGCCTGATCGAGATACCTTCCGCGCGCGGAATAGCCTTCGCACCGGTATTTTTGTGACCAAGAAAGGAAAAACTGTGAGTTATCGTTCCACCATCGCTCGCCAGCCCGAAGCCCTTGCCGATACTTATGCCGCCGTGCGCGACGAGCTAGCAGAGATAGACATGTCGTCCTTGGATCGGACGGTCATCGGCGTGACCGGCATAGGCGCAAGCTATGCTGCGGCCGTCGTCGTGGCAGCCGAGCTTCAGACACGCAACCGACGCGCATTCGCGATTCGCTCGGTGGACATGGCCAAAGGCAACGACCTTTGTGATGCGTTGATCGGCCTGTCCCATCGTGGCCGCAGCGTCGAGACGGTCGCCGCGCTGGAAAAGCTGCTAGGGGCCCGCCGCCTGGCCATCACCAACAATCCCGAGAGTCCCCTGGCGCGCGCAGCGAACCTGCATTTACGGCTGGCGAACGGCTCTGATGCCACACCATCGAGCACCGGCTACACCGCCACGTTGCTGGCCGCTGGTATGGCAGTGCAGAAACTCATGGGCGTGCGTGATGAGGCCTTCGCTGAGATTCCGTCCCTTGTCGGCCAGCTTTTGAGCGCCGCGGCCGCGAAGATGGATCGACTGGGGAAGCTGTTGTCTGCCCGTCGCGCCATTGACTGCGTCGGCGCCGGTGCCTCGCTCGGCACGGCCGATGAGGCTTCGCTTTTGATTCGCGAGGCATCGCGGATCCCAGCCTCGGCCTACGATACCCGCCACTACCTGCATGGACCGATGGAGTCGATGGACGAGACCACTGCGGTGGTTCTGTTTGGTGGGGGGCGCGAGGTCGAATTGGCGCAATATCTGGAAAGCATCGGCTGCCCCGCGCTTCTCGTCACGACGGCAGAGGGAATCGATGACGGCAGGCTTTTGACGGTCATCAAGGTGCCGCGATGCGACAATCTGATAGCGCAGGCGATCGTGGATATCATCATCGCCCAACTTCTTGCAGCAACGCTTTCGGATGCGGCCGGACTCACGGACACCAAGTTTCGCTATCGCATGTCCGACACCAAGGTGCCTGAAGCGGCTTGACTCTCGTTAATTCACGAGATCGAGGCACCCACTGTTTTTTGCCTTCGCCCGAAAGGGCGGGGCAAGCATCAAAGGAACCACAGCCAGTCTAGTGCAAGGCGCGGCGACCGATGTTGAGCGCAATCCGGTCGCCTACGGTTGAGCCACCGGAATGTCGGCAAGGGTCATCAACACATTGGAAGCAAGCCGTGGAGATCCGGACCGCGGCTTGATCGTCGTCGCAGCCGCGATCATAGTGCCGCCTCGATGGCGTGACTGGGGCCGCTTGCCGACAGTCCGGTTTTGGCCGAGGAATCCGGTAATGCGGTCATTCGACTGACGACCCCATTGCGGTCGTTCCAAGGTCATCGACGGTTTCGCGAAAGCCGCCGTTCCCGATACGCCCGACTGTCGGCGTAATCGGGTGACCGGCCACAACTATTTGCCGTCAAGTGACCACACCCTCAGTTCGCCTCCCTGCCTTCTCGATGCCGTGAGCGGCGACGAGAGCCTGACGCTGTGCTTCCATGTCCGCCGACAGCTTGCGCCCTTCAGCGAGTTGCTCCTCAGGCATGTCGGCATCCATAATTTTGCCGAACTCGGCTTCAACCTGCCTACCGACGCCTTCGAACGAGAAATCGTTCTGGTAAGCGCGCTGCATAACCCAGTTCACCAGTTTTGCAGTGTCCTGTCCGATTTCCTTTCCGCTAAAGACGCGCTTGAAGCACCACAGAACGACATCGACCACCTGCAGACCTGCACTCTCCTCTTCAGTGGCCGTCCGGAACGTGCTCCCGGTCACCTTCTGGACCATCAACGGCTTGCTTTCGCCTGGCCATAAAAGTCCCTCTGTATTCGCAAGCTCGGGCTTGGAGACGGTCGCATGCCAGGTCGCAAACACCTCTTCGACCTCAGCCTGCTTGTCGTGGACGATCTCGCGAACAGGCCGCTTCCAATGCTCCGACGCATTCTGCAGACCCTCCAGCAGGCTCGTGAACGCTACGAAATTCGGCGAATGCTGATACCGCCGAGCCTTCTCTGACATATGGGTCGAGAACTCCTCCGGATTGGCGATCGCCCACTCAAGCGCGTCAGTGATGATCTCGCGGCTGCGGGCATCAGGTACGAACTGAACATTATCCAGCATAGCTTCTGCGCCCTGAACGAAGTGCTTCTTCGAGGTAAACTCACTTTTGGCCGTCACGCAGTCCCAAACGATCGACGCGATTTCCGGCGTAATGACGAAGCTCGCCATCTTGAACGTAAGCAGAAGGCGCAGATGGCGGAGCCAGTAAGCCGACCACGGCACCGCCTTGTTCTCACCCTGATCGAAGTCGATCACCTTGCAGGCGGCGAGGTACTTCTTCTCGACGCGGGAGACGAAGAAGCGGCAGTCCGTCTTTTTCAGGAGCTTCAGGAGGTCGGGCGCGATCTGTTCGATCTTGGCTACACCGAGGACGTTCGCATGCAAGGCGTTCGTACCAACCTTCTTGGCAATGGCAGCGATGCTCGCCTTCGCAACGAGATCGAAATTTGTCTTCGTCATGAAGGCTGCGGTGATAAACAACGGCTGCTCTTCGTCGAAGACGTTATTCAGCGTGTTGCCTGTCTCATCTACGTACGCCCACATTCGTTTTCTCCAGTCAGAGGGGCACGGCTTGTAGCATAACATGAGGCAGATTCACCAACTCCTTTCATGATACACTTCCGTACATCGCCCATGTACCGCAAGCGACCACCGTCGGTTGTGCAAAACGAGGCGCGCTTGCCATTCTGTGGCGCAGTGCGTGCGCATTGGCTTGGCGCCGCAGAACATCTGTTTCTGGCGCGATTAGGATTGCTTGTACGGCCGATAGGGCTGTTGCCGTCGATGTACGACGGTCACCTGAATGGCCGCTTCCCAATACTGATGGCCAAAAGCGGTCGGTCAGCAATCCACCCCGGGACAGCCAGAACAAGAACGTATCCGGGAGGCTGAAGCGGTCATCCGTGGTGCATCGGGTGACCGCTCAAATGTCAGATTTCAGTTCGCTCTGCTAAGAGCAGTGCGTCTTCCACATCTACGCCAAGGTACCGAACGGTGTTCTCGAGCTTGGAATGCCCAAGCAGGATTTGGATGGCTCGAAGATTTCCTGTCGCCTTGCAGATCGTAGATGCCTTCGTGCGACGCAGTGAGTGGGTGCCATACTCCTCTGGACGCAGACCGATCGCCGTCACCCACTCGTCAACCAAGCGGGCATACTGCCTCGTGCTCATGTGGCGGGCGTGATTGATCCGGCTCGGGAATGCATAGTCGTCGATCTTGCCGCCACGCCTTTCAAGCCAAGCCAGAAGGCTGGCTCGCACGTCGCCGGTAATCTCGAACTGGACTGGACGGCCCGTCTTTTGCTGAACTACGATCGCGCGGGTCCTAATTTCCGGCCCCGCGACCAGATCACGAATCCTGATCTTGACCAGGTCGCAGCCGCGAAGCTTGCTGTCGATCGCAAGATCGAACAGCGCACGGTCACGAATGCGGCGCTCGCGATCGAGGAAGAAGCGGACGGCCCAGATCTGTTTCTGCGTGAGCGGACGCTTGGTTCCCACCTTCTTTCCAGTATTCCAAGCTGCGCGCTCGCGGCTAGCATCATCGAACTGAGAATGGCCCATTTGAGTTCTCCTCGGCCTTGATTGGCCGAAGGAGAAACGGTGCGGGTCACCGCTCTGGGGCCGGAGAACGAACCCGCTGCGCGGGAGGGCGCCTACGCTTGAGGTAGCGGTTACGGGCCGGGCGTCGCGCTCGCATTGAGCGTCGTCCGGCAGCGGCAGAGCATGACGGGCTTCTTCAACAAGGAGCCTGACCATGACCCACCGCTCTCGATGCACCGATCAGCCCACTGCGCCAGCGGCTGATCGACGACATGAACATGCGGCGTTTCTCGCGGGAGACGCAGCGCAACATCGGACGCCTGGCGACATTCCTCGGGCGTTCACCGGGCACGGCGACCGCCGACGACCTGCGCCGGTTCCAGATCGAGCAGCAGGAGGATGGCGTCCCCGTGCCGACGATGAACAGCATTGTGTCGGCGCTACGCTTCTTCTTCACCCAGACGCTCGACCGCCCAGACCTGGCGCGCTGGCTCGTCCGGCTTGCGCATCCGCGTAACCTGCCCGTGGTGCTGAGCCGCGATGAGGTTGCCCGGCTGCTCAACGCCACCACCTGCCTCAAGCACCAGGCGGCGCTCTCGGTCGCCTATGGCGCCGGCCTGCGTGTAGCGGAGGTGTCGATGCTGAAGGTCGCCGACGTCGACAGCGAGCGCATGCTGCTGCGCGTCGAGCGCGGCAAGGGCGGGCGGTATCGCAACGCCATGCTGTCGGAGGATCTGCTCACGCTTCTGCATGAGTGGTGGAAGGTTGGGCGGCAGCAGGGCGTGATGCACCGCGACGGCTGGCTGTTCCCGGGGCAGCACGCGATGAAGCCGATCAGCACGCGTCAGCTCTATCGCATCGTCGTCGAGGCGGCACATGCCGCCGACATCGCCAAGCGGGTCGGGCCGCACACGCTGCGCCACACCTTCGCCACCCACTTGCTGGAGGACGGCACCGACATCCGTATCATTCAGGTCCTGCTCGGGCACGCCAAGCTTAACAACACCGCCCTCTACGCTAAGGTCGCGACCCGGACGGTGCGCACGGTCACGAGCCCGCTTGACAAGCTTGGGCTGTTCAAACCGGGAGAGACCTCGCCCGATGGCTGAGCCGTGCGCAACCTCGATCATGCGTCCGCCGCAGCAAGGGCACGGCGGGCGGAAGTTGCGAAGCTCTTTCGGGATGGCGACTATCCTGTGCTGCGTGGGACCGCCCTCCTGCTCGATGATCAGACGGCCTATCTCTGGACGACGGGCTACGTACCGCAGCTCGACACCTATATCGGGCCGGAAACACCCAATCCGCTGCACATCACAGTGATGCGCAACAAGAACGAGAAGTCCGACATCCGCGCGGTCTTGGGAGACATTATGGGTCTCACCAAGATCAACTACAACTCGTGCAACTTCAATGATGGCCTGCCCGTCACCGTGCGATTCGCACGGATGGTTGGAGACGTCCTCACGATGGGCTCGGCGAAGGGAGAGGAACGCCAACCGTTCAAGTTCTACGTGTGAGTTCGAATTCCCACGTGTGAGTTCGAACGTTCTTCACGTGGCGCCGAAGTACGAGCCGTGAAAAGACACCGAAACCCCGCCGGTACGCTTCAGCGGCCCAAAGCAGGAAAGAGGAGTTGCTGCCGACTCGGCCTGTGTCGTTGTCGGCCGGCGATGTCCGCTTCCTGGCTTCTGCCCGTTGCTCGGAAATGGCCGACATTCAGTCGGCAATTTGTCGGTCCACCCGACACCTTGGTCTCATCGACAGCGGCAGCTCTCCAGCGGACTATGACTGCCGCAATTGAAGCGGATTGCTAAACAAGGAGAAGATCATGAGTCTCATCGATAAGGCTCTAGAGGCCAATGAGCGGTATGCTCAGGGGTATGATTCAAAGCTGGGGGCGCACCCTCGGCCCAAGATTGCCGTCGTAACCTGCATGGATCCGCGGCTCTCTGATCTAGAGGGAATCTTAGGTTTGAACAATGCCGACATGGACGTAATTCGCACTGGCGGTCCGGCTGTAACAGATGATGTGATGGGGGAACTTATTGTGTCCACCCGGGTACTGGGCTCAGCAGAGATTATGCTGCTCAACCACACGGGCTGTGGATTCACGAGCTTTACAGACGAGGATTTGAACACAAAGTTCAGCGCGCAGACTGGCGACGCAACGCCGGCCCCTATGCGATTCTTCTCATATAAAGATCCTGAAAACCACACGAAAGAGCAAATAACGAAAATTAGGTCGCACCCATGGATTGCTAAAGACGTTCCCGTGCGCGGCTTTATTTTTGATGTCGACACCGGTGGTTTGACGGAAGTGACGGTGGAAAGCGAGGAGTTGTCAGAGCGGAAATGAATATATTCGCCAGCGGTGGTGGAGAGGGCCCATCCCGTCCGAGTGTGGAGTGAATGGTGCCGCAGGTCGCGGCTAGTGTGGATTTGACTTGCGCCGCATCCCCGCCGTCCGATCCGTTCAAGCGCCGCGTGAGAGCGGTCGTTGGTGAGCCGGGCCCGCGGAGGAAGCAGTAGTCTTGCGCTCTGCTAACTCTGTCGTGCCGGTTGGGCATACCGTGTTCGAGCACCTCGGGTCCAGCGACCGACGGTCGTGCGACGAGTGCCACCAATGTAATTTGATTTGGTCTGCTCAAGGCGGGAGCTTCCTGAAGTTGCCTAGCGCTGCTGGCGGGTGTACCGAATTGGCCGGTCATGCCGGGGTCGGCATTTGTGGCGACTGCCGCCCAGGAGCAGCCTGGAATCCTACGCGGCCGAAGGCTTCGACGGGAGACAGGCGGCCAAATGGAAATGGACATACCTCAACTTACGGCGGAGCTCGCTCGCGCTAACGAAGCACTCCATCGCGAAGTGGCCAAGCGACGGTTTGCGGAGGACGCGCTTCGGGCCAGTGAAAGTGAGCTGCGCCTGACGCTCGACACCCTTCCAGCGGGCATTATCGTAGTCTCTCCAGAGACCGGAATCACGGACGCAAACAAACGGCTTCTGGGATATCTCGGGCGCACGCTTGAGATACTGAAGCAATGGACGACGACCGATATGGTCCATCCCGACGACTTCGGTGGGACGTTGAAGTACTTCCGAACGTTCATGACCCTGGATCGAGAAAGCCGGTTCGAAACTCGGATACGACGGTTCGATGGCGTCTATCGATGGTTCCAGGTCCGCAACAATCCGTTGCGAGAAGCCGATGGCCGCATCCTCCGCTGGTATGGGGTGCTGACCGACATCGATGATCAGAAAAAGGCGGAGCTAGCGCTGCGCGAAAGCGAGGGTCAACTCCGGCTAGTGGTGAACACCACCCCCGGCCTGATCGCCACCTTCGCGCCGAGCGGTGCCGCCGAAGACGTCAATGCTCAGTTCCTTGAATATCTCGGCCAGACGCTCGAGGAATTTTCGAATTGGCCGACGAACGGCACGGTCCATCCCGCCGATGTCGAACACCACGTCGAAGTCCTGAGGGGATCTTTCCATTCAGGACGTCCGATCGACACGGAAACGCGACTGCGGCGCTTCGACGGGGCGTATCGCTGGTTCCAGGTCCGTGGTCTCCCAGCCAAAGATGCCGATGGACGCATCATCCGCTGGTACTGCCTGATGAATGACATCGACGATCGCAAGCATGCTGAGCAAGCCCTCGCGGCCAGCGAGCGCAACCTGCAAGTCACCGTCGATGCCATCCCGGCATTGGCCTGGTCAGCACATCCAGACGGCGCGGCCGACTTCTTCAATCAGCACTATCTCGACTATGTTGGGCGATCGCTCGACGACTTAGCGGACTGGGGCTGGACGTCGGGAGTGCATCCAGAGGATTTGCAGCGATTGGGTGCCGCATGGGAGAAAGCCCGGGAGACCGGCTCGAGCGCCGAGTGCGAGACGCGGCTATGCGGTGCCGACGCCAAATACAGGTGGTTCATCTTCCGAGCGAGCCCACTACGCGACGAAACCGGAGCCGTCGTCAGGTGGTACGGCATCAATACTGACATCGAGGATCGCAAACGCGCCGAAGACGAGTTGGTGAAAAGCGAAGCCTCGCTCGCGCATGCGCAGCGCGTGAGCTCCACCGGAAGTTTCGTGTGGATCTTAGCGACAAGGGAGATCACGTTCTTTTCGGAAGAACTCTACCGGATTTTCGAGCTCGATTCGAGCGTGCCGATTACGGTTGAGCAGATCGCCACCCGGGTCCATCCCGACGACATCCCGCTGCTGACGACTAAGCTTGCAGAGGCGCAGGCCGGTATTGTGGATCACGATTACGACATTCGACTCCGCATGCCCGACGGCCGCGTCAAATACCTGCGCACAGAATCGCGCCCGGACACTCAAGTTGACGGGCAGAAGATCTTCGTTGGCACCATGCAGGACATTACAGAGCGGAGATTGGCCGAGGAGGCTGTCAACGAGCTGCGCACAGAATTGGCGTACGTCTCGAGGGTCAGCACCCTTGGGGCGATGACGGCGTCGATCGCTCATGAAGTTAACCAGCCGCTTTCGGGTATCATTACTAACGCCAGCACCGGACTGCGCATGCTCGCGTCCAATCCGCCAGACATCGAGGGCGCGCGCGAAACCGCGCGGCGCACAATTCGCGATGGCAATCGCGCCGCCGAAGTCGTCAGCAAGCTGCGCGCCTTGTTCAGCAAAAAAAGTGAGACCACAGAGTCAGTCGACCTCAACGAGGCTGTGCGAGATTTGCTCGCCCTGACGACCATAGAGTTGCGGCGAGGACGGGTGGACCTCGAGGTTGATCTCGCGCCTGACCTGCCGAAGATCGTTGGCGACCGTGTGCAGCTTCAGCAGGTCGTGTTGAACCTTCTTCTTAACGCGGCTGATGCTGTGAGCGAGATCGAGGATCTACCGAGGCGCGTCACACTCAGCACGGGAATGGACGAAGACGGTCAAGTGAAACTGACGGTGAAGGACAACGGCGTAGGTATCGACCCGGAGAGTATCAATAGACTCTTTGACGCGTTCTATACGACCAAGCCGACCGGCATGGGCATCGGTCTATCTGTCAGTCGGTCAATCATCGAGCATCACCGCGGCCGCATCTGGGCAAGCCGAAACGCCGACACTGGGGCGAGCTTCTCGTTCGCGATCCCGCAGCCTGCGGTGCAGGTTGTTCCAACCGAGCCCGCGGGGCACACGCCACAAGGTGCGAAGGCATCCCACGAAGGAAGCCCCAATGCCTAAGCGCCCCCTCGTGACAATCATCGACGATGACGAGTCTGTGCGCGAGTCTTTGCCTGATCTGCTGAAAGTGCTCGGTTACCCCGTTCAGGCCTTTCCCTCCGCACAGGCATTTCTCCGCTCGAAAGACCTCGAAAGACGCGATGCCTAATCCTCGACATCGCAATGCCCGATATGACGGGGCCCGAACTGAGAACCGAGCTCAGGCGTCACTGCCACGACATTTCGGTGGTGTTCATTACGGCACATCGCGACGAGTCGATCCGCCCGTTAGGGTGGTCGGGACGCGGTTGCATGTCTATTCAAGCCGATTAGCGAAGCCGCTCTCGGTAGAGGCGCTCGATAGAGTAAAGCTAATTTAGAAGACGCCGTGTCTCGCCGGAGGTGGAGCGGAAAGGATCGCAAAACTCTGAGTTTCGCTCGGGATGCCATGAATGTGTGAAACCGGAATTTCGCAGTAGATATGGCATCACCGAAGCATGGCTTGCTTATGCGCGGCTGTCCGGTTGCGCCTGACGGCTCCGAGGCTGAGCAATCGCTTGGCCAGAATGAGAAACGGCGCCACGACTGCGAACAGCAGGACGAAAGCAAAGAAAGCTTCATCGAAAGAGATAACGGCGGCCTGCTTGTCGAGCGCGTGCTGCAACAATAAGACCGCGGCCTTTGTCGCTGCAGTGCTGTCGATACCGTTTGACGCCAAAGCGCTCGCAGCAGCCCTCAAGCGCTGGTCAGCCGCGGGATCGCCACTGACAACGTGGGCAGCCAGTATCGTTCGGTTATAGGCATTCTGGTGATCAATATATGTTTGCAGAAGGGCCGTGCCGGCCAAACCACCAACCTGCTTGCCAAAATTGAACAGGCCAATGCCGAACGGAAGCGCGCCGGCCGCAAGCCCCTGGAGGGTGATCAGCGTCAACGCCATGAACAGAAGACCAAGACCGAATCCGCGCAGGAGCAACGGAACGGCCAGGTCCGCCGAACCGCTGCCGCTCGTCGAACCAGACAGCAGCCACATGGCTCCGGCGAAGAGCAAAATTCCGAATGGAGCAAGCATGATCGCACGTATCCCCGCCTTTTCGATGAGAAGGCCCGACAGCAGAAGTGCCAGCGCAAGCGCGGCTCCGCTAGGCAGGAGAAGCACTCCCGCGCCCGTGGCGGTGAAATCGAGGACGGTCAGGGCAAAAGTGGGAATGAGATAGGCGCTGCCAGAAAGGGCAAAGCCAGCAAGCAGGCTGGCGAGAAGTCCGAAGCGGAAGTCCGGATCGCCAAGTGGCGAGATCGGCAACAAAGAGCCTCGTGGGCGGAACCCGATTTCGCAGATAGCCAGAAGGCCGACAGACATGACACCGAGCGCGGCAAGGACAGCAATGTCGGTGTCATCGAACCAATTGAACCTGCTGCCCTGCAGCAGGACGTAGGTCAAAAGCGTGGTACCGATACCAAGTAAAATTACCCTGCGGATAGGAAGCTTGGCATCTCGCCAAAATGTCGCGTCACCCTCCGCTGCCAGCAGGATAAGGGAGGCGAGGCCCAGCGGAATGTTGGCAAGAAATATCCAGTCCCAGGTGAGATGGTCGACGAGCCAACCCTGGAGAGCAGGCGTGACTGTCGTCGGAGCCATCACGGCACCTGTAGCAAAAACAGCCTGAACGACCGGCTGGTGTCGATGCGGAAACCGGAAAAACAATAAGGTCTGGCCGGCGACCAGGATTGTGCCACCGGCCAGCCCCTGGGCAACGCGGCAGACGCAAATCCAGACGAGATCGGCCGACAATGTCATTGCAGCCGAGGCCAGAAGAAGGATGACAGCCCCCGCGCGCAAGCAGGCAGTAGGCCTGACCGCTCTGACAAGGAGTGGAGCGACAAGGAAGGAAGTCAGCTTAGCGGCGATGAAAACAATATCGATCATCGCCAGTCCGTCCGGCGTTGCGTGGGTGTCGCCAAGCAGGCCGATCCGACCGATGGACAGAGCAGTGGATGCGACCGCATCCATGAGCGCGGCCAGTACAACAGCGCCTGTTACGAATAAAGCGCGCAGCCGCGCGTCGAAAAGGTGCTGCGCCGACCGCTTTTCGACAGGGTGGGTCACTGTATTGGTTGTCCGTTCGCGATTCCGCCGGTCTGTGGTTTCAGCGCCGCCGCCCAAGCGTCTCCGGCGCTGACGGCGATAGCAACACGAGCCGAAAGGCCAGGAACCAGGCGGCCGGGCAAGGGGTTGCGCATTATCCTGATCTTGACCGGCACGCGCTGAACGACGCGGATAAAATTTCCCGTGGCGTTGTCTGGCGGGAGCAGGCTAAATGCTGCACCACTGCCGGGAGAGAAGCTGTCGACGACGCCGTCAATTTCGAGGTCTGGATACTCGTCGACAGTCACACGTACCCGCTGCCCTATGTTTACCTGCTCTAGCTGCGTTTCCTTGAAATTCGCGACAATCCAAACGTCTTTTACAGGAACAATATCCAACGCCGCAGTACCCGCAGTGACATACCGCCCGACACGTATCTGACGATTGCCAACAATTCCGTCGATCGGGGCCTTCACCACCGTGTTGGACAGGTCGAGCATAGCTAGGTCGAGCGCAGCCTGCGCCTGTGATTGGGCTGCTTCCGCGCTGGCCAACTGTGCACCCAGTACGTCTAACTTCAGCCTTTGAGCCAAAACATTGGCGTCTGCGCCATCCACCGATGCTTTTGCTTTGTCATAAGCGGCATGCGCATCTTCCAGTTTCTGATCGCTCGCGGTCCCGTTCCTCTGCAGGGTGACGTAGCGGTCAAGGTTGGAGCGCGCAAACTGCAGATCGGCTGCAGCTGATTGCCTCTGCGCGTCGGCCTGCACGATCAAGGCCTTCTGCAATGCAGAGGTGGCCACGATGTTGTCAACTTCCGCCTTCCTGGCGGCGGCGTTGGCCTTCGCCTGCTCCACCTTGGCCCTATAATCATTGTCGTCGACTCGAAACAGGACAGCGCCCTTCAAAACACTCGCGTTGTCGTCTACGTCGACCTCCACCACATAGCCGGCGAGCTTCGGAGCGATACTGGTGATGTCTCCACGCAGATATGCGTTGTCAGTCGTTTCCTCGAAGCGGCCTATTGTGAACCACTGCCAGCCCCACGAAGCCGCCAGCGATGTCACAAAAAGGACAACGATGACGATTGCGATCCTGCGAACTCGGCTCATGGCTGCCTCGGCCTCAAATCGACGCACTCGCCGTCGATGGAGATGTTCGCGCCCCTGACTGCAAGATGATCGGTGATGTTGCAGATCGTGGGCGGCCAGTGGAGTTTCACGAAACCTGTCTCCATCAAAATCCAGACGTGCAGGGCATAGAACAGCGAATGATTATGAACTTCACGGCCTAGCCGCCAAAAAGCCACACAGGGTCGCGTCTGCCCGCCGGGCGGCCGGCGAGCAAGACTCATCCTTCTTCGATCAAGCAGCCACCTGGGCGCGCTCCTGCAGAGCAGCTTCAACGATAGCTACGTCTTCCTCGGCCGTTCCGCCGCTGACGCCGATACCAGCGTACACCTCGCCCTTCTCGGTCAACGGGACGCCGCCACCCATGGGGCAGAAGCGGCCGCCACCAACCGAAGGGAGCACGTAGAGCGATTGACCAGGCTGCACCAATGTCAGCAGATCAATGGTGCGCATCCGCACCAGGGCCGAGGTGTAGGCCTTCCGCTCCGATATCTCGAGTGAGAACAGCGGGGCGCCGTTCATGCGATGCTGGAGCACGAGATTGCCATGGACGTCGACAATGCAGACGGCTACCGGAATCTTGGCTTTGATTGCTTCAGCCTCTACGCGCTCGGCCAGCTTCTTGGCTGTCATGAGCAAATCCATGAGAGTCATCCTTTCTGAACGTTTGGTGATTGCCTAGCGAGCCAGTTCGCCGAGGTAGAACCCCAGCCGATTTTCAACATCGCCGGGCGTTTGGAAGCCTTTGGCAGTCAGGGCTTTGATGCCATTCTGCGCGGCGGACCGCCCGAGCGAGGCGATACAGGCCTCCCATCCGGCGCCGAGTTCGACATCCGGCGGCAAGCTGGTATTCACCAGCCGCTTGGTCTGGCCGATGGCCCACTTGTCGAAGCCGGAGATGCGGGTGGCGAGCGCTTCAACGTAGGCGTCGAGTTCAGCGTCGGGAAGCGCCCGGTTAATGTAGCCGTAGGCTTCCGCCTTGTCGGCGGAAATGTCCTCCGAGCTCAGCAGCACCTCCATGGCGCGATTTCGCCCGATAAGGTTAGGCAGCCGAGCCATCGGCCCGCCGCCGGCCACCATGCCCACGCCGACTTCCCACTGCGAGATGATCGTCTTCTCCTTGCTGGCGAAGCTCATGTCGCAGGAAAGCAGCAGCTCGCTGCCGTTGCCAGTCGCGCGCCCACGGATCAGCGCGATCGAAACCACAGGGGCACGCGTAAGGCGCACGAGGAAATCCGGCCACGGCGGCAGGCCCGTCGGTCCGGGTGGCATAGACGTCATCTCTTCAAGAGGGGCCATGAAGTCTGAATGGTTCAGGAAAAAGTCTTCCACCGCGCTGTCGAAGACCACGACCCTAACGCTCTCATCGGCCTCGATGGCGCCGATCGTCGCCTGGAATTGCCGTACCATCTCCGGTCCCATGACGTTGAGCGGAGCGTTGTTGAAGGTGACGCGCCAATAGGCGGAACTTTTTCGTACCAATTGGATCTGTGATGCGACTGTCTTGGCGTCCATTGAGGCCTCCTTTGGAACACAAACTGGGGACGTCAGTCAGTTACCGTTCAAGTTCATGAACTTCGATTGGACCTAAGTATCGTCGATACTTTCGTGTCGGCGATTTAGTACCTGGGAAATTATCTCGCCAAACCCGCCGTGAAGATGCCCGAGATGTTCCGGCCAAAGCGTATTCGCCTTAGGTATCGGCGACACCTTGGAGCAATAGATCAGCAGGACAACTTCTGTTCTGACTTTGCGTTGCGTCGCGCGGCATTTCGTGGTGGCGCAGATCTCGCGGAGGATCAAGTCATGCCTTTTGTCATGACCAGTACGCGCACCACACATCGTCAGTTGCGAGCGACGGCGTTGCGCGGGCACGCGTTTGCCGCCCTTGCGCTGACAGTGGCGGGGGATCGGATACGCGCGAAAGCTGCGGCCAGCCGAGATCCAATGGTCCCGGCTAGCGACGAAAGCATGGACCTTGGTATTCACGTCGGAAGTATATGTGCTGCGCTGGCGGAGGACCTGGGGGTTCGGCTCAGCGTCAAGACGGACGAGATACGGCTGCACGCTGCCTGTTGCCGGCAGGTAGGACTGATCGTATCTGAGCTGGTACGCAGCGCAGCGCGACACAATCTAAAGGGCCGGCGAGGAGCTATCGCGGTTACTTTGAGTGGATGGGGCGGCAGTGTGCGGTGCCTGGTAAGAGACAGCCGCTCGACGGCGTCGCACTCCCAGGAGCGTCCTGAGCGGTGGCGGGTCCGAACCCTGGCAGCGGAACTCGGCGGATCGGTGGAATGGTGGTTCACTGAGTCCGGATCGTTCGCCGGCCTGCATTTCTCGATCCAGCGATCCAAGGATTTGCCGTCGCAGCTGAACGCAGACTTCACCTGATGCATAGGTCAGAAATGCTTGGCGCGCGTCGGGACACAGAGCTCCGACCAGAAGAGCGAGGATTGCCATTTCCACGATGCCTGGGTGAGCCGTTGTTCATATCACCCTGGCGAGGAGCTGCTCTTAGCCATCCGACCGCAAGACATCGCGTGGAATCGGTTCGCTGCTTGCCTGGCAGCCGCGCCGGTTTAGCGGCCTGGTAGGGACGCAACCCCGACCCGGGTCATACGCGGCACGGATCAGTTGGCCAGCGAACTCGCATCCTGGCCTCGCTGCTGGTGTTGTCCTTACGAAGGACAGCAGACGCCCCGCAGTCCAGCAGTACAAAAGTATCGCCGATACCATCGTGTGATGGATTCGCCTTAACCGACAGTTGATCTCTTAGGAGCATTCGAAAAAACCAATTTGGACAGGAGGACCTTATGACACGACGCGAACTACTTGCCGCCGCAGCCGCCGCCGGGGCTGCCAACATGCTTCCCGGAATATCCCAAGCGGCGGAAAGGTTGATCCGTCCCTTCACTGTCAACTTCGGAGACAGCGAGCTCGACGATCTGCGCCGGCGGGTGACGGCGACCCGCTGGCCGGACAAGGAGACCGTTACGGACGATACGCAGGGCGTGCAACTGGCGACGATTCAGAAACTCGCGCAGCACTGGGCGAAGGACTACGACTGGCGCAAGGTGGAAGCCCGGCTCAACGCGCTTCCGCAGTTCATCACGGACATCGACGGGCTGGACATCCACTTCATTCACGTGCGTTCCAGGCACGAGAACGCGCTGCCGATTGTCGTGACGCATGGCTGGCCTGGCTCGGTCATAGAACAGCTGAAGATCATCGAGCCGCTTACCAATCCGACCGCGCATGGCGGAACCGAAGGCGATGCGTTTCACGTCGTGATCCCCTCGCTTCCAGGTTACGGCTTTTCGGGCAAGCCGATCGCGCCGGGATGGACCCCAGTCCGCATCGCCAAGGCATGGGCAACGCTGATGCAGCGCCTCGGTTACATGAAATACGTGGCGCAGGGCGGCGATTGGGGGAACGCCGTCTCTGAGGAGATGGCTCTGCAGGAGCCACCGGGATTGCTGGGCATCCACACCAACATGGCCGCAACGGTGCCCGCCGATATCTCCAAGGCACTGGCGGCAGGGGCTGCTGCGCCCTCCGACCTTTCGCCGGACGAGAAGCGCGCTTACGGCCAGCTCGACGACTTCAACAAAAACGGGCTGGGATATGCGATCGAGATGAACAACCGTCCGCAGACGCTGTACGGCATCGTGGATTCGCCTGTCGGGCTGGCCGCCTGGATGCTTGACCACGACATTCGCAGTTACAGGCTCATCACGCGCGTCTTTGATGGGAGCGCCGAAGGGCTGACGAAGGATGACATCGTCGACAACGTCACTCTGTACTGGTTGACCAATACGGCGATCTCGTCGGGCCGCCTCTATTGGGACAATGCACATTTCCCGACGGGGGGTTTCTTCGATCCGCGCGGCATCAAGATCCCAGTTGCCGTGAGCGCCTTCCCGGACGAGATCTATCAGGCGCCGCAAAGCTGGGCTGAAAAAGCCTATCCGAAGCTGATCCACTACAACCGGCTCGCCAAGGGCGGGCACTTCGCGGCCTGGGAACAGCCGACGGTGTTTAGCGCAGAGCTCAAAGACGCCTTCCGCCCGCTGCGCCAGTCCATCTGAAGCCGAAGGGCAGCCATCAGGTCGTCCACATTTCAAAACGGCGGGCCGGACCGCAGGTCGGTCCGCCGAGGCGGCGTAGGGCGGCAACATACTCCTTGCGACAAAACCAAGAGAAGGGGAACGACGATGTCATCCACGGTTGAAGCGCGGCAGGTCGAGACAATGCTGGAAACAGCAGACCGCACAGCGAGCGCGCGATCCCTCGATATGAAGCTCGAAGTGATCGCTGTCCCTGTCTCCGATGTCGATCGTGCCAAGAACTTCTACGGCGGCTTAGGCTGGAGGCTTGATGCCGACTTCGTGGTCGGCGACGTGTTCCGGGTCGTTCAGTTCACTCCGCCCGGCTCATCAGGCTCGATCCACTTCGGCAAGGGCATCACCTCGGCCGCTCCGGGCTCGGCGCAGGGCCTCTTTCTCGTCGTCTCTGGCATCGAGGCGGCGCGTGCCGACCTCATTGCTCACGGCGCCGAGGTCAGCGAGGTGTTCCATCGCGCCGGACCAGGCCAGCCCGCGATCAGCGGTCGCGATCCTGAAGGGCGCAGCTACGTCTCGTATGCTACATTCAGCGATCCTGACGGCAACGGCTGGGTGCTGCAGGAAATCATTGCCCGGCTTCCTGGCCGGATCGACGGCAATTCGACAAGCTTCGCCTCTGAAGCGGATCTGGCTGCCGCGATGCGGCGCGCGTCGGTCGCCCACGGCGAGCACGAGCAGCGGAGCGGCGGCCAGCGTGATGAGAATTGGCCGGACTGGTACGCCGCCTACATGGCGGCGGAGCAGACCGGGAAGCCCTTGCCGCAATAGGCCAAGCCCTGGGGCCATGGGTTGGACACCAGGGCTTGTCCACACCGAGGAGGCACGGCTACGTCTCCGCGCGGTTCGCGCGATACCTCAAGCATCAAGGGACATTCAGATGAAAACACTGCTCGCAGCCTTGGCGATCGGCAGCGCCTCGTTCGGCAATGCATATGCGCAGGCCGACAAACCCACCATCGTTCTGGTTCACGGTGCGTTCGCGGATTCGTCGAGTTGGAACGGCGTCGTCAAAATCCTCGAGAAGGATGGCTATCGCGTCGTAGCTGTCGCCAATCCGCTACGTGGGGTCAAAAACGACGCCGGCTACGTCGCCGACATCCTTGGCTCCATCAAATCGCCTGTCGTTCTCGTTGGGCATTCGTACGGCGGCTCGGTCATCAGCGAGGCGGCCGAAGGCCACGCCAACGTCAAGGCGCTGGTCTATGTCGCCGCCTTCGCGCCGGATGCAGGCGAGACAGCCGCGCAACTCGCCGCCCAATATCCCGGCAGCACGCTCGGTCCGGCCCTCTCGCCACCAGTCAGCCTGTCCAGCGGAGGCAAGGATCTCTACATCCGGCAGGACAGGTTCCACGAGCAGTTCGCCGCCGACGTCCCCGAGGCCGAAGCCAAGTTGATGGCCGCGGCGCAGAGGCCCATTGAAGAAGCGGCGCTGAACGAAATCCAAACTGAAGCGGCCTGGAAAGAGTTTCCAACCTGGTTCATCTACGGGGCCGGCGACAAGAACATACCGGCGGAAGCCTCCGCATTCATGGCTGCTCGGGCCCACTCACGGGATACCGTGGTCATCAAGGGCGCCTCGCATTTGGTGATGGTGTCGCACCCTGAAGCCGTGGCGCGGCTGATCGAGAAGGCCGCTAAGGAGACATCACGATGAAAGCCGTCGTGATGGGGCGCCCCGGCGCGACATGCGACATTGATGGCGACCAGCGGCTCGCATCTTGATCACGCATGCCAAGAAAATTGAGATTAGTCCTGCCACAGGAGAGGCATCACCATGAACAGTGTTTCCGACAGGATCGATGAGCGCCGTCGCCACATAATCGGCGCGGCGGCAATGACCCTCGCGATCGCCGAACTCGGTGTGACCACGGCCGCGAAGGCCGCACCCGGCGGAGCCGACAAGACGACCGCGTCAGCGATGCAGACAACACCCAACTTGGTTGGCGCACCGAAGCAGATCGACGCCGGCGTCCTGAATGTCGGCTATGTCGAACTGGGACCAGCCGACGGCGCGCCTGTCATCCTGCTGCACGGCTGGCCCTACGATATCCATACTTACGTCGACGTCGCTCCATTGCTGGCGTCCAAGGAATATCGCGTGATCGTACCTCACCTGCGTGGCTATGGCACGACGCGGTTCCAGTCAGGCGAAACGCCGCGCAATGGCCAGCAGGCGGCAATCGCATCCGACGTCATCGCCCTGATGGATGCGCTCGGCATCGGGAAGGCCACGATAGGCGGCTGCGACTGGGGTGCCCGCACGGCAAACATCATTGCCGCGCTGTGGCCGGAGCGCTGCAAGTCGATGGTCTCGGTCAGCGGCTACCTGATCGGCAACCAGCAGGCCGGCAAGTCGCCGCTGCCGCCCAAGGCTGAGCTTCAATGGTGGTACCAGTACTACTTCGCCACCGACCGTGGCCGGGCGGGCTACGAGAAATACACGCGTGATTTCGCAAGGCTGATCTGGCAGCTTGCCTCGCCGCAATGGAACTTTGACGACGCCACCTTCGAGCGCAGTGCCGCGTCCTTCGACAATCCGGATCATGTCGATATCGTGATGCACAATTACCGCTGGCGGCTCGAGCTGGCGGAAGGCGAGGCGCGATACGACGCGCTGGAACAGCGGCTCGCTGAGGCGCCCGTTATCTCCGTACCGACAATCACGCTCGAAGGCGACGCCAATGGTGCGCCGCATCCGGAAGCCAGCGCCTATGCGAAGATGTTCTCCGGCAAGTACGAGCATCGGTTGATCGCGGGCGGCATCGGCCACAACCTTCCCCAGGAAGCGCCGCAAGCCTTCACACAGGCCATCATCGACGTAAGCGGGATGTGATCCGATGGCGCATCCGATCATTTACCGCACGATTTTCGGTCGATGGTCTTCCGATCTTCCACTGCGAAGCAGGAGACCGCGATGCGCCGGTGATCCTGCTCCTCCACGGATTGCCGTCGTCGCCGCGCATGTATCAGCCGCTGCTTGCGCGACTCTCGGACCGTTATCATTTGGTCGAGCCGGACTATCCCGGGTTCGGCCATAGCGCTGCGCCTGCCCCGAACGCGTTTGGCTACACTTTCGACCACCTAGCTGAGGTCATTACCCGCTTCACCGAGGTTCTGGGACTCTCCCGTTACAGCCTGTTCATGCAGGATTACGGCGGTCCGGTGGCTTCCGCATGGCGACGGCTCATCCCGACCGCCTGCAATCGCGGATCGTGCAGCATGCCCAGGACACGGGCCTCGGCGCTGCCTGAGCTCCCCGCCTCGCTTTCTGGGCAGACCGCGCAACTCATGAAGAGACGCTCTGCAAGAAGCTCCTGTCGTTGGGGGCGACGCGCCGCCGCCACCTCGGCAGCGATCCGGACGTCGAGCGCTATGACCCTAATCTGTGGACCGATGAATTCGCGATTCTCAGCCGACCCGGCCAGGCAGATGTTCAGACGGGCCCGATAACCTAAAAAATTATCAGCCAAGCGGTGAGAACCGCCGACATGAGGGTTGAAGGCGGTCGGCCGCCAACCCGCTTAGCTCCTCCAGTGCCTCGCGGACGGAGATGTCATCATCCACCATATAGACTGTCTGAGTAGCATCCGGCATGGCCGTCCACCGCCGCTGCACCCGGCACGTTGATCTCCACGCGCCCATGCATTTTAAGCCTCCCTTTCCTTGCAGACACAAGACAGGCGAATCACTTCGATCGAAGCACGCCCTGCAGCGCCTCCATCAGGGCGGTATCGCTGAACGGTTTCAGCAGACAATCGACAGCGCCGCGCTCATGAAGTCGGAGCCGTACCGACCCATCGCCATGCGCTGTGATGAAAACGATCGGAATCTGCAGCTGCCGCCGGCTCAGTTCGCGCTGGAGATCAAGCCCGGACATTCCCGGCATCGCGATATCGAGCACCAGACACTCAGCCTGCCTGAGCTTATCGGATGCTAGAAACTCTTCAGCCGACGAAAATCCGCCCGCCTCGTAACCGAACTCGCGCAGCAGGTCCGGAACCGACTCGCGTACCGACTCGTCGTCATCGATCACTGCGATGAACCTCCGGCGTTGCGTCATGCGTTCACCTCCGGACCGTCGCCAGCGTCCCCGGACGGGATTGAGACAATAAACGTAGCGCCAGGACCGTCATTCCGCTCGGCCCAGAGCCGGCCCTGGTGGTTCTCGACAATCGATCGGCTGACTGAGAGACCGATTCCCATGCCGTGCCTCTTGGTCGTATAGAACGGATGGAAGAGCTTCTCGGCGATTGCGGCCTCGAAACCCACGCCTGCATCCTGGACGACGACGCGCACGGCGTCGCAACCGTCGCGCTCCGTCGCCACGACCAGCTCCTTGGACCGGTCGGCGATACCGTCCATGGCCTGCATGGCATTCAAGATCAGGTTCATGATCACCTGCTGAAGCTGGACACGGTCTCCCTCCACAGATGGGAGCGCCTCGGCCAGTTGCACGCGCAAGCTCACGTTGGCCTTCTTCAACTCAGTCAACGTCAGCGCTATAACCTCTTGCGTGGCCGTGTTCACATCCACCGCTTCGATGACCGGGTCCTTCTTGCTGAAGAGCGACCGCAGCCTGGCGATCACATCCGCAGCCCGGTTGCCGTCTCGTATGGTTCGTCGTGCGGTCTCTCGCGCACCTGTCACGTTGGGTGGATCGGCTGCCAGCATGCGCAAGCACGTGCTGGCATTGGTGATGATGCCGGCCAACGGCTGATTGAGTTCATGGGCGATCGAAGCGGTGAGATGGCCCATGGTCATTACCCGCGTCATATGCGCGAGCTCGGCCTGGGCATCACGAAGCTCGTCTTGGGCCTGTTTCCAGTCGTGCATGTCCGCGCAGGCACCATGCCATTTGAGGACGCGGCCGTCTGCGTCGCGCAGCGGCAGCGCACTGGTCAACAGCCATCGATAGGTCTGATCCGACGCCCGCAGCGTCCGCACCTCGACCCGATAGGGATCACCGGTTGCGATGCAGTGCAGCCAAGCCCTCACCGTTGGCTCGACGTCGTCCGGGTGCAGCATCTTCGCCCAGCCGGTACCCATCGCTTCTTCGGGGGTGAAGCCGGTGAACTCCAGCAGCCGCTTGTTGCAGTAGTCTATCGAGCCATCCGCCGTAGCACTCCAGAGCATCTGGGGAATGGTTTCTGTCAATTGTCGCAGATTGAGCTCGCTCGCCCGCATGGCCGCTTCGGCGCGCTTCAGGTCTTCGATGTCTGTATTAACACCGAACCAGCGTACGACGTTGCCTGCATCATCCAGCACCGGGCTGGCGCGAAACAGGAAGCACCGATATTCCCCATCATATCGGCGGATTCGCGCCTCGGACTCTCCGCCACGACGCTCCGACATCATGGCGCGCCAATCGGCGATCAAATGCTCCAGATCGTCCGGGTGAAGGGCCAGCATCCAGCCGACGCCCCGCGCCTGTTCAAGTGAAAGTCCGACATAGTCGAGATAATGCTGATTCAAGAAGTCTGCATGGCCATCGGGAAGAGCGGTCCATGCCAAACCGGGAATCCCGCTGATGATCTGATCGAGATTCCGTTCGCTTGCGGCCAGACGGGCCTCGGCCTGCTTCCGGTCGTGAATGTCGATCTGCAGTACGCACCAGCGCACGATGCGGCCTTCGGCGTCCCGCATCGGATAGCCGCGATGGTCATTCCAACGATACTCGCCGTCCGCGCGGCGGATGCGGGCCTCGTGCTCATAGGCCGCGCCGGTGTCAATCGCCCGCTGCCAGGCGGCCTGCGAGGCGACCAGATCATCCGGATGCACGATGTTCTCCCACTGGGAGACCTCCTCGAAGCTCTTGCCGAAATAATCGCCGACCAGATGATTGACCGCCTCCAGTTCGCCGTCGGAATTGAAGAAGCCGATCGGCGCAGCGATGCTGTCCAGCATCGATCGCAGCATCAATTCGCTGGCGCGCAGCGAATCCTCCGCCTGCTGCCGCTGCCGTTCGGTCTGCCGCCAAGCATCGACGTCGGTGTTGATGCCGTACCACCGCACGACCTTTCCGGATTCATCGCGCAGGGGGCTGACCCGCATCAGGAACCAGCGATAGGTGCCGTCGAAGCGCCGCAGTCGCGCCTCGGTCTCGCCGGTCCGGCCGGCGGCCATGACGACTTTCCAAGTCTCAAGCAGATCATCGACATCGTCGGGGTGTACGGCCTGCTTCCAGCTGTCGTCGAGCATGCGGTCGAGCGGCAGGCCGACATAATCCAGGAAATTGTCGTTGAAGAACTCGACATTCCCGCTCGTATCGGCGGTCCAGGCCATCGCCGGCATCGTGTTGATGGTCAGTTTGAGATTGCGCTCGCTGGCCGCGAGAGCTTCTTCGGCCGACTTGCTGTCATGAATATCCAGATGCAGCACGCACCACCGCAGGATGCTGCCATCGGAATCGCGAACCGGAAATCCATGGAGACGCATCCAGCGATAGGGTCCGTGGGCCCGGCGGGCACGGACCTCGACATCATAGGGCTCGCCGCTCTCGATCGATCGCTGCCATGCCGCTTTCACACGCGGCAAATCAGCGGCGAATATCATTTCGCCCGAGGTCCAGTCCATGATCTCTTCGACGGATTTGCGGTGATATTCCTGGCCGAACCGGTTGACCGCCACCATTTCGCCGGTTGGCGCGCATAGCGTGACCGGTGCCCCAATGCCGTCGATGAAGGATTTCAGCAAGATTTCCCGGAGGTGCGGATTTTCGTTGTCACGGTGCCGCACGGAAAGCTGGCGCCGCAAATCCTCACTGATGGCGGAGAGCTCGGCCGTCCGCTCTGCGACGCGTCGTTCGATCTCCTCGGCAATGCGCGGGTCGGTCGGCGCAATCGGCCCGTCTGCTGTCAGCATCGAAAATCTCCTCGATCCCAGAATGCGCCACTCGATCTTTCGCGCGCATTATACCTTGGTATCGGTTTGCCGAAGTTTCCGGGATTTCAACACGCTACGGCCATTCCCTTGGGCCGTCCAGTGAGACTGAATGGTTGATGTGCTACGGGTGTTCGATCCCGAGGAACAGGCTGAAATCGTCAGAGCGCTTAACCAGCTCCGTAAAGCGACTATTCGCCGACGTGCGAGAGAGACCGGACGGCGACCATCACTGTAACGCTGCCGGCAAACCGCGGAAGGGTCATTCTGTTCCATGTCTACCCGCCTGAACTGGCCTCGCCGTGGCGAGCGCACGGCTCTGTGTAATGGCACTCGAAACCAGCGCGCGCGTGACCGTTGCCTGCTAATTGGACGCGACACTTCGCGCTGGAATGGGCCGTATGCCTATATCGGCTTTGCCAAAAATGACGTTGGAAATTAAGACATGCGTTTATGGCGAGCCCTCTGCGGCCAGCGGCCACAATATTCTGGACGTAATCGTCCACCGACACAGCTAAACGGCCGCTTTCCCGAATGTGAGCCAAGATTGGCGACTGGAGAGCGGCGCAAAAGTTCCTGCTCTGGTCCAGGCGAAAGTCAGCTATGGGTCAGACCTTCGCATTCGGCAAATGCCGACCCCGACGCAGCCCTGAGATCGCAGAGAGCGACAATCGGGCCTGCACCCAATTGGCAACAGGTCATTTCGAACGGCGAAACGCGATGCGACGCGCTGGAGCAGCGGCTCGCGCAGGCGCCTGTGATCGCCGCGTCGACAATCACGCTCGAAGACTACGCCAACGGTGCGCTGCATCCGGAAGCCAGCGCCTACGCGCGGATGTTCTCGGGGCAAATATGAGCACCGGCTGATCAGTGGCGGCATCGGTCACAACCTGCCTCAGGAAGCGCGGGAGGCCTTTGCTCGGGGCCATCACCGACGTGAGCGCAACGTGATCCGGGCCCGCCAATCAGCTACCGCATCATAGCGGTAGTTGGATTTCCGATCTCCTACCGCGAGGCGGGTGGCCGCGACCTCCATAGGGTGGCGGCTTCGTCCCGCATGTACCAGCCGCTGCCCGGCGAAGGCCGGAGGACCGTCGGCCGACCGAGCCCATGCCAAAGCGCGCTGCCTCGCCTTCAACGCAATTCAATGCTCTGCCGCAATCTTCGAACTTGGCTTCTGGTAGGGATAGAAAAGCTCCCTTTTGCCCATTTGCCACGCCGACCTGAGTTCGGGTTTCGAAATATCCCAATCCATCCGAGATTTCATAGTCACCGCGCGCATGTCCTGGCGGAGCTCTTCCAATGTGGGTCGACCGAAGAACCAGTAGCCATTGTAGATCTTGTAGACGACCAGGCCAGGCTCCAAGACGACCACGTGAGGAATCATAGGATTGTGCAGGGGGTCCGTGTACTCCGCGATATCAAGGTCCTTTTGGATGATGCGCCGCGGGTCGGAAAGAAAAGGCCAATGGGCGCCAGCCCCCAATCGATACTCGTTCGTTTCCAGAAGATTGTCCGTCGTGATGGTCACGAGCCTGCAATATCCGACTTCCATTTCACCATAGAGCCGTACGAGCCCTTCGGTCTGCCGACGGTCCCGAGGACAAAACCCGCCTCTGCCGAGAACCACCACCATTGGGTCTTCTCCCTGCAGATCGGAAAGCTTTCGCCGTACGGCCGTGTGATCCGGCAACTCGTAATCCGGGAAATTGGACCCTGGAACAATGTCTGAGCGCATTTCGAAAACCTTCACTAACATGAGACCCAGGGCCAACAAGAGCGGAAGAACAATCAAAATCCATTATTCCAAGGTATCGGCGACACCATGGAACAATGAGTACCCCGGTGCGGGTTCCGACCGCTACGGCTGGAGACACCGTCGCAACCCGATGTCCCTCATCAAACCGACACCAACGCATAATGGACCTTGGTATTGGCCGCGTGCATGGTGGGACGGGGCGGAGCTGCGTCCCGTGAGGCAAACATGCATAAGAAGACGCCAGCCATTCCCTTCGCGGGATCCGAACTTGGCGAAATGCGGCACGCCTGCGCATTCTTTAACGGCGACGACGAGGCGTCTCGGGTGTTGCTTCCCTTCATGAAGGATGGCTTCGAGCGCGGTGACAAAGTCATCCACGTCGTCAATCCGGGCGAGCGCTGCAAGCATTTGCATCGCCTGGCAGCGGCGGGCGTTGATACAACGGCGGCGGAACAAAGCGGCCAGCTTGAATTTCGCACCAATACCGAAGCCTACCTTCGGGACGGTCGTTTCGATCAGGATCGAATGTTGGAGATCTTCGAACAGCTGGCGAGCGGCAACGTCAGAGGCGATTTTCCACTTAGTCGCATTGTCTGCCATATGGACTGGGCTTGTGAGGTCAGATCGCACATTGACGATCTGGTAGAGTTCGAAGCGCGGGTGAACGAGGTATGGTCGCGTCACGAGGACGCGGTCATCTGTGTGTACGATCTTGCGAAGTTCGGCGGCGACGCGGTCGTCGATATCATGCGGACGCATCCCATGATCGTCATAGGCGGCATACTGCAGCACAATCCATTCTTTGTACCGCCGGAAAATTTCCTTCAGGAACTGCGCCAACGCAGAGCCGGACAGCTGCTTCAGCCAGAAATGGACCTTTAGCATGGAGCCGCCGGTGGAGACCTCCTGGGAGGAAAATCAACGGCTCAAGCGCTCGATGAACGACTTGGTAAGCCTGCTAGCTCTCCCAGCGATCTGGGTGGGCGAGGATCCTGTTCACATCGCAAGCACATTGCTTGACGTGCTAAGCGCCATGTTGCCCGTTGATTTCGTTTATGCACGGCTGTTCGACACAGATGGCGCATGCCCGAATGAAATCGTTCGGGTCGGCCAGGCCTGTGCATTGGGGATGAGCGAGATAGGCAAAGCCCTCGATCATCTGCTTGGAGAGACGGAATCGAATTGGCCGTCCAGCGCCAGAATGGATGTCGGAGTGGGTGGTGTTTTTCTGGCGGTGGCGCGACTGGGGCTTGAGGGGGAAGCTGGAGTCCTGGTTGTGGGTTCAGCCAAGGCCGATTTTCCCAGCCAGTCCGATCAACTGCTTTTGAGTGTTGCTGCCAACCAGGCGAGCATTGCGCTCCAGGGGGCACGGCAGGCAAGAGATCAGAACCGCCTCGCCAAAGAGCTCGACCAGCGGGTTACAGAGCGAACGAGCGAACTCGTCGCCGCGAATAGAACTCTGATGCTGGAAATTGAAGAACGCCGGCGGACAGAAGAAGCCCTGCGAGAAAGCAAGGAAGCTCTTGCGACGAGCCGGCACGATCTGCAGCTGATTGTCGACACCATTCCGGCCTTCGCTTGGTTGACCCGCCCCGATGGCTATGTCGAGTTTTTCAGCCAGCATTACCTTGACTACGCCGGTCTGTCTGCCGAGCAGTCACAGGGCTGGGGATGGACCGCCATAATGCATCCCGATGACCTGGATGAACTGACCGCCAAATGGCAGGCGTTGATGATCGCGGGTGTACCAGGCGAAGCCGAAGCACGAGTGCGTCGATCTGACGGAACCTATCGCTGGTTTCTGATCCGCGCCAACCCGTCGAGAGACGAATACGGCAAGATTATCAAGTGGTACGGTGCCAATACCGACATCGACGAACGCAAGCGCGCCGAGGAGAAGGTCATCGATGCTGAGCGCGAGCTTCAAAGGATGATCGACGGTATCCCGGCGCTGGTTGGAGCTTTCCGCGCCGATGGCTCACAAATTTCCAGCAACAAGCGGGGACGCGTTTTCACCGGGCTTTCTTCCGAAGACATCGCAAATGGTGGTTGGAGAAATAGAATCCATCCAGAGGACGTCGAAGCTGAAGAGAACAAATGGCTCGAATGTATCGCGACCGGAGAACCGTTCGAGCTAGAGTACCGAGTGCAGGCGGCCGACGGTACGTATCGCTGGCACATGGCGCGTCGCATACCGATCCGGGACGACGCCGGCAAAGTGATGCGCTGGTATGGTGTGAGCCACGATATTGATGGTCGCAAACAGGCAGAAGCCTTTCTGGCGGGTGAAAAGCGACTGCTCGAGATGATCGCGTCGGGCAGTTCACTGCGTGATGTTCTAAGCGCCTTGTGCACATTCGTCGAAGAGGCTGCCCCTGACTGCTTCTGTGATGTTCACATGTTCGATCAGGATAGCCTGACAATTGCCTACGCCGTGGCTCCTTCCCTGCCTTCAGCCTACAGCGATCCGATCGCGGGTACGCCTCTGAGCGGTGATTTGCTGCCATGCGGCATAGCGGCCGTTGAGAAAGTACAGGTCGTCACCGAGGACATTGAGCGGGATCCTCGCTGGTATAACTCGCCAGTTAGGTCCCATGTGCTGCGACACGGATATAGGTCGGTCTGGAGCACCCCGGTTTGTTCCAAGGAAGGGCGAGTGCTGGCCACCTTCTGCATCATTCAGCGAAAGCCCTCGTCGCCATCACCACACCAGCAAGATCTTATTGCGCATGCCACGCAGATAGCCAGCATCGCCATCGAGCGCTCGCTGACCGAGGCCGCACTCAGGCGGACCGAGACATTGCTTTCCGAAGCTCAGCGTCTGAGTTCGACCGGAGCGTTTTCATGGCGTGTGGATACGGATGAAATCGCGTTTTCCGAGGAGCTCTATCGCATTTTCGAGTTTGACCCTGCGCATCCAGTGACGATGAACCAAATTCTCGACCGAATCCATCCGGACGACATTCCATCCCTATCAACGCACATGGCACGGGTTCGCGCCGGTGAGGGTAATCTGGGCTATGAGATCCGAATACGAATGCCGGACCATAGTGTTAAATTCCTGCGCACCTTCGGCCGCGTCGTGTGTCGTCAAGACGATCGGCTGGAGTGCCTCGCCGCGGTTCAAGACGTGACAGAGTACAGACGCGCAGAGGAGGCGCTTGGGAAGGCCCGGACTGAACTTGCACACGTATCGAAGGTTTCAAGCCTTGGAACCTTGACGGCGTCAATTGCGCACGAAGTCAATCAGCCGCTATCCGGCATTGTCACCAACGCTAGCACGTGCCTGCGCATGCTGGCCGCCAATCCGCCGAATATCGACGGCGCGCTCGAGACGGCGCGTCGTACGATACGCGACGGCAACCTGGCGGCGGATGTAATCGCTCGGCTGCGCGCGCTTTTTAGCAAGAGGGCTCCGATAATAGAGGCTGTGGATCTGAATGAGGCCGTGCGCGAGGTGCTGGCACTGTCGTCAGGAGACATTCGTGACAGTCGCGTGGTTCTGCAATCCCAACTGGCCGAAGGGCTACCGCATGTCGCGGGGGATCGAGTCCAACTCCAGCAGGTGATCATGAACTTGTTGCGCAACGCGGCCGACGCCATGAGCGAGATCGAAGATCGTCCCAGGCAGGTCATGATCAGGACCGAGCCGGAGGCGAACGGTCATGTGCGGCTGTCGGTACAGGACACGGGCACTGGATTCGGTCCAGACGGCTCCCACCGTCTCTTCGAAGCTTTCTACACCACCAAGAGTGACGGCATGGGAATAGGATTGTCCATCAGTCGATCCATTATCGACAGTCACTGTGGGCGCCTGTGGGCAGCCGCAAATGATGGGCCAGGGGTTACGTTTTCTTTTTCCGTGCCCGAGTTTTCCGCGGCCCTGCTGATGCAAGATATGGATGTGGCCCATAATGATAAAAAATCAGTGGGGGTTAGATGAAGACTGCGCATGTACTAATTTCTGTGGTCGACGATGACCGGTCCGTGCGCGAATCTTTGCCAGATTTGCTCAAGGAATTCGGTTTCAGCGTGAAGACGTTCTCTTCAGCAAATGAGTTTCTCATATCGGATAGCGTTGATGAGACCAGGTGCCTGATTCTTGACGTAGCGATGCCCGAAATGACGGGGCCTGAACTGCAACTTGAGCTGGCGCGTCGCGGACAGCTAATTCCGATTGTGTACATAACAGCGTGGAAGGATAGCACGGTCCGGCCGCGTCTGATGGAGCAGGGTGCGGTTGAGTGTCTGTTCAAGCCTTTCAGTGACCGAGCCCTTCAGGCGGCGCTTAGCTCGGCACTACGTGCACCTTGAACGCGGTGGTTGTTAACGATGTGCGAGAAGGATACTCTGCGATGCATCCGAATTTGGCGACTGAACTGGGCGTTGGGGCAAAGTCGGCATCCATGTCACAAGGAACGCCTGTCGTGTTCGTCGTTGACGACGACATCTCGGTACGTGAATCTCTTGAGTCGCTGATCGGCTCCGCAGGCTGGCGGCCGGAGACGTTCGCCTCGGCGGAGCAATTTCTCAACTGCCCCCCGGCGCTGGTTCCAAACTGTTTGATTCTTGACATCAATCTCCCCAATCTCAGCGGGCTTGACCTGCAAAAGCTTTTGTCTGTCGGTCGCACCGACATGCCGATCATCTTTGTCACAGGCTATGCCGACGTGCCAATGAGCGTTAAGGCAATGAAGGCCGGTGCGGTGGAATTTCTAACAAAACCATTTAGTGACGAAGAGCTCCTGGCGGCGGTTGAGTCAGCGCTGGAATGGAGCAAGACCTCACTCGCTCTTGGTTCGGAATTGCACGAGCTCAGGGATCGGCACGCGTCGCTCAGCCGTCGCGAACAGGAGGTCATGGCACTGGTCGTCTCCGGTCTGTTGAACAAGCAGGTCGGGTTTGAGTTGGGCATCAGCGAAATAACCGTGAAAGCACACCGCGGTCAGGCCATGCGTAAGATGAGAGCTCGCTCGCTCGCGGACCTGGTGAACATGGCTGCGCGGCTCAGCGGTGCTCAATAGCCAAACTGTCTGCGCCAGATCACGCTTCACATGGGACGATTACCGCATGGGGAAGTGTTCAAACGCCACGTGGATCAGTTGCCCCCGTTTACCCAGCTGACGCAGAGGTAAACAGTCCCATCCCTAATGTCACTGGATGGAACCCTCCACGCAAACAAATGGCGGGCACTCGGCCCGCCATCGTTCGGCTCGAACAGGGATCGCGCCCTGGCTTGGAAGATCACGAGCCGGCAAGCGCATTCAAGTCGGCGCAGAACTCCGCATAGGGCTTCGTCATTCCAGCGTCCTGGCATTCCCTCATCATCGCCTCGCGCTTCGTGTTCGGGAGAGTGGCCAGCGCCGCCCTGAACCGCGATCTCATGACGGGACTTGTGTGTCCCGTTTCCCTGATCGAACCGGTATGAAGGGGCTGCAGCTGGTTGATTGGGTCAATGACGTCAAGAGCCCCCGCAGCAGCAATCCCGCTGGACGCCGAAAGAGAAAACGCCGCTCCCAAGCACACACCTCTGATATTCATGATAAACTCCTTCCTTTGTTGATATGCGTCACCAGCAATATCGGTAACCACAATGTTTACCCAACCATGGATTCACTGGAGCAAGTCCAGATGGAGTGTGAAGTATCAACGTTTCTGCGAGTTCACCATTGTTCGATGGTATCGCCGATACTTTGGAATGGGCTGCCGGACAAATGCCCAGATTGGTGCGGGTACCGGCCTTTTGGAGTCCCTAAT
The DNA here is from genome assembly GCF_020165275.1 of Mesorhizobium sp. Ca11. Classification (NCBI taxonomy): domain Bacteria; kingdom Pseudomonadati; phylum Pseudomonadota; class Alphaproteobacteria; order Hyphomicrobiales; family Phyllobacteriaceae; genus Mesorhizobium; species Mesorhizobium sp. Ca11. Next base: position 23,941 of record NZ_JAIUHU010000017.1, on the reverse strand, counting down.
GTCCAAGGCGCCTCTTCGCCAGGAGTTGCCGAGATTCGACTGTAATCGGCGTCGCCGGCGGTTGCCTATACCAACGTGCAATGGATTTATCTCCATTGGGGTCGGATGGTGTCTCAAGCGAGCCTAACGATAGAGCCCAAGGTGGCAGGAACGAGATTGCTGACTCCCTCGGAGCGCCAGCTGGTTGCCGCGACTGCACGTGTCGGAATCGTCGGTGCGCTTCCAGGCACGGCGCAAGCATGGGAGCGCGACCAGCGTATCGAACCGGCGTTGGCTCAGTCCGCCGGGCTAGGCGGGTATGACGGCCGGAGGATGGCATTCGGCGACGCCATGGCTCGATTGATGCAGTTGACCGGTCTTCGTTTTCGCACGTCCAAAGTGTCCGAAGGCCCAACCCGAGGAGATTGACGTGAGTAATGATGCAATGAGCGTTGCAACTGCGACTGAAATTGCGAAAAGGGCCACCATCGAGATGAAGCTGGAGGCCATCGTCATCGGTGTCTCCGACGTCGATCGCTCCAAGAGCTTCTACAGCCGTCTGGGCTGGAGGCTCGATGCGGACTTTGTCGTCGGCAATGCATTCCGCGTTGTTCAATTCACCCCTCCGGGCTCAGCGTGCTGCGTGCACTTCGGCAAGGGCCTGACTTCGGCCGAGCCTGGGTCCGCGAAGGTAATTTACCTTGTCGTCCCCGACATCGAAGCGGCACGCGCTGAACTCGTGGCGCGTGGGGTCGACGCTAGCGAGGTGTATCATCGGGCCGGCCCAGGCCAGCCACCTATCGGCGGCCGAGATCCAGAGGCGCGCAGCTATTCGTCTTTTGCCACATTCGCCGATCCCGATGGCAATGGTGGCTGTTGCAGGAGATCACGCACCGATTGCCTGGTCGCGAGGACGCGCAGGACACGACATTCTTGAGTTTTCGGAGCTTGCCGCTGCGTTGCGGCGGGCGGCTTCGGCACATGTCGAGCATGAAAGGCGGACTGGCGGCCAGCGTGACGAACAACTGGCCCGACTGCTACGCGCAGTTCATGGTGGCGGAACAGACCGGTGGCCCGCTGCCGACGCAGTGGCCACGCGCGGAGATTTCCAATGCTGCGAGCGATAGCTCCGGTGTCGAAATTCCCCGGGGCAGATCAAAGGTCGAGAACGACGTCCCCATCGGGCTGCGAGCAGCAAATCAGCGCATTGGCCGTCGCCGGCGGGTCGATTGGCTCGGGGCTATAGGTGACGGTCCCAGTGACGAGTCCCGTCTCGCAAGCATGGCAGACGCCAGTTCGGCATGACCATCGCGTGGGCACGTCGCAGGCTTCGGCAAGTTCAAGTAAGCTCTGAAACCGTGATCCCCAGCGGACGCTCAAGCCACTCCGGGCAAAAGAAACACGGGGGCCCGCGTTGGGAGCTTCAACCAGCGGATGCGGCGATCGCGATGGATCGCTGGCTATCCCGGGCGTCGTCGAAGGACCTGGGCCAAACACTTCGGTATGGATTCTTGCAGGGGCGACGGCGCATGTGGCAAGACCGGCAGTCATGCCACTCATGAACACCGATGGTCCGCAGATGTAGAAGTCGGCATCTGGCGGCACACCCAGATCTTGGAGTGCGCGCACATCCAAGCGTCCGATAGCGTCGAAATCGACACCTAACCTGTCCTCGCGATCGGGCGAACTGTAGCGTATGTGGGAATGGCTGCGCGTCAAGGCCTCAAGCAGGTTTCGGGCCTCTTCGGCGAAAGGATGCTCGCGACCGCAATGGGCCCCATGGAACCACCAAACTTCTTGCGTCGACGCTCGGGCTGCCAATGCGTGAAGCATCGACATCATGGGCGTAACGCCTACTCCGGCGCTCAGCAGCACTATCGGGCGATCCTCGTCCCCGAGAATGAAATTGCCCCGTGGCGCGCTCACGTCCAGGAAATCTCCAACCTGGACGCTCTCGTCTATAAACGTGCTCGCCTCGCCATGCGGTTCCCGCTTTACGCTTACCCGATAGCACCGATCCCCGGGTGCACTCGACAAAGAGTAACTGCGCATAACAGCCGGCCCGTCGGCCGAAACCGCGAGGCGCAGCACGACGAATTGGCCGGGGATGGCGGCGTACAGATGAGAGTCATCCGTAGGCTCGAGGATCAATGAAACCACAGTCCCGCTTTCATGGACCTTGCGAGCCACCTTCAGCGGCCGGAACCCCGGCCATGCTGGTGTCCGTCCGGAGACAGGGTCCAGACCGGCATTTCCCGTCGTGGTTCCCTTCTCCCCTTGTGCGAGAAGTGCTCGGAAGGATCCTTGCCAACCAGGACTCAGCGCGGGAATGCGCAGTGCGCGCTCAAGCTGGCTCCGCGGATGGCTGGGCGTGTAAAGCAGCGCGTCCACCTCGGAGACCGTCATCGCCTCTGGGCCGACTTCCACCCGAGTGATTTCATCTCCCGCCTGAACCTGGCCTTCTTCCAGTACGCGCAGGTAAAAGCCAGGCCTGCCGTGCGCGACCAGCAGCGCGGCCATACGCGGCTCATTCATCCGGATGCCAACACGGTAACAGGTGACGCGCGGCTGCGTCACTTCCAACAGCGCGCTGCCGATGCGGTAGCGATCGCCAATGCAAACCTCACGATCCGGCAAGCCATCGACCGTGAAATTCTCGCCAAATTGCCCGTAAACGAAGTCGTTTCGACCTAGCTCGCTTTGCCAGAACCGATAAGAGTCGATTTGATAAACCAGCACGGCGCGTTGTTCGCCACCGTGCCCCGCGATATCTCCTTGCCCGTCGCCATCGATGTTGAGCCGACGCACCTGGCAGGGGCCCTCGACTGGCGCTTTCCAAACGGCGGTGTCGACGATTTTGCCTTGCCATGGAATGCCGCGCGGCAATCCCACATTGACCGATAGCAAGCGAGCCATGTTCCCTCTTCTTCGTCAGCGTCGCGGGCTGCACCGCTCGCCAACATTTCACCGAGGATGCCTTCACCACCAAAAGTACCATCGCGGGCCCGCCGATGCGACCGAGACCAAAGTATTGGAGATACCATCGTCCAATATATTCTGGCTCGTGGCGCTGCCACAGTTTGTTCTGCTGAAGTGACGGATGGGTGTTATCGTGGTCAGGATTTTGCAGATGGTAATCTCGTGTCAGGGATAAATGTATCTTTCGGCTTCCGCTTTGGTTCAAAATTCGGAGAACATGATAATGTCTCATCACTATTCAGGCCCTGACTTTGGCTTTCCTCGTGGAGACGCACGTTTGGACCTCACTGACATTTATGCTTTCCCCAAACCGGGAGACGCGAGCAAGTCGATCCTCATCATGAATGTGCATCCATCCTCGACGGTGATTGATCCACATTCCACAACCGTAGAGCCATTCGCCCCCGACGCGGTGTACGAGCTGAAGATCGACACAAACGGCGATGCGGTCGCCGATGTCGCGTATCGAATAAATTTTGCGTCCTTATCGGAAGGAAGGCAGATCGCCTCCATGCGTCGTGTGGAAGGCGCCTTGGCGGCTGGGGTCGACGACGGCGGGGAGGTCATCGTTATGGCGGCACCAGTCTCGACAGGAAGCGATGCCGAGGTGACGGAAGCAGGCGATTACCGTTTCTTCGCGGGTTGGCGAAGCGAACCGTTTTTCTTCGATACTCTCGGGGCCGTCGCCGATTTGCAGTTCACGGGGGCTGATTTCTTTGCCGACAAGGATATCTGCAGCATCGTGCTGGAAGTAGCCAATTCCGCGCTGGGTTCCAAGCCCATTGGTCTGTGGGCCCGCATTTTGGACAGACAGGGCGACCGTTGGATACAGGTTGAACGTGGTGCTCGACCCCAGCAGGCAGTGTTCCTGCCCGGCGAGCAGAGAGAGGACTATCTCTCTGCCGAGCCGGCAGACGACAACCAGTTCATCAAGACGTTCGCGCACACCCTTGAGCACTCGGGAGGATACCGGCCTGCTGAAGCAGAGCGCGTGGCAAGAACACTGCTTCCCGACATTCTCGTTTACGACCCGTCACGACCTGCGTCATTCCCGGAAAACGGCAGAAGCCTGACTGACGATGCCGCGGATTTCTTTATGGCCATTTTCACGAACGGCGGGGTTCCGGGGGATGGAGTGGGGCCGCACCGCGACCTGCTTGCCGAGTTCCCGTACCTGGGGTCGCCGCACAACCCGCACCTTTGAGGGTTGGAGATGTTCCCTGGGTGTTGTTCGGTCCACTACCCGGCCGAACGCCGCTCGTGTGCTTCACTGAGGAGACAGACATGCGATTGATCCTGATTTTGATAACTGTAACCCTCGCCTTGGCAACGCCAACCTTTGCCCACCCCGGCGTTGATTCCGTCGTTTCCTTTAACGCAGGGTTGGGTCATCCCCTCACGGGCCTCGATCACATCACGGCCATGGTGGCCGTCGGGATGTGGGCCGCCGCCAAGGGAAACCGTGCGCTGTGGGTGTGGCCGTTGACCTTCCTTGTGGTGATGCTGATTGGCGGCGCTCTTGGCCTGGCGCACATCACTGTGCCGTTGGTGGAGCCCGGCATCCTGGCTTCGGTGATCATCCTGGGGCTCATGGTGGCGTCGGCGGTAAATCCGCCGGTATGGATCGGAGCTGCCATCATTGCTCTTTTTGCGCTGCTGCATGGTCACGCCCATGGAACTGAGTTGCCTGAGACCGTGAATGGGGTTGAATTCGTTGCGGGATTTGCGTCTGCCACCGCGGTCTTGCAAGCAATCGGAATCGGATTGGCGCTCGCCTTGCAGCGCTCTGCGTCAGTTCCCCTCAGTCGCGCGAGCGGCGCGCTCTGCGTCGCGATCGGGGCGGGCCTGTACGCAGGAGTTCTTTGAAGCGGGGCCAAGCAAGAGCCGTGTCTGGCGTCAGATTCATTGCTGGATTGCAGCACAAGTGGCGCTGTGTGGCTGGGACTGACGCAAGAACTGTCGACCGGGCAAACGGAGGAATGGAATGTCAGGACCAGAGATGGATGATGACGTGTCTCTCAGCCCAGGCGTCGTTCCTGGGGGTCGCGTGCGTTCGCAGTTATCCACGGCGGGGGTGGTCCATGACCTCGGCAATCTCATCCAGGTGGCTTCCTCTGCGTTGAACCATCTGGCTCGCGAGCCCAGCATCTCAGCGGTTCCGGGAATTGATATTGTAATTGCCGGTGCCAGAACCGCGTTGGATCGAGCGGGCGGCCTTGTCAGGCAGACGATCAAGACGGCCCGGGAGATTCAGGGCAATGTCGAGCATGCGAACATAAGCGTGTGCCTGGTCGAGATCGAATCTCTTGTCCGAAGTGCTCGATATGAAAATGTTCGTTTTGAGTTTCGGGTAGATTCCAACCTCCCTTTGGTAAGGTGCGATCGGGCAGGCTTGCAGAACGCGGTCCTGAACCTTGTGTTCAACGCTCGTGACGCAATGCCTGACGGCGGTTTGATCTCAATCGACGCCTTTGCCCCGGAAAGCCTTCGTCAGGTCGCCATTCGCATTCGGGACAGCGGAATTGGAATGACCGGCGAGACAGTGGTCCGGGCATTTGATCCCTTCTTCACGACAAAGGGCGGTGGCTTTGGCGGTGTCGGCCTGCCGATGGTGAAACGTTTCGCCGAAGAGTCCGGAGGAAGCGTCCATATCGAGAGCGTACTCGGGATGGGCACAACCGTGACATTGCGATTGCCCGCAACAAGCTGACGAAGCACTGCGAGCGGTCCAATCGCGACTGCGGCCGGGCACCGGGTGTGCTGTGACAATCCCCTATCACCACGAGCCGGAAACCGTGAGGAGCAACAATGGAAAAGCCGTCCATATCTGAAGGCATCACACCACTGAGTGGGTTGGCGTTGGACGAAGCGGTGGCATCCGCGCACGAGGGGATGATCCCTCCGCCCATGGAAAAATCTCTGATAGCGCGGTTTCCCGCTTCGTTCTTTGCGATCGGCCTGGGGACAAGTTCCTTCGCTGGTTCGTGGCAGTTAGCGCATCAGCTCTGGGCGGCTCCGGAGGGGATTGTTGTGGCATTGGTGTTGCTTGCGGCGTGTCTGTGGGCAGTCCTTCTGACGCTCTACATTCTGAAGTTGTCGCTGGCTCCAATGGCGCTGCGAGCAGAGCTCGCCAATCCCGTTCAGAATTGCTTCCCTGGTCTGGCGGGCGTCGGCATGATGCTCACTGCAGTGAGCATGTTGCCCTACAGCAAGATTGGGGCAGTCGTGCTGCTTTCTACGGGAGGTGTGCTCGCAGCAAGCTACGGCATCTGGCGGACCCAAATGATCTGGCGGGGGACGATTTCGATGTCCGACGCGACCCCTGCCCTATATTTGCCGGTTGCCGCGGCCTCTTTTGTCCTGAGTATTGGCTTGTCGACATTTGGCTGGTTTGACTGGGCCGAGCTGGCGTTAGGGGCGGGACTCTTCTCATGGCTGGCGACCGAATCGCTATTGTTTGGCCGGCTCTATTTTGGTGAGCCGCTAGCCAGCCAGATCCGATCGACGATGGGTGTCCAACTGGCGCCGCCGGCGGTGTGCTCACTGGCCTACGCTGATTTGTCGGGTACCGCTGGAGACGTGTTCGTCCACTCCCTCGTGGGTTACGCGCTTCTGCAAGCAATTGTCGTTGGCGCCATTCTCTCACGGATCCTACGACGCTTCTCCGCCGGACTTTGGAGTGTCAGCTTCGGGGCCACAGCATTGGCAACGTCAATTGAAAAGCTGGCTGTTCGAGGCGACACGAATGTTGCGACGGTCCTTGCTCTGCCGGTTTTTGTTGGCGTCAACCTGCTTATCCTGTGGCTAACCGTCAGAACGATCATTTCGGCTATCTCCGGTTCTCTACTGCCTGTCGCCCAGGAGGAGAAATGATCCCGTGTGCAAATTCCGCCCTGCAATAGCGGCCACGTATAGCCGTGCTTCGTGGGTCTGAAGGGCCGCGACTTGGTAGGTGCTTCGGTCGGCACTGCGACGTTCCCTTGCCACGGGCTGCTCACAACTGCCGATTTGCAAAGGAGACGCCCGCGCAGGATCGGCAGCCAAGGAAGGTCGCGAAGATTTGAACCTTGTCTCAATGGGAGTCCCGGATGACCCAAGCAATCGTAGCGGATCAAATCTATGCAATGCCCCCGCAAAAGGGCTTTACCGTCGCGCATTTTTTGACAGTGGCCGACATCGGTCGTTCGGCGCGGTTTTACGAGAAGGTCTTCGGAGGCCGCATTCTGAGCCTGGGAGATAGCAGTGGTGCGCCCGGCTACATTCAGATCGCGAATACTTGGCTGATCGTAAACGTCGGGGGTGGGCCTACCCCCGACAAACCGTCCGTCATGCTTGATGTTCCCGGCGATCCCAATTTAGCCAGCAGCTTTCTGAACATTCGCGTTGCCGATATCCACGGCTGCCATGAACTATGGCAAGCCCGAGGTGCTGAATTCATTACCGAGCCGATGGAGAAGTACGGCGAGACGCGCTGCTACATTCGCGATCCAGACGGCTATATCATCGAAGTGGGTCAAAGTGAGCTAGGGGTCGTATTTGGTTAGCCAGGGAGGCGCAAGGCCAGACTGCACGACGAGGAGAGCAAGCATGCTGCCGAGTGGTTGGGTCAAAGCTTGTGACGAGCAGCCTATCGGTCCTGCGACTGATCTGCGGCCCGGGCGCTTCGATGGGAAATCGATGTCAAGTATCGGCGGCGTGGTTCTGATATTGGAGGAGCCAACGTCAAGAGCGTCATCGGCGAGACGTGGCCCGTACAGAACGCCGGCTGCCGCTTTTTCTCGCCTCCCGCGGCTCCCATGCCTAACTTTTTGAGCAGCGATGTCTGCTTACGGGCGGGGGCAAGCTGGCTCCAATGGCCGACATCAGGCGCAAAGCGGACGTTTTGAGCGTGTCATCAATTCTTGGAACCAGATCCCAGGCTGCCCATGGCCAGCGAATGGCTGCGCTCGCCAGAGCCCGCAGTAACGGCCTGCTTGGAGTGGGCAAATGACGGAGTATGAAGCGCGTTGCCCCGCCGCTTATGAGCGGGAGTGGGACGAATTGCTGATTACGCTGCTGCATAAAGCGCGGAAGCCGGTGCCGGAGCGCATACCGACTAGCTCACGTGTACCTGCTCGATCTGGTGGGCCGGTACAAGAGGGCCGCGGTTACGTACAGCAAACAGCAGTTCATCCTCGTCCGTGAGCCCGTTCATGAAGAGCTTGAAAATGTGAACCGCCACTTTCTCGCATCGTGGGCTGTCAGCCGGAATATGCCGCTCCTGGCTGATGGTCTTGTAGACGCGGGTGAGCATGTCGAGTTCGTCACTCGTGACGACTTGGCCGGGATACAACATAGCCTTTCCTCCTCGAAAGCTACGAAGCGCGAAGAGTGCGACAAGCGTGTGAATTCCGCAATCAATCATAATGTGATCGGGCGGCGCTGGGCGCGCGGTATTGCAGCGGCAAAGGAAGTGCTGGATCGCGCCCGAATAAAAGCCGTGGAAGCTGCAGAGGGCTCGTTTGCGGTCGAAGGGTGGCACGACATGGGCTTCCCACCGGATCGAAAACCGTCGGAGGAGGTATACTCCGCAGCCGAGTTTGGTGGGCGGCCAGCAATGCCGCGATCAAAGCGTGCTGCCAAGGGAATGGCCAGATGAAAAGCGCCTCGAGGAGGTTCACGGCTTGCAACTGCTGCACGATCCCGAAACGCAGCTTGTCGATCGGGTCACGGCTCTGGCTAAACTGCGCGCCATCATAAAAGCTGAAAACAGTAACAACGAGTTTCATGACATGAGGATCGGCGAACTGGCCTGCACGGCGACCGACGACATGGCTGATAGCGAACTGGCGAGAGAACTCGTGATGGCGGTGACCGTTGCATATACGCCCTTGGCTTGCGCTCAGTTCGCTCCCGATGAACCGATTTTGCCGAAGCGGCAAGCGGTGCTCGCCGCGATCGCCTCGAGCTCATTGCGGCCTATCGGAAACGTCCCCTTTTGGCAAACGCCATAAACCAATTGAACAACCAAAAGAGGCGCAAACCCGCCGCTCGCTCGCTACAGCACTGTTTACGGCGCGCTCGCGAGCGGCGTATGCGTGGGCCTATTCAGAATGACCGCTTTTCGCGTTGCGAATGAGTGCTTCCGGCTCCATTCCTAGCGCGTCGGCGATGCGCCCAAGAACCGTGCCTTGCCGAAACATCAGCGCGTTCAATGGCACCTATATAGCGGGCGGTCAGACCGGAGCGCTCTGCCAACTCCTCTTGAGTCATGTGCCGCCTAGCTTACCGGTTGTCTTAGAGCCTAGACCAGCTTCTACAAGTCGGCGGAAAGCCTCCGATCTGGTGGGAAGATCGGGCTGATTTCGGCGCCATTCGTCAACGCGGGCAAGCAAGTCGCTCGTAAGCCGCAGCTCGAAGCGCTCAGTTTTGTTATCAATAGCATCCGGCGTGTTTGACAATGAGTATGTCCGTAATGTACGGTATGTACGTAAATTGTGGTTTTCGATTTGCGGCCGAACAACGTGCACGAACACGTCGCTCGGCCTGACCACAACCCAAGCTGTTTGGAGCTCGGATCATGGTTGATTCCGACAATACCACGACTTTGCCTTTCGTCATCGGCCGCCAACGCGATGAGCTCGAGAGGCCGGAGTCCCAAGCCACAGACTCCGCTTTGGGACTATGGAGGGAGTGGCAACGAGCTCGATATGCCTCATTGCTGTTGTGTCGAATTCAGCAGCGGATGGAGGCGCGAATGCTCGCCAATACCGGAATTCAGGTATTGACCGCGGGCGAGCCGATGTCGTGGCAACTATCAGTGTCTACTACGGGTCTAGACTCTGAGCATCTCATAGCTTGCCAAGCCGAGGTCTTTGCGATGGCCGAAGCTCTGAAGCTTCAGGATTCAATCCCCGAAGTCGCGGCTACATCGCTCGTCGGCGTCATCGCCAAATTAGAAATAATCCTGGGTGCCGATCGGGATATTGGTGACCCAACCGACTTCCCGTGGCCGCACATAGCTTCCGTATTGCGTGACTTAAAGGCGATCGCGGGAGATTTGCCGGTTGGTCGCCGCAGCCGGGAAAAGACGCGGCGCGATGTTGCCAGGCATTGGGAGTCCGCAGTTAAGCTGGTCGCGGCGCTGAAAGAAGAAGAAGACGCGGAGTACTATGGCGATGCAGCGGTCCTGTGACTCGCCCGCTTACAATTGTCGCCTGCAACCCCGACCCTGACGATTAAGATGAACCCGCACGGCGCAAGTGATTGCACGCTGTTGCCCTACGACATGAACTTGGTGCTTTTCATCGCCGTCCAAAGGTCCCCGATGGCAGGTCGATCCACTATTGGGAGAGCGACCGGCATGTCGGAGGAAACCAGCACCGGGCCACAGGCTTTGCTTCCGGCGAACGACAACCGCGACCTCGTCAGCCCCGAGAGTCCCCCTGAAAACATGGCGGCGGCCAAGCTGGATCGTGTCGTGTTGGACATCGCCCGACTAATCGGCCGGCGGCTAGCGCGGGAGGCATTCGAGGCGGGGCAGGTGGCCAACGACAATCGGCCGGGCCGCCGAAAGGAAGAGGGCAGGGGGCTTGATGGCGACCGCCTTGGGAATAGGAGAGAGGATCCGCCGCCATGACTCGTGTCGCAGTCTATGCCCGCTATTCTTCCGATAGCCAGCGGGATGCCTCCATAGAGGACCAGTTGAGGCTGTGCCGCGAGCAGGCAGCGCGTGAGGGCTGGAGCGTGGCTGGAACCTATGAGGATGCGGCGATCTCAGGGGCCAGCACAGTGCTGCGGCCGGGCATCCAGCAATTGGTGCGCGATGCCCAGCGGGGCCGCTTCGAGGTGGTGCTGGCCGAAGCGCTCGATCGCATCAGCCGCGACCAGGCAGATGTAGCCACGCTCTTCAAGCATCTCAAATTCGCCGGCGTTGCCATCGTCACGTTGGCCGAGGGCGAGATCAGCGAATTGCATGTTGGCCTCAAGGGCACGATGAACGCCCTCTTCCTCAAGGACCTTGCCCTCAAGACCCATCGCGGCCTGCGGGGTAGGGTGGAGAAAGGCAAGGCCGGAGGCGGCCTGTGCTACGGCTACCGGGTGGTGAAGAAGCTGGATGGAACAGGCGAGCCCGTCCGTGGCGATCGCGAGGTCGTGCCGGAGGAAGCGGCCATCGTGCGCCGCATCTTCCGCGAATTCGCCGCAGGCAAGAGCCCGAAGGCAATCGCCGTCGACCTCAATAAGGAGAGCGTTCCAGGCCCGCTTGGCCGGCACTGGGGCGATACCAGCGTGCGCGGGCATGTCATCCGGGGCACCGGCGTCATCAACAACGAGCTCTACACCGGCGTGCTGGTTTGGAACCGCCTGCACTTCGTCAAGGATCCCGCCACCGGCAAGCGCGTGTCGCGGCCCAATCCGCCTGCCAAATGGATTCGCACCGAGGTGCCGCATCTCAGGATCGTCGAGGACGAATTGTGGCAGGCCGTTAAGGAGAGGCAGAAATCCATCGCCAGCCAGTTCGAGGCGGTGGCGATAGCCACGCGCAAGGCCCGGGCCAAGAAGCTGCACACGATGAAGCGGCCCGTCTCCCTCCTTTCCGGCCTGCTCACCTGCGGTTGCTGCGGCGGACGCTACGGCCTGTTCACGCGCGAGCGCTATGCCTGCCTCAATCATCAGCGCCGAGGCATCTGCGCCAACGGCCGCACCATCACCCGCGAGAAGATCGAACGGCGCGTCCTCGCAGGCCTGAAGGAAAGGCTCGTCTCGGCCGATGCCGTGGCCGAGGCGATCAGAGCCTATGCGCAGGAGACCAACCGCCTCAACCAGGAGCGTCGCGCGCAAGGCGAACAGGATCGCAAGGCACTCGACAAGATCGAGCGCGCCATCGCCGGCATCATGGCCGCGATCGAGGATGGCCTATACCAACCTTCGATGAAAGCAAGGATGGAAGACCTGGAGAGGCAGAAGGCGGAGATCACCGCGAGGCTGGCGGTGGCGCCCACTGACGTGCCGGACCTGCATCCCAACGTCGCCACTCTCTACCGCAAGCGGGTCGAGCAACTCACGCAAGCCCTCGCCGACCACGAGGACGGACGTCCAGCGTCCGAGGCACTGCGCTCGTTGATCGGAGAGATCGTCCTCACGCCCGGCGACAAGCGCGGCGAGGTTCATGCCGAGCTACGTGGCGAGTTGTTCGGCATCCTGGAACTCGCCAAACCCGACCAAAATCAAGAGTCTGACGGTGTTATGACAAAACGGGTTGCGGGTCCCCGCAACCAACCTACTTGCGATGCTATATGCTCTGCCTCGTGATGCGGCCGACGTCTTAATCCAAGTGCCTAAAATGAGGTTCGCCGGACCACACAAAATCATACGAAGGACATGAATTGGCGAACCACCCCGCAAGCTATTGATCTTCATTGGTAAAGGCCGTCCCTCAGCGACTAACAAGATCGTTATTCGCCAATGGGTTGCGAAGCAGTTCGCCAAAGTCGATTCAAGAAGCTGATCCAGCCACTCGACGACCTTATTATCTTCTCTGAATGGCAGCTTTGCGCTGATATCGGCCGCCGCGTAGGCTCTGGCGTTTCCCAAAAACGGTCATTGCTAGTGGCCTGGGGACGCCAATCGCAATCGATTCGCTTCGTCAGGCTGCGCGGGCGAAGCGGTCGATCCTGAAATCGTCGAGCGGCGTTTCGCAGCGGCCGGTCATCATAAGCTCGGCCATGGCGTCGCCCACGCCCGGGCCGAGCTGGAAGCCATGCCCGCAGAAACCGAAGGCATGGAACAAGCCCGGCGTCGTCATTGAGCGTCCCATGACCGGCAGCATGTCGCGCACATAGCCCTCGCAGCCCGACCATGTGCGAATGACCGCGACCCGCGCGATCGCCGGCAACAGCCGCGCGACTGCGTGCAATTGCACCGGAAGGCGCATGGGATCGGCGGTTGCGTAACCGGGATCGAGGTTCACCGCTACCCGCTCGGCCGCGCCGCCGAAGACGATGTTGCCGCGTTCGACCTGACGCAGATAGGCGCCATGATCCTTGTCGCGCGTCCAGATGCCGACCACCGGCAGGATTCGGTGCGGCAGCGGCTCGGTCACGCCCATCTGCGGGCCGCGAGCGTCGAGTGGGACCTCTTCGCCGAACCGCGCGGCGATGCCTGCGCCCCAAGCGCCCGCGGCGTTGAGCAGGCATTCGGCGGCAAATGAACCTTTGGAGGTGGCGACAAGAAAACCGGAGTCAGTCCGCTCGAGCTTTTCGACCAGGGCTCCCTCGATGATTTCCGCGCCCAGCTTACGGGCGGCTTCGGCGAAGGCCGGCGCGATCAGCCGCGGATTGCCGCTGCCATCCTGCGGCGAGAACGAGGCCGCGATCGCGTCGGGACCGAGGCCGGGAAAACGCGCGCGAATCTCGCGCGAGCCAAGTTCTTCCAGCTCGAGCCCCCAAGGCCGCGCTGCCTCGGCATAGGCCTGCATGTCGGCGAGACCGCCTTCATCGAAGATCAGCCGGATATGGCCGGTGGCGCGGAATTCCACGTCTTGGCCAAGCATCTTTTCGGCCTCACCCCATAGGCTGAGCGAGCGATGGGCCAGCGGAAGCTGAGTGAGATGACGCCCCGTACGCCGGATGTTGCCGAAAGAGGCGACCGTCGCCCCGGTGCCGACCTGGTTGCGCTCGATCAGCGTCACGCGCGCGCCGCGCCTGGCGAGAAAATAGGCCGAAGCCGTCCCCATCAGTCCGCCGCCCAGCACGATCACATCCATAGTCATTCCTTAGCGAAGAGCAGCTGATCCTTGGATGCATCCATCTTGTCGGCGCCGCGGCATTGCGTCAAAGATGGGTTTGGACGGAAGTCATAAGCTCGACCTATGGAGTTGGGATTTGCGGGCCCGGCAGCTCGAAGTGTTCATCGCCGTCATGCGCGCAAGCACCGTGACCGCCGCGGCGCGGATGCTGAACATCTCGCAGCCCGCGCTCAGCCAGATACTGCTTCATACCGAGGACGAGCTTGGCTTCACCCTGTTCGAACGGGTCAAAGGCCGGCTGCGGCCGACGCCTGAGGCGCTCGAGATCTTCGCCGATGCCGAGCGGCTGTCGGCGGGACTGGACGGTTTGCGCCGCAAGACTACCGACCTGCGTCTCGGGCGGACCGGGCTGGTGCGGGTCGCGGCTTCGCCACCGCCGGCCATGGCGATATTGCCGCGCGCCTTCACCGCATTCCGGACGCAGCATCCGGACATTTTGCTGCGTTCCCATAGCGCCCCGATCGCCGCGATCGTCGACATGCTGCGCGCCGGCGATGCCAGCCTCGGCGTAGCCATGGACGACCGGCTGCCTCCCGATATCGAGGCGGAGATGATCGGCAGCGTCGGCTTCGCCTGCCTGCTGCCTGCCGGGCATTCACTGCAGAAGAAAACGGAGCTGACGCTCGCCGACCTGGCCGGGGAGGAGCTGATATCCTATCGCGGCAATACCCGCCCCGCTGACGAACTGGCCCACGCTGCCCGCGCGCAAGGCGTGGCGCTTTCACCATCGCTAGAGATCGACGTCTCTATTTCCGCGATCGGTTTCGTCCAGGCCGGCCTGGGTATCGGCCTGGTCGACGCGCTGCTGCCCTGGCACCAGTTCGCCGGCCTTGCTGTCAGGCCATTGGCGGCCGGACCGGAATTTCCGATCGCGCTGCTCACGTCGCGTGCCCGGGCCCTGTCGCGCGCCGACGAGATGATGCGCGACGAAATCCGTACGGCCTGTTCCGCCGTTCTCGGTGAGCATCGCGCCAAGGCATAAGCAGGACTTATATCCTTCCCCCTCATCCATCTTGGACGTTGATCGTCCGCTCGTGCGAGTTTTGGTCGGCAGACAGGAAGGGACGCATCATGGACGGTGCCATCGCGGCGGACGAGGCGCAGAACGAAGCCGACTGGAAGGTCGGCGTCGATATCGGCGGAACGTTCATTGACTTCTGCGCGCTGGAGACCCGTTCCGGCCGGGTCGCCTCGCTGAAGGTGCTGACGACGCCGGACCATCCGGGCGCCGAGCTGATGGCGGGGCTCGCCCTCCTGGCGGAACGTGAAGGCTTCGATCCCATCCATATGACGCGCTTCGTGCACGGCACGACCGTCGGCATCAATACCATCATCCAGCGCAAGGGCGCCCCGCTCGCGCTGTTCACCAATGCCGGCTTCGAGGACGTGATCGAGCTCGCGCGGCTGCGAATGCCGGACATGTATTCGCTGTTCTGCGCGCGGCCGGACCCGCTGATCTCGCGCGACATGGTGTTCGGCATTCCGGCCCGCATGCGTGCCGATGGCAGTGAAACTCAGGCACCCGACATCGCCGTCGTCGAACGGGCGGTTGCGGCTGCGAAAGCAGGCGGAGCGCAAGGGATTATTGTGTCCTTCCTCCATGCCTGGCGCAACGCCGCGCAGGAAGCCTCGGTCAAGGCCGCGATCGCCCGCCTGGCACCGGACGTCTTCGTCTTCACCTCTGCCGAAGTGTGGCCGGTCATCCGCGAGTATGAACGCAGCTCGACTGCCATTCTCAATGGCTATGTCCATCCGCGCGTCTCGGGCTATCTGACAGCGCTGGAAGAGCGGCTGAGGAGCTGCGGTGTGCCGGCGCGCCCGATGCTGACGAAATCGAATGGTGGGCTGATGAACGCCGCCGAAGGCAAGCGCGCATGCGTGAACATGCTTTTGTCGGGAACGGCTTCCGGCGTCATCGGCGCCTCGTGGCTGGCGCGTCAAGCCGGCGAAGACAAGATCCTTACCCTCGACATCGGTGGGACGTCGGCCGACTTCGCGCTGATCATAGACGGCGAGGCGCAGTTCGGCACCGGCGAGCTAATCGGCGAATTCCCGCTCCACATTCCATCCGTGTCGGTGAGCTCGATCGGCGTCGGCGGCGGCTCGATCGCCAGCGTCGATGCGCAAGGCGTGCTGCGAGTCGGGCCGGAATCGGCTGGCTCGGCACCGGGACCGGCATGCTACGGCCGCGGCGGCGAACGGGCGACGGTGACTGACGCCATGGTGGTGTGCGGATGGCTCGGCCACAGCGAGATGGCCTATGGCCAGCTCCGGATCGATACTGGATTGGCGCATCGCGCGGTCGGCGAGCTTGCCGCCCGGCTCGGCCGCACGATCGAGCAGACCGCGCAGGCAATCCTCGATATCGCGGTGTCGGAAATGTTCGTCGAGGTCGAGAAACTCGCCTCGCGCGCTGGTGTCGACCTGAGCGATTTCACGCTGATGCCATTCGGCGGCGGCGGCCCGATGCTCGGCGCCTTCCTCGCCCGCGAACTCGGCATGAAACGGGTGATGGCGCCGCGCCGCCCCGGCGTGGTCTCGGCACTCGGCGGGTTGGTGGCGGATCTGCGCGGCGATTTTATCCGCACGATCTTCAGCCCGCTGTCCGCAGCGTCGCTTCCCGCCATCCGCGAGGCCTTCGAAGCGCTTGCGGGTGAGGGGCGTCATTGGCTCGCAGAGCAGGGGCATGACGCGGCCGCGGAACTCAACCTCTTCTGCGACATGCGCTATGTCGGGCAGAGCTATGAGATCGAAGTCGTCCTTTCGCCGCAATGGCTGGCGGATGGCGATATGGCCGCCATCGTACGGGCTTTTCACCTCACCCATCAGCAGCTCTACGATTTTCACGATCCGGACGGCGATATTGAGCTGGTGAACATCCGGCTGTCCGCCATAGGCGCAGGGCCGAAGCTTTCCTTCCCGCAAACCGATGAGGTCGACGCCCCAGCCAATCCGGCGCGCCGGCTCCCGGTCTATACGGGCCTCGGCGTCGAGACCGTCGACCTTCACGACCGCCAGACCCTCATGCCTGGCAGCACGTTCCATGGGCCTGCCGTGGTCGTTCAGGAAGACACCACATTTGCGATCCCCGCGGGAGCGCAGGCACGGGTCGACCGCCATCTAAACCTTCTGCTGACCTTCCCGGAGTGACGCCATGTTTGACCGGACAAACCTGCAGGTTCTGGCGAACCATGCCCGCGCGGCGGCCGAGAATATGGCCCACACGCTGCACCGCACCGCGCACTCCGCCTTCGTCAAGGAGACGCAGGATTTCACCGTGATGCTGATGAACCGGTCGGGTGCGACCTTCGCTGTGCCGATGGAACTCGGCGCGACCTGGTATCCGGGGCTTTCTTATCACCGCGCCATTGCGATGGTCGGCGATTACCGGCCGGG
The DNA here is from genome assembly GCF_020165275.1 of Mesorhizobium sp. Ca11. Classification (NCBI taxonomy): domain Bacteria; kingdom Pseudomonadati; phylum Pseudomonadota; class Alphaproteobacteria; order Hyphomicrobiales; family Phyllobacteriaceae; genus Mesorhizobium; species Mesorhizobium sp. Ca11. Next base: position 6,801 of record NZ_JAIUHU010000017.1, on the reverse strand, counting down.
CGATGTTGCGTTCACCAACGATCCCTATTCCGGCCACGTCGCCACGCATGCGCCCGACACGCATCTGTGGAAGCCGGTCTTCGTCGACGGCGAGATCGTCGCCTGGACCGGCGGGCACATCCACAACACCGACATGGGCGGGGCGGTGCCGGCCTCGCTCAGCCGGGCGCTGACCGAAATCCATCAGGAAGGCATCCGCTTCCCGCCGATGAAGCTGGTGCGGGAGGGCGTCTTCGACGAGACCATCCTGCGGATCATGAGCACCAATGTGCGCAAGCCCGACCTCAACATCGGCGACATCAAGGCACTGGTCGGCGCGCTCAACACCGGCGAGCGCAAGATCCAGGCGATGGTGCGGAAGTTCGGCAAGGCCGGCTTCGTCGAAGGCGTTTCCGCGCTTCTCGACCAGGCGGAGGCGCAGGCGCGGGACGTGCTGCGCGCCATGCCCGACGGCACATGGGAATTCGCCGACTATGCCGACGAGGATTCGGTCGAAGCCAATCCCTGCCGGCTGAAGCTGAGGCTGACGATCAAGGGCGACGAGGCGGTGCTCGACTTCACCGGCTCCGACCCGCAGCTCGGCTCATCTCTCAACGTACCCTCGGGCGGCGACCCGCGTCACACCATGCTGCTGGTGGGCGTCTATTACGTGCTCTATACGCTCAACCCGAAGCTCCTGCTCAACACGGGTCTCACGCGGCCCTTCACCTGCATCACGCCGCAGGGTTCGGTGCTGAACCCGGTCCATCCCGCGGCCGTCGGCATGCGCTCGCTCACCTGCGCCCGGCTGCGCTCTGTCATTTTCGGCGCCTTCTCGCAGGCGGTGCCGGAGCGCCTGCCCGCGGCGCCGGCCGGCAACAATTGCATCGTCAACGTCATGACCGTCGATGAGCGCACCAGCCGGACCGTCATCGCGGCGGTGAACCCGGTGGTGGGCGGCGGCGGGGCGATGCCGCATCGCGACGGCACGAACGGCTCGGGGGCGGATGCCGCCTATCTCAAGAACACGCCGATCGAGATCACCGAGACCGAGACGCCGGTCGAATTCGTCAGATATGGCCTCGCCAAGGACAGCGGCGGCGCCGGGCGCTGGCGCGGCGGGCTGGCAACAGAAATGGCCTTCCGTGTCTTCGCCCCCGATTCCAGGATCACTGCGCGCAACCGCGACCGCAGCTTCTTCCGACCCTGGGGCGTGCTGGGCGGCAAGGCGGCCGGTCTCTCGGACATGGTCGTCAATCCAGGGACCGAGCACGAGCGGCGGCTGGGCAACATCGACACGGCGGTATTGCAGCCCGGTGACGTGCTGGAAATCCGCTCGGCCGGGGGCGGTGGGCGCGGCGATCCCTATCAGCGCGAGCCGTGGAAGGTCGCGCAGGACGTGCGGCGCGGCTATGTATCGGCGGCTGCGGCCGAGCGCGACTACGGTGTCGTCCTGCGCGCTGGCGAGGTCGACGAGGAGGCGACGGAGCAGCAGCGCGCGCGGCGCAAGCCCCCTGTCGGCCATTTCCATTTCGGCCCCGAGCGCGACGGCTACGAAGCGCAGTGGACACCGGCGGCCTATGACCGCCTCCAGGCCTTCCTGGACGCCTTGCCGATCCACTGGCGATTCTTCGCCAAGACCGAGATCTTCCGCCGCATGAAGGGACGCTCCGGGCCGGAAGGCGTTCAGGCGGCCTTCGATGCGGTCTGCGAGCGGTTCCCCGAACTGCCGCGTCCTCGTCCGATACGGGAGGCTGCGGAATGATCACGGGCGGCCGCATCGTCCGGCTGGCGGAGCGGGACCGGGCAGAGGTGCATTTCCTTCTCGACAATGAGAGGCGCGGCGCGCTCGCGGGCGACACCGTGCTGACCGCCATGCTGGCGTCAGGACACGCCTTGCGGAATTCCGAGTTCGGATCGGAGCCACGCGCAGGCTTCTGCCTTATGGGTGCCTGCCAGGATTGCTGGGTCTGGCAAGAGGAGGGACCGCGCCTGCGCGCGTGCACAACCCTGATAGCCGAGGGTATGCGACTGCGCACGACGCCGTCGGAGAAGTGGCCGTGAGCGATGTTGCCTCGCCGCGCATCGTGATCGTGGGTGCCGGCCCTGCCGGTATCAGGGCTGCGGCGACGCTAGTCGATGCTGGCTTCCATCCGATTGTGATCGACGAGGGGCAGCGCGCAGGCGGCCAGATCTATCGCCGCCCGCCAGCCGGGTTTACCCGCACGCCGCAGCAGCTCTATGGATCGGAGGCGGCCAAGGCCCGCGCCCTGCATTCGCTTTTCGACCGGCTGGTCGAAGAGCGGCGGCTCACCCATCGCGCAAGCAGTTCGGTCATCGCCGCGCATCAGGGGATGCTGCACGTATTGGCAGAGCACGGCGTGCAGATGATCGGCTATGACCGCCTGATCCTGGCCACCGGCGCGTCCGACCGTATCGCTCCCGTTCCGGGCTGGCAGAACGCTGGCGTCTACAGCCTGGGTGCTGCGCAGATCGCGCTCAAGGCGCAGGGCGTGGCGCTCGGGCGACGGATCGTCCTTATGGGATCCGGGCCTTTGCTGACCCTGGTTGGGGCCCAACTCGTCAAGGCTGGCGCGGATGTGGTGGCGGTGCTCGACACCTCCCCCTGGCGCCAGCAACTGCGAGGCCTGTGGGATCTTGCCGCTCGGCCAGCCGTCGCGTTGCGCGGTTTGGTTATGCGGGCGCGGCTTGGTGGCCGCTACCATGCGGGCGTGACGCTCGAACGGATCGAGGCCAACGGGTCGGGGGTGGTGGCGGTGCGCTGGCGCGACGCTGGCGAAAGGCAGCACCTCACGTCATGCGACATGGTGGGCATGGGCTGGCACTTACGGGCCGAGACGCATCTCGCCGATCTGGCGGGATGCACCTTCGCCTATGACGAACAGTGGCGGCAATGGCTGCCGAAGGCCGACCAGGTGGGGCGGGCCGGCAACGGCGTTTATCTTGCAGGCGACGGGGTTCGCCTGCTCGGGGCTGATGGGGCCGAGATCGCGGGGCGCCTCGCGGCGGCAGCCTGCCTTGCCGATCTGGGACATCCGATGCCTTCCGTCGGCGCCGAGCTGCTCAAGCTTAAGCGGCTCAAGCGCTTTGCACGCGGCCTGGCCATCGCCTTTCCGTGGCCGGAGGCGATGGCCCGGGCACTCCCCGGCGATGCGATCGTCTGCCGCTGCGAGAACGTGACCGCAGGAAGCATACGTGAGAGCGTGGAGCGTGGCGGCGGCGACGCCAACAGGGTGAAATCGCTTTCGCGCGTCGGCATGGGGCGCTGCCAAGGGCGCTACTGCCAATTGGCCGCCGTCGAACTCGTCGCGGCGAAGGCTGGTTGCAACCCCGGCGCCGTCGGCCGGTTTCGCGGACAGGCGCCTGTGCGGCCCGCGCCTGTCGGCGCTTTTCTCCAGGAGGGCTGATGCGAGTGCGAAAGTCGTGGCGAGCCTTAGAAATCGGCGACCTTACCCCAGGACGAAGCATCGAAGCGCCGCGGATCGTAGGATTTCGGGTCGACAATCGGCTCCGAGCCGGTGACGAGATCGGCCACCAGGTGTCCGGCGCCGGATCCTATGCCGAAGCCGTGTCCCGAAAATCCGGCAGCCAGGAAGAAACCTGGAACGGCATCAATCTCGCCGATCGCGGGCACGCCGTCCGGCGTGCTGTCGATATAGCCGGCCCAGGCCGCGCTGATCCTTGTCTGGCGCAGCGCCGGCAACAGCTCGAGCGCGCGGGCGTGGGTCAGGCGGATGGTCGCCCGGTCCGGGACCGGATCGAGAATGCGCATGCGCTCCATCGGCGTCGGTTGGTCGAGCCGCCAAAGCTTGAGCGTTTCGTGCCCAGAACGAACACCCTGCAGGCCGCCGGGCGCAAGGCTGCGCCACCGCTTCAGGAACATCGGCACGAAGTGCGACGAGAAGCGCAGCTGCTGCGGCGTCACGTCGACGCGGCCGCGTCCGCTGATTGCGAGTGTGTAGCCGCCATTGCCACGATGCGTGACGGAAATCTTTGCCGTGTGCAGCGCGTCCGGCAGGCCTTCGGCGCCGGGCGAGACGGAGAGGATCGAAGAGCGGATCGACGCCTGCGGAAAGCGGAAGCCGAATTGCCGGCAAAAGGAGGACGCCCAGGCGCCGCCAGCCAGGACCGCCACCTTGGTCCGGATCGTTCCGTTTTCCGTGACAACGGCGCTCAGGCGTCCACCCTCGGTTTCGATACCGCGCGCGGCGCAATTTTGCAGCACCGTGCCGCCCAGCTTCAGGATGGCGCGGGCGACCGCTGGCGCGGCTCGCGATGGATCAGCGGTGCCGTCGCTCGGCGAGAAGACGCCGCCCTTCCATGGTCGGCCTGTTGCGCGGCCCCGCTCACTGGCCTCGGCGCCGTCGAGCATAAGCGTGGTGACGCCGGCCGTTCTGGCGAAGTCGCGCCAGCGCGCCCACCTGGCCAGTTCCGCCTCGTCATTGCTGAGGTAGAGCAGGCCGCAGCGGCGAAAGCCGGTGTCCTCCCCGCTGTCCGCCACGAAACGCTCCCACAGATCGAGGCTGCGTGTCGCCATCGGCAGTTCACGGGCGTCACGGTTCTGCTGGCGGCACCAGCCCCAGTTGCGGCAGGACTGCTCGGCGCCGATGCGCCCCTTTTCGACGAGCACGACCTTCATGCCGCGCCGCGCCAGGTAATAGGCCGCAAAGACGCCGACGATGCCGCCGCCGATGACCACCGCGTCCGCGGATTGCGGCAGTTCGCGCGAAGTCTGAATTTGCTGCAGCGGTGCGCGCATGATTATCTCCGCCATGGGGCTTCAATCTACCGCGCTGCGCAGGCAGGCGCTGCTGCAGTTGAGAGCGAGGCAGAATTTTATTCCGGCAATCCGGTTGAATTCGGAAGCCGATGCGCTTCAAAGCGGTGTCCGATCCGATGGACAGGCCGTTGGGCTGTGCTAGTGTCGCTGGGTATTGGCAGCACGGCATTTTGTGCTGTGGCATGCGTTCCGTGGAGACGGCCATGAAGCTGGATCGGATCGACATCAAGATCCTGCACGAACTGCAGAAGAACGGCCGCATCACCAATGTCGAACTGGCCGAGCTGGTGCATCTGTCGCCGAGCCCATGCCTGATGCGGGTGAAAAAGCTCCAGTCGGAAGGCTACATCGAGGGCTATTCCGCACAGGTCAATATCGGCAAGCTCGGCCAGACGCTGACGGTGTTCACTGAGATCACATTGAAGAACCACCGCCAGGTCGACTTCGCCCGCTTTCTCGCCGTGGTGGAGAAGATCGACCAGGTCATAGAATGCCACCTTGTCTCAGGCGGCTACGACTATCTGATGAAATTCATGACCGCCGGCATCAGCGAGTATCAGACGATCATGGAACGGCTGACCGACATGGACATCGGCATCGACAAGTATTTCAGTTTCGTGGTGCTGAAGTCGCCGATCGTCAAGGCGCACATGCCGCTGCCCAGCCTGTTTCCGATGTAGGCTCCGCGCTTCGTCGCTCTACGCGTTCGTTTCAAGCATTCCGGATGCAAAAAGCGTTGCAGGCTTCCAACATCAGGATGACGTTTGGTTGAATCGCCATCCTGATCTGATCTAACTTTTTATTGGAGCATGATCTTCTCCGAACCGGTTCCACCTTTCGGGATCATGCTCTAGAATTTGCTCTTAGCGGTGGCCGTACTGACTGACCAGCTCGGGGTCTCGGACGAGCCCGTCGAGCCAGGTCGGATCGAGCTTCGGCACGGAGGAGAACAGAAGCTTCGAATAGGGGTGGGTGGGCGCCTTCAGCTTGTCGGGCGTGATCTGCTCCACCCGCTCGCCATTGTACATCACCATGATCTCGTCGCAGATTGCCTCGACGACGGAGAGGTCGTGGCTGATGAAGATATAGGAAAGGCCAAGCTCGCGCTGCAGCTCCTTGAGCAGTTCGATCACCGCCGCTGCCACGACCGTGTCGAGCGCCGAGGTGATTTCATCGCAGATGATGAGCTTGGGTCCGGCCGCCAAGGCACGCGCAAAGTTCACCCGCTGCTTCTGGCCGCCCGAAAGTTCCGACGGACGACGATAGCGCAGTGCTCTCGGTAGGCGGACCATGTCGAGCAGTTCGTCGACGCGCTTCGAGCGCGCCTGCCGGTTCAGCCGGTGATAGAAGGCCAGCGGGCGGGAGATGATGTCCTCCACCGGCTTGGCCGGATTGAGCGCGGTATCGGCATACTGGAAAACGATCTGCATCTCGCGCAACTGGTCCTGGCTGCGTTTGCTTGCGGCGCGCTCCAGTTGCTTGCCTTCGAAGACGATGTCGCCGGCCGCCGCCGGATGGATGCCGGCGATGACGCGCGCGAGCGTCGATTTTCCGCAGCCGGATTCTCCGATGACGCCGAGATTGCGCCCTTTCTCGACGACCAGGCTGACGGTATCGACGGCCCGGATAAGCGGCAGTCCATCGTCCCGCAAAGCGCCATAGCCGGCCGTCACATTGTCGATGCGCAGCAACGGCTTCGCGCCGGCATCTGCGTCCGCATGCGCTTGCCGCGGCTTCGGCTCGAAGGCAGCCAGCAGTTCACGCGTGTAAGGATGCTGCGCGGCCGAAAGAATCTGAGGCGTGCTGCCGGTCTCCTGCACTTCGCCGCCCTTCAGCACCACGATGTGGTCGGCGATCTGGGCGACGACGGCGAGATCGTGGGAAACATACACGCCTGCTATCCCGCCAGCCCGCATCACCGACTTGAACGCCTTCAGCACGTCGATCTGCGTCGTCACATCGAGGGCCGTCGTCGGCTCGTCGAAGATGACCAGCTTGGGATCGCCGATAAGCGCCATGGC
>NZ_JAIUHU010000016.1:0-139452 GCF_020165275.1 Mesorhizobium sp. Ca11 | reverse complement strand
CCCCGTCGATCGGGGGAGAGGTGGCTCGGCGAAGCCGAGACGGAGTGGGGGTCGACCAGCGCTACGTTGGACAATGCATGCGCCAAGCTGGCATGCACCCTACGGCTCCGCTCTCAAAGCCTGACGCGCCTAAAACAGCGCCTTCAGCTCATCCAGCTTGTCGTTGACCAGCCAGCCGTAATAGTTTTCTTCGGGCAGCTTTTCCGGTTCGCCGGCGGCGCGGCGCTTGTCGTTCTCGGCCTTCAGAGCATAAGCCCGCTCTTCGGGGTTGCCGACATTATAGAGCGTGGCGGTGAGGCCCGGATTTTTCGAGATGTCGAAGCCGGCGATGCCGCGGTAGGCGTCGATGGACTTCCTGATGGTCGCGGCGACGTAAGGCAGCGTCAGGTCCGGGTCCATGATGGTCTTATAGACCGCGTTGGGATCGCCGACGTCGAGCCTGGGCAAGCCCGAGACCTTGTGCACGAGGTCGCTCATCTGCAGCGCGGTCAGCGGGTTCAACTGGCCGAGGCCGAAGGTCTGGCCGGCATAATAAGGCTGGAAGAAGGTGGCGCCGAAGCGATCGTTGGGGAAATCCTCGCCGCCGACGCTCTTGCCGCGGAAGGCGCGGTTCCACACCTGCTCGCGGCATTCCCAAAGGTCGTAGCTGTCGTCCATGCCGGCGCATTTCTCGAATTCCGGCCGATGGATGAAATCCGAAACGTCCTCGCCGTGATAGGCGAAAGAGAGCTTGCTCGACAAATAGGAGATCGCCTTCACGTAATAGGTCTGCAGACGGTCGTACGCGTCGACATTGTAGGTATGCTCGCCGACGATGGCGCCGACGATATGCATGGGATCGATACCGTAGGCTGCTGCCGCCTTCCTGATCTTGCCGCGCAGCTCGGCATCGTTCTGCAACAGCGCGTAGACCTTGCGGTACTTGGCCTGGAAGGTGGTGTTGGTGGCCTGAGTGCGCCGGCTGGAGGCGCCTGGAATATCCGGCTGCACGCTGTTGCGGTTGCCCGGGGGCACGATGGTCGCGGCATCGGCGGTTGCCACCGCCGCCGCCAAGGCCATGCCGAGAAAAAGCAGGATAAGTTTCTTCATACGCCGCCGCCTTCGAATGCGCGGCAAACTAGGTAAAGCGCTTGGCAGAGTCGAGAGAAGGCTTCGAGCTGTTAGCGAAAATGGTGGCCAGATGCTTCCATTTGGCCACACTTTGGATTGGAAGGGCGTTTCAGGCCGGCCGGAAGCCAGCCCGAACCCGATAGAGCTTAAAGAATAAACCGCGACAGGTCGGTGTTGCGCGACAGGTCGCCGACATGCTTCTCGACATAGGCGGCGTCGATAGTGACGGCCGTGCCGTGGCGGTCGGGCGCGTCGTAGGAAATCTCGTCCAGCACGCGCTCCATCACGGTCTGCAGGCGCCGCGCGCCGATGTTCTCGACGCTGGCGTTGAGGTCGACGGCGATGCCGGCGAGCGAATCGATGGCGTCGTCGGTGAAGGTCAGCTCAACGCCTTCGGTCTTCATCAGCGCGATATACTGCTTGATGAGGCTCGCCTCAGTCTCGGTGAGGATGCGGATGAAATCCGCCTTCTCCAGCGCGCGCAACTCGACACGGATCGGCAGGCGGCCCTGCAGCTCGGGCAGCAGGTCGGACGGTTTGGAGACATGGAAGGCGCCCGACGCGATGAACAATATGTGGTCAGTCTTGATCGGCCCATATTTGGTCGCGACCGTGGTGCCTTCGACCAGCGGCAGCAGGTCGCGCTGCACGCCTTCGCGCGACGGGCCGCCCGAAATGTCGCTCCTGGCGGCGATCTTGTCGATCTCGTCGAGGAAGACGATGCCGTCATTCTCGGCCGATTCCAGCGCCCTGCGCACCACCTCGTCCTGGTCGAGCAGCTTGTCGGACTCGTCGTTGACCAACACCGCATAGGAATCGCGCACCGTGGTCTTGCGGGTCTTGGTCCTGCGGCCGCCCATCGCCTTCGACAGCATGTCGTTGATGTTGAGCACGCCGACATTGGCGCCCGGCATGCCGGGGATCTCGAAACCGGGCATGCCGCCGGTGCCGGTGTCGGCCACCTCGATCTCGATCTCCTTGTCGTCGAGCTCGCCGTCGCGCAGCTTCTTGCGGAAGGAGTCGCGGGTCGCCGGGCTCGCCGTCTTGCCGACCAGCGCTTCCAGGACGCGTTCCTCGGCGTTGATCTGGGCGCGCGCGGCGACGTCCTCGCGCATCTTCTCGCGCGTCAGGCCGATGGCGACCTCGACGAGATCGCGCACGATCTGCTCGACATCGCGGCCGACATAACCGACCTCGGTGAATTTCGTGGCCTCGACCTTGACGAAGGGCGCGCCGGCGAGCCGCGCCAGGCGCCGCGAGATCTCGGTCTTGCCGACCCCGGTCGGGCCGATCATCAGGATGTTCTTCGGCATCACCTCTTCGCGCATCTGGCCTTCCAGCTGCTGGCGGCGCCAGCGGTTGCGCAAGGCAATGGCCACGGCGCGCTTGGCGTCCTTCTGGCCGATGATGAAGCGATCGAGTTCCGAAACGATTTCGCGGGGAGAAAAGGTGCTCATATTACTCAAATTCCACTTTGCCACTGCCTGATAAACTCGAACGGATGCAGCAGCATGATCACGTTGAGCGTCAGATTGTCCCGGATGATGTAACCCGTGCCGAACTCGAAGATGAGCGCCAGGGCCACGACCACCCATATAGGTAGCTTTCGCGCCATCACAAATCCCAGCGCCATGAACAGCGTGTCGGACACCGAGTTGATGATCGAGTCGCCGTAATAGTTGAGCGAGATGGTGCCGGCGCGGTAGCGGTCAATGATGAAGGGGCTGTTTTCCAGCATCTCCCAGCCGCCTTCGATGAGGACGGCGAAGGCGAGCCTTAAGCCCACCGGCGAGCGCGGGAACAGCGCCCAGGCCAGCGCATAGAACAGGAAGCCGTGGATGATGTGCGAGAAGGTGTACCAGTCGGCGATGTGCTGGGAGTTCTCCGAACTGTTGACCACGCCGTGCCAGAGCTTGACGTAGCCGCAGGTGCAGATCGGCGGGTGGCCCATGCCGTACAAGGCGCCTGCCTGGAATATGATAAAAGCGAGAACGAGCAGCAGGCCCATGCGCCAGCTGTCTTCATAGGCCGAAAGCGTCTTGTCCCCTCCGGATGCAGTCATTCAATCAGTCCCCCAGATTTCATCGTCGTCGGCCGCATCGACGGCCATCAGCACGACGTCCCCATATTGCGAATGCCTGCGGCCGATCGGCCTGAAGCCGGCCTTCTCATAAGCGCGGATGGCGCGGCCATTGTCGGGATGCGGATCGATGATGACGCCCGGCGCGCCTTCCTCCAAAAGCTCCCCGACGAACTGGCGCAGGATGGCCGAGCCATGGCCGATCCCGACCAGCTCCGGCGGGCCGATCGTGAGATCGATGCCCAGCGTGCCGAAGGGCTGGTCGGCATAGGGATGGTCGTCCTCCATATGCGGATCATAACTCTGCAGATAGGCGATCGGCCTGCCGTCGAGCTCGACGATCAGCGGCTCCACCGAAACCGAATCGATATGCTCGCGGATCTCGGCGATTTCCTTTTCCGGATCGTCCCACCACTCGGCGACATGCGGCTCGCGCAGCCAGCCGGCGATGATCGGCAGGTCTTTTTCCGTGACCGGCCGAAAATCATAGCTATCTTCCTGTTCGACCATGATCTTGTCCGAAAACCGGCGGCCACCCTTCGGGATCATGGTCGTTCAAGCGGCATCGAGCGTTTCGACGACAAAATTGTTGTTGGTGTAGACGCAGATGTCGGACGCGATCTGCATGGCCTTGCGGGCGATCTCCTCGGCATCCTTGTCGGTGTCGATCAGCGCGCGTGCCGCGGCCAGCGCGTAATTGCCGCCGGAGCCGATGGCCATGACGCCATGCTCGGGCTCCAGCACGTCGCCATTGCCGGTCAGCGCCAGCGAGACAGACTTGTCGGCGACCAGCATCATGGCTTCCAGCCGGCGCAGATAGCGATCGGTGCGCCAGTCCTTGGCGAGCTCGACGCAGGCGCGCGTCAGCTGGTCCGGATATTGCTCGAGCTTGGCTTCGAGCCGCTCGAGCAGGGTGAAGGCGTCAGCGGTAGCGCCGGCGAAGCCGGCAATGACGCTGCCGTCCTTGCCGATGCGGCGGACCTTGCGGGCGTTGCCCTTCATGATCGTCTGGCCAAGGCTGACCTGGCCGTCGCCGGCGATCACGACCTTGTTGCCTTTGCGCACGCTGATGATGGTCGTGGCGTGCATGGTGAGTTCATTGGACATTTGAGCTCCGATGCGCGCTATCCCTTGAAAAGGCGATTGGCGCGGTACGAGTGAGTTTGATCGGCCATATGTATGCATAGGGCCAACGATTGCAAACTACCTCAGGCCGAGCCGATAGCGGCCGGAATGGCAACTGGCAATCGCCGGATCATGCTGATAGAAGGCTCTCGTTTTCAAGCCCTGGCGCCTCCAAGCAGGGCAACAAGGACAAAGCGATGACGCGTTCGGCCGAAGTCAGCCGCAAGACCAAGGAAACCGAGATTTCGGTCTCCGTCGATGTCGACGGCAAGGGAAAATCCGACATTTCGACCGGCATCGGCTTCTTCGACCATATGCTTGACCAGCTGTCGCGGCATTCGCTTATCGACATGACGGTCAAGGCTAAGGGCGACCTGCATATCGACGACCACCACACAGTCGAGGACACCGGCATCGCGATCGGCCAGGCGCTGAGCAAGGCGCTGGGCGAACGGCGCGGCATCATGCGCTATGCCTCGATCGACCTTGCCATGGACGAGACGCTGACCAGGGCGGCGATCGACGTCTCGGGCCGGCCGTTCCTGGTCTGGAATGTGGGCTTCTCGTCGCCGAAGATCGGCACGTTCGACACCGAGCTGGTGCGGGAATTCTTTCAGGCGCTGACGCAGAATGCCGGCGTCACGCTGCATGTGACCAACCATTACGGCGCCAATAACCATCATATCGCCGAAACCTGCTTCAAGGCGGTGGCGCGGGCGTTGCGCGCAGCGCTGGAGCCCGATCCGCGCCAGCCCGACGCGGTGCCTTCCACCAAGGGATCCCTGAAAGGATAGCCCTATGGCGATCTATGTCGTGATGGCGCCGCCGGCCGGCAACAAAGCCGAGGACGCAATTTTCGTGCGCGACAGCTTCGCCTGGCTGGGTTTCCTGGTCGCGCCGCTCTGGCTCGCCTGGCACCGGATGTGGATCGAGGCGGCTCTTACCTTCATCGTCATGGCGATCCTGTCGGTGGCCGGCGAGAGGCTCGGGCTCGAAGGGGCCGGATCGCTGCTGTCGCTGCTGGTCTCCCTCTATGTCGGCTTCGAAGGCCAGGGCCTGCGCATCGCCTCGCTGCGGCGGCGCGGCTGGCGCGAATGGGGCGTGATCGAGGCCGGCAATCTCGGCGATGCCGAGACGCGCCATGCGCTGGAAACCGGCGAGGAGAGCGAGGAGCAGCCTCTGCCGCGCATCGTGCCGGATGCATCGCAGGCACGTCCGCCGCAGACAGGCATGGCGCTCGGCCTGACCCATACGCCTGGAAGGCCCTGACATGCGGGTCGCCATCATCGATTACGGCTCGGGCAATCTGCGCTCGGCCACCAAGGCCTTCGAGCGCGCCGCGCATGAGGCAGGCCTTGCCGCGACGATCGAGCTGACGGCCGACGCCGAGCGCGTGCGTTCCGCCGACCGCATCGTGCTGCCGGGCGTCGGCGCCTATGCCGACTGCGCCTCCGGCCTGCATGCGGTGGCAGGCATGTGGGAGGCGGTGGAAGAGGTCGCGCTTCGTAAGGGGCGGCCTTTCCTCGGTATCTGCGTCGGCATGCAGCTGATGTCGCAACGCGGCCTCGAAAAGACCATCACCCAAGGTCTTGGCTGGATCGCCGGCGATGTCAAGGAGATCACGCCGTCCGATCCGGCGCTGAAAATCCCGCAGATCGGCTGGAACACGATCGAACTCCAACGCAAGCACCCGCTGTTTTCCGGCATCGAGACCGGTCCGAAGGGGCTGCACGCCTATTTCGTCCATTCCTATCATCTGGACGCGAAGAATTCCGGCGAAGTGCTGGCGACGACCGATTATGGCGGCGCGGTGACGGCGGCCGTCGCCCGCGACAACCTTGCCGGCACGCAGTTCCACCCCGAGAAGAGCCAAGCGCTCGGCCTGGCCTTGATCACCAATTTCCTGAAATGGAGGCCCTGACAATGAGCAAGAAGGGCTATTGGATGGCGATGATCGATGTCCGCGATCCGGACGTCTACAAGCAGTATATCGACGCGAATGCCGTCGCCTTCGCGAAATACGGCGCAAAGTTCCCGGTCCGCGCGGGACGCTACGAGAGTCCGGAAGGGCCGACCGGCAACCGTCACGTGCTGGTGGAGTTCGAGTCCTACGACAAGGCGATCGAATGCTATCATTCGCCTGAATATCAGCATGCCTCGAAGTGCCGGCTCGCCGCTTCGACCGGCCATTTCGTCATTGTCGAGGGCGCCTGACCGATGATCCTGTTTCCCGCCATCGACCTCAAGGACGGAAAGTGCGTGCGCCTGAAGCAGGGCGACATGGCCACCGCCACCATCTACAACGACGATCCCGCCGCGCAGGCCAGGGCCTTCGAGGAGCAGGGCTTCGAGTGGCTGCATGTCGTCGACCTCAACGGCGCCTTCAAGGGCCAAAGCGTCAATTCGGCGGCGGTCGGCGCCATTCTGAAGGCGACGAAGAATCCCGTGCAGCTCGGCGGCGGCATCCGCACCTTGCCGCAGATCGAGGATTGGCTGGATCGCGGCCTGACGCGCGTTATCCTCGGCACCGTGGCGGTGCGCGAACCCGAACTGGTCAAGGAGGCCTGCAAGGCCTTTCCCGGGAAAATAGCGGTCGGCATCGACGCCAAGGGCGGCAAGGTCGCGGTCGAGGGCTGGGCCGAGGCCTCCGAGCTCGGCGTCATCGAGCTGGCCAAGAAATTCGAGGGCGCCGGCGTTGCCGCCATCATCTACACCGACATCGACCGCGACGGCGTGCTTTCCGGCATCAACTGGGATTCGACCATCGACCTCGCCGAGGCCGTGTCGATTCCGGTGATCGCGTCCGGCGGCCTCGCCTCGATCGCCGACATCGTGCGCATGACCATGCCCGACGCGCAAAAACTCGAAGGCGCGATCTCCGGCCGCGCCCTGTATGACGGACGTATCGACCCAGCCGAGGCGCTGGCGATCCTGCGCGGCGAGCGGACGGGGGCAAGAGCGTGAACATTTCGATCATTCTGGCCTCCTATGACAGCGGCCATTTCCACGGCGGCTGCGGCCAGGGCCCGGACGCGCTGATTTCGGGCGGGCTGGCCGAGGCGCTGAAGCTCGCCGGGCACGATGTCGAGGTGAGCGACATCGGCAAGGTGGTCGAGGACGAAGCCGAGCGCGAGATCGGTACCGGATTTGCCGTCTGCAACGCCGTTTCAGGCGAAGTCCGCATGGCGCTGGACAGGAAGCGGTTTCCGATCGTGCTGGCCGGCAACTGCCTGACCGCCGCCGGCGCCGTTGCCGGTGCCGGTGCCGACGCCATCATCTGGGCCGACCAGCACGGCGACCTCAACACGCCGGAAACCACCACAACGGGCTTTCTCGACGGCATGGCGCTGGCCACCGTGCTGGGCCTGTGCTGGCGATCGATAGCGGCGCAGATCCCGGGCTTCAAGCCGGTCGATCCGTCGCGCTGCGTTCTGGTCAACGCGCGCGACCTCGACAGCGCGGAACAGGAACTGCTGGAAAAGCTGCCGATCATCCGGACCGAATGCCCGGACTGGAAGAGCGCGGCGCAAAGGCTGAAGGCCGACGGTGCACGCCAGGTCCACATGCATGTCGACCTTGACGTGCATGACCCCGAGAAGCTGCAGGCCAACCGTTACACCACGCCCGGCGGTCCGGCTCCCGAGCAGCTGCGCACCGCCATGTGCGGCCTCGCCGGGCCGCTCGCCATCGCCGGGCTTACCATCTCCGCCTACGATCCGGCCTTCGATCCCAAGGGCGACGTGCCGCCGCTGGTCGGCGCGCTGGTGGTCGACCTGCTCTCGACGCTGGAGCGCAAGTGATGCTCAAGGCCCGCGTCATCCCCTGCCTCGACGTCAAGAACGGCCGCGTGGTCAAGGGCGTCAATTTCGTCGACCTCGTCGATGCCGGCGACCCGGTCGAGGCCGCCAAGGCTTATGATGCCGCAGGCGCCGACGAGCTCTGCTTCCTCGACATCACCGCCTCGTCCGACAATCGCGAGACGATATTCGACGTGGTTGCCCGAACTGCCGAGCAGTGCTTCATGCCGCTCACCGTCGGCGGCGGCGTGCGCCAGGTGGCCGACATCCGCAAGCTGCTCCTGGCCGGCGCCGACAAGGTGTCGATCAACACGGCGGCGGTGAAGAACCCGGATTTCGTCGCGGAAGCCGCCGATAAATTCGGCAACCAGTGCATCGTCGTGGCGATCGACGCCAAGAAGGTATCAGCGCAAGGCGAGACCGACCGCTGGGAGATCTTTACCCATGGCGGACGCGAGAAAACCGGCATCGACGCGGTCGAATTCGCGCAGCGCATGGTCGAGCGCGGCGCCGGCGAGATCCTTTTGACTTCGATGGACCGCGACGGCACCAAGGCCGGTTACGATATTGCGCTCACCCGCGCGATTGCCGACGCCGTGCGTGTGCCGGTGATCGCTTCCGGCGGCGTCGGAACACTCGATCACCTGGTCGAGGGTATCCGCGACGGCCATGCGGGCGCGGTGCTCGCCGCCTCGATCTTCCATTTCGGCACCTACACCATCGCCGAAGCCAAGACGCATATGGCCAGGGCCGGCCTGCCGATGCGGCTGGACTCGGCCGCCCATCGGACTTAAACCGCTGCTATGGCTCAATTTTCACTCGCCGAGCTGGAAACGATCATCCATCAGCGCGCCCATTCCGGCGACGCCGACTCATGGACGGCGAAGCTGTTCGCCAAAGGCATCGACAAGGCGGCGCAGAAGCTCGGCGAGGAAGCCGTCGAGACGGTGATTGCCGCCGTCAAGGGGGACAAGAAAGCCGTCGTTTCGGAAAGCGCCGATCTTATATATCATTGGCTGGTCGTCCTTGGCATCGCGGGCATTCCGCTTGACGAGGTGCTGAAGGAGCTTGAGGGCCGAACCAGCCGCTCGGGTACCGCCGAAAAGGCGTCCCGGCCCCAGGGCTGATCGAAAGAGAGAGCATGATGTCGCCCGGCTTCGCACTTTTCGGCGGCACGCTCTAGGAGGGCAGGAAACCCGATGGACCAGCTGGCTCCGACCGAGAAGTATTCCCCCTATCGATTCTTCTCCGCCGAGCAATGGTCGCAGTTTCGCGCCGACACGCCGCTGACGCTGACCGGGGACGAGATCGACCGGCTGCGCTCGCTCAACGACCCGGTCGACCTCGAAGAAGTCAAGCGCATCTACCTCTCGCTGTCCCGGCTGCTTTCGGCCCATGTCGAGGCAAGCCAGCTGCTGTTTCGGCAGCGCCAGGCCTTTTTCAACGCGCAGGACGTCGTCAAGACACCCTTCATCATCGGCATTGCCGGCTCGGTCGCGGTCGGCAAGTCGACCACGGCGCGCGTGCTGAAGGAACTTCTGGCGCGCTGGCCGTCGAGCCCGAAAGTCGACCTCATCACCACCGACGGCTTCCTGTTGCCCAACGAGATCCTGCGCCGCGAGAATCTCATGGAGCGCAAGGGGTTCCCCGAGAGCTACGACGTCGGCGCGCTGCTCAGATTCCTGTCCGGCATCAAGTCGGCGCAAAGCAGCGTCCGGGCGCCGGTCTATTCGCACCTGACCTACGACGTCATTCCGGGCGAGTTCGTCACGATCGACCGGCCGGACATACTGATCTTCGAAGGCATCAACGTGCTGCAGCCGGGCAAGCTGCCGAAGGACGGCAAGATCGTGCCATTCCTGTCCGACTTCTTCGACTTCGCCATCTATATCGATGCCGACGAGAAGCTGATCCATCAATGGTACATCCAGCGTTTCATGCGGCTGCGCGAAACCGCCTTCCGCAATCCGGATTCCTTCTTCCACCGCTATTCGCAGCTCTCCGAAGATGCCGCGCGGGCCATCGCCGAGGGGCTGTGGGCCAACATCAACCTGAAGAACCTGCGCGAGAACATCCTTCCGACCAGGGCGCGGGCCGACCTCATCCTGCGCAAGGGCACCAACCACCTCATCGAGGAAGTGGCGTTAAGGAAATTGTGACCCCTTAACGACGCCTTAGGCAATCCCGACTAGCGTTGCCAGCCAAACTCCAGCGGGTGTCGGGAGGCAACCGGTGATCAATGCGGGCAATGCCGCGGGACGCGAGCCCCGGTCTATTCACTGGTCATTTCGGGCTTCAATGCAGAGGCGGCGCTGCCGCTATTTGTCCGGCGGGATGAGCCTAACTCGACAAGCTCGACGCCAGCGCCGGAGCAGCGTTTTCCTATTGCGGGCATCGCTGCGTGACGTTCATGCCTGACGGTGCGCTTGGCGTCGAAATCTTCCGCTTCGCCTGTGCAACCGGGGCCGGATTCCTCCTCTCCGTTGGGCTGGCCGCAATTCTCACCGATCTCGCCGGATACCTGTCGTCGGCGCCGGTGGCGCTGGCTTCCATTCTAGTGCCGGTTCTGAACTTCGCAGTCTTACGCAAGTTTGTCTTCGGCGCTCCCATGGGCGCCAGCGGCCCCCTCTGCCCCGAAGGAGAGAGCCGATGACCGCCGTGCTCGACAGACCGACAGCAGACGCGCCTATCGGCGAAGCGCGCAGCATGTGGGCATGGACCGTGATACTTTGCCTGCTGGTCCTGGCGGCCGCCATTCCCTGGCAGATGCGATGGGGCGTCATACCAGACACAAGTTGGGTGATCACGCTGTGCGAGAAGATGCTTGCCGGATCACGGCTCTATGTCGACGTGTTCGAAGTCAATCCGCCTTTCACGCCTTGGATGTTCATGCCGGTCGTGGCACTGGCGCACAAGGTCGGCATGTCGCCGGAGGTGGCGGTTCATGCCTACAGCTATGCGATTTGCCTGACAGGATTGGGGTTTGCCGGGCTGATCGCCAAGCAGGCCGGTCTTGCCGAGAACCGCGCGCTGTTTCAAATGTTGCCGCTGTTCCTGGCCCTGCTTGTCATCTTCCCGGGCAATGCTTTCACCGAACGGGAGCAACTGGGGATCGCGTTGTTTTTGCCGATGCTGGTGCTGACGGCGTGGCGCGCGGCGCCTATCGAAGGACGCGTGCCGAGTATCCTGACGGCGGTTCTTGCCGGGCTTAGCGGCAGCGTGCTGGTTCTGGTGAAGCCCTATTATGCACTGGTCGTGCTCGTTCCGGCGTTCTACGCGGCCTGGAGCCGCCGGTCGATCCGGATGCTTTTCGCCGTCGAGAACTGGGCGATCGGCCTGGTCTGCGTCGCCTATGTCGTTGCCGTCCAGTATTTCTATCCGGAATTCCTGAGCGTCGTCTATCCGATGCTGGCCGACACCTATATGCGGATGCAGAAGATGCAGGCGCTGCTGGAGATCTATGTGCCGATCTATGTGGTCGCTCTTGCCGCGCTGTATCTTCTTAGACCGGGATTGCCTTTGTCGCCACTGGTCACCGTGTTCACGCTTGCTTCGCTGGCTGCGACCGTGCCGCTGATCTACCAGGCAAAAGGCTGGCCCTATCACGCATTTCCGGCCTTCAGTCTGATTCTGGCGGCCCTCCTGCTGAGGATGGCGCAAGCTGCCCCGGCGACATGCAAATCGCCGGGCACGGCAATGGAACTGGTGCGCAAGGTGCTGCTGGCTGTCATCATTGCCGCCGCCGCCATCCCGTTCATGCAGACACAGAAGCTCAGTGCAGAGTTTGTCGCCAAGCTTAAGGCCGCTGCTCCTCAGCCGACCGTCGCGCTAGTCGGCGCCGACATCTCGGGGGGCCATCCACTTACCCGCATGCTCGGCGGGACATGGATTTCACGCCATTGCAACGACTGGCTGGGTGAATCGGCGCGTTATCTTTCGGGCATCGCAAGCCGGGACGGCGACCAGGAGGCGGCATCCCACTACCGGCAGATCGCCGATCGCTACATCGAGAGCAAGATCGCCGAGCTCGAGACCCAGAAGCCTGCCATGATAATCGTCGAGAAAAAGGACAGGGACTGGAATGCGGAGCTTGCCCAGTGGCAAGACTACACCAACTTCCTGCGACGCTATCAGCAGATTGCCGAGGATGACGAAGTGCAGGTGTTGCTGCGCAATGCAGGAACTGCCCAGGCAGAGTGATCCGCAGCCGTCCTTTCGGGAGAGGTCGCGAGGAAATTTTGAACGGTGGCTGCCGGTTAAAGCGCGCTTAACTGCCGGTCCGTTAGAAACTAAGCCACAAACGCTGTACTGCTATTGAGGCTCCCGGCATGGATGCGCCATTGGTTGCTTCAGACGAGCAGGCCGATCTGCGGCCCAGTCAGGCCGGAACTGCATTTCGCCTTGGCCTGCCGGCTGCCGCAACATTGTTGATCGCCCTCTATGCGATCGTCGTCTCGCGCCTCTTGCCGGGCAATGTCGACGTATCGTGGCTGCTGACCGTCGGCGACCGCGTGCTGAGCGGCGAACGCCTTTATGTCGACGTCGCCGAGGCCAATCCGCCCTTTTCGACCTGGCTCTATCTGCCATTCCTAATTCTTGAGCGGTTGACCGGGTTTTCGGCGGAGCTCTGGGTGGGGCTCGGCATGGTAGTGCTGGCAATCGGTTCGGTCTGGCTTTCAGCTCGAATCCTCGTACGTGCCGACCAAACGCTGACGCGATTCGTCTGGGCAGTTCCGGTCCTGGTGTTTCTTCTGCTTGCGCTGTCGCCGGCGGATTTCGGCCAGCGCGAACAAATCGCAGTCATCTGCCTTTTGCCTTGGCTGGCGCTGCTTGCGGCACGCGACCGGACAGCGGATTTCCGCGCCGGCAGCACGGCCGAGCGGCTTGCCGCCGGGATTGGCGCCGCGATTTTCGTCATGATCAAACCGCCCTTCAGCGTGCTGGCGCTGGCTGCGCCGGTGCTGGTCCTTGCCGCGCAGCGACGCTCGGCGCGGCCTCTGCTGACGACCGAGAATGTGTTCGGCGCTGTTTTGACCGTCGCCTATCTGGTCGTGCTTGTGGTTTTCATGCAGCCCTTCTTCACCGATGTCCTGCCTTTGCTGCGCGAGGTCTATTTGCCGATGCGCTTGCCGGCCGTCGACATGTTGATGCTCTTGCCGGTGAAGATTTTCGTGGCCATGGCCGCGGCAACGTTGGCCATGGCCTACCCTGACTGGCCCGATCGCGATGCTAAGATTCTGCTGCTGGCAGGTGTTGGCTATATCCCTGGGTTTGTCGTCTTGGGCAAAGGCTGGACCTATCAGGCGATGCCGTTCCTGACGCTCGGCATGTTGGCCTTTGTGCTCCAGTTTATCCGGTTGCGGCCGCAGCGCGACCTGCCTGTGCTGGCAAGGGCGGGTGTCGGGTTCGGTCTGCTTTTGCTCGTAACGACCGTCGCGCCACGGCAAGGCCTGGCATTCGTCGAACCGCGTGGCGATCTCGACGCGGCGACGGCCGCCATCAACCGGATCGCCGATCACCCGACCTTTATATCGATCGGCTCGGCGCTGCAGATCGGCAATCCGCTCGTCCGGATGACCGGCGCTCGCATGGTTGGGCGCCACCCGTCCGGCTGGATGGTCAATGATGCCCAGGTCCTGATCGAGTCTGGGCCGGATACCGCGACCCACCTCAGGCTCGAAGCCTTGCGCGCGGATTACACGCAGGCGATCGCCAGCGAGTTGGCCACGAAACGGCCGGATATCGTTGCCGATGACGGAACCGCAGGACCGGACGTACCGATAAAGCTCCATCTGACGCAGCCGCACGCAACGGCGCCGTTGCGTGACAGCCCTTTGATCGCAAAGGCTTTGCAGGGCTATCGTCTGCTCTATCAGAACGCCTCAGTAACCCTGTTCATCCGCAGCGATATCGCCGAACGCAATTAGGGCGGCACTGGCTAATCGAGATCAATTGGCGCTTAAAGGATGTCTCCTTTCTGGCTGCCCTGACGGGACTGATGCTGGCCGGCGCGGGGGTGCGCCGCCCGTTTCAGGGAAGGACCGGCGCTTCTCGTGCTTGCCCCCGCCGCCTATGCGATGCCGGTGCTGTTTCCCGGCAATGTTTCAGCGAGCGTGAGCATATCGGCGTCGCGCTTTTCCTGCCGCTGATGTCATTGATGGCGTGGTGCGCGCGGGGCGAGGTACGGGTGCGACAGCGCAACGCAGGAATTAGCCAGGCACGAGGACCCGCGACTGCCTCAAATTGACATGGCCGTCATTCTTCATACTTCCTGCGGCGAACGGAAGGCTGCGGCAAAGCCGCCGAGCCTATCGCTGCGCACGTATCTTGGAATTGTTTCAAGCTAGGGACGGTTCTCCCGAGAGTTCAGCCTTCCGGCCTCTCGTCCATATCGAATGCAGCATCCACGCGGCAAGAAACAGCGGGATCAGGACAGCGACGCAATATCCGCCCCAGGTGAAAAAATTCACGACGAAAGGCGCGAGCCAGCAAATCGCCAGGATCAGCCGAGGCGGCCTGGAAACCATCGCGGCGAGCATCGCCACCGCTACGGCCACACCGATCGTGTCGTAGGTGTAGCCATAGGGCGTGGCCAGGATCGCAAGGACAGCGGTAAGCACCACGCGTTCCTGATGCGAGACCACGCGGCCCGGCCGCCAGAGCCAGATCGCCGCGGCGATGGAAGCGATGGTCGCGACCGCCTGCACGCCATAGGCGGAGGTCACCCCGGCGCCGAAAGCTCTCGCCGTGAAGAACACCGTTATCGCGTTGTACTGATAGGGCTGCGGATAAGGCGCCTCCATGATCGCCGTCATCAAGGGGCGGGTTTCGGTCAGGAACAGCCGCCAGACATCGAAGCCAAAGAACAGGCCGGTGGCGAGGGCGATCACGACGCTGGTGCCGATCGCCGCGAGAATGGCGCGCCAGTTGCCGCTGGCGAGCAGGCAGAAGGGCACGAGAATGCCGAGATGCGGTTTGATCGTCAGCAGGCCGAACAGGATTCCGGCCAGCAGCGGACGCCTTGGCGCCACGGCGAGGCCTCCGATCAACAGCGCGGCGGTCAGCGCGCCGTTCTGGCCGAACAAGGAGTTCCAGATAACCGCCGGGCTCAAGACAATCGCCAGTTCCACGGCCGCTCCGAGCTTCAGCGGCCGGACAGCCAGCCACAGGCACAGCACGGTCCCGAACGTCCAGATCAGATAGGCAGGCAGGATCGGCAACGTGGCAAGCGGAACGCCGAGCAGGAGGATGTTCGGCGGATAGCTCCATTCCTGATTTGGAAGGTCGGGTGAGAACATCGCGCGCAGCGCCGCGCGGTAGGCCTCCACGTCGAAGAGAACGGCAACGTGGCCCTCGATGGCCATGCGCGAACCTGCCCAGAGGTTGGTGAAATCCCAGTAGGGGAGCCTGTGCGACAGCGCGGAAAAGCCTCGGCTGTCCAAGGTCCACAGAAAGCTCAGGTAGAACCAAGTCATCCATGCGGCGATGATCGACACGACCGTGACAATGGCCACGTCCAAAAGGCTCCTGGTCCTAATCCAATCCGGTTGCATGGCGATCTCGGTTATAGCAACCGCGATTGTAGCCCAGGTGTCCTTAAGATCGTCTTGCCCCAATATGCTCAGCCAGGCACCGTCACCCGCCGCAGCGTCAGATTGATGCGGCCGCCGTTCTTCAGCAGCGCCGACGTCGCCGGATAGATGCGGTCGACACCGTGGAAGGCGAGGCGGCCTTCGCCGCCAAGCACGACGACGTCGCCGCTCTTCAGCCTGAACGACTTGGTGCCGCCATCGCGCCTGTCCTGGCCGACCCGGAACAGGCAGTCGTCGCCCAGCGAGACCGACACCACGGGCGCGGCGAAATCCTGTTCGTCGCGGTCCTGATGCAGGCCCATTTTGGCATCCGCCGAATAGAAGTTGACCAGGCACGCCTCGGGCGGATGCGGATAGGCCGAAACCTCGCGCCATAATTCCAGCAGGGCTTCCGGGATCGCCGGCCACGGCTCGCCGGTCACCGGATGCGTCGGCTGATAACGATAGCCGCGCTCCTTGTCGGTCACCCAGCCAAGCGCGCCGCAATTGGTCATGCGCACGCTCATCTCCTTGCCGGTGCGCGGCATGGCCGGCACGTAGAGGGGTGCGGCGTGCACGACGCGCCTGATCTCCTCGACCAGCGCTTCCTGGGCCGGGCGCGCGAGGTAGCCCGGCATATGGCGGACGCCTTTGGGCAGAACGAGCATGGATCGATCCGTTGCTCCCTAGAGCCGGATGGTTTCGGGTCTGTTCGACATGAAATCTGAATCCGTCTCTAAATCAGAGAGATAGGGCATGATGTCCCGAAAACCGCTTCACACTGGTCGGCATCATGCTCCAAGCCATGCCATCCTTCAAAGAAGGCGGCGACCCGAAACCAGCGGCTTTGGCCGGATCAGTCGCTTTCCACCCGACCGCGCAGCTTCTTCACCGTCGACCGGCCTGCCTTGCTTTTCAGGCGGCGCTCCACGGCGCCTTTGGACGGCCTGGTCTTCTTGCGCGGCGGAGGCGGCGGCTCGGCCGCCTTGGCGATCAATGCAGTCAGCCGCGCCCGCGCGTCGGCGCGGTTCTGCTCCTGGGTGCGAAAGCGGCCTGCCTCGATGACGATGACGCCGTCCTTGGTGGCGCGCTGGCCGGCCAGCTTGATGGCGCGCTCGCGCACGCGCTCGGACAGGCCGGACGCGTTCGCCGCGTCGAAGCGCAGCTGCACGGCGGTGGCCACCTTGTTGACGTTCTGGCCGCCCGGACCGGACGAGCGGATGAAGTCCTCATGCAGGTCGCCAGGATGGATGACCGCTTCGCCGGAGATGATGATATCGTCGTCGCTTGCCATGCACGCACTCATGACGCGACGGCGGCAAAAAGAAAAGGCCCGGCGCGAGCCAGGCCCTGGAGGAAGACACTGGCAGTGACTGCTATTCAGCCGCTTCCTGCATCCGCGGCGCCGCGCCGAGGATGGTCGCGTCGACATGGCGTTCGAACTTCTCGAAATTGACGGCGAACATGTTGACCAGCTTCGCGGCCTGGCGGTCGTAACCGGCCTTGTCCGCCCAGGTCGAGCGGGGGTCGAGAATGGCGCCGTCGACACCCGGGACCGCCACCGGCACCTCAAAGCCGAAATTGGCGTCGGTGCGGAACTCGGCCGACTTCAGCGAACCGTCGAGCGCGGCGCCCAGCAACGCGCGCGTCACCTTGATCGGCATGCGGCGGCCGGTGCCGTAGGCGCCGCCGGTCCAGCCGGTGTTGACCAGCCAGCAGTCGACGCCATGGCCGGCGATCAGCTCGCGCAGCAGATTGCCGTATTCGGATGGATGGCGCGGCATGAACGGGGCGCCGAAGCAGGTCGAGAACGTCGCCTCCGGCTCGGTGACGCCCTTTTCCGTGCCGGCAACCTTGGCGGTATAGCCCGACAGGAAGTGGTACATCGCCTGCGCCGGCGTCAGCCTGGCGATCGGCGGCATGACGCCGAAGGCGTCTGCGGTCAGCATGATGATGTTCTTCGGATGCCCGGCGCGGCCGGTCTTCGAGGCATTGGGGATGAAATCCAGCGGATAGGCGCAGCGCGTGTTCTCGGTCAGGCTGCCATCGTTGAAATCCGGAACGCGGCCGGCGTCGAGCACCACATTCTCCAGCACCGTGCCGAAGCGCTGCGTGGTGGCGAAGATCTCCGGTTCGGCCTCCGCCGACAGCCTGATCGTCTTGGCGTAGCAGCCGCCCTCGAAATTGAAGATGCCGTGCGGGCCCCAGCCATGCTCGTCGTCGCCGATCAGCGTGCGCGACGGGTCGGCCGACAGCGTCGTCTTGCCGGTGCCGGACAGGCCGAAGAAGACGGCTGCGTCGCCGTCCGCACCTTCATTGGCGGAACAGTGCATCGGCATCACGCCCCTTGCCGGCAGCAGATAGTTCAGCATGGTGAAAACCGACTTCTTCATCTCGCCGGCATAGGAGGTGCCGCCGATCAGAACGATCTTGCGGGTGAGGTCGACCGCGATCACCGTTTCGGTGCGGGTGCCGTGACGGGCCGGATCGGCGCGGAAGGAGGGCAGGTCGATGATCGTAAGCTGCGGCACGAAACGCTCGATCTCCGCGGCTTCGGGACGGATCAAAAGATTGCGGATGAACAGCGAGTGCCAGGCGAATTCGGTGATGACCCGGGTCGGCAGCTTCAGATTGGCGTCGGCGCCGCCGACGAGGTCCTGCACGTAGAGGTCCTTGCCGGCTGCATGTGCCTTGAAATCCGCCAGCAGCGCTTCGAACTCACCCGGCGAGATCGCCTTGTTGTTGTCCCACCAGACCTGGCCGCCGGTCGCCTCGTCGCGCACGACGAATTTATCCTTCGGCGAACGCCCGGTGTGCTGGCCGGTCTCGGCGACCAGCGCGCCCTGCGCGGTCAACCTCGCCTCGCCGCGCCGGATCGCTTCCTCGTAGAGTTCGGCCGCGCCAAAATTATAGCGTACCATGCTCATTGTCTTCAGGCCGATCGCGTCGATGGCGCAGTCGGGGTTGCGTTTGCCGGCTTCCGACATCAAATTTCCTCTCTGGATTTGGCCGCATCTGACGGGTTACTTCCCGGAGCCCGCGCTGGGGCCGTCAGGTTCAGAACCAGAAAAGCCGAATGATATCAAATCATTAATCGATTTAAAAAATTTGAAAGTTGTTTAAATCGTTTATATGTGCAAAAAACCGTAGAGGTTGCCCAAAGGATTGGCAGGCTCGGTTCGTCCAATCCCACTATGGGTGCGATGGCGTGTGACGGCAGGCCGCCCGTGACTTCGGACAAGGCCCGTGCCACATTTTGTACCCAATTTGTCCTGCAAAAGCCCCTTCTCGACGACAGAAGGGACAGCTCATGAGGGAGCCGCTTGAAATGGCAACAATCGCGCTTGTCGACGACGACCGCAACATTCTGACCTCGGTGTCGATCGCGCTCGAATCCGAAGGCTATCGGGTCGAAACCTACACCGATGGCGCGTCGGCGCTGGAAGGCCTGGCGGCACGGCCGCCGAACCTCGCCATCCTCGACATCAAGATGCCGCGCATGGACGGCATGGAGCTGTTGCGCCGCATGCGCCAGAAGTCGGATCTCCCGGTCATCTTCCTGACGTCGAAGGACGACGAGATCGACGAGTTGTTCGGCCTCAAGATGGGCGCCGACGACTTCATCCGCAAACCGTTCTCGCAGCGCCTGCTTGTCGAGCGCGTGCGCGCAGTGCTGCGCCGCACCAGCGCCCGCGAGGCGGCGGCCAAGGCGCCCAGCCAGCAGGCCCGCTCGCTCGAACGCGGCCAGCTGGTGATGGACCAGGAGCGGCACACCTGCACCTGGAAGGGCGAGCCGGTGACGCTGACGGTGACCGAATTCCTCATCCTGCATTCGCTGGCGCAGCGCCCCGGTGTGGTAAAAAGCCGTGATGCGCTGATGGATTCAGCCTATGATGAACAGGTCTATGTCGACGACCGCACCATCGACAGCCACATCAAGCGGCTGCGCAAGAAGTTCAAGGCCGTCGACGACGACTTTGAGATGATCGAAACCCTTTACGGAGTCGGGTACCGGTTCCGCGAAGCTTGAGATAGGCAGTAGGGAAGAGTCAGTAGTCAGTTTTGAATGATGCGGGCGGCCACCCATAGCCGAAGTCAGCCAACCACTTCCCTACTGCCTATTCACTACTCACTAACTAAACAGGGCCTGCTATTCGATGGCAGTGGAAGTAGAGCGAGGCAGACGGGCGGGCGCGGCAAGGCGTCCGCCGCGGATCGTGCCCGCCTTCGTTTCGAAAATCACGGTGCCGATGCGCCGGTTTCTCGGCCATCACATCTTCTCCAGCCTGACGCGGCGCATCCTGTTCCTCAACCTGGCCGGCCTCGCCGTGCTCGTCACCGGCATCCTTTACCTGAACACCTTTCGCGACGGGCTGATCGACGCGCGCGTCGAAAGCCTGATGACGCAGGGCGAGATCATCGCCGGTGCCATCGCCGCTTCGGCGACCGTCGAGACCGATTCGATCAGCATCGATCCAGAAAAGCTGCTGGAGCTGCAGGCGGGCGAAAGCCTGGGGCCGGGGTCGGACCAGCTCGACAACCTCGATTTCCCGATCAATCCCGAGCGCGTCGCGCCGGTGCTGCGACGCTTGATCTCGCCGACGCGCACCCGCGCCCGCATCTATGATCGCGACGCCAACCTGCTGCTCGATTCGCGGCATCTTTATTCGCGCGGCCAGATCCTGCGCTACGACCTGCCGCCCGTCGACGAGGAGCAGCCGGGCGTCGTGGAGCGAGTGGAGAAGTTCATCTTCGACTTCTTCCGCAACAAGGACCTGCCGGTCTACCACGAGCAGCCCGGCGGCAACGGCGCGGCCTTTCCCGAAGTGGTCAAGGCGCTGACCGGCAGCCCTTCGACAATCGTGCGGGTGAGCGAGCAGGGCGAACAGATCGTCTCCGTCGCGGTGCCGATCCAGCGCTTCCGCGCCGTGCTCGGCGTCTTGATGCTGTCCACCGAAGGCGGCGACATCGACAAGATCGTCGCGGCCGAGCGCAAGGCGATCCTGCGCGTGTTCGGGGTGGCGGCGCTCGTCACCGCGATCCTGTCGATGCTGCTCGCCTCCACCATCGCCAATCCGTTGCGCCGGCTTTCAGCCGCCGCCGTCAGGGTGCGGCGCGGCGTCAAGAGCCGCGAGGAAATCCCCGACTTTTCCGATCGTCAGGACGAGATCGGCAATTTGTCCATTGCCGTGCGCGATATGACGAATGCGCTGTACGCGAGAATCGAGGCGATCGAAAGTTTCGCCGCCGACGTGTCGCATGAGTTGAAGAACCCGCTGACGTCGCTGCGCAGCGCCGTGGAAACGCTGCCTTTGGCGAAAAACGATGCTTCTCGCGCGCGCCTGATGGAGATCATCCAGCACGACGTGAGGCGGCTCGACCGCTTGATCACCGATATCTCGGATGCGTCCCGCCTCGATGCCGAGCTGGCGCGCGACGATGCCGCGACCGTCGACCTGAAGAAGTTCATCACCGACCTCATCGCCGTCTCGCGCGAGACGACGCGCAACAAGAAGGCCGTCGAGATCGACCTCAAGGTCGCCAAGCTGCCGGCCGGCGCCAAAGGCTATTTCGTTGTCGGCCATGACCTCAGGATCGGCCAGGTCATCACCAACCTGATCGAGAACGCGCGTTCCTTCGTACCGGACGAGCATGGCCACATCGCGATCTCGCTGGCGCGCGCGGGCAAGTTCAACATCATCACCGTCGACGACAACGGCCCGGGTATCCGGGCCGAGAAGATCGATCGCATCTTCGAGCGCTTCTATACCGACCGGCCGGCCGGCGAGGCGTTCGGCCAGAACTCCGGCCTCGGGCTGTCGATCAGCCGCCAAATCGTCGAGGCACATGGCGGCACGCTCACAGCCGAGAACATCCCCGGCACCAAGCCCGGCGAGATCAAGGGCGCGCGATTCGTGGTGACGCTGCCGGCGGAAGGCTGATCGCCGAATCGACATGCCAGGCGCCGCCGCAAAGCCCCGCAACATCCATGGGACGGCCATACTGGTCGGCGAGCGCGGCGTGCTGATCACCGGGCCGTCGGGCGCCGGCAAGACGACGCTGGCGCTGGCGGTTGTCGATCATTGCCGCGCGCAGGGCCTTTTTGCCCGGCTGGTCGGCGACGACCAGTTGTTTGCGGCCGCGCACAGCGGCCGGCTGGTTTGCCGCGCGCCGGCGAGCATCGCCGGCCTCGCCGAGGTGCACGGCATCGGACCGCGGCCGCTGGCTTTCGAACCGGCCGCCGTGATCGACCTTGTGGCGCGGCTTGTCGAACCGGCGGACATGGCGCGTCTGCAGGACGAGACCACGGAGACGATCGGCGGATGCCGGCTGCCCCGCGTCGATGTCGCCCGGCAAAATGTCACCGCCGCGTTGCCCATGCTGATGGCGCGGCTGTCGATCCAGCCTTTTTCATGATCCGGCCCGGGTTTTTTGCTGCGATGCGTCAAAATGGCCCGGGCCGCCGCAATTTTGGGCTTGTCAACCGGCCGTGCGTCGACAAGATAGCGCTCCCGCCGCCTGGAATGGCTGGCGAACATAAGATACGCCTGTGAAGCGGCGATGACGGGAGCCACCAGAGAATGATCGGACTCGTGCTCGTGACGCACGGTCAACTCGCTACCGAGTTCCGACATGCCGTAGAGCATGTCGTCGGGCCGCAAGACAATTTCGAAACCGTGGCGATCGGCGCCGACGACGACATGGAGCAGCGCCGGGCCGACATCGTCGACGCAGTCGCGCGCGTCGACACCGGCGCAGGCGTCATCGTGCTCACCGACATGTTCGGCGGCACGCCTTCCAACCTCGCCATCTCGGTGATGGAATCCGGCCGCACCGAGGTCATCGCCGGCATGAACCTGCCGATGCTGATCAAGCTCTCCTCGATCCGCAAGGGCGACAACATGGCCGCCGCGCTCGACGAAGCGCAAGCGGCCGGCCGTAAATACATCAACGTCGCCAGCCAGCTCCTGAGCAGCAAATGAACGCATCGGCGCCGCGGACGGATGAGGTGGTGCGGGAGTTCCCGATCATCAATCAGCGCGGCCTGCATGCGCGCGCTTCGGCCAAGTTCGTCCAGGTCGCCAGCGGCTTTGACGCCATCATCCATGTCGAGAAGGACGGCGTGAAGGTCGGCGGCACCTCGATCATGGGCCTGATGATGCTGGCGGCGAGCCCAGGCTATTCGATCCGCGTCATCGCCAGCGGCCCGGAAGCCGTGCCGGCCATGGACGCGTTGGAGCAGCTGATCGCCTCGCGTTTCGGCGAGGAAATCTAGTTCCTCAGCACAGGGATTTTTACCGGTCGGCTCTGTTTGCGTTGGCAGGCGGCATGCCTTGGAGATTGGCCGAAACGCCATCGCGTCGTCGCGGCGGCTTCAACCAATCCCAGGCGTTTGCGCCGATTTCACGGAACATCTCGCTTTTCCGAAGACATGCGCGCATAAAGATTTCTTTATGTCCCATTGTCGCGCGGCGACCGATCTGGTAGTCAAGCCGGCAACCGCGCCCTCCCATGCGCCTCCCGGCGTCGGCGCGCCTTGAGAAAAAATCACACCGGAGCACTGCCATGACGGGTAGCAAGGACTATGTGGTCGCCGACATCTCGCTTGCCGGCTGGGGCCGCAAGGAGATCGAGATCGCCGAAACCGAAATGCCGGGCCTGATGGCCTGCCGCGAGGAGTTCGGCGCCAAGAAGCCGCTGAAAGGCGCGCGCATCACCGGCTCGCTGCACATGACCATCCAGACGGCGGTGCTGATCGAGACGCTGAAGGCGCTGGGCGCCGACATCCGCTGGGCCTCCTGCAACATCTTCTCGACCCAGGACCACGCGGCCGCGGCCATAGCCGAGGCCGGCATTCCGGTCTTCGCCATCAAGGGCGAGTCGCTGGAAGACTATTGGGACTACACCGACCGGATCTTCCAGTGGACCGATGGCGGTACCTCCAACATGATCCTGGATGATGGCGGCGACGCTACCATGTACATCCTGCTCGGCGCGCGCGCCGAGGCCGGCGAGGACGTGCTGTCCAATCCCGGCAGCGAGGAGGAAGAGATCCTGTTCGCCCAGATCAAGAAGCGCCTGAAGGCTTCGCCAGGCTTCTTCACCAAGCAGCGGGAAGCGATCCGCGGGGTCACCGAGGAGACCACCACCGGTGTCAACCGTCTTTACCAGCTGCAGAAGAAGGGCCTGCTGCCCTTCCCGGCGATCAACGTCAACGATTCCGTCACCAAGTCGAAATTCGACAACAAATACGGCTGCAAGGAATCGCTGGTCGACGGCATCCGCCGCGGCACCGATACCATGATGGCCGGCAAGGTCGCGGTGGTCTGCGGCTATGGCGATGTCGGCAAGGGCTCGTCGGCCTCGCTGCGCGGCGCCGGCGCGCGTGTGAAAGTCACCGAGGTCGACCCGATCTGCGCGCTGCAGGCGGCGATGGACGGCTATGAGGTGGTGACGCTGGAAGACGCCGCGCCCACCGCCGACATCGTCATCACCACCACCGGCAACAAGGACGTCGTCACGCTCGACCATATGCGGTCGATGAAGGACATGGTGATCGTCGGCAATATCGGCCACTTCGACAACGAGATCCAGGTGGCGGCGCTGCGCAACCTGAAATGGACCAACATCAAGCCGCAGGTGGATTTGATCACCTTCCCGGACGGCAAGCGTATGATCCTTCTATCCGAGGGCCGCCTGCTCAACCTCGGCAACGCCACCGGTCATCCGAGCTTTGTCATGTCGGCCTCGTTCACGAACCAGGTGCTGGCGCAGATCGAGCTTTTCAGCAAGCACGGCCAGTACGAGAACCAGGTCTATGTGCTGCCCAAGCACCTCGACGAGAAGGTGGCGCGGCTGCATCTCGACAAGCTCGGCGCCAAGCTGACCGAGCTGTCCGGCGAACAGGCCGCCTATATCGGCGTGACGCCGCAGGGTCCGTACAAGCCTGAACACTACCGCTATTAACCAAAGCGAAATTATCTACCATATATTGAAGCCGGATGGTTGACTTTCCATCCGGCTTTATTTTTTGCGCCAATGATTCTTCACGCCGATTCCAGCAAGCGTTATTGTTGTGATTCGCGGTCCGGGGACATGTTGGGCCGGGGACGTATCAGGGCGGTCTTGCATTCAAGCGGCGAAGAGGACCAAGACATGCCGGGGGATTACCCGCCACGCGCGGGAAAGGCCGTTTCCGGCGGCCATGAGGATTCGAATGATGCCGGCCCCGGCGTGAGCCGCGGCGGTTTTCGCGCCGGCTCGCGGCTGGCCTTGCTGCTTGCGACCTCGACGCTTGCCGGCCCGCTCCTCGCCTTTGCGGCCCACGCCGAGACGGGCATTCCGGCAAAGGCCGCGGCGCCGGTCAGCACGCTCGAGGTCATGCAGCTCGCCATGTTCGTGGGCGTCATGGGCGCGGCGCTGGTTTCGGCCATATTCCTTATCCGCGAGCGCGCACGCACCGCCTCGCAGAACCTGCAGCTCAGGGCCCGCATCGCGGACGTCAACGCTGCGCTGCAGCGTTCCGAGGCGCTGCTCAATCTGCGCGACCAGCGCCTGATCGTCTGGACAACGGACAACAAGAAGCCCGAGCTCATCGGCAGCCTGCCGCTGGAAAGCGGCGCGCCTGACGACAGGTCCGCCTTCCTCGCTTTCGGCCGTTGGCTGATGCCGCGCTCGGCGGCGGCGTTAGAGCACGCGGTTGCCGCGTTGCGCGAACAGGCGAAGACCTTCGATCTGGTCATCGAAACGCAGGCCGGCGTGCCGCTGGAGGTGCATGGCCGCAAGAGCGCGGCGCATGTGCTGGTGCGTTTCGTCTCGCTGTCGGAGACGTTGCGCAACCAGGCCAGGCTGAAGATCGAGAACCAGCGGCTCAGCGCCGACTACGACACCTTGATCGGCCTGCTCGACGCATTGAAGATGCCGGCATGGCTGCGTGGCGCGGACGGGCGATTGCAATGGGTCAACCGCGCCTATGCCGAGGCCGTGGAAGCAGGAAGCGCCGCCGCGGCCGTGCGCGACGCGACGGAGTTCCTTGGCGGCCAGGCGCGCGATCAAATCGCCGAGCAGCATAAGTCGCACCCGGTCTTCGAACAGACGCTATCCACCGTGATCGAAGGCGATCGCCGCATGTTCGCGGTCACCGACTTCGCCGGCGCCGACGGTTCGGCGGGGCTCGCCTGCGACACCAGCGCGGCCGAGACGATCCGCGCCGAATACGAGCGGACCGTGCGCAGCCATGCCGACACGCTCGACCAGTTGAACACCGCCGTGGCGATCTTCGACACCGAGGAAAAGCTGCGCTTCTTCAACCAGGCCTTCCAGAAGCTGTGGGGTCTCGACTCGGGCTTCCTGCTCAGCGCTCCCTCCAACACGCTGCTGCTCGACAGGCTGCGCAGCGAAGGCAGGATCGCCGAGCAGCCGGAATGGCGGCGCTGGAAGGAAAACCTGCTCAGCGCCTATCGCGCCGTCGAATCGCAGGAACACTGGTGGCACCTGCCGGACGGCAAGACGATCCGCGTCGTGGCGAACCCGCAGCCGAAGGGCGGCGTCACCTGGGTGTTCGAGAACCTGACCGAGAAGATGGACCTCGAAAGCCGCTACCAGACCGCCGTGCGGGTGCAGGGCGAGACGCTGGACAATCTCGCCGAAGGCGTGGTCGTATTCGGTCCGGACGGGCGGCTGCGCCTGTCCAATCCGGCCTTCGTCGCGCTGTGGGGGCTGACGGTGGAAGCGGTCAAGCCGAACGTTCATGTTTCGGCGATCCGCGATCTGTGCGACCAGCGCGCCGCGAACAGCCCCTGGGGCGGCTTCGTCGCCGCGGTCACCGGCTTCGACGACGAGCGCCGCGACCGCCGCGGCCAGATCGAGCTCGTCGACGGGACGGTGCTGAGCTACGCGGTGATCCACCTGCCCAACGGCCAGGTGATGATCACCTTCGTCGACGTCACCGACACCGTCAATGTCGAGCGGGCGCTGAAGGACAGGAACGAGGCGCTGGAGAAATCCGACCAGCTGAAGAACGAATTCGTGCAGCACGTTTCCTATGAGCTGCGCTCGCCGCTGACCAACATTATCGGCTTCACCGAGCTTCTGTCGCTGCCCGCGACCGGGCCGCTGACGCCCAAGCAGCGCGAATATGTCGAGCATGTCAGCTCGTCGTCATCGGTGCTGCTCACCATCGTCAACGATATCCTCGACCTGGCGACGGTCGATGCCGGCATCATGCAGCTCGACATCTCCGAAATGAACATCGACCGGACGATCGCCGCGGCCGCCGAGCTGGTCGCCGATCGGCTGGACGAGCATCAAATCAAGCTCGAGATCGATGCGGCGGAGGCGCCGGCGAGCTTCCATGGCGACGAGACCCGCATCCGCCAGATCCTCTACAACCTGCTCAGCAACGCGGCGAATTATGCGCCGGAGGCAAGCACGATCCGGCTTACCTGCCGCCGGCTGGCCGACGGCGTCGAGTTCTCGGTGCATGATGACGGCCCCGGCATGCCGCCGGACGTGCTGGAATCGGTCTTCCGCCGCTTCGAGCCGCGCGCTAATGGCGGGCGGAGGCGCGGCGCCGGGCTGGGGCTCTCGATCGTCAAGAGCTTCGTCGAACTGCATGGCGGAACCGTGCGCATCGAGACCGGCCAGGACAGGGGCACCACGGTAATCTGCACCTTCCCGGACAAGCCTTCCGGAATCCCCGATACGCCGGCGGGCATCCGCGACGCGGCCGAGTAGCGCGGACTATATGGCTGGACCAGTGTTGGAACGTTTTCTCGCCGACGAGGCGGCAACGGCAAGGCTTGGCGAGGACCTTGCCATGGCAT
The DNA here is from genome assembly GCF_020165275.1 of Mesorhizobium sp. Ca11. Taxonomy (NCBI): domain Bacteria; kingdom Pseudomonadati; phylum Pseudomonadota; class Alphaproteobacteria; order Hyphomicrobiales; family Phyllobacteriaceae; genus Mesorhizobium; species Mesorhizobium sp. Ca11. Next base: position 111,944 of record NZ_JAIUHU010000016.1, on the reverse strand, counting down.
TGCGCGCGGGCGACGCGATCGCGCTGAAAGGCGATCTCGGCGCCGGCAAGTCGACGTTGGCCCGCGCGCTGATCCGGGCGCTCGCCGACGACGCCAATCTCGAAGTGCCGAGCCCGACCTTCACCCTGGTGCAGAGCTACGAGACGCGCGTTCCGGTGCATCATTTCGACCTCTATCGGCTGTCCGCTCCGGACGAGCTCGACGAGCTCGGCCTCGACGACGCGCTAAGCCAAGGCGCGGCGCTCATCGAATGGCCGGAACGGGCCGCAGACCGCTTGCCGGAAACGGCGCTGTGGGTCGATCTTACCGAGCAGGGTGAAGGCCGCGTGGCGCGGCTTTCCGGGCAGGGACCGGCTTTCGAGCGCGTGGCGCGATCGCTGGCGATGCGCGATTTCCTGGCCTCGGCCGGATGGGGCGAAGCCAGCCGCCGTCATTTCGTCGGCGACGCCTCCGCCCGCTCCTATGAGATCGTCTCGCTGCCCGGCCAAGCGCCGCGCGTGCTGATGAACTCGCCGCGCCTGGTGCTCGGGCCGCCGGTTCGCGACGGCAAGCCCTATGCGGTGATCGCCCACACGGCGCAATCCGTCGCCGCCTTCGTCGCCATCGACCGGGCGCTGCTTGGGGCCGGCGTCAGCGTGCCGGCGATCCATGCCCAGGATCTCGACCAGGGTTTTCTGCTCATCGAGCATCTCGGCTCCGAAGGCTTCCTCGGTCGCGACGGCCAGCCCATCGCCAAACGCTACGAAGCGGCGGCCGAATTGCTGGCCATGATGCATGGCAAGACTTGGCCTACGCGCTTAGAAGCGTCGCCCGGCGTATTTCACGACGTGCCGCCTTTCGACCGGGAAGCCATGCTGATCGAGGCCGACCTTTTGGTCGACTGGTATGTGCCATGGATCACCGGCGAACCGGCAAACGACGCGTTGCGGGCAGGCTACCACAAGGTATGGAACGCGCTCCTCGATCGTCTGGCAGGCAGCGAATACACGCTGATGCTGCGCGACTTCCATTCGCCCAACATCATCTGGCGAGGCGAGCGCGCCGGCCTCGACCGACTGGGAATCGTCGATGTGCAGGACGCGCTGATCGGGCCCGCCGCCTATGACGTCGCCTCTTTGGCCATGGATGCGCGCGTCACCGTCTCGCCCGAGATCGAGCGGCGCACCGTCGCGGCTTATGTCGCGGCGCGGCGCGCCGCCGGCGCTTTCGACGAGGCCGGCTTCGCCGAGGCCTATGCGATCATGGCCGCGCAGCGCAATTCGAAGATCCTCGGCATTTTCGTGCGGCTCGAAAAGCGCGACGGCAAGCCTTACTATCTGAAACACCTGCCGCGCATCCGCGATTATCTGAGGCGGGCGCTGATGCATCCGGCGCTGGCCGGCCTGAAGGATTTCTACATGGCCCACGGCCTGCTCGAGGAACGGGTCCCATGAAGCCGACGACTGCGATGGTGCTGGCTGCCGGGCTTGGCAAGCGCATGCGGCCGATCACCGACACGATGCCCAAGCCGCTGGTGAAGGTCGCCGGCAAGACCTTGCTCGATTGGGGGCTGGACAGTCTGGAAGCCGCCGGCGTCGCCAAGGCCGTCGTCAACGTGCACTATCTGCCCGAGCAGATCGTCGCGCATGTTGCCCATAGGCGCGCACCGAAGATCGTCATCTCCGACGAGCGCGAGGCGCTGCTGGAATCGGCTGGCGGCATCGTCAAGGCGCTGCCGCTTCTGGGTGGCGAGCCCTTCTACATCATCAATGCCGACACCTTCTGGATCGACAGCGGCCAGCCCAGCCTAGAGCGTCTTGCCCTTGCATGGGACGCCGCGAGAATGGATATTCTGCTGATGCTTACCGATCTCGACTCAGCGACCGGGCATTGCGTCGGCACGGATTTCCTTGTTGCCCCTGATGGAGCCCTACGGCGCTCGAAGGGCGATCCGGCGGGCCTGATCTATGCCGGCGCCGCCATCATCCATCCGCGCATCTTCAAGGACGCGCCCATGGGCTCGCATTCGCTCAATGTCTATTTCGACAAGGCGATCGCCACAGGGCACCTGTTCGGCATGAAGATGAACGGACGCTGGATCACCGTCGGCACTCCGGACGCCATTCCGGCAGCCGAGGCAGCCGTGGCCGGTGCCCTAGCGAAGGCGGTATGAGCGGCACGCGCCGCGTCTTTTCCATTCCGCCCGGAGCGCCGTTCCTGCCGACGCTGGCGGGGGCGTTGCTCGACGGGCGCCTGATCCCCGGCTTCCGCTTCGACGGCGACCCGCTGGCGCTTGCCGACGCCACCATCTATGTGCCGACGCGGCGCGCGGCGCGTGCGCTGCGCGGCGCCTTCGTCGATGTTTTAGGGAAACGCTCCGCCATCCTGCCAACGGTGCGGCCGCTCGGCGAATTCGACGAGGACGAGGCCGCCTTCGACACCGAGGCGGCGCCGGCGATAGACCTCGCGCCGCCGATCGCCGCGCAGGAGCGGCTGCTGTTGCTGGCGCCGCTGGTGCGCGCCTGGAAGGAAAGCCTGCCGGCGCATGTGAGAGAGCGGTTCAACGAGGAATTCGTGGTGCCGACCTCGGCCGCCGATGCCATCTGGCTGGCGCGCGACCTTGCCCGGCTGATGGATGAGATCGAGACCGAGGGCACGGATTGGGCGAAGCTCGCGACGCTGGTCACCGGCAATCTCGCCGGCTGGTGGCAAGTGACGCTCGATTTCCTCGGCATCGTCACCGACAACTGGCCGGAACTGCTCAAGGAGCGCGGCCGCTCCAATCCGGCCGCGCATCGCAGCGCGCTGATCCGGCTCGAAGCAGCGCGGCTGAAGCGCACTCCGCCGGCCGGACCGGTGATTGCCGCCGGTTCGACCGGCTCCATCCCCGCCACTGCGGAACTGCTTGGCGTGATCGCCGGCCTGCGCAACGGCGCCGTCGTGCTGCCCGGGCTCGACCGCAACCTGGACGACGCATCCTTCGCGGCGATCACGGCGCCCGGCGCGCGCCCGGCAACGCTCGGCCACCCGCAATACGGCCTCGCCAAGCTGATCGGCGGCATCGGCATTCCGCGCCGGGACGTCGAGGACCTTGTTGCGGCGCCATCGCCGCTCGCGTTGCGCGCGGCCCTGGTAGGCGAGGCGCTGCGGCCGGCCGAAACCACCGAATACTGGACCGAGACGCGGCCGCGCTTCACGGCACTCGACATCGAACAGGCGCTGGCCGGCGTGACGCTGGTGGAAGCGGCGAACGAACGCGACGAGGCGGCGGCAATCGCCATTGCGTTGAAGCGCGCCGTGGAGGCACCGGGCAAGCGCGCGGCGCTCGTCACCGGCGACCGGGCGCTGGCGCGGCGGGTTTCGGCCGAGCTCCTGCGTTTCGGCGTCGTCGCCGACGATTCCGGCGGCGCGCCGCTCATCAACACATCGGCCGCCAGCTTGCTCAGGCTCGCGCTGAGCGCCGCCTTCCGGCCCGGCGATCCCGTCGGCCTGCTTGCCTTGCTCAAGCATCCGCTGCTCGCGCTCGGCCTCCAACGCCAGGCCATGCGCAAGGCTGCCGAGCTTGTCGAGCTGGTGGCGCTGCGCGGCGGCACGGGCCGGCCCGATGTCGCGTCGCTCGGCGCGCTGTTCGAGACACGGCTGGCGGAGCTGAGCGGCGACACAAGGCAGCCTTTCTGGTTCTCGCGCTTGACCGTGCGCGGCATCGAGCAGGCCCAAGATATGCTTAGCCGCCTTACCAAGTCGCTCTTGCCGCTCACCACGATCCGCGACGAGAAAGACGCCGACATCGCGATGCTGACGCGCGCAAGCGTTGTCGCGCTGGAGGATCTGGGCCGCGCCGTCGACGGCGACCTGGCGGAGCTCTATGCCGGCGATGCGGGCGAGAAACTCGTCGACCTGCTGCGCGGGCTGGTGGCGGCGTCGTCGCCCTTCACCTTCGCCGCTTTGGAGTGGCCCGACGTGATGGAGGCGCTGATCGCGCCGGAGACGGTCAAGCCGGCGCAAGGCACCGATCGCAACATCGCCATCTGGGGCGCGCTGGAGGCTCGGCTGCAGCATGTCGACATGCTGGTCATCGGCGGGCTCAATGAAGGGGTTTGGCCGCGCAAGCCCGAGAGCGACCGCTTCATGTCGCGGCTGATGAAGACCGGCATCGATCTCGAGCCGCCGGAGCGGCGCATCGGCCTTGCCGCGCATGACTTCCAGATGGCGATGGGCACAAAAGAGGTCGTGCTGACGCGTTCGGCGCGCTCCGGCGACGCGCCGGCGGTGCCGTCGCGCTGGCTGCAGCGCATCCTGACGTTCCTCGGCAAGGAGCCGGCGGCAGCACTTCGCGGCCGCGGCGACGCGCTGCTTGCCTGGGCGCGCGCGCTCGATGCCGGCGAGAAGAAGGATTTTGCCTCCCGCCCGCAGCCGAAGCCGCCGCTCAGCCTACGCCCGCAGCATTTCTCGGTCACCGAGATCGAGACGCTGCGCCGCGACCCCTACGCGGTCTATGCGCGGCGCATCCTCGGCCTGATGCCGCTGGAGCCGTTGATCCGCGATCCGGGCGCCGCCGAACGCGGCACTTTGTTCCACGAGATCCTGCATTTGTTCTCGCGGCGGGTCGAGGATCCAAGGGCGTCGAGCGCGCTGGCCAGCCTCATTGAATCGGGCCGTACCTGCTTTGCCGACGCAAAGCTTCCGCCTGATATCGAGGCTATCTGGTGGCCGCGTTTCGAAAAGCTCGCCGAAAACATCATCAAATGGGAGCATGGCCGCGCCGATGCGGTCGCGAGGCGCTATGCCGAGGAGCGCGCCGACAAAACGGTCGTCGGCCGCACCGGGGTGACGCTTTCCGGCTATGCCGACCGCATCGACCTGCTTGCCGGCGGCATGGCCGACATCCTCGACTACAAGACAGGATCCTCGCCCTCGAAAGCGCAGGCGCACACGCTGCTGTCGCCGCAGCTCGCGCTGGAGGGCGCGTTGCTCAGGCGCGGCGCCTTCAAGGAACTCGGCATCCGCGAACCCTCGCAGCTCGCCTTCGTGCGGCTGAAGCCGAATGGCGAGGTATTCGAGGAATCGATTCTCGACTACAACCGCAAGTTCCGCACCGCCAACGACCTTTCCGAGGAGGCTTGGGCGCGGCTGGAACGGCTGCTCTTCCACTATGCCGACCCGACCACCGGCTATCTGTCGCGCGCGCTGCCCTTCCGCGAGGGCGAGGCCGACGGCGACTACGATCATCTGGCGCGGGTGCTCGAATGGTCGGCCGGCGGCGCCAGCGAGGACGAGGCGGAAGGATGAAATATCCGATCCCCTCCGATACCGCCGCCAGCCAGGCGCGCGCCTCCGATCCCGCCTACTCCGCCTGGGTGTCGGCCAATGCCGGTTCGGGCAAGACGCATGTCTTGGCGCAGCGCGTCATCCGGCTCCTGCTCAACGGCACCGACCCGTCGAAGATCCTGTGCCTCACCTACACGCGGGCTGCCGCCGCCAACATGTCGAACCGCGTGTTCTCGACCCTATCGGAATGGACGGCGCTGCCCGATGCGGAACTGGCGATCAGGATCGCGGCGCTGGACGGCCGCGGCGCCGACCGCGACATGATGCGGCGCGCACGCCGGCTGTTTGCCGAGGCGCTCGAGACGCCGGGCGGGCTGAAAATCCAGACCATACACGCCTTCTGCGAATCCGTGCTGCACCAGTTCCCGCTCGAAGCCAACATCCCGGCGCATTTCGAGATGCTCGATCCGCAGATGGAGGCCTCGCTGTTCGCCGATGCCCGCCGCGACATGATCTCCGGCGCAGGCGCCGGCGTCGAAGGGCTGGCGGAAGCCTTTGCCACCGTGCTGGAACGCGGCGGCGAGTTCGGGCTCGATACGCTGCTTGCCGAGATCGTCGGCAAGCGCGATGAACTGCGCGGTTTCATCGCCAAGTTCGGCGAGGATCGGGACTTCCGGCCGCTGTTCGCCGAATTCGGCTTCAGGCCTGGACAGACGGCCGAGGACATCGCTGCTTCGCTGTGGCCGCTGCCTGGCTTTTCGCCTGGCCAGCTCGCTGAATTTGCCCGTGCCGCCGAGGCAGCCGACGCCAAGCAAGTGTTGAACAATGTGCTGCCCTATGCGCAGAGCGCCTTTGCCGAGGCCGATCCGATCCGGCGGCTGCGCCTGCTCGCCAAAGCATTCCTGCGTGCGGACGGCGACCCCTACGATCCGCCCAAAATCTTCAGGAAGGCGCTTGTCGACCGCCTGCCCGACCTGCCGGACCGCTATTTCGTGGTGGCGAAGGCAATCCTCGACGTAACCGACCGGCTGGCGCTGTTCCGCATGCTGGAAGGAACAGCGGCAGCGCTCACCGTCGCCGGCTGGCTGATCACGCGCTATGAGCAGTTGAAGCGCGGGCGGGGTTTCCTCGACTTCAACGACCTCATCACCCGCACGGTCAGTCTCTTGTCGCGACCGGATGCCGGGCCGTGGGTGCAGTTCAAGCTCGACCAGGGCATCGACCACATCCTGCTCGACGAGGCGCAGGACACCAGCCCGGACCAGTGGGAAGTGGTGAAGAAGCTGACCGAGGAATTCTTTGCCGGGCTTGGCCAGCGCGAAGCGGTGCGCCGAACTGTCTTTGCCGTCGGCGACGAGAAGCAGTCGATCTACTCCTTCCAGGGCGCGGCGCCGGATTCCTTTGCCGAAAGCCGGCTGTTGTTTGCCGGTCGCGTGCGCGACGCGGAGGCCGACTTCGCCAATCTCAAGCTCACCTGGTCGTTCCGGTCGAGCGACGACGTGCTGGCCGCCGTCGACCGCGTCTTCGCCGAACCGGGCGTCAGGCGCGGCATCAGCCACGATCCAGACCCTCTGAGTCATAAGGCGATCCGCAATGACGCGCCGGGCTATGTCGAGGTGTGGCCGTCGGTCGGCGCCGAAATGGTCGAGGAGCCCGACGACTGGACCTTGCCGGTCAACCATGCCAGCGCGCCCGCGGTGCGCGTCGCCGAGCACGTGGCAACCACCATCCAGACCTGGCTGCGCAGCGGCGAGGTCATCGAAGGCAAGGGCAGGAAGCTGACCGCCGGCGACATCCTCGTGCTGGTGCGCAAGCGCGACCGCTTCGTCCATGCGCTGTCGCGCAGCCTCAAGAACCGGCAGATCCCGGTCGCCGGCGCCGACAGGCTGAGCCTGCCCGGCCACATCGCCGTGCAGGACCTGATCGCGCTTGGGCATTTCCTGATCCAGCCGGAGGACGACCTTTCCCTGGCCGCGGTGCTGCGCAGCCCGATCTTCGAGGTCTCCGAGGAGACATTGCTGACGCTTGCCGGCCAAAGGCCGAAGGGCCAGTCGCTGATCGCCTCGCTCAGGCAACATGCGGCCGAGGATGTTTCCCTCGCCGCTGTCGTTAGCCGGCTCGATGGCTGGGCAACCGAAGTGGCCTTCAAGCCGGTGTTCGAATTCTACGCCGCGGCGCTGGCGCGCGACGGACTGCGCCGCAAGATGACGGCGCGGCTAGGACCCGAAGCCGGCGACATCCTCGACGAATTCCTGAGCTTTTGCCTGGCCGAGGAACGGACCGGCCTGCCGGGGCTGGAATCCTTCCTCTCGACGCTCGAAAATGCCGGCCCCGAGATCAAGCGCGAGATGGACCAGACGCGCGACGAGGTGCGCGTCATGACCGTGCATGCCGCCAAGGGCCTGGAGGCGCCGGCCGTCTTCCTGGTCGACGGCGGCTCGGCGCCGTTCAGCGACCAGCATCTGCCGCGGCTGATGCCATTCGAGAGCTCGGGCGCGGAATGGAAAGGCAAGGGCTATCTGTGGCGCTCGGCCAACGACGTCGCCAATGGCGTCTCGAAGGCGGCATCGGTGCGGGCGCGCGAGCTGGCGGACGACGAGTACCGGCGGCTGCTCTATGTCGGCATGACGCGTGCCGAGGACCGGCTGATCGTCTGCGGCTATCACGGCAAGCGCCAGCCCAGCACCGGCACCTGGCATTCGATCGTCAGCCGCGCGCTGCTCGGCGCGCCCGAGAGCTCCGAGCGCCGGCATCCGGCCACGGCCGAGGTGGCGGTGCATCGCTTCCACATGACCGGGCTGCCGCCGGTGGCATTGACCGGCACCGACGAGGCAGGGCCGTTCGAGCATATCGCTCCGCTGCCTGAAGACCTGTTCCGGCCGCTGCCGCCTTATGAGGAGCTGCCGCGGCCGCTTTCGCCTTCCGGCGCCTCGGGGCTGATCGACGAGGCGAAAGAAGCCGTCCCCGACACTCGCTCGCCGGTGCTCGACGTCGCCGCCGAACCCGGCTTTGCGATCATGCGCGGCCTTGCCCTGCACAAATTGCTGCAGATGCTGCCCGGCATCGCCGAGGACGAAAGGCGGAACGCGGCGGAGCGCTACCTGGCGCGCGCCGGCGCGGATTGGCCGGATGGCGAGCGCGACAAGGCGCTGGACGCCGTGCTCTCCATCCTGTCCGACACCCGCTTCGGCGCGCTGTTCTCGCCATCCTCCCGCGCTGAGGTCGCCGTCATGGGCAGCCTCGAGGTGAAGGGCAGGCTGCGCTCGATCTCCGGCAAGATCGACCGGCTGGCGGTCACGCCGGAAAAGGTTTCGATCGTCGACTACAAGACCAACCGACCGGCGCCTGGGAACCTGGCGGAGGTGCCGCCTGCCTATGTGCTGCAGCTTGCGCTCTACCGCGCGCTGCTTCTGCCGCTCTATCCGGGGCGCGAGGTGACGGCGGCGCTGCTGTTGACCGAGGCGCCGCGACTGATCGAGCTGCCCGCCCTCGCCATGGATGACGCCCTTGCCCGACTCACGGCAGCGTGACACAAGAACTGCTTGAACATCGACGCCACAACCACCACATTTGGTGCAACCTGAGTTTTCGAAAGGATTTCAGCATGGCCACCGTCAAGGTCGACAAGGGTAATTTCCAGGCCGATGTGCTCAACGCCAAGGAGCCAGTCGTGGTGGATTTCTGGGCGGAATGGTGCGGCCCGTGCAAGATGATCGCTCCGGCGCTGGAAGACATCGCCAACGAGCTCGGCGCGAAGATCAAGGTGGCCAAGCTCAACATCGACGAGAACCCGGAGCTTGCCGCGCAGTACGGCGTGCGCTCGATCCCGACGCTGATGATCTTCAAGGGCGGCGAAGTGGCCGACATGAAAGTGGGCGCCGCGCCGAAGACCGCGCTGTCGCACTGGATCAACGGCAGCCTCGCCTGAGCCAATCTGAAGTTTTCAAGATCCGAGCCCGGCCATCGCGCCGGGCTTTTCTTTGGCGTCATGGCTCGTCGCGCTCTGGCTCTCGCCTGCGGGCACTCCGTGTCCTCTGTTGGCAGGAAAGGGAGAGCTCCATGACCGGAACCGCCAAGGCCACAGTTCACGTCGACAATGAGCGCGTCATCGTCACCGAATACCGCTTCGCGCCGGGCGCCAACACCGGCTGGCACCGCCATGGCCACGACTATGTCGTCGTGCCGCTGATGGACGGCAAGGTGAAGCTGGTGACCAAGGACGGCGAATCCTTCGCCGAGATGAAGCAAGGCGCGCCCTATTTCCGCCGGGAAGGCGTCGAGCACGACGTCATCAATGCCAATGACGGCGAATATGCCTTCATCGAGATCGAGCTGAAGTAGGCCGGCCGTGATTGCCGGCTTGCACGTTTCCTTTCCGGCCTCGTGCGGGATGTCGTGGGTCTAACGCCTGTCCTCGCCTTTGCCGGTTTTGCGGCGGTGGCCGCTTATGTCCAGACCCTGACGGGCTTCGCCTTCGGCCTGGTGATGATGGGCGCGATTGCGCTTGTCGGCTTGCTGCCGCTGCCCGACGCAGCCGCGATGGTCGGCATGCTGACCCTGGTCAATGCCACGCAGATGCTGATCCAGGGCGGCTGGCGCGAGATTGCGCGCCGGGAGCTGCGGCTTATCCTGGTCGCAAGCCTCCCTTCGCTGCTCTTGGGGTATGCCCTGCTGGAATGGCTGGCGGACACGCGGGCCGACCTGCTGAAAATCGGACTCGGTCTGGTCATCATGATGTCCAGCCTGCAACTGGCCATCAGGCCTGGCGGCTTGGCAAAACGGTCGTCGGACGCGAGTTTCGTCGGCTTCGGTGTCGTTTCGGGCCTGATGAGTGGGCTGTTTGCGACCGGCGGCCCACCGCTCGTTTATCATCTCTTTCGCCAGCCAATGCCGCACAACTGTGTCCGCGAAACGCTGGTCGCCGCTTTCGGCGCCGCGCAGGTGGTGCGGCTTATCCTGGTGACGGCAAGCGGCAACCTGCCGACCATGTCGCCTGTTGCGCTCGTCGTCGCCATACCGGCCGTAATGCTGATGACCTATTCGGCACGCCGCTGGCCACCGTCATTGTCGCAAGGGACAATGCGAAAGATCGTCTTTGTTCTGCTTTTCCTGTCAGGGCTCTCGCTGGCACTGCCTGCCGCGATGCACCTTGCCGTCTAACTTCAACTGCTCATGCGGGCGACGTGTCGCTCCAATTTACCAGTCGGCGACACGGTCGCCGCCGGTGAATTGCGCGCTTTTGGCGGTGTATTCGAACAGTTCGATCTTCACGCCGTTGGGGTCGGTGATCCAGGCCTGGTATGTGTCGTCGCAGGCGAGCTTCTTTGGCGTGACAGCGACGCCTTTCGACCGGATATGAAGGATCGCCGCATCGATGTCTTCCACCTCGAGGCAGAAGTGGTTGATCTGGTTTGCCCCGCTGTAGCTGGATTCACGTTTCTCGAACACCTCGACATGGCTGCGGCCGCCGCAGTCGAGGTAGAAGCCGAAAATCCTGCCGTCGCGCAGGAAATTGAACCGCGTGTCCATGCCGAGCACGTCACGATAGAAGCGACGGGTCGCCTCCAGGTCGTGCGCGAAGATGCAGACATGAGCGAGCTGCTTCACCTTGATCATGGCCGGTTCCTTTCGGCCCCCGCCGAAATCCGCAATGCTGTCCCGATTTCGCCTCAGGTCGGCGGCGTGCCGTTTTCGGCCAGCACGGCGCCGGCGAAATAGAGCGAGCCGCCGATCAGGATGCGCGGCGCCGGGCCATCCCAAGAGTCGCGCAACAGCATCAGCGCGTTGGCGACGGAGCTGACCGGCTCGGCCGACAGGCCGGCCTCTTCGGCACGCAAGGCCAGCTCGTCGTTGGGAACGCCGGCGTCGCTGCTGGTTACCGGCACGGTATAGACGTGGCGGGCAAGCCCCTTGAAGGCACTGAAATAGCCGGTCTGGTCCTTGGTGTTGATCATGCCGGAGATCAGGACCAGCGGCCGCGGGTTCTTTTCCTCCTGCTCGGCCAGCGCCTCGGCGATGACAATGCCGGCGCCGGGGTTGTGGCCGCCGTCCAGCCAGATCTCGGCGCCCTTCGGCGCCAGGTCGACCAGCTTGCCCTGGGTCAGCTTCTGCATACGTGCCGGCCAGGCGACATGGGTCATCGCCCGCTCGGCGGCGCGGTGGCCGATCTCGAAGCCGGCCGCCTTGACGGCGGCGATCGCCGCCGCGGCATTGGCGTATTGATGGCGCCCCGGCAGGCGCGGCGAAGGCAGGTCCATCAGCCCGTCCCCGTCCTGATAGACCATGCGGCCGTTTTCCTCGAAGGCGAGGAAATCCTGGCCATAGACCACGGTCGGGCAATCCAGCCGCTCGGCCGACTCGATCAGCACCTGAAGCGCAGTGTCGCTTTCCTGGGCGCCGATCACCACCGGGCAGCCGCGCTTCATAATGCCGGCCTTCTCGGCGGCGATCAGCTCGACGCGGTCGCCGAGATAGGCTTCGTGGTCCATCGATATCGGCATGATCACCGAAACCGCCGGCTGCTTGATGACATTGGTGGCGTCGAAGCGGCCGCCGAGGCCGACCTCGATGATCGCCGCCTCCGCCGGATGCTCCGAGAACAGGATGAAGGTGACAGCGGTGAGGATCTCGAAGACAGTGATCTTCTGGCCGCCATTGGCCTCGGCGACACGCGCAATGGCCTCGGCGAAAATATCGTCCTCCACGAGCTTGCCGCCGCCTTCGGCCGCCAGCCGGTAGCGCTCATGCCAGTTTACCAGATGCGGCGAGGTGTGGACGTGGACAAGGTGGCCGGCGGCCTCCAGCAGCGCGCGCGCGAAGGCGGCGCAGGAGCCCTTGCCGTTGGTGCCGGCGATGTGGATGACCGGCGGCAGCCGATCCTGCGGATTGCCGAGGCGCTCGAGAAGCCCCGTGACGCGGTCCAGCGAAAGGTCGAAGCCTTTCGGATGCAGCGTCATCAGATGTTCGATTTCGCGTTCGGCGGAAAGCGTTGTCATGATGGAATCCTAGAGCGGTTCATCATCTCATGGAATGCAGAACCGCTCTCTCTTTTTTGTTGGCGCAATTCCGAACGGAAAACCGTTCCACACTTTTCCTGGAATTGCTTTGGCGGGCGGTTCCCGAAACCGGGAATCGGTTCGAACGAGCCGTGCGCAAATCAGAGGCTACAGCACGCAACGGGCGGCGCAACTCGCGGTTCGCGGCGAGCGATGTCGCGTCAAGCCGATATATCGCTTCAAGCCGATATCGCTTCAGGCTTGCGCGCGCGCCTCGGCATTGACCACCGCCGGCGGCAGGATCTCCGGCTCCAGCGGCTTCTCGGCCTCCGGCATCTTGAGCAGCATCTTCAAGAGACGAGAAATGGTCCGGCGCATCTCAAGGCGCGACACGACCATGTCGACCATGCCGTGTTCCATCAGATACTCCGCGCGCTGGAAACCGTCGGGCAGTTTTTCGCGGATGGTCTGCTCGATGACGCGCGGGCCGGCAAAGCCGATCAGCGCCCCGGGCTCGGCGATATGGACGTCGCCCAGCATGGCGTAGGAGGCGGTGACGCCGCCGGTGGTCGGGTTGGTCAGCACCACGATATAGGGCAGGCCGGCTTCCTTCAGCCGGTCGACGCCGATCGTGGTGCGGGGCAATTGCATCAGCGACAGGATGCCTTCCTGCATGCGGGCGCCGCCGGAAGCGGCGAACAGGATCAGCGGCCGCTTGCGCTGCAGCGCGACCTCGAAAGCATGCACGATGGCTTCGCCGGCGGCCATGCCGAGCGAGCCGCCCATGAAGGCGAAGTCCTGCACGGTGACGATGACGGGCAGCCCGTCGATGGTGCCGGCGCCGTTGAGGATCGCATCCTCGAGGTTGGTCTTGGCCTTGGCCTCCTTCAGGCGGTCGGTGTAGCGCTTCTCGTCGCGGAACTTCAGCGGGTCCTGGACGACCTTCGGGTTTTCCAGCACCTCGTATTTGCCGTCATCGAAGAAATATTTCAGCCGCTCCTTGGCCGAGATCTTCATGTGGTGGCCGGAAGCCGGGATGACGAACTGGTTGGATTCGAGATCCTTATGGAAAACCATCTCGCCGGTCTCGGGATCCTTGATCCAGAGGTTTTCCGGCATGTCGGTGCGCCGGCCGAGCATCGAATTGATCTTCGGGCGGACGTAATTGGTGATCCAGTTCATGGCTTCGGCTCCTGTCCTGGAAAGGACTTCAAGCAATTCCAGGGAAAGTCTGTGGGGTTTTCCGGCCGGAATTGCTCAAGAACAAATAGTCGGGCTATTCGGCAGCAGCAAGGCGGGCCGAGCGGACGCCCTGGGCAAGACCGCTGACCAAAGTGGCGACGGCTTCGGCCGGATCGGCTGTTTTCTCGCCCTTGGGGCCGAGCACATTGGCGACCGCATTGACAATCGCGGTGCCGACGACGACGCCGTCGGCATTGGCGCCGATCACACGCGCCTGCTCGGCGGTCTTGACGCCGAAGCCGACGCAGACCGGCAGGTCGGTGTGGCCCTTGATGCGGTTGACGGCCGCGGCCACCTTGCCCGTGTCGGCCAACGCCGAGCCGGTGATGCCGGTCATCGAGACGTAGTAGACGAAGCCGGAGGTGTTTTCCAAAACCTTGGGCAGGCGCTTGTCGTCGGTGGTCGGCGTCGCCAGGCGGATGAAGTTGACGCCGGCCTTCAGCGCCGGAATGCAAAGCTCCTCGTCCATCTCCGGCGGCAGGTCGACGACGATCAGTCCGTCGATGCCGCTGGCCTTGGCGTCGGTGAGGAAGCGGTCGACGCCATAGATGTAGATCGGATTGTAGTAGCCCATCAGCACGACCGGCGTCTCGTCGTCGCCGGCGCGGAAGTCGGCCGCCAGCTTCAGCGTCTTGACCAGTGTCTGGCCGCCCTTCAGCGCGCGCAGGCCAGCGGCCTGGATCGCCGGGCCGTCGGCCATCGGGTCGGAGAAGGGCATTCCCATTTCGATAATGTCGGCGCCGGCGATCGGCAGCGCCTTCATGATCGACAGCGAGGTGTCGTAATCGGGGTCGCCGCCCATGAAATAGGTGACCAAAGCCGGGCGGCCTTCGGCCTTGAGCTTCGCCATGCGGCGATCGATGCGGGTGGTCATTGTCAGATCTCCATGCCCAGCATATTGGCCACCGTGTGCACGTCCTTGTCGCCGCGGCCGGACAGATTGACGATGACGATCTGGTCCTTGTCCATCTTGGGCACGATCTTCATCGCATGCGCGATGGCATGCGCCGATTCCAGCGCCGGGATGATGCCTTCGACGCGGGTGGTGAGCTGGAAGGCTTCCAGCGCCTCTTCGTCGAGGATCGGCTCATACTGGACGCGGCCCGAATCACGCAACCAGGAATGCTCGGGGCCGACGCCCGGATAGTCGAGGCCGGCCGAGATCGAATGGCCGTCGAGGATTTGGCCGTCCGAGTTCTGCAACAGATAGGTACGGTTGCCGTGCAGCACGCCGGGCTTGCCGGCATTCATCGAGGCGCAATGCTCGACGCCGTCGAGGCCGCGCCCACCAGCCTCGATGCCGATGATGCGGACGTCCTTGTCGTCAAGGAAGGGATGGAACAGGCCGATGGCGTTGGAGCCGCCGCCGACGGCGGCGATGATCACGTCCGGCAGCCGGCCTTCCTGCTCCAGAATCTGGGCGCGGGCTTCCGTGCCGATCACCGACTGGAAGTCGCGCACCAGCTCCGGATAGGGATGCGGGCCGGCGGCGGTGCCGATCAAGTAATAGGTGTCCTCGACATTGGTGACCCAATCGCGCAGGGCCTCGTTCATGGCATCCTTCAGCGTGCCATGGCCGGCGGTGACCGGCCGCACCTCGGCGCCGAGCAGCTTCATGCGGAAGACATTCGGGCTCTGGCGGGCGACGTCGGTGGCGCCCATGTAGACGACGCAAGGATAGCCGAAGCGCGCCGCGACGGTGGCCGAGGCGACGCCATGCTGGCCGGCGCCCGTCTCGGCGATGATGCGCTTCTTGCCCATGCGCTTGGCAAGCAGGATCTGGCCGAGGCAGTTGTTGATCTTGTGCGAGCCGGTGTGGTTGAGGTCCTCGCGCTTGAAATAGACCTTTGCGCCGCCCCCGAGGCCCTTCGCCGAGGAAACCTCACGAAGATGCTTTGTGAGGCCCTCGGCGAAATACAGCTTCGACGGCCGCCCGGCATAGTGGGTGGACAGGTTCTGCAGCTCGGCCTTGAACTCCGGATCGCTCTTGGCCTTGTTCCACTGCTCTTCGAGATCGAGGATCAGCGGCATCAGCGTCTCGGCGACGAAGCGCCCGCCGAAAATGCCGAACATGCCCTGCTCGTCGGGTCCGGTGCGGAAGGAATTGGGCATTGCCGGCTTGTTCATCGCCGATCTCCTGATGTGAATTGTATTCAGGCGGCGCGGTCGTCGCGCGCGGCCCTGACGGCCCGGAAAAACTGCTCGATCAGCGCCGGATCCTTGACGCCCGGAGCGCTTTCCACGCCGGACGAAACGTCTATTCCGGGCGGGTCGGCCTGTCTCAGAGCATCGCCGATATTGGCGGCGTTGAGCCCTCCGGAAAGCATGTAATCGAGCCCGGCGTCAAGGCCGGCAAGGATGCGCCAGTCGAAGGCGACGCCGTTGCCGCCCGGCAGTTGCGAGCCCTTCGGCGGCTTGGAATCCAGCAGGAAGCGATCGGCGATGCCGATAAAGGGTTTTATGCGATCGATATCCGCCGCCTCGCTGATGGGCAGCGCCTTCATCACCGGCAGGCCGTAACGCCCCTTGATCTCGGCCACGCGCTCGGGCGTTTCCGAACCATGCAATTGCAGCATGTCGGGCTGCATTTTCGCGACGATCTCGTCGAGAAAGCCATCATCGGCGTCGACGCTGACCGCTGCCGCCAGGGCCTTGCCGCGCGCCGCCTGACGCAAACGGCCGGCCTCGGCGGGCTCGACATAACGCGGGCTCTTGGCGAAGAAAATAAAGCCGACATGGCTGGCGCCGCCGGCAAGCGCGGCGGCCATCGCGGCGTCGGTCTTCAATCCGCAGATCTTGATGTCGAGCGTCATGGCGCGGGCTTGGCACGAAACGGGAAAAGAGTCGAGAAAAAGCATGCTGTTGCCGGTCCGGCAGAAAACACTACCTTCATATAGGAACCACCGGCGGGAGCAGAATAATCATGGCCGACCGGACCGTCGCCGAACTGAAGCAGAAGATCGCGCAGGCGCGCGAGGTGATCGCGCATCTGATGGACAAGGCCGCCTTCAACGGCGCCGAGGCGCACCGCGCGCTGGAATATTTCGGCAGCGATACGTTCGACCGGGATTTTTTGCCGTGGCCGCATACCGAGGAAGGGCTGCGGCCGGAAGAGCTGAACGCGGCGAATGATGATTGAGGGGGCGTTGGTTAAGCGAACAGCAGAGATGTCGGCGGGACAGCACCCCCCTCTGGCCTGCCGGCCATCTCCCCCGCAAGGGGGGAGATCAGCAGCTTCGGCGATGAGCCTTTCCTGCAACACTGGAGATTGGCGAAAGCCGTGGCGATAGCCAATCTCCCCCTGCGGGCGAGATGCCCGGCAGGGCAGAGGGGGGTGTGAAGGAACCGCGGCCTAGCCGTTTAAGCTACTCAAACACAATCGCCTGCAAGGCGCCGCCGTTGCGCTTCAGCCAGTCCTTGCAGCGGTCGGTATCCGGGCAGAGTTTTTCGCACAGCTTCCAGAATTTCGGGCCGTGGTTCATCTCCTTGAGATGCGCCACCTCATGCGCCACAAGGTAGTTTATCACCGCCGGCGGCGCCATCATGATGCGCCACGAGAAGGAGAGATTGCCCTCCGAGGTGCATGACCCCCAGCGGCTGGAGGTATCCTTATACCTTATCGCCTTGGCCCGCTTGCCGATCGTCTCGGTGTGCTTGATCACCAGCCTCTCGATCTCCTTCTTGGCCTCGCGCTTGAGGTAATCGCCGATGCGGCGCGGCAAATGGATGCGCTCGCCATGGACGATCAAGAGCGGGCCGCGATCGTCGCGCGCGACGGTGACGGTGCCGCGCTTCGAAGGCTCGTGCACGATGCGGTGAGGCACGCCGCGGATCGGGATCCGGATGCCCGGGCGCACCTGCGGCCTCGTCGGCACCTTGGCCAGCCGCTGCTCCAGCCAGTCCTGATGGCGGTCGAGGAATTTCTCCACCTCGCCGCGGCGCAGGCCGGGCGGCACGGTGACGCGCAGGCCCTGGCCGCCGGAATCGATGCGCAGCGTAAGCCGCCGGGCCCTGGCGCTCTCAACGATCTTGAGCGGCAGCGTGCGGCCGGCGACGCAATGCTCGCGCTCGACGACAGGCGTGGGCTTTGGCTTGGTCAGATTGCGAAGGAAGCCGAGGGTCATGGCTGGACGATACGCGATTCGAAAAAAACGGCCAGTGGAGGGAAGCTACATAGAGAACAAAAAAGAAACGGCGCCGCTAAACGCGACGCCGCATATCATACCGAGACGTGTCGCCAGATCTCAGTCGTCGAGCAGGTTGGTACCTTTGCCGCCCTCCGGACCCGCCTTGTCGCTCGAGCCGGGCGAGCTCGGCGCGGTCGACTTGTTGCGGTTGGCCATGAAGCGGTCGAACTCTTCCTGGTCCTTGGCGCGGCGCAGTTCGCGGGCGTACTCGTCGAACTCGGAGAGCATCTCGTCGAGCTTGCGGCGCTCTTCAGCGAGGCGCTCCAGCTCCTTCTCGCGCCAATCGTCGAAGGCGACGTTGCCGGTGCGGGCCGAGCCGTGGCCCCAGCGGGCCGCCTTCTCGGAGCGACGACGGCAACCGGCGAAGATGCCGTCCGTGGCGCGGTTGACGTCGCGCTTGAAGCCTTCCAACCGATCGCCCCAGATGATGTAGGCGAGCATGGCGAAGCCGAGCGGCCAGAACACCATGAAGCCGATGACCATCAGCGCGATGGTGGCCGGCGTCCAGGCCGGACGGATCAATGCACTTGTGTTCATTTTCTCCCAATCCTTCCATTGGAGACAGCCAAACCGGCTGCGTGGAATCGAAATGGGAAGGCGAAATCGGCGATTCAAGACAAACCCCGCCAAAACCGGCGAAGCACCTGAAATGATTATCGCTTTTTGAGTTTCTCCAGGAAAAGCACTGCCATTCCGGCGACCAGCCCCCAAAATGCCGCGCCGACGCCGAAGAGCGTGAGCCCCGAAGCCGTCGCGGCGAAGGTGACGGTGGCCGGCATGCGTTCGGCCTCGTCCTTCAGCGCGATCGACAGCGCGTTGGCCAAGGGCGCTGTCAAGGCGAGCCCTGCGACCAGCACGATCAGGCTTTGCGGAAGGACGGCGAAGATCGCCACCAGCGAGGCGCCGAAGACCGCGAAGATGAGATAGGCGAGCGCGTAGAACGGCCCGGTCTTCCAACGTTCGGCCGGGTCGGGATGGACATCGGGACCGGTGCAGATAGCGGCCGAGATCGCCGCGAGATTGGTGGTCGCGGCGCCGAACGGCGCCGAGAGCAGCGAAAACAGGCCGGTGACGCCGATCAGCGGACCGGGCTCCGGATGGTAGCCCGCTGCGCGCAGCACCGCGAGACCGGAAAGGTTCTGCGAGGCCATGGTGACCAGATAGAGAGGCAGGGCGAGGCCGATGATCGCCGATGCGGTGAATTGCGGCGCAATCAATGTCAATGTCGACAGTTCCGGCGCCGGCAGGCTGCCGACGCGGCCGGTGAGGAAAGCGGCGAGGCCGCCGCCGATCAGCACCACCAGCACCGACAGAGCCGGATTGAACAGGCGGATGACGAAGAAGGCGGCGATCAGCGGCAGGATCAGCCAAGGGTCGGCCGGAATGGCCTTCACCGCATTGACGGCGAAGCTGACCAGGATGCCGGCCAGCATGCCGGACGCGACCGAGGCCGGGATTTTCGCGATCAGCCTGGTCAACGGCTTGAACAGGCCGGTGGCGACCAGAAGGACGCCGGTGACCATGAAGGCGCCGACGGCCTGCGGCATCGTAAATCCGCTGGAGGCCGCGATCAGCGCCAAGCCGGGCGTCGACCAGGCGGTAATGACCGGCATCTTGGTGCGCCAGGAGAGCCACAGACATTCAACGACCATGGCCAGGCAGATCGCCGTCACGCCGCTCGCGGTCTCGATCTGCGTGGCGCCGACCGCCTTGGCGGCGGCAATGACCAGGGCCAGAGTGCCGCCGAAGCCGACGATCGCCGCGACGAAGGCGGATATCGGGATGGAGATGCGCATTATTCGGCCGCCCGCTTGACCATGTCGCCGACGGCCCGATTGAGCATGTCGAGATCCTCGGGGCGGGACAGGCGATGATCGCCGTCCGGGATCAGCGACAGCGTCACATCGTCGGCGGGCAGCATGGATGCGAGCTTCAAGGCATGGCCGGACGGCACGTCCGGATCGGCCAGGCCCTGCAGGATGTGCACCGGGCAATGGGTGTCGATCGGCCCGGTCATCACCCGGTTGGCGCGGCCGTCCTCGATCAGCGCGCGCGTGTAGATATAAGGCTCCTCCGAATAGTCGGACGGCTCGGCGAAGAAGCCTTTTTCCCTTAGATCCTGCCGCTGCGCGTCGGTCAGCACCGGCTCGATCAGCTCGACGGTGAAATCAGGCGCCGGGGCGAGCAGCACCAGGCCGGCAACCCTCGTGTCGCCCGCCTTGCGCAGTTCCTGCGCCATGCGCAACGCGATCCATGCCCCCATCGAGGAGCCGACCAATACCTGCTTGCCCTTGCTGAACCGGCGAAAGACGGCGAGGCTCTCGGCCAACCACTTCGAGATCGTGCCGTTAGCGAATTCGCCGCCCGACTCGCCATGGCCGGAATAGTCGTGGCGCAGACAGGCGTGGCCTTCGCTCGCAGCCCAGGCGGCAAGCGTCTGCGCCTTCGTGCCCTGCATGTCGGACTTGTAGCCGCCGAGCCAGACCACGCCGGGCGCCGCGCCCGGCATCTGCCTGACGGCGATGCCCGACCCGTCCACATCGATGAAAACCGGAGCGCTGGCGGCCATGAGCTTGTCCTTCCCGCCGGTCTTTTGGCACAGGCGGTGGTTCAACGAAAAGTGCTCGCGGCGTTTCTTTGCTTGGTGCAGACAATTACCAGGCAGCAGGTGATTTTGCGGCGCGGCTATGCTATTGACTCACGCCCCGCGCTTCCCACATAGGCGCGTCCACCTACTTTTGTCTAAAGAACCCAGAACGAAACGGCCGAGGAGACCACGACCATTCGCAGACCTTTCAAAGCAGCGGCACCCACCAAGGACGGGCCGCGCTCTAACCGAGACATCCGGGTGCCCCGGGTCCAGCTTATCGACGCCGACGGCCAGAACCGAGGCGATGTTTCCATCAACGACGCGCTGCTGCTGGCCGAAGAGGCCGGGCTCGATCTCGTCGAGATTTCGCCCAATGCGGTGCCGCCCGTCGTCAAGATCCTCGATCTCGGCAAGCTGAAATACGCCAACCAGAAGAAGGCGGCCGAAGCGCGCAAGAACCAGAAGGTCATCGAGATCAAGGAGATCAAGATGCGCCCGAACATCGACAGCCATGACTACGAGACCAAGATGAAGGCCGTGCGGCGCTTCTTCGAGGAAGGCGACAAGGTCAAGCTGACGCTGCGCTTCCGCGGCCGCGAGATGGCGCATATGGAACTTGGCATGCAGCTTCTGAACAAGGTGCGCGAGGAAGTTGCGACGATCGCCAAGGTCGAGGCGGAGCCGAAGCTCGAAGGCCGCCAGATGATGATGGTTCTGGCGCCGCGCTGACCAGTGATGGCGCGGCCGCCAAAGCGTCGCGCCCATCACGGTTTCGAGAGTTGCCGGGCTCTTTGTATCCCGCTCTAAAATCCGCCCGAATTGCCGGGCACGGCGTCCCGACGATCGGCGGGGCGCCTGTTTTCAACCCGATCGCCAGCCACCTCGACGATCCCTTCGCGATCGCGAGCAATCGACGATCGGATGGGTCATGGTCGATGAAGTGAAGGTCTCAGCCGACAACCAGACTGAGGGGTTGGGCGGCTACCAGCACATGCGCCGGATCGTGCTGGCGGTGCTGATCGTGGTGCTGTTCTGCGCGCTTCTGTTCGGCCAGTCTTCCTTTCCGCCGGACACGTCCGTGCACGAGTCGATCGAGATGTTCGGCGTGCTTTTGATCTTTCTCGGCATTGTCGGGCGGCTGTGGTCGACGCTTTATATCGGCGGGCGCAAATCGGCCGAGGTGGTCACCGGCGGTCCCTACTCGATCACCCGCAACCCGCTCTATCTGTTTTCGACCCTGGCTGCCGCCGGGGTCGGGGCGCAGATCGGCTCGTTCAGCGGCATCATCCTGTTCTCGCTGCTCTGCGCCGGCGCCTTCCACATCGTCATCCTGCGCGAGGAGCGTTATCTGAAGGAACTGCTCGGCGCGCCCTACCAGGCCTATCTGGCCAAAGTGCCGCGGTTCTTCCCGAACCTTGCGCTCTACCAGGAAGGCGATACCGGCAGCTTCAGGCCGCGCCTGCTCTTGAACACGCTGCTCGACGGCCTGGTGTTTCTGGTGGCGCTGCCCGCCTTTGAGCTGATCGACGGCATGCAGCAGTCGGGGGTGCTGCCGGTGTGGTTCACGCTGCCCTAAGAGTTGACGGACAGAAGCACTATCGAATTGCCGGGCTAACTTCCGAACATATTAATAGTCTGGCTACACGAATGGTGTAGCGATGATCGTGGCAAATAAAGCGCCGGGGGTGCACTGTGTCGAGCATCAGGTCGGCACCACCACATTTGCGAATGTTTTCCACACGGAGCAAAGCTTAGGATGAGGACTGCCGTTGCCGCCGTCGGCGGGCTCATTCTCCTGGCTTTGGCTTGGGTGACGGCGACCGCCAACCGCGAACACGCGACCGAGCAATTGTCCTTTACAAAGGACGCCTATGTCGATCACGGAACCTACTTCCGTCTGAAGGTGGACTTTGACTATAAGGGCGAACAACAACACTATGACATTGTTGTTGGCTGCAACGTCCTCAACATTCACTACAAGGATAGTTCCTCGACTTATGAAGCCGGTCTGATCCCAACAGTTTGGGGGCAGCGCATGGGCGACGGTAAGGCGGTGGTGGTTCGTGCGCCCGATGCCTGCCGTGGCGACACGACAGAAAACGGCGGCGTGCCCGCGGATTTTCTACCGGTGATGGTCGTCTATGAGAATGCCGACACCATGGCCTTCGGCACGGGCTATATGACTGACGACGCCTACCGAAGCCCGACATCGGTGCTGAGGTTCGACAAAGCGACGGTCGAGCGCGCTACGCGCGCCGAGTTCGATTCTTTCCGCGCCAATGGCCCACAGAACATCATCACGCGCAGCCAGTATCATTCTGCACAAAATGACTACCAGCTCGCACTTCTGGGCCTCCCGAGGAGCTATCTGGCGTTCGGAAGAAGTTGCTCCGCCTTTTCCCGCTGGAGACTGTCCGGGCCGGAGCGGGAGATCGTGCGCAAGTACCGGCCATCGACCGCTGCCCGCTACTGGACTATCTCCCAGACACTCTTGGACACGACCACCCAAGCCTCCCTTACGAGCGAAATTCGCGAAGCGCGAAAAAAGGCGAAAAAACAGACCCGCGACGATGGGCTGGCCCTAGGGGTAAATGGAGGCTTCTGGCAACCGGACTTCGGGGCACTGCGCCGCGATGGTACACAATTGGTGGGGCTGAAAGCCAGCAGCACCACAAAAGCTGCTGCGTTCTATCCGGCGGACACTTCGATGAGGCAAGACAAATGGCCTGTGGAGCGTACCGCGAGGATTGCCGCGTATGAAACCCTACAGTCGGTAAATACAACAAATATCGATGTCGACGACGGGCGGAACCGAGGCTTCGCTTATTGCTACCTAGGCGACCGGCCGCCAACAAAGGAATTGGGAGACAAGGTGTGGGCCTTGCCTGCGACCACGACCATCGATGGGAAAGATGTGGTAGCGGGTGCTCCGGAGCACTGGGGCTATGGATTTTATCGCGCCGAGCTCGTCTTCGACGGCGATGAATATGTATTGGAACGAGTTCTTTTCAACCTCGAGTCCACAAGAGGTGACGTGTGACTGATAAGCGCTGCGTTAGCACACTCCGATCTTCGGGAACCTGAGGCGGGCGCGCAGCTTCGGTGCGTGTAGCTTCAGGTGTATCGGCTTCAGGTGTTGCACGCCGGCCATCTTTGATCTATAGGACCGCCGTTCCAAGAAAACCGCCCGGCAGGGCATGCCGTGGCGGTTTCATTTGCTTTTCGGGCTTTGGTCGGCCCGAAGCGAGACAAGAAGCGCGATGGTGCGCCACCAATACGGAGTAGCAAAATGCCCAAGATGAAGACCAAATCGGCCGCCAAGAAGCGGTTCAAGATTACTGCCACCGGCAAGGTGCTGTCGGCTGCCGCCGGCAAGCGCCACGGCATGATCAAGCGTTCCAACAAGTTCATTCGCGATGCCCGCGGCACGATGGTTCTGGCTGAACCGGACGGCAAGAAGGTCATCAAGAATTTTCTGCCGAACGGCCTCTAATCCCTCGGCTTGGAACCACTTTTGTTTTTACGCAATTCCGAACGGAAAACCGCTGAACACTTTTCCTGGAATTGCTTTTAAGGAGATCATGACATGGCACGCGTAAAGAGAGGCGTTACCGCCCACGCCAAGCACAAGAAGGTTTTGAAGGCCGCCAAGGGTTTCTACGGCCGCCGCAAGAACACCATCCGCATCGCCAAGCAGGCGGTGGAGAAGTCGCTGCAATACGCCTACCGCGACCGCAAGAACCGCAAGCGCTCGTTCCGCGCGCTGTGGATCCAGCGCATCAACGCCGCGACCCACGAGCATGGCCTGACCTATGGCCGTTTCATCGACGGCCTCAACAAGGCCGGCATCGAAATCGATCGCAAGGTCCTTTCGGACATGGCCATCCACGAGCCGCAGGCTTTCGCCGCGCTGGTCGCCAAGGCCAAGGTCGCGCTCGAATATCTGAAGAACACCACGCCGAATGCTTTTGAGAGCGCTGTCGCCTAAGCCAGCGCTTCCCAAGCATACGCAATTCTGATTTGGGGAACCCGCGCTGGCACGGCTGGCGCGGGTTTTTCTATGCCTGATGTAACCAAAATGGCGACGACGAAACCAAAATGGTGACAGTCGCCCGACCGAGAGAGCTTCGCCGTGAACGCCACTGCTGGAAATCTTGAAGCCCTGGAAGGCTCGTTGCTCGCCGAAATCGCGGCGGCGGCGGACGAGGCCGCGATCGAGGCGGTGCGCGTCTCGGCGCTGGGCAAGAAGGGTTCCGTCTCCGAAATGCTGAAGACGCTGGGCGCAATGAGCGCCGAGGAACGCCAGGTGAAGGGGCCGGCGATCAACGGCCTGAAGAACCGCGTCACCGAAGCGCTCACCCAGCGCAAGGCGGAACTGAAGGATGTGGCGATCGCGGCCCGGCTCGCGGCTGAGAAGGTCGACGTCACGCTCCCCGTTCGCCAATCGCCGGCCGAGCGCGGCCGCATTCATCCGATCAGCCAGGTGATCGACGAGATCGCGGCGATCTTCGGCGATCTCGGCTTCGCCATCGCCGAAGGCCCCGATATCGAGACCGACTATTACAATTTCACCGCGCTGAATTTTCCCGAGGGACATCCGGCGCGCGAGATGCACGACACCTTCTTCTTCCAGCCGGACGAGAAGGGTGAGCGCAAGCTGTTGCGCACCCACACCTCGCCCGTGCAGATCCGCACCATGGAGAAGCAGAAGCCGCCGATCCGCATCGTCATCCCCGGCAAGACCTACCGGCAGGATTCCGACGCCACGCACTCGCCGATGTTCCATCAGGTCGAGGGGTTGGTGGTCGACAAATCAGCCAACGTCGCCAACATGAAGTGGGTGCTGGAGGAGTTCTGCAAGGCCTTCTTCGAGGTGCCGTCGGTCAAGATGCGCTTCCGTCCGTCCTTCTTCCCGTTCACCGAGCCCAGTCTCGAGGTCGACATCCAGTGCGATCGCTCGCGTCCGGGTGAAGTGCGCTTCGGCGAAGGCTCCGACTGGATGGAGATACTGGGCTGCGGCATGGTGCATCCCAACGTGCTGCGCGCCGGCGGGCTCGATCCTGACGAATATCAGGGCTTTGCCTGGGGCATGGGCATCGACCGCATCGCCATGCTGAAATACGGCATGCCGGACCTGCGCGCCTTCTTCGACGCCGACGTGCGCTGGCTGTCGCATTACGGCTTCCGGCCGCTCGACCTGCCGACGCTGTTCGGGGGGCTGTCGACATGACGGCACCTCATACCGGGGGCTGTCGCTGCGGCGCGGTGCGGTTCGAGGCCTCGGCCGAGCCGCACCACATCAGCTATTGCCATTGCGGCGATTGCCGGCGCGCCAGCGGCGCGCCGGTGTCGGCCTTTGTCGGCTTCATGGCCGATCAGGTCGCGCTCAACGGCAAATCGCTGAAAAGCTATCGCAACGGCCCGGTGGAGCGCACGTTCTGCGGCATCTGCGGCTCGCCGATCGCCTATCTCGATCAGCGGCTCGACAACCAGATCTATTTCATGCTCGGCGCCATGGACATGCCGGCCTATTTCAGGCCGACCGTGCATGCGCATGTGCGCGAGCAACTGCCCTTCCTGCACATGCCCGACGCGCTGCCGCGCGAGCTGAAGACCAGCGTGCCCCGGCCCGAAGAACAAAGACCCTCGGAAACACAGTCATGAAATTCACCCTCTCCTGGCTCAAGGACCATCTCGAGACCGACGCCTCGCTTGCCGAGATCGTCGAGCGGCTGACCGCGATCGGTCTCGAGGTCGAGCATGTCGATGACAAGGCCGGCCTGAAACCCTTCGTCATCGCCAAAGTGTTGACGGCAGTGCAGCATCCGGACGCCGACCGGCTGCGCGTGCTGACCGTCGACACCGGCGACGGCAAGCCACCGGTGCAGGTGGTATGCGGGGCGCCCAATGCCCGCGCCGGCATGATCGGCGCCTTCGCGGCGCCCGGCACCTATGTTCCCGGCATCGACGTGACGCTCTCGGTCGGCAAGATCCGCGGCGTCGAGAGCCACGGCATGATGTGCTCGGAGCGTGAGCTGGAAATCTCAGACGAGCATAACGGCATCATCGATTTGCCTGAGGATGCGCCGGTCGGCACCAGCTTCGCCGCTTACGCGCATCTCGACGATCCGGTCATCGAGATCAACCTGACGCCGAACCGTCCGGACGCGACCAGCGTCTACGGCATCGCGCGCGACCTCGCGGCGAGCGGACTTGGCCGGCTCACCGGCGGCGGGATCATGCCGCATGCCGGCGAAGGCCTGTGCCCGGTCAAGGTGAAGATCGAGGCGCCCGAGCTCTGCCCCGGCTTCGCGCTGGCACTGGTGAAGGGCGTCAAGAACGGCCCGTCGCCGAAATGGCTGCAGCAGCGGCTGATCGCCATCGGGCTCAGGCCGATCAGCGCGCTGGTCGACATCACCAACTATGTCACCTTCGACCGCGGGCGGCCTCTGCATGTCTTCGATGCCACCAAGGTCGCCGGCAACCTCGTGGTGCGGCGCGCCAAGGACGGCGAGAAGGTGCTGGCTCTGGACGGGCGCGAATACACGCTGACGCCGGAAATGTGCGTGATCGCCGACGACAATGGCGTGGAATCGATCGCCGGGATCATGGGCGGCGAGCATTCGGGCTGCGACGAGAACACCACCGACGTGCTGATCGAATCGGCGCTCTGGGATCCGATCGCCACGGCCCGCACCGGCCGCGCCCTCGGCATCATCACCGACGCGCGCTACCGCTTCGAGCGCGGCGTCGATCCCGAATTCATGGTGCCGGGCGTCGAGCTGGCGATCAAGCTGGTGCTCGATTTCTGCGGCGGCACGCCTTCTGAAATCGAGGTTGCCGGCTATGCCGGCCACAAGCCGAAGATCGTCTCCTTCCCGCTGTCGGAAGTGAAACGGCTGACCGGCATCGAGGTGCCGAGAGAGGAAGCCCTTGGCATCCTGACCCGGCTCGGCTTCGAGCCGAAAGGACTGAGCGACGTCGTCAAGGTGGAGGTGCCGTCCTGGCGGCCGGATGTCGACGGCAAGGCCGACCTGGTCGAGGAGGTGATGCGCATCCATGGCGTCGACAACATCTTGGCCCAGCCGCTTACCTCGCATGACGCGGTCAACGGCAAGATCCTGACCACGCTGCAGGTGCGCACCCGCGCCGCCAAGCGCGCGCTCGCCGTGCGCGGCATGATGGAGGCCGTCACATGGTCGTTCATTCCCGCCAGGCATGCAGAGCTGTTCGGCGGCGGCCAGACGGCGCTCAAGCTCGCCAACCCGATCGCCGCAGATATGTCCGACATGCGGCCGTCGCTGCTGCCGGGGCTGATCGCGGCCGCGCAGCGCAATGCCGATAAGGGCATTGGCGATGTGGCGCTGTTCGAGGTTTCGGGCACCTATGAAGGCGATGGCGCCGACCAGCAGCGGCGCGTCGCCGCCGGCGTGCGGCGCGGCACCGCCAAGCTCGACGGCGCGGGCCGCAGCTGGTCCGGCAATGCCGGGCCGGTCGGCGTGTTCGATGCCAAGGCGGACGCGATCGCGGCGCTCGAGGCCTGCGGCGCGCCGGTCGACCGGCTGCAGATCGAGCCCGGCGGCCCGGCCTGGTATCATCCGGGACGCTCCGGCACGATCAAGCTCGGGCCGAAGACGGTGCTCGGCACGTTCGGCGAGTTCCATCCGAAGACGCTGGACGGCCTGGACGCGTCAGGTCCGATCTGCGGCTTCGAGGTTTTCGTCGATGCCGTGCCGGAGCCGAAGGCCA
Source organism: Mesorhizobium sp. Ca11 (assembly GCF_020165275.1). NCBI lineage: Bacteria > Pseudomonadati > Pseudomonadota > Alphaproteobacteria > Hyphomicrobiales > Phyllobacteriaceae > Mesorhizobium > Mesorhizobium sp. Ca11. Next base: position 83,934 of record NZ_JAIUHU010000016.1, on the reverse strand, counting down.
AGCCGACGCGCACCAAGCCGAAGCTGGAGCTCTCGCCGTTCCAGGCGGTGAAGCGCGACTTCGCCTTCGTCGTCGACAAGACGGTCGAGGCCGGCACGCTGGTGCGGGCAGCTTTGGCGGCCGACAAGAAGCTGGTCACCGGCGTTTCGGTGTTCGACGTCTTCGAAGGCGCCTCGCTGGGGGCGGCCAAGAAGTCGATCGCCATCGAGGTGTCGATCCAGCCTGTTGAAAAGACGTTGACCGACGAGGATTTCGAGGCGCTCGCAAGACGCATCGTCGAGAACGTCAACAAGCAGACGGGCGGCGTGCTGAGGGCGTAAGGCATTGCGCAGAGATGGCGAATCGCTCTCCAAAGGGCGATGCACCATCTCCGCTATTCCGGCCTCCCCTTCGAGGAACAGCGCGCTGCCTTCCTGGCCATCATCGCGGCCGATCCGCTGCTGGATGAAACGCTGGCGCGTGTGCGCCAACTCGCGCTGCCAGATTGGCTGGTGGTCTCCGGCGCGCTCTACAACAGCGTCTGGAACCATCTGACCGGCAAGCCGCCGGGCTACGGCATCAAGGATGTTGATCTCTTCTATTTCGACGACGCCGACTTGTCCTACGAGGCCGAGGATGCGGTGATCCGCCGGGCGGCAGAGCATTTCGCGGGGATGGCGCCGCCGGTCGAGGTGCGCAACCAGGCGCGGGTGCATCTATGGTATCCGGTGAAGTTCGGACAGGAGTGCCCGCGTTATGCGAGCGCGAGCGAGTCGGTGAGCTATTTCGCCTCGAAGACGCATGCGGTCGGGGTGCGGTACGGCGCCGACGGAGCTTTGGAATTGGTGGCACCGTTCGGCCTCGACGATCTTTTTTCGTTTCGCATCACGCCGAACCGGGTGCTGGACAATCAGCGGACGCACGAGGCGAAGGGGAGAAGGGCGCAGGAGTATTGGCCGGAGATTAGTGTGGTGCCGTGGTAGGGGTGCAGGGATAAGATACGGCGGCGCGAGGCCCCCCTCTCTGGCCTGCCGGCCATCTCCCCCTCAAGGGGGGAGATCGATGTCGCGTCCGCTTTCGCTAATAATCGAGGCAGGAAGGCGCCGGCGCCCAAGCTGCCAATCTCCCCCCTTGAGGGGGAGATGGCCGGCAGGCCAGAGAGGGGGGCCGCGCGCCGACCCTTCAAGGGGGCGCCGAAGCGCCCCTTTTCAACTATCACCCGTTCACCAGCGCCAGCAATTCCTCGGTATAGCGCTTGCCGACCACCTTGTCGGGCGACAGCGCGTCACCGATCGCCGCGACCTCGGCCGCGCTCAGCCCGATATTCGCCGCCGCCGTGTTCTGCTCAAGGTGGCGTATCTTCCTTGCGCCGGGGATCGGGACGATGAAATCACCCTGGTGCAGCACCCAGGCGAGCGCCAGCTGCGCCGCTGTCACGCCCTTCTGCGCCGCCATCTTCTTCAGCACTGCGATGACGGCGTTGTTGGCTTCCATCGCCTCGGCCTGGAAGCGCGGCAAGGTGAGGCGCCAGTCGCCGGCGCCGAGCGCGTCCGGCTTGGCGATCGCGCCGGTGAGCAGGCCGCGGCCGAGCGGGCTGTAGGGGACGAAGCCGATGCCGAGCTCGCGGCAGACGTCGAACACCTCATCCTCGGGATCGCGGCTCCACAGCGAATATTCGCTCTGCACCGCGGCGATCGGGTGCACGGCATGCGCCCGGCGCAGCGTCGCGCCGCTCACCTCCGACAGGCCGAGCGCCCGCACCTTGCCTTCGCGCACCAATTCCGCCATGGCGCCGACCGTGTCCTCGATCGGCACGTTCGGATCGACGCGGTGCTGGTAATAGAGGTCGATCACGTCGGTGTTCAGCCGCTTCAACGAAGCCTCGGCCACTGCCTTGACGTGCTCGGGGCGGCTGTCGACGCCGACCATGCGGTCGGTGCCCTCGCCGTGTTCGGAAATCTTGAAGCCGAATTTGGTGGCGATCGTCACCTTGTCGCGCACCGGCTTCAGCGCCTTGCCGAGCAGGATCTCGTTCTCGTATGGACCATAGACTTCGGCCGTATCGAAGAAGGTCACGCCGATCTCGACGGCGCGGCGCAGCGTGGCGATCGCTTCCGCCTCCGGCTGGCCGCCATAGCCGAAGCTCATGCCCATGCAGCCGAGGCCGACGGGGAAGACTTCGAGTTCAGTTCCAAGTTTGCGGGTTTTCATGGCGCATCTCCTTATTGCGATGGGAGAGAGATAGCGCCTCGCACTGCGTTCGATAATTCTTTCTCTTTTGTACGGGTTGCTCTATAAAATAGAACGATGAATCGGACGAACCTCTCACAACTCGCCGTGCTGGCCGCGGTCGCCCAATGCGCCAGCTTCCGCGGCGCCGCCCGCGAGCTCGGCATCGCGCCGTCGGCGGTGAGCCATGCGGTGTCGAGCCTGGAAGCACGGCTCGGCGTGCGGCTGCTGGCGCGCAGCACGCGCAGCGTCGCGCCGACCGAGGAAGGCGCGCAGCTTCTGGAACGGCTGCGGCCGGCCCTGTCCGAGATCGATCTCGCGCTGGAAACGGCGGTCGAGGCGCGCGACCGGCCGGCCGGGAATCTACGGCTCAGCGTGCCGCGCACCGCCGCGCATCTGGTACTGACGCCGCGGCTCGGCGCCTTTGCCACCGCCTATCCCGACATCGTGCTGGAGATCGTCATCGAGGATCGCTTCACCGATGTCGTCGAGGGCGGCTTCGACGCCGGCGTCAGGCTCGGCGAAAGCCTGCAGCGTGACATGATCGCGGTGCGGATCGGGCCCGACATCCGCGGCGCGGTGGTCGCAGCGCCGTCCTATTTCGCTTCCATGCCCAAGCCCGACCATCCGCGCGATCTCGCAGGCCATCGCTGCATCCGCTTCCGTTTTTCCAGCGGCATTCTCTATCGCTGGGAGTTCGAGAAGGACGGCGAGGAAATCGAGATCGCGGTGGAAGGACCGCTGATCCTCGACGAGGACCATCTTATCGCCCAGGCGGCAGTCGACGGCGCCGGGCTTGCCTTCGTCTTCGAGGATTATGTCAAGGCGCCGCTCGCCGATGGCAGGCTGATCCGCGTGCTGGCGGACTGGTGCCCGTCCTTCGACGGCTTCTTCGTCTATTATCCGAGCCGCCGGCAAATGCGGCCGGCGCTCAGGGCGTTCGTGGATTTCTTCAAGGTGAGCGGGTAACTAGTGGGCAGGGTAAATCGCATATCAAACAGCCGGTAGCGCAAACAACCGGCCGCCGGCGGGCACGACGTCGTCTATGCCGGCAAGCCGCAGGCAGTGCCAGGCCATGGCGTGGTTGGAGGAGGTGACGGGAATGCCGATGCGCCGCTCCAGCTCGGCGACCGCTTCCGCCACGCGCAGGCTGGTGCAGGAGATGAAGATCGCTTCCACCCCCGGCACGGCGGCCATCGTCTCGGCCGCCGCCTCGATCGAGGCAAGCGAGATGCGAGCCGCCTCGCGGTCGTCGCGCCGGTCGAAAGTGGCGACGGCTGATATGTCGAGGCCGCGGCCGGTGAAATAGCGGACCAGGCCCTGGTTGATCTCGGGTGCATAAGGGGTCAGCAGGCCGATGCCCCTGGCGCCGAGCGCCTTGAACGCGGCCAAAGCGCCGGTGACCGGGGTGGTGCAGGCGACGCCCGGCCGCGCCTTGCGGATCTCGGCGAAGACGGCTTCCTCGCCGAGCGTCATGGTGGCCGAGGTGCAGCCGAAGCCGACGACGTCGAGCGGGATGCTGGGCAGGATCAGATCGACGGTCGGCGCGATGCGCGGGCCGATGGCGCGCAGGGTGTCGGGCGTGATGTCGTTGTCGTTGAACAGGCGCGCCTCGTAGAAGGCGACGCCCGGAATGCGGATCAGCGCGCGGAACTCGTGCTCCAGCGTCTGGTCGGTGGCAAGGATCGCCAAGCCGATCGCCGCGCGCGAGGCGAGGCCGCCGTCGATCTCCGACGGAAGGACGCCCAAATCGATCGGCCCTGGCGATTGCGGGCGGGTAGCGGCCGCGCTGACAGACATGGCATTCCCTTTCCTGCTCGATCCCCTCCGGGATCATGCTCTCAGTTCAAAATTCCGTCCATCGAGATCGCCGGTTTGCGGCCGGCGATCAGGTCGGCAGTGATGCGGGCCGAGCCATGCGACATGGTCCAGCCGATATGGCCGTGCCCGGTGTTGAGATAGAGATTGCTGAGACGGCGCCGGCCGAATTCGGGCAGATTGTTGGGCGTCATCGGCCTGAGGCCCGCCCACATCTCGGCGCGGTCGTAGTCGGCACCTTCGGGATAGAGCTCCTCGGTCACCCCTTTCATGAAGGCGAAATCGGCCGGTTTGTGGCTGGTGTCGTAGCCGGCGAACTCGGCCGTAGCGGTGACGCGCAGCCGGTCGCCGAAGCGCGATACGGCGACCAGGTTGTGCTCGTCGATGGCGGCGATGGTGGGCGGCGCCGGACGGTTGCCGATCGGAATCGTCAGCGAATAGCCCTTGATCGGATAGATCGGCAGGCTGATGCCGACGGTGCTCGCGACCAGCGGGCTGTAGGAGCCGAGCGCCAGCACATAGGCATCGCCCTTGACGCTTCCCTTGTCGGTCAGCACCTGAGCGACATCGTCGCCGGACGTCTCGATGCCGGTGATGGTCGTGCCGGTGCGGATCTCGCCGCCGCGCGCGACCACTTTCGCCGCCAGCGCGCGGGTGAATTTCGCCGGATCGCCGGTCTCGTCGGTCGGGCAATGGATGCCGCCGGCGATTTTTTCCTTGGCGGAAGCCAGCGCCGGATCGAGGGCGACGATGGCGTCGCGGTCGAGCACCTTGATCAGCTGGCCGTCGGATTCCAGCAGCTTCATATGCTCGACGCCTTTGTCGAGCGCCTGCTGGCTGCGATACAAATAGAGGATGCCGCGATCGTTGCGGTCATAGTCTATCGCCTCGTCGGCGACGACCTCGTGCAGCACTGATTGCGAATAGACCGCCAGCCGATGCTTGAGCAGCGTGTTGCGCCTGGCCTTCCCGGTCGTGCATTCCATCAGGAACAGCCATGACCAGCTGTAGAGCCGCGGATCGGCCGACAGCTTGAAGCGCAGCGCCTGGTCTTTCAGCACCAGCGATTTCAACAGGATCATCGGCGCCTTGGGCGACGACCAGACGAAGGAATGCCCCGGCGCGATCATGCCGGCATTGCCCCAGCTGGTCTCGGCGGCGACCTGAGGCTGGCGCTCGAGGATGACGACCTCGTGCCCGTCCTTCTGCAGCTGATAGGCCGTGGTGACGCCGACCACGCCGCCACCCAACACGATCACGCGCATGGCGCCTCCGGAGATCGCAAGTTGGCTCACTGTAAGGTGTAAGCTGCAGTCTGCAATGGCACACATACGGAGATGTCGGCGGGACAGCGCCCCTCGCAGTCAGGGCGATGCAAATGGCGCTTCGTCATTCTAGGGCGGAGCAAGGCGCGAAGCGACGCGCGCAGACCCTAGAATCCATGCCGTGACATTGGCCATAGAATGCAATGGTCCAGAATAGCGGGTGGTAATGGCGTCAGCTAAGATCGCACATGACAGGCTACGTCTACATGACCGCAAGCCAGAAAGGCGGCACGATCTATATCGGCGTCACCAATGATTTTGCTCGTCGAATGCCCGAGCACAAGACCGGCCAAGGCTCCAGTTTCACCAGCCGCTACGGCGTGCAGCGTCTCGTCTGGTACGAGGAATATTTCGACATCGCCGATGCCATCCAGCGTGAGACGTCATTGAAACGTTGGCCACGCCGATGGAAGATCGAGCTGATCGAGAAGACCAATCCGGAATGGTTCGAGCTCTTCCGCGGGATTGGCTGGTGAACCGTTCTGCACCGTGGCGGCGCTCAGGCGTCACGGCATGGATTCTAGGGTCTTCGCGCGTTCGCTTCGCTCCTTGCTCCGCCCTAGAATGACGAAGGACAGGTTGGCGGGACAACACCCCCTCTGCCCTGCCGGGCATCTCCCCCGCAAGGGGGGAGATTAGCAGCTCCGCCGGCGGCGCCTTTCCTGCAACGTCGATGATTCGCGAAAGCGGTCGCGACATCCAATCTCCCCCCTTGCGGGGGAGATGGCCGGCAGGCCAGAGGGGGTGTGACGGAACTCGACGACTGCCCCCAAGACCCTCACCTACCCCAGTGCCTGCTCCAGATCCGCGACCAAATCATCCCCATCCTCGATCCCACACGACAGCCGCACCAGGGAATCCGATATCCCGATCGCTCCGCGCTTTTCCGCCGGGATCGATCCGTGCGTCATCAGCGCCGGGTGCTCGATCAGGCTTTCGACGCCGCCCAGGCTTTCGGCCAGCGTGAAGAGCTGGGTGCGTTCGAGGAAGCGTTTCGTTCCCGCCAGGTCGCGGTCGAGGTCGACCGAGATCATGCCGCCGAAGGCGTGCATTTGCTGGACGGCGATGGAATGCTGCGGGTGGCTGGCGAGGCCGGGATAGATGACCCGGCGGACGTCTTTTCGCGTTTCCAGCCATTGCGCTATTTTCAGGCCGTTGGCCGAATGACGCTCCATCCTGAGCGCCAGGGTTTTTATACCGCGCAGCGCCAGAAAACTGTCGAACGGGCCGGAAATGGCGCCGATGGCGTTCTGCAGAAATTTCAGCTGGGCGGCGAGGTCCTTGTTGTCGCCGACGACCGCCACGCCGCCGACCATGTCGGAATGGCCGTTGAGATATTTCGTCGTCGAATGGACGGCGATGTCGATGCCGAGCTCCAGCGGGCGCTGGATATAGGGGCTGCAGAAGGTGTTGTCGGCGACGGTGAGCAGCCCCTTGCGTTTGGCCAGGGCGGCGACCGCTTCCAGATCGACGATGCGCAGCAGCGGGTTGGTCGGCGTCTCGACCCAGAGCAGTTTAGTCTCCGGCCGGATCGCGGCCTCGACCGCGGCGAGGTCGGTGAAGTCGGCGAAGCTCACCTGCAGCCCGGCGGAGCGCTTGCGCACCCGCTCCATCAAGCGGAACGAGCCGCCATAGATGTCGTCGGTGGCGACGATATGGGCGCTGGAATCGAGCAGCTCGAGCACCGTGCCGATCGCCGCCAGGCCGGAAGCGAAGGCGAAAGCCGCCGAGCCGCTTTCGAGGTCGGCCACGGCGCGCTCGAAGGCAAAGCGCGTCGGGTTCTGGCTGCGGGCATATTCAAAGCCCTTGTGCACACCGGGCGACTGCTGGCCATAGGTGGAAGTGGCATAGATCGGCACCATCACGGCGCCGGTCAGCGGATCGTGGCTCTGGCCGCCATGGATGGTGCGGGTGGAAAAGGCCAGGCGGTTCTTGCTGTTCGAAGTCATTTGGCGCGGCGCCTCAGATGGTTGATCAGGTCGATACGAGTTATCAGGCCGATGAACTCTTCGCCATCGAAGACGATGGCGACCTCGTTGCGGTCGAAGACAGGCAGCAGCGCGTCGAGCGTCTGATTGGCCTGCAACGTGTGCAGGTTCGACGTCATGGCCGTGCGCACCGGCGCGTTGAAACGGTCCCAGCGGCCGTCATAGGGTCCATCGACCTTGGCTAAAATATCGCTCTCGTCGACGATGCCGACCAGCCTGCCTTCGTCCAGCACCGGCAGCTGCGAAACGTCGGAGCGGCGCATGCGGCCATAGGCGTTGAGCAGGCTTTCGTCCGGGCCAACGGTCACAATGTCGCCGGTGCGCGGCGAGCGCATGACCAGGTCGCGCAAATCGCCATGCTGTTCCTGGTCGGCAAGGCCCTGCTCGGCCAGCCAGATGTCATCGAAGACTTTCGACAGATACTTGTTGCCGCTGTCGCAGACCAAGCTGACGACGCGTTTGGACGTCGTCTGCTCGCGACAGTAGCGAAGCGCTGCCGACAGCAGCGTGCCGGAGGATGAGCCGGCCAGGATGCCTTCCCTGGACAACAGATCGCGCACCGCCAGCATGCTCTGCTTGTCGGGAATGGAATAGGCCTTTTTCACCAGCGACAGATCGGCATTGGGCGGCACGAAATCCTCGCCGATGCCTTCGACCGTCCAGCTGCCGGCCTCCTCCATCTTGCCGGTCTTGATCAGCGGCGCCAGCACCGATCCGACCGGGTCGGCGAGCACCATCTCGGTCTTGGGCGAGTGTTTCGCAAAAAAGCGGCCGAGGCCGGTGAGCGTGCCACCGGAGCCGACGCCGACCACTACCGCGTCGACATCGCCTTCGAGCTGCGAAAAGATCTCCGGCCCGGTCGTCGTCTCATGCGCGAGTGGGTTCGCCGGGTTGGCAAACTGGTTGGCATAGAAAGCGCCGGGCAGCTCGGCGGCGATCTTCTCGGCCATGTCCTGGTAATATTCGGAATGGCCCTTGCCGACATCGGATCGCGTCATGCGCACCTCGGCGCCCAAAGCGCGCAGATGCTGGATCTTTTCGCGCGACATCTTGTCGGGCACGACCAGGATGATGCGATAGCCCTTCGGGATGCCGACCTGGGCGAGGCCGAGGCCGGTGTTGCCGGCGGTGGCCTCGACGATGGTGCCGCCGCGCTTCAGCCGCCCCTCCTTCTCCGCCGCCGCGATCATCGAGAGCGCGATGCGGTCCTTGATCGAGCCGCCGGGATTCTGGCTTTCAAGCTTGATGAACAGGCGGCACTTGCCGGTGTCGAATTTGGTCAGCTCGACGACCGGCGTCTGGCCGATCAGGTCGAGCACCGAAGCGTAAGGCGGACGAAGTCTCGACAGGCTGATGTGCGCGCCCTTCGGCGCCGCTTTTGTCTGCTCGCTCATCTTGAGTGCTCCATCGAAGCAGTTCGAGGCGGATGTCGGCAATCTCGCGCGGGAGGCCGCGGGAATCCATTCCGGTTTCGCGGATCGCGCGCCCTGTCTTTTCCGGCCCTTTTCATCAGGAAAGAAGATAGATCGTGCCAATCCGGCGGCGAGTGGAGGAATGGAATTCTAGCGGGTTGCTTCGCAGTCTCTCATTGTTGAAGCCAGCGCGAGGCACCCCTCTGTCCTGCCGGACATCTCCCCCGCAAGGGGGGAGATTGACAGTTCCGTCGCCGGCGCTTCCCCTTCGACGTTGGCGATTGGCGAAAGCGGTGATGAAGTCCGATCTCCCCCCTTGCGGGGGAGATGCCCGGCAGGGCAGAGGGGGGTGCTGTCCCGCCAGCATGTCAGAATTCCTGTTGCCAGCGAGAAGCCATGCTATCCCAACAACTGCTTGCCCAGCTTCGCGCATTGCACGCGGATGTCGGGAATGGCGTCGATCTCGAAGAAGGTGCCGCGCGTCAGCGGTCCGACGGCGAGCAGCTTCGACGACACCGTGCCGTCGGCCGCGATCAGCTCGCATTTCGCCGTGACATCGAGGCCGAGGCGCAGCGGATCGGGACGCGCCAGGCCGCGCTCGACCAGCGAGCGCACCACGCCGTTCGACGTCCGCGAAATGTCGCGGGCGATGCCCATGCAATCATAGAGGCGGGCGACGTCCAGGGTCTCGACGTCCTGCGTGCCGCGCGGCTGGATCTTCACCACGAAGCCGCCGTTCGGTTCTATGGCCACCACCCTGCCGGCGACGAGACGGATGCGGCCTGAGGCGACCGCCTCGGTGACGCGCGCATAGACTTCCGGCGCCATGCGGTGGCGGTGGATATCCCACCAGGCCTTGGTGTGCTCGACGAAGCGGCGCTTAGCCGAAGACGGCCAATTCTGCCAGATCGTCTGGTTGAAGGGTCTGAGACCATCGACGACGTCGCGCCAGTCGCCGCCGGCTTTCTGGGTCTCGCGGATCAGGTTGCGGAACCAGCCGACGAAATAGGAAAGCTGGGTGCCGAGCGGAATATCGGCGATATCGAGCTTGATCGGATTGCCCTTGCGGTGCGGCGACGGCAGCAGGCCGCGCCGCGACACCGCGACGATCGAACCGCGATGGCCGCGCTGCTCCAGCGACAGGAAAGCGTCGACCATGCTCAGGCCGGTGCCGAGCAGCAGCACCCGGGCTTCAGGATCGAGCGCGGTGTCGGCCTCCGTCCCCATACGGACGGCATGACCTTGGAAGGCGCCGGGCTGCTCGTCGTGACCGGTGGCCAGGACGGCAAGGTGCGCGACGACGCTGGTGCCGTTGGCGAGCGCGACTTCGACACCCGACGAGGTCGGCGCGATCGACAGGCTCTCCTCGCGGATCAACCTGAGACGCCCGGTCTCGCGCTCGCGCTCCTCGAGGCCCTCGAGCACATCCTGCAGATAACGGGCATAGAGGCTGCGCGGCGCGTAGAACGGTCCCTGGTCCGGTCTGGCGAGGCCGCGTTCCAGCACCCAGCGCGCGAAATGGGTCGGGTCGTCGGCGTAAGCGCTCATGCCGGAGGCGTTGACGTTGAGCACATGCGCCGAGAGCAGCGTCGAGTAAGCCATGCCCTGGCCGAAATGCGGCCGCTTCTCGATCAGCGTGACGCGCAGGTCCGGATTGGGCGACTTCAACAGGTGCGCGGCCAGCACGACGCCGCTTGCGCCGCCGCCGACAATGATGATGGAGTTGCCGCGTCCAACCATGGTTGCGCGCCGAAACGTGACCTGAGCGATCAGCGCTGGGCGAGCGCCGCGGACGGCCTCAGCCGCAAGCCACGAACGATCGCCGGAACGGTTTTTTGAAGGTCGCGCATCGTTCTCTCACTCCCAATGTTGATAAGATTACTATACTAACCGTGCCAAGCACGAAATCGCAGTCCCAATGCCACCCCCTTTGAAGCATTGATTTGCCGAGAAGGGATGACAGGCGGATTTTTCGTTCGCTGGGGTGTTTTGTGGGAGGGCGGCGGCCATCTTTCTTTGTCATTCTAGGGCGAAGCGACGCGCGCAACGATGCTGCTTGCCGGCGAATGCGACCGCCTGACCGCCAGCCGTCTTCGCCCCGACCGGCAAGGTCATATGCGCGAGCGGGTCGCCCAGCGCAGGCCGACCACGCCGACCAGCATGGTGACGAGGCCGATATAGAGCCATTGCGTCTGCCCGGTCATGAAACTGCCCTTGACGAGACCGAGGCCTTGCAGCGACCACAGCGCACCCAGCCCCAGCACAATCAGCGCCAGCACAAACCTGATCAATCGCATCGGCTGGACCCTCTCCGGAAGTCGATCCTGAACGGCAATGGGTACGCAACAAAAGACGTCGAGGAATCGAAGCAGTTCCGTCCTCAGTACTTAAAATCTTGTGGGCAGATCTTGCCCCGAATGTCCCGTATGCCGGCCCGATATTCATTGAGAATACGTCTTAACGGGGCCGTGAATATCATGACAAACTGTTTCGCGGCGACTCCAAACGTGTGCTGTCGCCATGGAACCGCCAGATCAATGCCGCATTTCCCGCCTCATTCGGCACATATCGGCGGGGCATATCTCTAACGGAGCCATCCCCAAAGCATGAAGAAAACTAACCAGACTGCGCTTGTCGCGGTAACGATCGCGGCTGGCCTGATGGCCGGCGCCTCATCCGCCTCCTCCGCCGCCGCGCAGTGCGGCCGCGCTTCCTGGTATGCGCTGCATTCCAGAACCGCCTCAGGGGAGCGCATGAACCCCTCGGCACTGACTGCAGCCCATCGCTCCTTGCCCTTCGGCACCAAGCTTCGAGTCACCAACAAGAACAACGGCCGCAGCGTCGTCGTGCGCATCAACGATCGCGGTCCGTTCGTGAAGGGACGTATGCTCGATCTCTCCCGCGGCGCCGCCGGCCAGCTGGGCTTCATCGGTTCGGGCCATACCGCCGTCTGTATGGCGCGCGTCTGAGCCGCCTTTTTTTGATGCATGTCGTCATCCAAAGCGCTGCCCACTTCAGGGCGATGCATTGGTCGTGTCCGGCATGAGGGGCCGGACACATATCCTTCACATTTCGGCAGCGCACATTGAGCCGGCTCGCCCGCTTAGGTCCGGTTTTCAACAGGTTGAACGAAAGATGCATTCGTCAGACAAAATGACGTATTGCATCGCAACAATATCTTGCTAACCTCGCCAGGAGACATTCAAGGCTCGGCGCAGTTCGTCGTCCTTTTGGTCGTCGGACGGCAGCGGGGTTCGCGATGTTCTACCAGCTCTACGAAATGAACCATGCGGCGCTGCAGCCGGCCCGCTTCTATGCCGACGCGGTGCGGCTCTTCTACTCCAACCCGCTCAATCCGGTTTCCCACACCCCCTTCGGCCGCTCGGTCGCGGCGACCGCGGAGCTCTTCGAGCGAACCACCCGTCGCTACGGCAAGCCGCAGTTCGGCCTGGACAAGGCCGTGGTCGACTGGAAAAGCGTCGACGTCACCGAAAAGGCGGTCTGGTCGAAGCCCTTCTGCGACCTGATCCGCTTCGAGCGCGCGCTGCCCGCCGGCCGCAAGCCCGACCCGAAGCTTTTGATCGTGGCGCCGATGTCGGGCCATTACGCGACGCTGCTGCGCGGCACGGTCGAGGCGATGCTGCCCCATGCCGACGTGTACATCACCGACTGGGTCGATGCCCGCATGGTGCCGGCGGCGCAAGGAAGCTTCGATCTCGACGACTATGTCGACTACATCATCGAGATGTTCCACGCGCTCGGCCCCGACACGCATGTGATGGCCGTATGCCAGCCCTCCGTGCCGGTGCTGGCGGCGGTGGCGCTGATGGAAAAGCGCGGCGATCCCTTCGTGCCCTCCACCATGACGCTGATGGGCGGACCGGTCGACACGCGCCGGAACCCGACCGCGGTCAATCTTCTGGCCAAGGAAAAGGGCATCGACTGGTTCCGCGAAAATGTCATCATGCCGGCGCCATGGCCGGTGCCGGGCTTCGGCCGCCCGGTCTATCCCGGCTTCCTGCAGCTCTCGGGCTTCATGAGCATGAACCTCGACCGCCACATCATCGCGCACAAGGACTTCTTCATGCACCTTGTGAAGCATGACGGCGACAGCGCCGAAAAGCACCGCGACTTCTACGACGAATATCTGGCGGTGATGGACCTGACGGCGGAATTCTACCTGCAGACGGTCGACACCGTGTTCGTGCGCCACGCTCTGCCGAAGGGCGAGATGACGCATCGCGGCGAGCCGGTCGATCCGAAGGCGATCCGCAACGTCGCGCTTTTGACCATCGAGGGCGAGAACGACGACATTTCCGGCCTCGGCCAGACCCAGGCCGCGCATGATTTGTGCGTCAACATCCCGGCCGACAGGCAGGCGCATTACATGCAGCCGGCCGTCGGCCATTACGGCGTCTTCAACGGCTCGCGCTTCCGCTCGGAGATCGTGCCGCGCATCGTCGACTTCATTTCCAGCTATGGCCGCCAGCACCGCGTGGCGGCGAAGCCTAAACTGGTCCGTTCCGCCAAAAGCTGAACTCCGGAGCCCGGCATCAGCCTAGCCGCCACCTGGCGGCCGGCGGTGTTGCACCCGCGCTTCTGTTGCGAAAGTGCCGCTACGGGATCGCGCAGGTAACCATGCCGCCAAACTGACCGTCGTCTCCAATTGACACGGACTGTAAATCGCCCTTAACGTTTCGTTAATAAAGAACAGGGCGGGGGCAATGACTTCCTCAGCGATGACGCGGATTCTGCGCTTGTGCGCAGCCGCAGGACTGGCGATCTCTGCGCATTGGGCGGTGCCGGCCTGGGCGGCTGGCGCGATGGCCACGGGCGGCCTGACCTCGCAACCGATCGGCCACTATGATTTCTGCAAATCGCATCCAAGCGAATGCAACATCCGCCCGGTCACTCTCGGGCCGGCCACCATGACGGACGGGCTGTGGCGCAGGCTGGTCAGCGTCAGCGCCAAGGTCAACGCCGCCGTCAAGCCGTTGAGCGATCTCGATCACTACGGCAAGGACGAAGTCTGGGCCTATCCGGACGACGGCTATGGCGACTGCGAGGACTATGTGCTGGAAAAGCGCCGCCAGCTCTACCGCCTGGGCATGTCGCTGGCCGACCTTTTGATCACCGTCGTGCGCAAGCCGGACGGCGAAGGCCATTCGGTGCTGACGGTGCGCACCGACAAGGGCGACTATGTGCTCGACAACCTGACCGACAAGGTCAAAGCCTGGGACGCGACCGGCTACCGCTTCCTCAAGCGGCAGGCGATCGACAACACCGGGCGCTGGGTCTCGATCCGCGACGGCCAGCCTGTGCTTGTGGGCTCGGTGCAGTAGGCCTCGAACACCCGCTTTTCTTCGCAAGGCGCTCTACCCCTCTGCTGTGGGTGCACCGAGCGGCGCATGCCAAGCTGGTTTCGACGGCCGGCGAAAAGGCTCTGTGGCTGGCGGTGGGTTGAGCGGGGCGCTTCTGGTGCCAACCTTGGAGATTGGCCGAAACCCACGTGACGTCGTCATACTCGGGCTTGACCCGAGTATCCATGCCGTGACCCTTGCCGCAGAGTGCAACGGTGCAGAATTCTGTAACCGTTGGAACGCCTTGGCGTAACGGCATGGATTCCAGGGTCTGCGCGCGTCGCTCCGCTCCTTGCTCCGCCCTGGAATGACGACCGAGCAGTCGTAGCCGCACATTGCAATGGGCGATGACAACAAAAAAGCCCGGCCGATCGCCTTGCCGAAAATTTTCACGCAACTCCATGAACCTTTTGCGTCCGGTCGGCGACACATAGCCGTGGACGACAAACCCAACCATGGAGAATTTCAATGACTGCTTTCCTGCGAAACACCTTGCTTGCCGCCATCGCGGTGTCGGCCTTGACCGGATCGGCCCTGGCGGACGAGACCACCAAAAGCTGTGCCAAGACCAATCTCAACGATCTGTGGAGCGGCCGTTGCTGCAGCGTCAGCTCCGCGAACTGCCTTGGCGGCGGAAATGGCCGCGATCATCAGGGCCATCAAGGCAAGGAGGGCCGGGGCAGCACCAATGGCGGCAGCGCCAACGGCACCGGCAAGCTCTGATCTCAAGACTTCAGACAGAGTCGAATCAAGCGCCAGCGGACATGGCGATCCGCTGGCGCCAGACGCCTGAATTATTAACGCCGATCCAGAGCCGCACGGATCGATGCGCTGAGGCGGCGCAGCTCCGCCTCATCGAGCCTCTCGATGCTCTCGGCGAGCAGATTGGCCAGCTCGGTTGCCGCCGGCGACAGGCCCGATGTGTCGATCCTGACCCTCGGATGCGAGCTTTCGGCGAGGCGGGCAAGATCCTCGGCGTCGTCCCAGATGATGTTGAAATAGCCGATGATCTTCTGGATCAGTGTCCAGGTCGGCGCGCCGCGGCGGCCGTGCTCGAGCGCCGAAAGATAGGCGGCGCTGACGCCGATGGCCTTGGCCATCGCCTTCTGGCTGACGCCGCGCTCGGCGCGCAGCGTCCTGAGCTTCTCGCCGAACGGGGTCATACCGGCTGGCTCATTGGCGAATCCTCATGGCCTTATCCGCCGCAGCCGCACATAGAGCGCGCCCGAGCCGCCATGATTGCGGGCGGCATGGTCGTGGCTGGAGACGAGGTGCCGGAAAGCGGGCGTCGACAGCCAGGCCGGCACGGCGCGGCGCAATATGCCGTCGCCGCCCGAGGACGACCCCTTGCCGGTGATGATCAGCACGTAACGGATTCCGCCGGCATGCGCGCGGTTGAGGAAGGTGAGCAGCAGCGAATAGGCCTCGTCCTGCGTCATGCCGTGCAGGTCGACGCGGCCTTCGATCGGCAGCCGGCCTTTTTTCAGCTTGTGCAGCGTCTGGTCGTCGAGCGAATGCGCCACATGCGGCGCCTTCGGCTTGGCGGCCACGGCCGCTACGCCATTGGCGGCAGGCCGGGGCGTCTCAGGTTTGGGCTCGACGATGTCGGGGATCTCGACGGCCGTTTTGCCCCGCAGCGGCCGGGCAGAGCGCGCCACCAGGTTCCACAGGATGCGGTCGTCGTCGCTGAGATGGTCGTCGCGGCGGCTCACCGGGTCGCTCCATGCAGAAGCGCACGCGGCACCAGCGCATAGAAATCGGCCGCGTTGCGGACCACGCCGGCGATCTCGCCGGCAGCGTCGCCCGAGCCGGCGAAGAGATCGCCGCGCGCCGGACCAGTGATGGCCGAGCCGGTGTCCTGCGCGATCATCAGCCGCCGGAACGGTTTTTCATCGAAGGCGGTGAGGGTCGGCGCATCGATATAGAAGGGCGTGCCGAATGTGTGCAACAGGCGGTCGACCGCGACCGAGCGGCCCGGCGTCAGCGGCACCTTGGCGGCGGCGATCGGACCAAGCGCGGCATCGTCGACCGCGGCTTCGCGGAAGAAAATGTAGGAGCGGTTCCGCCACAGGATCTCGTCGACCCGGTCGGGATGTGCCTTGAACCAGGCTCGGATCGATTGCATCGTTACCTTTTCCAGCGGGATCTCGCCGAGATCGCTCAAGATCTTGCCTGGGCCGGTGAAGCGCTGGCCGGACTTGGCGGCATAGGTGACGCGGGCGAGCTTGCCGTCGGTCATATTCAGACGTGCCGCGCCCTGCACATGGATGAAAAACGCATCGACCTTCTCGGCGAGCCAGGCGATTTCGAGGTTCCGGCCGGCGAGCGCGCCGCGCTCGATTTCGCCGCGATCGAAATATTCGACCGGAACACCATCGGTCCGGCGGGCGAAGGCCAGATAGGCATCCATGCCGGCCGGCCGGTTGCCGTCGTCGATTTCGATCAGGTCGGCGGGGCGCGACAGCAGCGGCACGGTGAATCGCCCGGTCCTGACCGGCGAGGCTTCGACCTCGGGCTCGTAGAAGCCGGTGACGAGACCCGAGCCGTTTTCGGGCTGCACCAGCATCGGCACGAAATGCCGTTCGAAAAAAGATCGCGCCTCGGACCTGCTCGGCGCCGAAACGGCACGCGCCTCGGCATAGGTATCGGCAAAAGCATTGAAATCGACGCCGAGCGATCCGGTGCGGTAAGATTTTATCGGCGCCTGGAAGGCCGAGCGGCGAAACGCGGCGAAGGCCGCAGCATGGTCATCTTCGCCCCAGCCCGGAAGGTCGCTGAAGGATTTTATGCCGAATGCGGAAGAGAGCGGCACGACTGGGGCCCCGCCGCTTGATCTCAATCTTCTTCTTCGGTGGCGACAAGCTTCCAATTCGGGTCGCGCGAGCGGGTGTCGCGGGCGAAGGTCCAGACATCCTTGACCTCGGCCACCGTTTCAGGGTCGCCGTCGATGACGGCGCCGGCCTTGTCGCGGGTCGCCGAGATCAGCTCGGAGACGACGCGCAGCGTGATATGCGCTTCCGAGCCCTTCATTTCGGCGGCGACGATGTCGGCCTTGTCGATGCCGACGAAGGAGGATTGGATCTTCTCCGATTTGGCCTCGCGGTCGCCGATCGCGGCGACGAAACCATCATAGACTTCGCGCGACAAAAGGTTCTTCAGCGTCTTACGGTCGCCGTCGGCATAGGCCATGACGATCATCTCATAGGCCATCTTGGCGCCGTCGACGAAGGTCTTGGGATCGAAGGACGGATCATTGTCCTTGATCGTGCGCAGGCCCCTGTTGAGGTCGGTATCCGGCTTGGCGAAGGCGTCGATCGCGGCATAGGTCTCGGCCGCAGGTTCGCCCGGCATGCGCTTGCGCGGCAGCGACACGACATTTTCAGGCTTCTGCGCCGCATCGGCCTCGCGCGTGCGGCTCGCCGAATAGGGATCGAAGGGCGGGCGCTCGTTTCCGGTGCGACGTCCAAGCACGTTGCGCAGCTGGAAAAAGATCACAACCGCCGCAATCAAAAAGAAAATCGTGCCGAAGTCGAAGAAACCCATAATTTCCGCCAACTCGATCCCTGTTCTTGCCGCACCGGCGTAAACCCCTCGGGGATCGCGGTCGCATAGCGTTCAACACCCAAAGCATATAGAACGGCAGGCGCTATCATTCAAATCAAAGGCAGCCATACCTATCTAAAGGCGCCAAGGCCAGCGGCGATTGTCCGCGAGCGCCGCAAAAGAAGAAAGCGATCGGTCGACACTTTGCGCATTTCCTTCATCCCGTTGTTCCTGCTGTTGCTGCCGCTGCTGGAGATCGCCGGCTTCGTCGTCGTCGGCCGCGAAATCGGCGCTTTGGCGACGGTCGGGCTGGTCATCCTGTCCAGCGTCGCCGGCAGCCTGCTGCTTCGGCATCAGGGTTTCGGCGTCATGGCGCGGGTGCGGACGGAAATGGACGCCGGGCGCGACCCCAGCCGCCAGCTCGCGCATGGGGCGATGATCGTGCTGGCGGCGATCCTTCTGATCATTCCGGGCTTCATCACCGACATCTTCGCCATTCTTCTCTTGTTGCCGCCAGTGCGCGACTTCGCCTGGCGCCTGCTCAAGAACCGCATCGTCATGGCGACCAGCTTCGGCCGCGGCTTTTCGGCGCGCCGGCGCGACAACGTCATCGACCTCGACGACAGCGACTATTCGCGCGACGATTATCCGAACCGGCCGGATCACAATTCGCCCTGGCGGCGGCTGAAGAACGATTAGGGCCAAAACGCCTACCGGTTCGTCCTTGGGCGGAGCGGGAAGCGAGCGTACCGCGCAGCCCACAGGATCCAGTGACTTTCGAGTGTTGCCGCGGTGCAAAATTCTGCTCCGCCGCATTGCACGGCTCAGGTCACGGAACGGATTCCAGGGTCTCCGCGACGCCGCTTCGCGGCTGCTCCGCCCTGGAATGACGAGGTTGAGAGGCTTCGGCCAATACCTGGCGTTCGCGCTGTCCTGTTCCTTCCGCCGATGAGGGCGGCAAAACTTGTTTTGTCCGGCCGAGCATGGTAGCGAACCCGCGATTTCAATCCGGTCAGCAATGCTGCCCAGGCAAAAGGACTTAAAGGCTCATGGCCAGCAACGATGACGCCGCGACCGGCGCCGCCAACGGCAACGGCACCCAAAACCAGCCCTCGCTCAATGTGCTTGCGCAATATGTGAAGGACCTCTCCTTCGAAAGCCCCGGCGCACCGAATTCGCTGCGCGGCCGCGACAAGGCTCCGGGCATCGCAATCAATGTCAATGTCAACGCCAACCCACTCTCGGACAAGCAGTTCGACGTCAATTTGACGCTGAACGCCAAGGCCTCCTTCGACCAGGAAGTGCTGTTCAATGTCGAGCTGGTCTATGGCGGCGTCTTTGCCATCAGCGGCTTCCCGCAGGAGCACATGCTGCCGCTGCTGTTCATCGAATGTCCGCGGCTTCTGTTCCCCTTCGCCCGCCAGATCGTCGCCGACGCCACCCGCAATGGCGGCTTCCCGCCGCTGATGCTCGATCCGATCGATTTCGCGCAGATGTTCCAGCAGCGCATCGCCGAGGACCAGGCTGCGGCTGGCAAGGTCCAGGTGAGCTGAGGCTAACCGGCGCTACACCCTATCGAAAGCCCGGCATCGCGCCGGGCTTTTTTTCGCTCCTTGCTCCGCCCTGGAATGACAGCCGGAAACATGGCCATGGCCAATCTCGAAGGTTGACGGCTGATCGCTGAGCCTGATCAACAAAAACCCCGGACAAAACGATGCCGGGGTTTTTTCGTCTTAGCAGTTCAGGAGCCGTCTATTCCGCCGGCGATGGTTTCTTGCGGAAGATCGATGCCAGATTGTCCCACAATTCGATCTTGGCGCCCTGGCGCTTCATGATCACGCCCTGCTGCAGGATCGACAGCGTGTTGTTCCAGGCCCAGTAGATGACGAGGCCGGCCGGGAAGCTGCCCATCATGAAGGTGAAGATCACCGGCATCCAGGTGAAGATCGCCGCCTGCGTCGGGTCCGGCGGCGCCGGGTTCATGCGCATCTGCAGGAACATGGTGATGCCCATGACCACCGCCCAGGCGCCCATATGCGGCAGGAAAGCGGGCGCCGCGAACGGCAGCAGGCCGAACAGGTTGAAGATCGACGTCGGATCGGGCGCCGCGAGGTCGTGGATCCAGCCGAAGAACGGCGCGTGCCGCATCTCGATGGTGATGTAGAGCACCTTGTAGAGCGAGAAGAAGACCGGGATCTGCAGCGCCACCGGCCAGCAGCCGGCCAGCGGATTGATCTTCTCGGTCTTGTAGAGCTCCATCATCGCCTGCTGCTGCTTCATCTTGTCGTCCGCGTATTTCTCGCGGATCTCGACCATCTTCGGCTGCACCTTCTTCATGTTCGCCATCGAGGCATAGGACTTGTTGGCGAGCGGGAAGAAGATGGCCTTGACGACGACGGTGGTGGCGAGGATCGCCAGCCCGAAATTGCCGAAGAATTTGTAGAGCGTGTCGATGAGCGAGAACATCGGCTGCGTGATGAACCAGAACCAGCCCCAATCGATCAGCTTGTCGAAGAGCCGGATGTTGCGGTCCTTCTCATAGGCGTTGATCTTGTTTACTTCCTTGGCGCCGGCAAACACCTCGGTCTCGATGGTTGCCGATTGGCCGGCGTCTACATTGATGGCATCAGTCAGGAAGTCAGACTGGTAGCTATGGGGGTGAAGGCCGCCGCTCAGATCGAAATACGAGAAGGTAGGTTGAAACGGCTGCTTCTCGGAAGGCACCAGCGTCACCGCCCAATATTTATCGGTGATGCCGAGCCAGCCATCGGTCGACTTCCCAGGCTTGTATTGTTTGTCTTTCTCGACAGCTGCGTATTTGTGCTCCTGCAGCCCCTCGCTACCGGTGACGCCGATCAAGCCTTCGTGCAGCACATAAGTGCTGGCGACCGCAGGCTTATCGAAACGCGTAACCCTGCCGTAATTATAGAGCGAGACGGCGGCGGTTCCTGAGTTCTGCACGGTGTCGGAGACGGTGAACATATAGTCGCTGTCTACCGAGATGGTGCGCTTGAACGTCAAGCCCTTGTCGTTGGTGAAGGTAAGGGTCACCGGCGACGATGGAGTCAGCGTCGCGTTGCCCTCGACGCTCCAAACCGTATCCGCACCTGGCACCGCACCGGTCTTGTCGTTGCCGACGAAACCGATCTCGGCGAAATAGCCATTGGGCAGCGATGACGGGTTGAGCAGCTCGATCTTAGGCGAGTTCTTGTCGACCGTCTCGGTGTAATGCTTGAGCTTCAAGTCGTCGAGGCGCGCTCCGGTCAGGTTGATCGAGCCCTCGAGGCTTGGCGTGTCGATCTTGACTCGCTTGGTCGCGGCGATGGCCTGGTCGCGGCTGGCGGCGGTCACCGTTTCACCGCCGGGCGCGCCGGGAACGCTTCCGGAAGCCGGGGCCGGCGTTCCGGCCGCGCCGGAGTTGGCGCCGCCGCCAGCTTCCTTCTTCTGCGCCTCGACGCGCTGTTGCTCGATGCGGGCCTGCTCGCGCTGCTGTTCCATGCGCGGGTTCATGTAGAACACCTGCCAGAGCGTCAGGATCAGCACCGACAGCGCGATGGTGATGAAGAAATTGCGGTTGTTTTCCATCGAAGCCCTTGGCCTATCGTGTTCCGCGCAGCCGGCGGGAGAGCTCGGCCTTCAACTGGCCGAACGGAATGGCAAGCACGTCTTCACGCCCGACGATGACATAGTCATTGCCGGGCGCCATGTCATCGGCGGCATGAACGCGCACGGCTTCCCTCAGCCGCCGCCGGACGCGGTTGCGCACCACGGCGTTGCCGACCTTCTTGGTGACGGTGTAGCCGACGCGCGGCGCAAGGTCATCGCCGCGGTCGAGAACTTCAACGAGAAAAAGCCGCCCGCGGCGTTTCTCGCCGCCGCGCACAGCCAAGAAATCCGCGCGTTTCAGAAGCCGCCCGGGAGTTTTCCCCTGTGGCTTGCCGGGTGCGGGCAACGATCTCGTCTTTCGTTCAGGCGCTGAGCCGCTTGCGGCCGCGGTTGCGACGGGCGGCAACGACGCCACGGCCACCCTTGGTGGCCATGCGGGCACGGAAACCATGCCGGCGCTTACGGACGAGCTTGGACGGTTGGTAGGTACGCTTCATTTGTTTTAATACCGCGGGGTGCGGCCCTTCTTGATTCTGTCACCGTGTAACAGGAGCTTTGCCGGGCCGGCCTAGGCGCGATCGAAACCGCGCCGGGACGAATGGCCCGAGCGTGAGCGGGCTTATAGAAAGAAGGTCTTTGGAAGTCAATCCGCCCCGCCGCGAGGCATTTTTCGCCGAGCCGACGATGAAATTGGCAAAAAGACCGCAAATCGCATAATCTTCGCCGATCAAGCCTTTGTGAATGCGCGTCAATGACGAGTGAAACTCTGCCCACGAACGAGAAGGCACAGCCGGCGGCGGCGAATTCGTCGCGCCGGGTGCCGTTGACGCGCGGTCTGTCGACCAAGCTGCTTTTACTCACCATCGCCTTCGTGCTGCTGGCTGAGATCCTGATCTTCCTGCCCTGGATCGCCAGCTACCGGGTCAACTGGCTGAAGGAGCGCCTGAGCACAGCCGCCGCGGTGTCGATCGTGCTGTTGCAGGGCGAGCCCAACTCGCTGTCGCACAACGCCCAGAACGATGTGCTGATGGCGATCGGCGCCAAGGCGATCGCCGTGCGCGATGGCGGCGTCTCACGGCTTCTGGTGGTCGCCGACATGCCGCCACAGGTCGACGCGCACATCGATATAGCCAATGTCGGCCTGATCAACGGCATGACCGGCGCGCTCGACACGCTGTTTTTCGGCGGCAAGCGCATGCTGCGCGTCTTCGGCCCGGTCGGCGACAGCGACAAGGAATTCGAGCTGATCATGCCGGACTACCGTTTGCGCGACGCTATGCTGAGATACTCGCGCAACGTCGCCGTCGTATCGCTGCTCATTTCACTGTTCACCGCCATGCTGGTCTATGCGGCGATCGACCTGATCATGATCGGGCCGATCCGCACCATGACACGTTCGATCCTGGCCTTCTCCGAGGCGCCCGACGATCCCGGCCGCGTCATCCGCCCCGCCGACCGTGCCGACGAGATCGGGGTCGCCGAACGCGAGCTGTCGCAGATGCAGGACCGGCTGCAGAAGATGCTGTCGGAGCAGAAGCATCTCGCGGACCTGGGCCTGGCCGTCTCCAAGATAAACCACGACATGCGCAACATCCTGGCGTCCGCGCAACTGATGTCGGATCGCCTGCGCCAGGTGAAGGACCCGACCGTGCAGGCCTTCGCGCCGAAGCTTCTGCGCGCCCTCGACCGCGCCGTCTCCTACTCCGAAGGTGTGCTTCACTATGGCCGTACGCAGGAGCCGGCGCCGTCGCGCCGCCGCGTGCGACTGCGCCAGTTGGTCGACGACGTGCACGGCCTGCTCGACATCGAGGAGGGCATCGAGTTCATCAACGCCATCGAGCACGCCTTCGAGGTCGATGCCGATTCCGACCAGCTGTTCCGGGTGCTCACCAATCTCTGCCGCAACTCCGTGCAGGCGATGGCAGCCGACACCGAAAGCGCGGTGGTGCGCCGGCTGGCGGTCGCGGCCGAGCGCCAGGGCAGCGTCAGCCGCATCACCGTCACCGACACCGGACCCGGCCTGCCGCCCAAGGCGCGCGAGAACCTGTTCGCCGCCTTCCGCGGCTCGGCGCGCAGCGGCGGCACCGGGCTTGGCCTGGCGATCGCGCACGAGCTGATCCGCGCTCATGGCGGCACGGTCGAGCTGGTCGAATCGATCGGCGGCCGCACCGTCTTCGCCGTCACCATTCCCGACCAGCCGGTGCGGCTCGACCAGGCGCGCAACGGCCTGCGCCGCCCGGCTTGAGCCCACCACCGCCTGCGAAGCCGCTTGTCGGCAGCGGCGCGCCTCGATCGGCATCGGCAAAACCACCTGCGACAAAACTTTTGCCGGATCGGCTTGCTTTTCGCAAATTCAGTCGTTAGGGAACACTCCACATCGCGGCCGGCCTTCTCGACCGGATCGCGGGGCCTGTGTCATGCACGGCCTGTTGCGCGCCCGTAGCTCAGCTGGATAGAGCACCAGACTACGAATCTGGGGGTCAGGAGTTCGAATCTCTTCGGGCGCGCCAGCAATTTCAGATGTTTAGCTGAATCCCACCGTTTTCAAATGGCCGTTTTGAAACGGCTTTGCATCGTCGGATGGATTTGCGCGGTTGGGAGAACTGCAGCAAAGGATCGGGCGATCATCCGGCCCGAAACGTGTTGCGTTTATGTATGCGGCAGAACCAATTGCAAAATAAAATCAGTCGGCCTAATCTGAACCGATTGCACAATGCAATTAGATTTGTGATGCCGTGTGAGGAACAGACAATGGCCAAGCTCGTGTTCGGAATGAACCAGTCGCTGGACGGCTACGTCGATCACACGGCCTTCGGGCCGAGCCCCGCGCTTTTCCGCCACTTCATCGAGGAGGCCGAGCGTCAGGCGGGCAGCATCTACGGTCGCCGCATGTATGAGATCATGCGCTACTGGGACGACGAGCATCCTGAATGGGATGCCGAGCGACTTGCCTACGCGGCGGCGTGGCGGCGCCAGCCGAAATGGGTCGTCTCACGCTCGATGGAGTCCGTCGGTCCCAACGCAAGGCTTGTCGAGGGCGATCTCGGGGACGCTATCCGAAAGCTGAAGGCCGAGCGCGACGGCGAGATCGAGGTCGCCGGCCCGGATTTGGCGCGAAGCCTCACCCAGCTGGGCCTGATCGACGAGTATCGGATCTACCTGCACCCGGTGGTGCTTGGCCACGGCAAGCCTTATTTCGCCGGACCCCGACCGCCGCTCCGCCTGATGGCTCATGACCGGATCGAGGATGTGATCAGGTTAGCCTACGCTCCCGCCTGATCTCGCGACGTCCTCTCGTGCCGCACCAGACTGCTTATCCGAGCTTCGCAGTCCGAATCTTCGGGCGCCATTCCTGTTCAACGCCCACTCTGAATGATCAGGGCAGGGCTCAGCGCGGCTTATGCCGTATATACCAGCGCCAGGATTCTGGGCGAGATGGTGAAGCGCACCGTCAAACGATTGCCCGATGAAGTGACCGCCTCGCCCGAGGCGAGATCGATGGCGATGTCCTCAAAGCCCAGCACCCGGCCGTCGAGCGGAAACGAGGCCTTGTAGACCGCCTCCTTGATCGCAAACAGAATGCGGCTGCCCAGGCGGGAGTCAAGATCGCCCAAGCGGTCTTGCGGCGTTGCCACCATGCCTTGGAGGTCGTGCGGCAAGGGAAGGGCAGGCTCGATGTCGACGCCCACGCTTCTCATCGCGTCGGATCGCGCGGCGACCGCCACGGCAAGTTCGTCGTCATGCGCAATTGAACCGACGATCCCTGCAGGCCAGATCGGGTTTCCCAATTGGCCCCGTAAGACGGCGAGATCCGCACATCTCAGCCGCCGCAGCAATTCATGCGCGACCCGACGGCCCGCTCCAGTGGCGGCGCGCGCCCTCTGTTCGCGCGTGGCGATGGAAGCGCCTTCCGCCGGCAGGATGTATTGTTCGTCGCCGGCACGAACAACACGGCAGCCGGTGACGAGGCCGGGCTGCGCGAGGCCGGCCAGCGCCTGCTCGACGGCGCTCTCGATGTCCGGTCGCGCGTCGTCCGGCCGTGTGATCACTTGCTGCTCAATTCGAGCACGGCAATCATCTCGCCATCCTCGTCCAGTTCCGTCTCGACGAAACCGAAGCCGGCATAGAGCCGGCGCGCCGCCTCGTTGTCCGGTTCATAGCAGATCGAGACGCGGCGTATGTGGCCGAGCTGCGCGATCTCCTCCAGCACCCGGGCAACCGCGGCACGGCCGAGGCCCTTGCCCTGTTCGCGGCGGTCGATCATGAAACGATAGATGATCGCCTCGTCATCGTCCTCCGGAGCGCTGTACATCAGGAATCCGACGACGCGCCCGGCCGCAACTACAGAGCGGGCGATGGCCTCGTCATCCTCCCCGGCCTCTTCCAGCGAGTCGACATTTGAAGCGACGAAGCCTTGCTGCTCGGGCGTCAGCTCGAGCGCCAGGATCGCCGCCCGGTTATCTCCGCCGACGGGACGCAGGACAACCGGGCGGTCGCCTGTCCGCGCGTCGGCGGCACGCTTCACTGTTTCTGCCCGATCTTGATCGCGCTCGCGTCGATCGGCGTCACCACGCCATAGAGCTTCGCCGGGTTGCCGCGCCACACGGTGTTGGGCTCCAGCACTTCGCCCTTCATGACGAAGCAATCGAGGTCCGCCACGGATCCCTCGCCCATTGCCACGGCGTAGTGGACGAAGGCGGCGGGGGCGAGCGTGCAGCCATTGCCGATGCGGATGTAGTCGGACTTGAACGCGCCTTCCTCCAGCGAATGCGCCTGGATGACGCAGCCCTCGTTGAGCGTCGCGTCGTCGCCGATCTCCACCAGCGACCGCTCGGTGATGATGCTTCCCCCGTCATAGACGCGCCGCCCGACCTTCACGCCCACCAGACGCAAGAGCAGCGGTCTGAACGGGGTGCCAGTGAACAGGCCCATGATCGGCGAATCGGACAGTTTCCAATGGCGTTCGTGCCGCCAGAAGACCGGGTCGTAGATCGTCGCCATCCTGGGCTTCAGCCGGCGGAAACCGAGGCTGACGCGTTCCAGGAAGACATAGAACGGAATGCCGATCGCCGTGGTCAGCACCACCGCCACGAACAGCGCCGTCTGCTCCCATTCGTTGTAGTAGTTGAGCGCCCTGTCCCAGATGGCGAGCGTCAGGAACAGGATCAGCCACTGCGCGGCCAAGAACAGCAGCGCGGTGACCAGATTGTGGAGGTTCTTCAGCGGCAGCCGGCGGCGGCGCTCCTCGTCGGAGATCAATCCGAGCAGCTCCTTGTCGCGATTGACCATGCGCGGGATTTCAAAGGGCGGCGACCCCAGCAGCCCGACATTCTCGCGCAAGGGACCATCGACCGGTACATGCACCTTGGTTCCGAGCAGGCAATTGTCGCCGGTGCGGGAATCCGGCGAATAGATGATGTTGTTGCCGAAGAAGTTGCGCTCGCCGATGCGCGTGTGCTCGAGGCGGAAGGAATTGGCGGACTTCTGCATGTTGACCATGAACAGGCCGTCGGACACCATGGTTTCCGAACCGATCTCGCTGAGCTGCGGGTTTTCATGCCGCTGGTTGGTGCCGAAATTCGACCCGGTCTGGTTCACCTTGTTCAGCCGCCAGCCGATGGCGCGCAAATAGTAGACGATGGCTGAGCTGTCGCCGAACAGCACATTCAGCAGCCGCACGTTGCTGACCAGCTCCAGCATCGATTGCAGCCAGTAGTGGAAGCCGTAGAGCGAATAGTCCCGGCCGGGCTTCAGCATGAGGTTGAACAGCCGCGGCACGATGGCCGCCAGCAGCACGCCGCCGATGACGAAGCCCGCCACCGTCACCGTGGTGCCGATCGCCACGATGCCGATGGTCTCCTGATAGTCGTCGCCGACATTCTCCCAGTAGGTGTGGAACAGAAGCGGGAACGGCGTGACGATGGCGAAGAGGATGAAGAGCTGGATCGCCTCGTAGATGATCCGGCGCGCGTGCGACAGCGGCACGTTGGGCACCGTGCAATAGTCCGCCTCGGTCGGGATCGCCGGCGATCCGTGCCAGCGCTCGCCGGCAGGAATCGCCTGTCCGCGATGCAGCGACGAAGCGTGGCCCAGCTGGGCGCCGTCGCCGATGCGGGTGTCGATGTCCAGCGTTGAGCCGACGCCGACGAAAGCGTTGTGGCCGATGTCGAGCGGGCCGGTGTGGATGTAGCCCGCCTGGGCGCGGAAGCCCAGGATCATGGTATCCTT
Organism: Mesorhizobium sp. Ca11; assembly: GCF_020165275.1. Classification (NCBI taxonomy): domain Bacteria; kingdom Pseudomonadati; phylum Pseudomonadota; class Alphaproteobacteria; order Hyphomicrobiales; family Phyllobacteriaceae; genus Mesorhizobium; species Mesorhizobium sp. Ca11. The sequence continues at coordinate 56,446 of NZ_JAIUHU010000016.1, read as the reverse complement.
GCGCAGGATCGAATTGTCGCCGATGCTGATCAGGTCGGTGCAGACCGGAACGGACCGGCACTCGATAACGGTGCGGTTGCCGAGCCGGGCGCCGAGCAGGCGCAAATAGAGGCTGTATAGCGGGCTGCCGCGGAACAGCACCACCGGCGCGCTGCGAACCAGCGTCTTGACGACCCAGAAGCGATAATAACGCCAGCCCCAGATCGGGAACGTCTCGGCCTTCCAGCGGCCGACCAGCAGCCATTTGGCGATGATGGCAAAGCCGCTGAGTCCGAAGAAGACGCTGGCGGACAACAGAACGCAGCGCAGATAGAGCTGCACCGGGTCGTCCAGCGCGTCATAGACCCAGTTGAGCCCGTCATTGATCGCCCAGAGCGAGCCATAGCTGTAGAGCGCGTAGAACATGAGCTGCCCAAAGCCCGTGCTCCAATAGGCAAAGCTGGAAGCCCGATGCGTCAGCATCGGCTCGCTCGCGGCAACCGCGGCCATCTGCGGCGCGCGCAGGTGCTCGGCGAGCTTCGCGACCGTGGGATGCAGGTAGACATCGCGCATCGAGGTCGTCGACCAGGCCTTGCGGGAGCGGATGCGCGCGCAGAACCTCGCCATCAACAGCGAGTTCGCGCCGAGGTCGTCGAAGAAGTGGTCTTCGATGGAGATGTCCTCGAATTTCAGCACATCCTGCAGCGTGTCGACCAGAAACCTCTCGTCCTCGTTGCGCGGGTCGATCATCGCATGGCCGGCCGCGACGCGCGCGCTGGTCGGCTTTGGCAGCTTTCTCAGGTCGACCTTGTTGGAGACGGTCATCGGGATCGCGGGCAGCTGCTCCAGATAGGCCGGAACCATGTAGTCGGGCAGCCGCTGCTTGAGTTCCCGCACGAGCGTGGTGCGATCCACACTGTCGCCGCCGCTCCTGGGGGCGTAATAGGCGACCAGTTCCGTGCGCTCGGGCTCGATCTCCCACGTCGTGACCGCCGCCTGCGCGATACCCGGCTGTTCCAGCAGCACGGCCTCGATCTCGCCCAGCTCGATGCGGTAGCCGCGGATTTTCACCTGCGTGTCGATGCGGCCGTGGTATTCGATCTCGCCCTTGTCGTTGATGCGGCCGAGATCGCCCGTCCGGTAGATGCGGCCGCTGGGATTGTTCGGCAGGCCGATGAAATCCTTGATGAATCGCTGCTCGGTGAGTTCCGGCCGGTTGAGATAGCCTACCGCCACGCCCATGCCGCCGATGCAGATCTCGCCCAGCTGATCACCGGTCAGCACTTTCGGCTTTTCGGGGTCGAGAATGGCTATCGAATAGGTGGGCAGCGGCCTGCCGATGGTCACCGCTTCGTCCGGCGTCAGCAAGCCCATGGTGGCGGTGACCGTCGCCTCGGTCGGGCCATAGGTGTTCAGGATCTGGCGGCCGGGCTTCGCCCAGCGCACCACGAGCTTTTGCGAGCAGGCTTCGCCGCCGACCAGGATCGTGCGCAGGCTGGGCGCGTCGCTCTCGATCGACGACAAAAGTGTCGGGCTGCAGGCCATGCAGGTGATGTGATGCTCGCGCAGGAAGCTGGCCAGCTCCTCGCCCACGAGGGGCTGCTGGCCGGGCGCCGGCACGATCGTGGCGCCGGCGGCAAAAGGCACCCAGATCTCCTCCGAGGAGAAGTCGAAAGCGATGGTCATGCCCTGATACACGCGGTCGCCCGGCTGGTAACCGTAGGATGCCGCGGCGACGCGGATGAAATTGCAGAAGCTCTGATGCGTGATGACCACGCCTTTCGGCTTGCCCGTGGTGCCGGACGTGTAGAGAATGTAGCAGGTCTGGTCCTGGCTACCCTCCGGCAGGGGCGCCGATTCCGGCTTGAGAGCGATTTCGGATTCCGCCGAGTCGATCGAGATATGCGGAACCGGCAGGCGCGCGACGCGCGCGGCATAACCGGAGACGCTGATCACCATCGTGACATTGGCGTCCTCGATGATCATCACCATGCGATCTTCGGGGAAGGCGGTGGCTAGAGGGACGAAGGCCGCCCCGGCCTTCATCACGGCAAGGATGGCGATATAGGTTTCGGCCGAGCGGTCCAGCAAAAGGCCCACCCTGTCGCCTGGCCTCACGCCGCGCTCGATCAGCAGATGCGCGAACTGGTTGGCGCGGCTGTTCAGCTCGCGGTATGACCAGGGCCGGCCGCCGGAAATCACCGCCGGTGCTGCGTCGAAGCGGCTCGCAAGATCGCCGAAGAAGCGGTCGAGCCTCTCGTGCGGCTCGCCCTTGTGGATGAAATTGGGGCCGATCAGGATCTGATCGCGCGGCGGCGATTCCGTCACGACTTTGGCCTTGGGCGCGTTTTTCTTGGCGGGCTTGGTTGCTTCATTCAGAGACATTGGAGGACCCACGAGCCCGTTGATGGCTCGCACTATGCCGTGATTGGCGAAAAGACAATTGGCTGACGATGGTGGGCCAGTTGATTTGCCTTTGCGGCGGATTTGAGATGGCGTTCCGATCGGCAATTCATGCCACGTGACGTTCACGATGATGTGACGGAGCGCCGTCCCCGCGACGGCACCTGATCGCCTCTATTCAGCCCTTGCCGGCATTGGCCTTTCCGTTCGCTCCGTCGAGCAGGGCGATCAAGGCGGTGGCTAACGGCAGCAAAGAAACGCGCTCGGTTCTATTCGAACCGTGATCGCTTCGCAGCTCAATTGGTAAGCAAGCAGATATCCGCCTCGGCGACGCAGTACGGCACGTAGCGGAAATCGCGGATGCGGGCGACCTCTTCGTCGCGCCAGTCGATCAGCACGAAGCCGCGCACGGCATCGTCCGCCTGTGGGTTGCGGATGAGGATCGCCGGCCGGCCATCGACGAAGCCGAGCGACAGGGCCCAGTCGCCGAGGTGGTCGTAATTGCCGAAATAGGTCGAGGCTTCCTTCTTGCCGTTGAGGCGAGTGCGATTGAGGACGTCGACCTGGACATCCTCGGCGATCAGCCTCCTGACCCCGTCGAAATCGCGCGCGTTGAACAGGTCGATGTAGCGGCGCAGCCGGCGCTCTTCTTCGGGATCGAGCCTAGGCACCGCCACGTCGTCCGGTGCCGAGGCCAGTGCCTTCAGCTCCGCCCGGCCGCGATGCAGCGCCGCCTTGGTGGCGGCTAAAGTCGCGCCCGTAACCTCGCAGGTCTCATGCAGGCTGAGGCCGAGCACATCAACCAGGATCACGACGCTGCGCTGCGCCAGCGTCAGCCGCATGAAGCTGCGCAGGCTCGCCGCGGTCGCGAGTCTCGTCTCGGCGCTGACGGAGAGGTCTGCTATTGCGGTCATGTCGGCCTCGCTCGTTCGGGAACGTTCCCGTTGGCGACGGCGCAGGTGATCCTGCGCCGCGTTATGAGCGATGCGGAACAGCCACTGCTCGGGACGCTCGACGAGAGCGCCGCCATCATGGGCGGCCAGCGCCTTCACCACAGCCTCCTGCACGATGTCCTCGCCCTCGATCGCCGAGCCGGCCAAGCGGGCGGCATAGCGGTGCAGCTTCGGGCGCAGCCCGACAAGCATGGATTCGAGTTCCGCGCGGTCGAATTTCGCTGCGCTCATCGTCCTCATTCTCGCCTCGCCGATTACATGCCGTGCCCTGGTCAGGCCGGCACGGCTTCATTTGCCCCGGCCAGCATACGATAGTCGCCGACGATCTTCGCCGGCGACCTGGCAAGCGGCGTCGAACGTCGCGCGGCATGATCGGCGCCGAAGGCCTTGAACGCGTCGAGCTCGGTCAACGCCGAGCTATCCTTGTCGTAGCCGACGATGTGGACGAATTCGCCATTCTCCAGTTCGAGCACCAGATAGCGCAAGGTTTGCGGCTTCGTTTCATCCAGCGCCTCGAACACTTTTGCCACCAGCGCCCGGTTCTCGGCGATGCTTGCGTCTTTCACGCCGTAGCGGATGAGATTGTAGGTCATGGTCGTCTCCTGTTTGCGATCTGCGTGAGGAAGACGTTCCATGGCCTCCAAAGGATTCCCGGGCCGGGTCTTATCTTTTTGATCGTCTGCGGCGATCAGCCGGTTCCGCCGATCATGGAGACAATCGTGTCGTCGCCGGCCGATTGCGGCCGCATCCGGCCGCTGGCCAACTCGACCGACAGTTTGCATAGGGCTGAGTTGACGGGCGACGCCATGCCGTGCAGCCGCCCGAGAAGCACGATCTCGCCGTTGAGGAAGTCGGTTTCGAGGGAGCCGGTCCCGCGCACGATGCTCTGCAGCGTCGAGGAGCCGACACGCGTTCGGCCGGGGATGGCGGTCATGGTCAATTCCTCGCGCGCCATGGCGTCGGTCTTGTCCCAGTCGATCCCGGCGGCGGTGAGCACCGCCTCGGCTTCGGCGCGCGCCTTGGCATACCATTTCCGCTGCAGCTCGGTCTCGCCCAGCGCCGCGTCGATGATGTTGCGAAGGTTGGCGAGCAGCTTGCGGTACTTGCTGCTCATCACATTGTCCCTGGGGTCGGCGATGAAACCGGAGGCGCTCAGAACCCCGCACAGTTTCTCGACTGTGTCGTCGATTCCGGAAGGATAGCGGCCGATATCGAAGGCGCCGATCTTGGGCGCGAAATAGGCCGCGACCTGACCGGGCGTGTCGTAATCGGCCGGCAGCATGACCGTCGCGCCATAGACATTGGCGAAGAAACGCAAGGCCAGCGCCTCGTTGGCGACGCCGTTCTGGAAGCAGCACACCGGCTGCGCCGTGACACCGGCGGCGTTGAGCCGTTGCAGCGCCCCGAGCGTATCAGGCGTTTTCATCGTCAGCAGCACGACATCGTCCGGCTCGAAGGAAATCTCCGACGGGTCGGCATGGACGGGAAAGCGCGCGGTCCTTGTGCCTTGCGGGGTGGAAAGCGACAGTCCCGAGGCGCGGATGGTATCGAGCTGCCTGCCGCGGGCGATGCCGAGCACCGTGTGGCCTGAAAAACTCAGCTGGGCCGCGATGGCGCCGCCGATGGCGCCGATCCCATAGACGATGATGCGCATGCTGTTCCCGTCATGATTGGAGTTGGGACTTCAGTCGAGTTGACCGAAAAAGCCTACAGCGTTGTCGCCGAGGCGGCGACCATCCGCGCCCTCCGTTCACGCAATCGTGGCCGCCGCCGCCCGCCCGGCGCTGCGCCCCGAAAAAATGCAGCCGCCGAGGAAGGTGCCTTCCAGCGCCGCATAGCCATGCACGCCGCCGCCGCCGAAGCCGGCGACCTCGCCCACCGCATAAAGCCCCGGCACCGGCTGGCCGGCGGCATTGAGCACGCGGCTATCGAGGTCGGTCTGCAGCCCGCCCAGCGTCTTGCGGGTCAGGATGTTGAGGCGCACCGCGATCAGCGGGCCGTTCGCCGGATCGAGCATCTTGTGCGGCTTGGCGGTGCGGATCAGCCTGTCACCGAGATAGGAGCGCGCACCGCGCAGCGCGGTGATCTGCGCATCCTTGGAGAACGGATTGTCGAGCTGCATGTCGCGGGCGCGGATCTCGCGCTCGACCTGGGCCCCGTCCAGCAGCGGCTCGCCGCCGGCCAGCGCGTTCATGCGCGCCACCAGCCTGGAAAGATCGGCCTCGACGATGAAATCCTCGCCCTTTTCCATGAACGCTTTCACCGGGCCGGGAATGCCTGATGTCGCGCGGCTCAGCACCTGCCGCCAGCTTTTGCCGGTGAGGTCCGGGTTCTGCTCGGAGCCCGACAGCGCGAACTCCTTCTGGATGATCTTTTTGGTCAGGATGAACCAGGAATAGTCGAAGCCGGTGCTCATGATGTGGCTGAGCGTGCCCAGCGTGTCGAAGCCCGGATAGAGCGGCGCCGGCAGCCTTCTGCCGCGCGCGTCGAGCCAAAGCGAGGAGGGGCCGGGCAGGATGCGGATCGCGTGCTCGGTCCAGATCGGCGCCCAATTCCTGATGCCCTCGACATAGTGCCACATGCGGTCGCGATTGATGACCCTTCCGCCGACCGCCTCGGTGATCGCCAGCATGCGGCCGTCGACATGATCCGGCACGCCGGTGATCATCCGCTTCGGCGGCGCGCCCAGCCGCTGCGGCCAGTTCTGGCGCACCAGCTCGTGATTGCCGCCGATGCCGCCGGAGGCGACGATCACCGCTTGCGCATGGAGCTCGAAATCGCCGGCCATGTCACGAGAACTCTTGCGGCCGCGCTCAACCGTGCTTGGCTGCAAGATGTCGCCACGTACGCCGCTGACCGTGTTGCCGCTGCGGACAATCTCGGTGACCCGGTGACGAGACCTGAACTCGACCAGCCCGCGCTTCTGCGCCTCGCGCACGCGCAGCACGAAAGGCTCGAGCACGCCGGGCCCGGTGCCCCAGGTGATGTGGAAGCGCGGCACCGAATTGCCGTGGCCGACGGCATTGCCGCCGCCGCGCTCGGCCCAGCCGACGACGGGGAAGAATTTCATGCCCCGCTCGATCAGCCAGGAGCGCTTCTCGCCGGCGGCGAAGCCGACATAGGCCTCAGCCCATTTGCGCGGCCAGAAATCCTCCGGCCTGTCGAAGGCGGCGGTGCCCATCCAGTCCTCGAGCGCGAGGTCGTGGGAATCGCGGATGCGCATGCGCCGCTGCTCGGGCGAATCGACCAGGAACAACCCGCCGAACGACCAGAAGGCCTGGCCGCCCAGCGACTGTTCCGGCTCTTGGTCGACGATGATGATTTTCTTGCCGGCCTCCGCCAACTCCGTCGCGGCGACGAGGCCGGCCAGCCCCGCGCCGACAATGATCACGTCCGCGTCAGCCATTTTCCCTCCCAGAATCAGCCGGCAAACTTATCGCGACGTCTCAGACGGGCTCCCAGCCGTCCTTCTCGCCGGCGCGGAAGATGGCGTCGATGACTTTCTGGTTGAGCACCGATTCCTCCAGCGTGAAGACGCGGTCCTTGCCGCCCTGGGCGGCGCGCACGAAGGCTTCGCACTCCAGCCGGTATTGCTGCGTGCCCGGGAAGCGAAACACCTGCGCCTCGCTGTGGTTCTGGTTGTGCAGCTCGATGCGGTGGTGGTCGTAAAGGCCAGCATTGAACGGGGCGAAAACCTCGATGAAGCCCTTCTCGCCGTGGAATACCATCACCTGCCGTGCCGCCATTTGCGTCGACAGATAGAATGACAGCTCGAAATCGCCGAAATCGGCGCGGATCGAGGAATAGATGTCGGTGCCGAAAGTCTTGTCGCGCTCGATCGTCGCCTGCACCCGCAGCGGCTCCTTGCCGGTCGAAAAGCGCGTCGACACGGTCGGATAGACGCCGATGTCGGGCAGCGCGCCGCCGCCGAGATCGAGCTGGTTGCGCATGTTCTTGGGGTCGACATTGTAATAGGAAAACGCGCCCTGCACATGGCGCAGCCGACCGATGGCGCCGCTGGCGATCAGGTCGCGCACCTTGATCCATTGCGGGTGGTAGACGACCATGAAGGCCTCGCAGACCAGCACCTTCTTCTCATCGCGCAGCTTGATCAGCGGCGGAATGTCCTTGGCGTCGAGCGCCAGAGGCTTCTCGACCAGCACATGTTTTCCGGCCTCGATCGCCTTCGCCGTCCATTCGACATGCTGCGATGTCGGCAGCGGGATATAGACGCCGTCAACCTCCTTGGAGGCGAGCAATTCCTCATAGGAGCCGAACGCATGACGCGCGCCGAAACGCTCGCCCAGCGCCTTGGCCTTCGACAGGTCGCGGCTGGCGATCGCCGACAGGACGCCATTCTCCGACTCAACGATTGCCGGCAAAAGCTGCTCGCGGCCGATCTTCGCCGTCGACAGAACACCCCATCGGAACATCACGCTTCTCCGTGTCGGTTTACAGGCGACGAGGTTTGCCTGAAATCGGCGGAAAAGCCAATGCGTGAGGCGGCGCGCCCTTCCTCGCCCCACGCAGTGGGTTACGGCATGCATCAATTTCCAAGCGGCTGGCCTTTGGCGATAGCGTGCATGGCAGCTTGGAGCATGCATTGTCTTATGCAGCGCTAGTCGACCCCCACTCCGTCTCGGCTTCGCCGAGCCACCTCTCCCCCGATCGACGGGGTAGAGGAAGGGCGCCAAGCTTTTGCCGTCAACGCTCGTCCAGCAAGGCTCCCTTCCTTTCCCTCCGGAGGGGGGAAAGGTGGCGCTGCGAAGCAGCGACGGGTTGGGGGAATCACATGGCAATCAAGCCTCGGCCTTACCAGTCACTCACAGAAGATGTTCATAGCGTAGACGAAGTGGGGAGAGTTGACCGCACAGCGGACGAGAGGGGCAGCGCTGCCCTTTGCGATTGGAGCAGATCGTCCCGCGTTAACCGAATCGGAAGGAGATGTTTAACGCTTCGTCTCTATGTCCGGCCCCGGGAGGCACAACAGAGCGAGCATGATGAACGATAGCCCCGAAAAGCGAAACGAATGGCGTGCCATCTTTTACGTGCAGGCGCGCGTCGCCATCCTGTTTGTGCCGGTTGTGCTCAGCCTTCTCCTCATCGGCATCTTCGCCGGCAATGAGCGCAAATCCGTGCCCGATGCCGTCGATCCGACCGTCACGAGTTCGGTGCGCTGAACAAGGCGTCGCCCGGCCGGCTTCCCCTGCACCGTCAAACAAACTTCGGGATCGGGCCGTTCTGCGGCGTCGTGTCGTCGCCGAGATCGATGAACACCTCGTCGACGAAGCACCAGCCCCAGCCTTCCGGTGGGTCGTAGCCCTCGATGATCGGATGCTGCGTGGCATGGAAATGCTTTGTCGCGTGGCGGTTGGGCGAGTCGTCGCAGCAGCCGACATGGCCGCAGGTCCGGCAGAGCCTCAGATGCACCCACCAGGAGCCGCTCTTCAGGCATTCCTCGCAGCCGAGCGCGCTCGGCGTGACCTTTTTGATGTCCTTCGTATGCCTGCATTCGTCCATCATGGTCTCCTGGCCGGTTTGGCCTGTTGGTTCCAGAGCGTGATCCCGAAAAGTGGGAACCGGTTTTCGGAGAAAGATCATGCTCCAACAAAAGTTGGACCGTGATGGCGATTCAACGAACCGCCGTCACGGTCTAGCGGCGCCGTCCCGCGCCAGATAGGCATGCAGCGCCGCAACCACCTGGGCGCCTTCGCCGACGGCGGCAGCGACGCGCTTGGTCGAGCCGCAGCGCACGTCGCCGATGGCGAACACGCCGCTGCGGCTGGTCTCCATCAGCCCGTGCCCCGGTGTCGTGTCCGGTCCAGTGCGCACGAAGCCCTTGGCGTCCAGCGCCACGTTGCAATTCGCCAGCCAGTCGGTGTTCGGGTCGGCGCCGATGAACAGGAAGAGGTGGCGGATGGCGCGCGTCGTCTCCTCGCCGGTCGCCCGGTTGCGCCAGTGCAGCCGCTCGAGATTGCCGTCATGGCCCTCCAGCGCTGCGACCTCGGTCTCGGTCAGCACCTCGATGTTGGGCTGTGCCTTGATACGCTCGACCAGATAGCGCGACATGGTGGCGTCGAGGCTGTCGCGGCGCGCCAGCAGCGTCACCTTGCGCACTTGGCTCGCCAGATAGACGGCCGCCTGGCCGGCCGAATTGCCGGCGCCGACCAGCGCCACCTCCTGGTCCTGGCAAAGCCTGGCCTCGATCGGCGAGGCCCAGTAATGCACCGAAGTGCCCTCGAACTGCGCGAGGTTGGCGATATCGAGACGGCGGTAGCGCGCGCCGCTGGCGATCACCACAGCGCGTGAGCGCACGCTCTCGCCGTCGCCGATGGCCAGCCTGTAGCGGGCCCCATCGCCAGCGTCGTCCAGCAGCTTCGCCTCGTCGGGAATGACCATCTCGACGCCGAATTTCTGCGCCTGGTTATAGGCGCGCGCCATCAGCGCCATGCCGGTGATGCCGGTCGGGAAGCCGAGATAGTTTTCGATGCGGGCCGAGGCGCCTGCCTGACCGCCGAACGCGCGGCAATCGAGCACGATGGTCGAAAGCCCTTCGGAAGCCGCATAGACCGCCGCCGCCAGCCCCGCCGGCCCGGCGCCGACGATCGCCACGTCATAGATCTTGTCGGCATCGATCGGCCGCAGCAGGCCGACGCAGCGGGCAAGCTCGGTCTCGCCCGGATTGTGCATCAGCTTGCCGTTCGGACACAGCACGATCGGCAGGTGGTGCGGGTCGACATGAAAGCGCTCGATCAGCGTTTTCGCGCAAGGGTCGGTGTCGGAATCGAGCGCCCGATGCGGCAGGCCGCTGCGGCGCAGAAAGCCCTGCAGCCGCAGCACGTCGCCATTGCCGGGCGGGCCGATGACGACCGGCCCGCTGGTGCCGCTTTCGAGCAGGCCGACCCGGCGCAGGATCAGCGCCCGCATGACGCGCTCGCCGAGATTGGCCTCCTGCACCATCAGATCGCGCAGCCGCTGCGAGGGGATGACGATCGCCTCGACCGGCTCGACCGCCTCGGCATTGACCAGCGACGGCCGGTTCGACAATTGCGCCAGCTCGCCGACGAAATTGCCGGCGCCGTAGCTGATAATAGCTTCACGCCGGCCAAGCCCGCCCGCCTGGGTAATGTCGACCTTGCCCGACAGGATGAGGATCAGCCCAGGCGAGACCGTGCCGGCCGTCACGATGTGGTCGCCGGCGGCATAGGTACGCGCCTCGCCGAACCGGCGCATACGCTCGATATCCGCGTCGGTGAGCACGGGAAACATCTGGTCGCGGCGGGCGGCGATGGTCGGGCTGACGGAAGGGGCCATGGGGCGAACCGTAGCGTCAGGGGCGGCTGGTTTGAAGGGGTTTGTTGGGAGACTGGCCGGAAGGAGAGGTTGGTCACTATGCTTTCATCTATCCGAGCGACGTCGCCAGCTTGCGCAGCGTCCCCCGCGGATCATCGGTGATGACGGAGCCATGCGAGACAAGTATGCGCTTGAGCGCCGGCTGTTCCGCCCATCGTCTCAATTGCGCTGCGAGTGCCGCCTTGTCGCGGACCATCGTCAGCTTGACCGGCCAGGGTATATGCGGCTCATCACCGGCAAATCCCATCATGCGCAATGCCCAGCCTGCAAAGCCGGATGCGCCGCGGATGTTGCCTACGATATCGTTGAGAACGAGCGTCGTGCCGTTTGGTCCGTCAATTTGCAACGCCGCTTCGCGATCACGGGTTCCGGGGACGGTGACGAGCTTGACGTCGGGATCCCCAAAGTCGCCGCGCGTCGCATCGATATGTACCGCCTTCTCGACGCTGTTGAGCGCGCCAGCCGGTGCAATCACCTGAAGGGTGGGATAGCGATCCTTCCATGGCTTTGCATCGAGCCGGTGATGATCATTGGGGACGATCAAGAAGGCCGGCTGGCCGAAGGCCTCGATCTCGCGCATCTGTTCGTCATCGAGCGCGATGGCGCTGAAGATGACAAGCCGCCGGTCGCGCAGTCGCACCACGGTCATGCGCCGTTTCATGTTGCCAACCGGCATGGGTATGTCGCCGGTCACCGTCAGAATATCGTCGTCGACAGGAGAGAGCCTGCCATGCGGCAGAACCTTCCACTCCTTGAACGGCGCGGGCATCACGGAACCTCGGGTTAACCGGCAAGATAGGAACGGTTCAACGCGAGATGAGTTGCAGGGCACAAAAAAGCCCGGAAAATCCGGGCTTTTTTGCTCATCGCGTCAGATCGTCTGAAACGGGAATTTGGTGCCCAGAAGAGGACTCGAACCTCCACTCCTTGCGGAACACGGACCTGAACCGTGCGCGTCTACCAATTCCGCCATCTGGGCTGGTGGGCGCTCTAGTAAGCGGGCAAACAGTGTGTGTCAACGCGGTTTTTTCGTCGGCGTTGCGCTGCCCCTCATCCGCCTGCCGGGCATTTCTCCCTGTGAACGGGCTACGCCATGCACACATCGTTCTGTGATTGGCGTGACTGATCAGGCCGCGGCTTGATTGCCACGTGGTTCCCCAATCCGTCGCTGCTTCGCAGCGCCACCTTTTCCCCGGGAAAGGAAGGGAGGGTGGCTGGACGAGCGTTGACGGCAAAAAGCTTGGCGCCTTCCTCTACCCCGTCGATCGGGGGAGAGGTGGCTCGGCGAAGCCGAGACGGAGTGGGGGTCGACCAGCGCAGCACAAGACAATGCATGCGCCAAGCTGCCATGCACGCTATCGAGAAAAACCAGCCGCTTGGAAATGTGCGCATGCCGTAGCGTGAACGGGGAGAAGGAAGCTCACCCCTCCAGCACTTCTTTCTCGGCCACGGTGGAATCGGCGTTGAGCTTGTAGATCACCGGCACCCCGGTGCCGAGCTCGAGCTTGACGATCTCCTCACCGCTCTTGCCGTCCAGCGCCATGATCAGCGCGCGCAGCGAATTGCCGTGCGCGGCGACCAGCACGGTCTCGCCGCGCAGCACATGCGGCTGCACCTCGTGCAGGTAATAGGGCCACACGCGCGCGCCGGTGTCCTTCAGGCTTTCGCCGCCGGGAGGCGCGATATCGTAGGAGCGGCGCCAGATATGCACCTGCTCCTCGCCCCATTTCTTGCGCGCGTCATCCTTGTTGAGGCCGGAAAGGTCGCCATAGTCGCGCTCGTTGAGCGCCTGGTCGCGGATCGTCTTCAGGTCGCTCTGGCCGACCATGTCGAGGATGTGCTGGCAGGTCACCTGCGCCCGCTTCAAGGCAGACGTGTAGGCGATGTCGAATTTCAGGCCGCGCGCCTTGAGCTTCTCGCCGGCGGCAAGCGCCTCTGCTGTGCCCTGTTCGGTCAACCCGACGTCGCGCCAGCCGGTGAACAGGTTCTTCAGGTTCCATTCGCTCTGGCCGTGGCGCACGAGCACGAGAGTTCCCGACATGTTTGCTCCTATGGAATGGTTTGGATAGGGATCAGCTCAGGCCGAGCACGTCCCGCATGGAATAAAGCCCCGGCTTCTTCGCGCGGGCCCAAAGCGCGGCTTTCACGGCGCCGCGGGCGAAGATCGCCCGGTCCTCGGCATGGTGGGAAAGCGTGATGCGCTCGCCGGTGCCGGCCAGGATCACGCTGTGGTCGCCGACGACGGAGCCGCCGCGCAGTGTGGCGAAGCCGATCGAGCCCGCCTTGCGTACGCCGGTATGGCCGTCGCGCACCCGCACGCTGTTGCCGGCAAGATCGATGCCGCGCCCTTTCGCAGCAGCCTCGCCGAGCAGCAGCGCCGTGCCGGACGGCGCGTCGACCTTATGACGGTGATGCATCTCCAGGATCTCGATGTCGAAATCGTCGGGATCGAGCGCCTTCGCAGCCTGCTCGACCAGCACCGCCAGCAGATTGACGCCGAGGCTCATATTGCCCGATTTGACGATCGTGGCATGGCGCGCGGCGGCGGCGATCTTCGCGTTATCGTCGGCCGAGCAGCCGGTGGTGCCGATGACATGGACGATGCGCGCCTGCGCGGCATAGCCGGCGAATTCGACGCTTGCCGCGGGCGCCGTAAAATCGAGCACGCCGTCGGCCTTGGCGAAGGCCGGCAGCGGGTCGTCGACGATCGGCACGTTGATGATGCCGATGCCGGCGAGCTCGCCCGCATCCTTGCCGAGATGGGCCGAGTCCGGCCGCTCGACCGCGGCGGCGACGCGCGCGCCGGGCATGGTGTGGATGGCGCGGATCAGCGTCTGGCCCATGCGGCCGGCGGCGCCCACCACCACCAGGCCCATATCGCCGGCTTCACTCATGCCCTTCTCCTGACGGTCTTCTTGGCGCGGCTGCGCGATGCGGGAGTTTGGGCCGAAGTCTGGCTTGCCTTGACGTCGTCGACAAGCCCCAGCCCCTTCTTGCCCTGTATCCGGTGGAAGCGGGCATAGATGCTGTGCGGGTCGGCCATCAGCGTCGCATGCGTGCCTTCCTCGACCAGCCGCCCCTCCTCCAGCACGATGATGCGGTCGGCATTGACCACTGTCGACAGCCGGTGCGCGATCACGATGGTGGTGCGGCCTTCCATGACATGGGTCAGCGCCTCCTGCACGCGCGCTTCCGCCTCGTTGTCGAGCGCCGAGGTCGCTTCGTCGAGCAGAAGGATGGGCGCCTGGCGCACGATGGCCCTCGCGATCGAGACGCGCTGGCGCTGGCCGCCCGACAGCGTCGCGCCGTTCTCGCCGACCGGCGTGTCGTAGCCTTGCGGCTGCTGGCGGATGAAATCGTCGGCGGCCGCCTGTTTCGCCGCCTGCTCGATCTCGGCGTCGGTGGCCGACAGCCGGCCGTAGCGGATGTTGTCGCGGATCGTGCCTTCGAACAGATAAGGCGCCTGCGAGACATAGGCGATCGATTGGCGCAGCGACCTCTTCGTCACCTTCGAGATGTCCTGGCCGTCGACTTCGATCGAGCCCTGGTCGACGTCGTAGAAGCGCTGCAGCAGCGCCACCAGCGTCGACTTGCCGGCGCCCGAGGCGCCGACGATCGCCGTCACCTTGCCGGCGGCGGCGGTGAAGCTCAGGTTTCGCAGCACCGGCATGTCGGCGCTGTAGCCGAACGTCACATTGTTGAAGCGCACCTCGCCGGTGGTGATCTTCGCCTCAACCGCGTCGGGCGCGTCGCCCTGCTTCGGCTCGAGGTCGAGCAGCTCGTAGATCATGCGCGCATTGACCAGCGCGCGTTCCATCGTGACCTGCATGCGCGCCAGGCGCCGCGCCGGATCATAGGCAAGAATCAGCGCGGTGATGAAGGAAAACACCGCGCCCGGCGGTTGGCCGAGATACAATGCCCGATAGCCGGAATAGGCGATGACGGCGGTAACGGCGAGACCGGCCAGCATGTCGGAAATCGGCGACAGCCGCTCGGAGACGCGGGCGATCTTGTTGCTGCGCTGCTCGGCCGTATCGGCCATGATGCCGATGCGGCGGGCCAGCTCGTCCTCCATGGTGAAGGCCTTGACGATGGCGATGCCTTGAACTGCCTCCTGCACCGAGCCGCTCAGCCGCGAGTTGATCAGCACGGATTCGCGGTTGATCTTGCGCACCCGGCGGGTGATGTAGACGACGGCCCAGATCAGCGGCGGTCCGATCAGCAGCGAGCTCAGCGACAACACCGGATCCTGGTAGACCATTAGGCAGACTAGGCCGATCAGCGTCACCGCGTCGCGGGTGATCGAAATCAAGGTCAGCGACAGCAGGTCGCGAATGCCGCCGACATTCTCGTCCAGCTGCGCCGCCAGGCGGCCGGAGCGCGTGTCGTTGAAGAAATTGACGCCGAGCTTCATCAGTTGGTCGAAACAGCGTTTCTGGTACCGGGCGACGAGATTGTTGCCGATCGTGGCTAACATCACCGCCTGGCCGTAACCGGCAAAGCCGCGCACGAGGAAGGCGCCCATGAAGCCGGCGCAAATCCACCAGACGGCGCCGCTGCTCCGTTCGTAGAAGATTTGATTGACCATCGGCGCCATGACCCAGGCCGAGAAGGCGGTCGCGCCCGAAACCAACAGCGAGCAGACGATGACGACCGCATAGGACCAGCGATGGTCATAGCCGTTTTCAGCGACGATACGGCGCAGCACCGCCGTGACCTCGGCGGGCCGGCTTTTTGCCTTGTTTGGATTTTGAAGTGTCAAATCGAAGCGCTTCGTGGGTTCTCGTAAACGTCAGGACGCCTTTTTCGCACCCTCTTAGCGCCCCGGCTACGGCTTGCCTATGGCGAAACTTCGTCGCGCCGTCCCGAGCGCCGGAGCGATCACGCCCGCCAGTGCCGCCCCGCCGTCCGCACGCCGAACAGCGAAGGCGTCCTTGCATAGGCGGCAAGCCCGAGCAGCGCCGCCAGCGGATGGGTGATGACGTAGACCGGCATTTCGCGCATCAGCGCGCGGTGCGGCGCCTTGTCCTCGAAGGCGGCGCGGAAATTGCCCGCTTTGAGCGCCGGCACGATCTTTTGCGCGATGCCGCCGGTCAGGAACACACCGCCGCGGCCCATGAACACCAGCGCCAGGTCGCCCGCGGTGCGGCCGAGGCAGGTGACGAACAGCGCCAGCGCCTCCTCGGCCACCGGATCGGACTTCGAAAGCGCCGCCGCCGTGACCTCGGCCGGCGTGGTCAAGGGCGTCGGCCTGCCGTCCGTGCTGGCCACGGCGCGGTAGACGTTGACGAGCCCACGTCCGCACAGGATCTGCTCGCCGGATATGCGGCCCTCAAGCTTGTCGATATGCGGGAACACTTCGAAGTCGCGCGGCGTGCGCGGGCCAATGTCCATATGCCCGCCCTCGCCCGGCACCGGTATCCAATGGTCGAGCGCATAGATCAGCCCGGCGACGCCGAGACCCGTTCCGGGACCGAGCACAACCCGGCTCGCATTGGGTTCCGGCGTGCCGCCGCCGATCTTTTCCATATGCTCTTCGCCGAGCGCCACCACGGCCAGCGCCTGCGCCTCGAAATCGTTGAGCACGACGACCTCGCCCAGACCCAGATTGGCAAGCATGTGCCGGGGCCTCACGACCCAGGGGCAGTTGGTGAGCGGGATCTCGTCGCCGTCAACCGGCCCGGCGACCGCCAGCACCGCCGAGTTCGGCTGGATGGACGAGCGGTCGAGCACCGCCGCCTGGATCGCCTCGTCGATGGTCTTGAAATTCGCCGTCTGGACGATCTGCGGCTCGGTCGCTTCCGAATTGGCGTCGAGCACGATCGAGAAGCGCGCATTCGTGCCGCCAATGTCGCCGATCAGGACCGGAAACCGCAGTCCCTTCTCGTCTTCGCCTGCCATGCTCTTGATCGTCCTCGTTGCGGCCGCCGCTGCGCCGTTTCAATCGATTGACTAGCGCATGACCCCGCAAAGGGGAAGCCCGCTTGCGCCTTAGAGCAACTCCAGGAAAAGTGAGAGCGGTTAGGCTCGGCGCCCGCTCCGTAGCTTTCCGTCCGGAATTGCGTCAAAGCGAAGAGATAGGGCGTTTCGCCGCTTCGTGAAACGGTGAAACGCACTAGTTCCCGGGCCTTGGCCTCGGCAGCGGGATGCCGATCTTTGGCGTCGGCGCGAAAGCGCTTGCCGCCGCCGGGATCGCGGCGTTGCCGCTGGAGATCGCTTCGGCCGGCTCGGTCGGCTGCGGTTCGGCCACGGCCACCGCGGCATCGCCGCCGCCATGATAGGTCACGGCCTCCAGCGAGGGCGCGTCCGGCGCATTGACCACGTCCTGGCATTGCTTGGGCAGGTTGGCCATCGTCATCAGGTCGCGCGCCTTGGGCGCATCCGGATTCTTGTTCGGCCGCCACGGCTCCTCGGTGAACCACCAGGCCAGCGGCTTGCCGCAGCCATCGTCGTCCGGCGTCGTCTCCTGCCCCTTGCAGAAGGGCGAGCCCGGCTGGCAGCCGATGCGCATATGGAAATGATAGTCGTGGCCCCAGAACGGCCGGATCTTGCGCAGCCAGGAGCGGTCGCCGGTGATGGTGTCGCAGAGCTTCTTCTTGATGCCGGGATTGACCAGGATGCGCTCGACCTCATGATAGCTCGCCGCGCGCTTCAAAAGCCGCGTATGCGCCGGCGTCCACAGCGCGTCCTTCACCAGATGCGTTTTTTCGTCGACCATCAGCGTCGCGCTCATGGTCTCGCGCTGCGCGACGGTCAGCGGCCGCTTGGGCATCGGCGTCAGCCAGATATCGGCGTCGAGCCCGATCTGGTGCGAGGCGTGGCCGGTCATCATCGGTCCGCCGCGCGGCTGCGAGACATCGCCGACCAGAAGCCCCGGCCAGCCATCCGCCTGGGCATCGCGCGAAAGCTTCTCGATCAGCGCAATCATCGCCGGATGGCCCCAGCGCCGGTTGCGCGACGGGCGCATCACTTCCCAGGTCGCGCCGTCCATCGGCAGCGCAACGCCACCGGTGAAGCAGCCCTTCGAATAGAAGCCGAAGGATTGCGCAGGCGCTACGGCCGGCAGCTTTCGGGCGCCGAACAACTCCTTGGCACGAGGTTCGGCCGAAATGGCTGCTGCCGCCAGCGCGGCGAGCGCCACCAGCGCCAGGGCGGCGGTCAGGAACGGCTTGCGGTCAGGCAGCGATCGCAAATTCATCAGGCTGGGTCCCTCTCCAGTCTATCCCTTTGCCGCGCGTTCAAGCGGCCTGATCAGGAACGAATCATACCACGCCGCGCGTCCCACAGCGATCAAAGCAGCAGAAGATGATCGTCCTTCACCCTTTCGGCATCATCCTCGCATCGGGCTGCGCGGCGCTCCGTCCCGCCAGTTGCCCTCAGTCCACATCCGCTCCAGCGCCACCCGGTAGTTGGGAAACCGGAAGCGATAGCCGGCCGCCTTGATCGCCTGATTCTCAACGCGCTTGTTCTCGCCATAGAAAGACCGCGCCATGGGCGAAAGTTGGGCGGTCTCGAAAGGAATTTCGGGCGGCGGCTCGATCCCCATCAGCCCGGCGGCGTAAGCCACGACGTCCTGCGGCGGCGCCGGCTCGTCATCGGTGACGTTGAAAATGCCGCCGAGATTGTTTTCCGACAGAAGCCAGATCGCCCCGGCGATGTCGTCGCAATGGATGCGGTTGAACACCTGTCCCGGCTTGACCAGCCGCCTTGCGGTGCCGTCCTCGAGATTGGCCAGCGTGTTGCGGCCCGGCCCGTAGATCCCGGAAAGCCGCAGGATCGCCACCGGTTTGCCGATCTCCCGGCCAAGCTTCAGCCATCCCTGTTCGGCAGCCACCCGCATCACCGAGCGCTTCGACACCGGCCGGCAGTCGCTGGTCTCGTCCACCCAGGCACCGCCATGGTCGCCATAGACGCCGACGGTCGAGAGATAGCCGATCCATTCCAGCACCGGCATCTTTGCCCGGATCGTCTCGCTGGCGGCGTTGAGCACCGGGTCGCCGGCGTCGTCGGGAGCGATCGAGACGATGAGATGCGTGGTCCTTGCGAGCGCATCGCTGACCTCGGGCGAGAGCGCGCCATCGAATTGTAGCGGCTCGATCCCGGCCGATCGCAGCACCTCGAACTTTTCCTGCGCCCGCGTCGTGCCGCAGACCGGAGCGCGCCGGTCATTGGCCCGCGCGAAAGCCTTGCCGGAATAGCCGGCGCCGAAGATGAAGAAGCGTCTTTCGCCCATCGATGAACCCCTTCAATCGGCCTTCGCCGGATATGCCGGCACCGCCAGCCATTCCTCGCGGACCGTCGCATCCGTCTCGGCTTTCGCAGCTGTGGCGATAAGATCGCCAAATTCGCGGTCGGAGAGCAGTCGCGACAGGGCCCAGATTGCCGCACCCCGCACCAGCGGCGAGGCGTCGCCGAGCAGACCGCGCGCGATCGGCGTCAGCGAAGCGTCGCCCGAATTGCCGGCGGCGATCAGTACGTTGCGGACAAAGCGGTCGCGGCCGATGCGCTTGATCGGCGAGCCAGAGAAGAAAGCGCGGAACGCCGCGTCGTCGAGCGCGAGCAGCTCCGAAAGCGGCGGCTCGCGAAGATCGGCGCGCGCGGCCAGCTTTGCCTCGGATGCCGCGCTGGCGAACTTGTTCCACGGACAGGCGGCAAGGCAATCGTCGCAGCCATAGATGCGGTTGCCGATCTTGTCGCGGAACTCGCGCGGGATCGGCCCCTTGTTCTCGATGGTCAGGTAGGAAATGCAGCGCCGCGCGTCGAGCCGGTAGGGCGCCGGGAAAGCATCGGTCGGGCAGACGTCGAGGCAGGCTCGGCAGGAGCCGCAATGGTCGATTTCGGGCTGGTCCGGCTCCAGCTCGGCCGTGGTGAAGATCGTGCCGAGGAACAGCCACGAGCCATGCGCGCGGCTGACCAGGTTGGTGTGTTTGCCTTGCCAGCCGAGCCCCGCCGCTTCGGCAAGAGGCTTTTCCATCACGGGTGCCGTATCGACAAACACCTTCACGTCGCCGCCTGCCTTCGCCACGATCTTGCCGGCGATCTCCTTCAGCCGGCCCTTCATCACGTCGTGATAGTCGCGGTTCTGCGCATAGACCGAGATCGCGCCGCGGTCGCGCTTTTCGAGGACATCGCGCGGGTCGCGGTCCGGGCCGTAATTCATGGCGAGAACGATGATGGAGCGCACCTCCGGCCACAGCGTCGAGGGTTCGGCGCGGCGCTGAACAGTGTCGGCGATCCACTCCATCGAGCCGTGGAAACCGTCGGATACGAATTCGGCGAGCCTTGCCGGCGCCAGCTGGATCGCGTCCGGCCGGGTCACCGCGACAGCCTCGAAGCCGGCGCGGCGCGCCTCCGCCTCGATCAGCGCGCGCAAGGTTTCAGAAGTCGAGGTCCGCATAATGCGATACCGGCGAAAGGCCGCGCACCCGGTCTGAAAGCAGCGGCCGGAACGACGGCCGCGATTTCACCCGCGTGTACCATTCGCGCGCGGCGCCATGTTCGCGCCAGTCGATCTCGCCGAGATAATCGAGCACCGAAAGCGTCGCCGCCGCCGCGAGATCGGCGTAGGTTACCTTGTTGCCGGCCAGCCAATGGCGCGTGCCGGCGAGCCAGTTGGTGTATTTCATGTGCTGGCGGATGTTGGCGCGCGCGGCGCGGATGGCGGCCGAGTCCGGCGAGCCGCCGCCGGCGGTTTCCGGCATGACCGGCTTCAGCACGCGCTCCCGCACCAGATGCCGCGTCACTTCGCTTTCAGCCTTCGCCAGATACCAGTCGGTCAGCCGGCGGATTTCGGCGCGCTGCATCGGGTCCTCAGCGAACAGCCGCTTGTCGCGCTTGAGCACACCGCGCGTCTCGTCGAGATATTCGGCGATCACCATGGCGCCGACGATCGGCACGTCGCCTTCGGCAAGCAGGATCGGCAGCGTGCCGGCCGGGTTCAGCGCCAGGAACTCCTTGCGCCGCGTCCACGGCTTTTCCTCGATCAGCGCCAACTCCTCGCCATACTCGCCGAAAGCGAGGCGCACGAAGCGGCAGGTGGCAAACATGGGATGATGGAAAAGCGTCAGCATGGTTCCGCGATGAAAAGGCGCACTGGCGAATCGGTGTCAGCGCCGATAAGTCTTGGCCGCCCGATTCCAGGGACTGTCATGGTGTTGCGACCTATAGGGGGACTTCCGCCCCATGACAAGCAAGCCCTTCCCTTAGCCGTCATTCAAAAGCAGAGGTTGCCATGGAAAGCCAGACCATCGTCGAAGCGCTGCTGCTTGGGCTGCTGGAGGGCCTGACCGAGTTCATCCCGGTGTCCTCGACCGGCCACATCCTGCTTGCCGGCCATTTCCTCGGCTTCCATTCCACCGGCAAGGCCTTCGAGATCCTGATCCAGCTCGGCGCGATCCTGGCGATCCTCAGCGTCTATTTCGGCAAGCTGTGGCAGATGCTGATCAAGCTGCCCAGCGATCCGCAGACCCGGCATTTCGTCATCGGCGTCCTGATCGCCTTCCTGCCGGCCGCCGTCATCGGCGCGCTGGCGCATGATTTCATCAAGACCATATTGTTCGAATCGCCCAGGCTGATCTGCATCATGCTGATCATCGGCGGCGTGGTTCTGCTCATCGTCGACCGCATCAACCTCAAGCCGGTCCACCATGATGTCGAGGACTTCCCGTTGAGCGTTTATCTCAAGATCGGCCTGTTCCAGTGCCTGTCGCTGATCCCCGGCACCTCGCGCTCCGGCTCGACCATCGTCGGCGCGCTGCTGATGGGCGTCGACAAGCGCGCGGCGGCCGAATTCTCCTTCTTCCTCGCCATGCCGACCATGGTCGGCGCCTTCGCCTTCGATCTTTTCAAGAACCGCAACGTGCTGACCTCGGCCGATTTGCCGATCATCGCCGTCGGCTTCATCGCCGCCTTCGTCACCGCGCTCATCGTGGTGCGCTTCCTGCTCGACTACGTCTCGCGCAACGGCTATTCGCTGTTCGGCTGGTGGCGGCTGGTGGTTGGAGGACTCGGGCTGGCGGCGCTGATGGTCTGGGGGTGAACTGAGGTCGCTCTCTTATACTGCTTCGTCGAGTTCCTTCGCGCCCCCCTCTGCCCTGCCGGGCATCTCCCCCACGAGGGGGAAGATTAGCAGTTCCGCCAGCGGCACCACCTCTTGCAACGTTGGCGATTGGCGAAGCGAGAGCGACATCTGATCTCCCCCCTCGTGGGGGAGATGGCCGGCAGGCCAGAGGGGGGCGCTGTCCCGCCAGCCCATCGCCGTTGGGCAGACCCTCAACTCTTCCCGTAAAACGCGTTCTCGACATGCACCGGCCAGCGCCAGGGCAGCACCGCCACCATGTCGAAGCGCATCGCCAGCCGGCCGTAATCCGGCTGGCGCGACAGCCACAAATCCGCGGCACCCTCGATGCGGCGCTCCGATTCGCGGCCGATCGCTTCCATCGCCTCGATCAATGTCCGCCGCGCCTTGACCTCGACGAACAGCACGAGGTCGCCGCGCCGGGCGATGAGGTCGATCTCGCCGAGCCTGGTGCGGTGGCGGCGGGCAAGGATGCGATAGCCTTTCAGCATCAGCGCCAGCGCCGCCAGCCACTCGCCGCGATGACCGCGACGATAGGCCTTGCGGCGATGGCCGACCGTGCGTTCAGCCATCCCCGTCCGCCTTAAGCTCGATCAGCCGGCGGTAAAGCGCCTGCTTCTGGCCGCCGGTCATCTTCGCGGCTTCCGCCGCCGCCTTCGATGCTGGCATTTCGGCCGCAAGCGAGAGCAGGAGGCGGTCGATGTCTGCCGGCTGATCCTCCGCCGCTTCGGGCGGGCCGACACAGATGACGACCTCGCCCTTCGGCGTGTCGGCCGCCCCGTAATGGTCGGCCAGCTCGGCAAGCGTTCCGGTGCGCATCTCCTCGAAAGCCTTGGTCAGCTCGCGCGCGATGGCGGCTTTCCGCGCACCGCCCAGCGCCTCGACCATCGAGCCGAGCGTCTCTGCCAGACGGCGCGGCGATTCGAAGAAGATCAGTGTCGCCGGCACCGCCTTGAATGTCTCCAGCTTGGTCAGCCGCTGCCCGGTCTTCACGGGCAGGAACCCAGCGAACAGGAAGGCATCGGAAGGCAGGCCCGACGCGGTCAGCGCTGCAAGCGCGGCCGATGGCCCCGGGATCGGCACGACGCGAATGCCATGCTCCAGCGCCTCGCCGACCAGCCGGTAGCCGGGATCGGAGACCAAAGGCGTCCCGGCGTCGGAGATCAGCGCCACACTCTGCCCGGCACCCAGCGCCTCGATCAGCTTCGGCCCGGCCTCGCCCGCATTGTGCTCGTGATAGGCGGTGGTGCGGCGGCGGATGCCGTAGCGTTCGAGCAGCACGCGCGAAACGCGCGTGTCCTCGCAGGCGACGATATCGGCAGCGGCCAGCGTCTCCAGCGCGCGCAGCGTAATGTCGGCCAGATTGCCGATCGGCGTCGCCACCAGATAAAGCGCCGGCTGAAGCGGCCGCGCCGCGATCTCGCTTTGTCCGATCAGATAGCTGCGTTTGTCGCCGGTCACCGAATGCCCCTCATTCCGAGCAATTCCCAGGAAAAGTGCGTCGCGGTTTTCCGTCCGGAATTGCGTAAGAACCAAGGCTGTTTCGCATGGCTGACGCCCCGTTGCAAAACGTGAGGTCGAGGCAACGAAATCGCCTTGCCTTTGCCACAGTGCGGAACGAAACCCACATCGGCGAATTTAACCCCTGATTCCCCGGGAGGAGGCAGGACCGAACGATGCCCAATCGCTTCGATATTTTTATCAGCCGACTTGAAAGCAAGACCGCCCGCGAGGGCATCCCTCCACACCCCATCGCCGCCGAGTCCGGCGCGCGCCGCGACAAGGCCGATCAGAAGCCTGTCCGTCACGGCGAGGCGCATGGCGAGAAGCACCGCGGCAAGCACCGCCAGAAGCACGACGCTTAAGGCGTCGCGTCCATCGTCATTGGCCGCGAGCGGCCCCACTTCGTCATTCCAGGGCGAAGCAAGGAGCGAAGCGACGCGCGCAGACCCTGGAGTCCAGGCCGTTACATTGAAGCGTCGCTGACGGTGCAGAATTCTGCTCCGCTGCACCCTATGGCCAAAGTCACGGCATGGATTCTCGGGTCAAGCCCGAGAATGACGAACGCGAGAGGCATTCGCCTCTTTCAAAGGTATCTACCCACCCTCGCTTCCAGCAGCCGCACCAGTTCCGGGTCCATGAACTCATAGTCGTCCGGAATATCGAGGCAGATCACCCTGGCGCCCTTCAGGCTCGACCGGAATCTCTTCTGCAGCTTGGCGCGGTGTACCTTTTCCATGACGAAGATGATGTCCGCCCAGGCGACCAGCTCATGCGTCAACGGATTGTCGGCGTCGTGATTGGTGCCGGCCGATTCGACCTCGATGTCGCGGCGTTTGGAAAACACCTGCTCGGCAGTCGGGCTGCGCAGCCGATTCTGGCTGCAGACGAAGAGGATGTTCAAGCAGCGAGGGCTCGCGCTTTTCTTTTTGCTGCTAAATCCGGCTTCGGAGCCTCCTTTGAGGCTTTCACGCCAGGAGTAATCTTATAGATTACGCCTTCATCTACGTCCACGCCGTCAAATGCGCTGTTTCCAAATCGCAAACGATTTTCCGCAACAGTTAAAGTATTTGAGTTTCCGCTTGTAAGAACCGAGAGCGGAGATATTTTGTTCACAAAGTGGTTTGTAGTGTTGGCGACGGTCACCTCGTCTAAAGAAATGGGCGACTTTATTGTGAGCAAAATACGGTCAATGAACCGGTTCACAGTTGTCGGCCCGTACGTCTCCACATCTGGCGAAGTTATATAAAGCTGCCATCTTGACGAGTCATGCAGCCTCAGCCACATCGCCGCAGCGATGGGTAACCCTGCGGCCTCCAGCGCCTTGACCGCCGTCAATCCAGCTTCAATGTCGGATTCTACCAGTGTCGTCTTATCCATGCCAACACACCTGTTCTGCGATGCGTCACCGCCGTGACCATATTAGTCGCTTCAGCTGCAGTCCAAAACTTATATCTCGATTCGACCTCCCAAGCTTTCACCGTATTCCAATAGGCCCTAAAGGCGGCACTGGCCTGCTCCTCCGCCGTTAAGGCGGCAGCCAATTGGCCCAATTTTACCAACTCGCTCAGTTTATGGCCGTTGCCATATATCTGATTGACAAAGTTCTTTTCGGGTAGGTCGTTAGCCCGGAATGAACAAGCGATCTTTGCTTTCAGGGCGCATTCCACAGCCAGGCCCGACAGATAGTAGGCTGTGTCGTGCTCCCCGCTGCGCAGAAGCAACTGCGCGCTTCGCGCAAATACCTTGGATTTTTCCCGCCAGTCGTCCCTTATCATCTGCACCCCCCGGTCAGGATGATATCGGAGTTCGTTTTCGAAGAAAACTTGCGGGGGCAGCCTTTGGCTTACCTTGCCAAATCCGCCACCACCGCATCCAGCACGATCATCCCCGCCGTCGTGGCGCGGAGCCTTGCGTTGCCGACAGGCGCCACCAGGCCTTCTTCCTGCAGCACCGAGAGCCGCGCGCTTGAAAGGCCGCGACCCGAGAGCGCCTCGTAGCGCTGCAGGTCGATGCCTTCGGCCAGCCGCAGTCCCATCAGCAGGAACTCGTCCGCCTCCTCGGAACGCGTCAGGATCTCGCCGCCGGTGACGCCGTGGCCTTTGGCCTCGACCAGATTGGCCCAGGTCTCCGGCATTCTTTCCGCGATGGTCACCGTGCGGCGGCCGTTCTCGACGAAGCGGCCATGCGCGCCGGGGCCGACGCCGACATATTCGCCATAGCGCCAATAGGTGAGGTTGTGCCGGCTCTCGGCGCCCGGCCGCGCGTGGTTGGAAATCTCATAGGCCGGCAGGCCTTGCGCCGCCGTAACCTCCTGCGTCAGCGCGTAGAGATCGGCAGCATGATCATTGTCGGGCAGCGTGAATTTGCGCGCAGCGTAAAGCGCGTGGAAGGGCGTGCCCTCCTCGATGGTGAGCTGATACAGCGAAAGATGGTCGACGGCATAGCCGATCGCCTGCTCCAGCTCCGCCCCCCATGCGTCCGGCGTCTGGCCGGGCCGCGCATAGATCAGGTCGAAGGACAGCCGCGGGAAAATTTCGCGCGCGAGGCCGATGGCGTGCAGTGCCTCCTCGACATTATGCAGCCGGCCGAGGAAGCGCAGATCCTTGTCGTTGAGCGCCTGCACGCCGAGCGAGACGCGGTTGACGCCGGCGGCGCGGTAGCCGCGGAAACGCTCGGCTTCGACCGAGGACGGGTTGGCTTCCAGCGTCACCTCGATGCCGGCCGGCACCGTCCAGTTCCTCGCCACGGCCTCCAGGACGGCGGCCACCGTTTCCGGCTTCATCAGCGACGGCGTGCCGCCGCCGAGAAAGATGCTGGTCACCTCGCGTGGCCCGGTGCGGGCCCGCATGGTTGCGAGCTCCGTCTCGAAGGCGCGGGCAAAACGCTCCTGGTCGACCGGCTGGTGGCGGACATGGCTGTTGAAGTCGCAATAAGGGCACTTGGCTGCGCAGAACGGCCAGTGAATATAGACGCCGAAGCCGGGGCTGCGGTCGAGCGGTAGGGGCACTGCGCTCATGCGGGTCCTGATCGCGCCAAATCCAATCTGGCCAAATTCAATCGCGCTTCGGCGAATTTCTGAAAGGCGCGGGCGCGGTGCGAAAGCGCCGTCGCCTGGCCGGGCCTCCAGCCATGCTTTTCTTGCGCGCTCATCTCGCCAAAAGTCTTGTCGAAACCGTTGGGCAGGAACACCGGATCGTAGCCGAAGCCGAGCGTGCCGCGCGGCGGCCACACCAGCGTGCCTTCGGCCTCGCCGCGATAATATTCGGCCTCGCCGTCGGGAAAGGCCAGGCAGATGACGGCGACGAAGCGGCCGGTGCGCTGCGAAGGGTCCGTAGCGCCGACCTCCTGCAGCGCCACCTCGGTGCGCTGCATGGCCATGCCGAAATCCCTGCTGCCGTCCGGCGTCTCGGCCCAGTTGGCGGTATAGACACCGGGCGCGCCGTCGAGCGCGTCGACGCAGAGCCCGGAATCGTCCGACAGCGCCGGCAGGCCGGTCGCCTTGGCGGCGGCATATGCCTTGATATAGGCGTTCTCCTCGAAGGTGGTGCCGGTCTCGTCGGGTTCGGGCAGGCCGTATTCCTTGGCCGATTTCGCCTCGAATCCGAACGGCGCCATCAGGTCGGCGAATTCGCGCAGCTTGCCTTCATTGTGGCTGGCGACGACGATCTTTTTTTCCCCAAGGGAATGAAAAGGTTGCGAGTGCATCAGAAACCCCAGATCCTTGGCTCGGCGAATTCGATCGAATTGCCGGACGGGTCGCGGATATAGATCGAGTGCCCGCCCTGCGGCCATTCAAAATCGCTTTCGATGGCGATGTTGTTGGCGGCGAGATGCCTGCGCCATGCAGCGATTTCATCGGCGGTTGCCGCAAAGCAGAGGTGCCCTTCGCCGGCCGTGCCATGCGGCGGCACCTTCAGCCGAGCGTCCGGCGCCGGCGGGATTTTCGTAGCGTCGGCATTAAAGAGAAGCAATACGCCGTCGCCGCAGCGGAAGAAGACGTGGCGCCCTTCGACCTTGCCCAAGGCTTCGAGGCCGATGATGTCGCGGTAGAAGGCTTCGGCGGCGTGTAGGTCTGTGACGTAGAGGGCGGATTCGAGAATTGCGGAGGGTATCACGAGGCCCCCCTCTCTGCCCTGCCGGGCATCTCCCCCTCAAGGGGGGAGATTAGCTGTGGCCGCGCCGGCACCTCTTCTGCAGCATTGGTGATTGGCGAAAGCCGGCGTGACATACAATCTCCCCCCTTGAGGGGGAGATGGCCGGCAGGCCAGAGAGGGGGGCCTAGGCTCGGCATTCGAAAACCTAAGCCACCGCCATCTGCTGCAGGCTCACCAGCCGCGAAATACCCTTCTTCGCCAAGCCCATCAGCGCCGCGAACTGCTCCTCGGAGAAAGGCTCGCCCTCGGCCGTGCCCTGGATCTCGACGATGCCGCCCTTGCCGGTCATGACGAAATTGGCGTCGGTGCCGGCCGAGGAATCCTCCAGGTAATCAAGATCGATGACCGGCTGGCCGTCATGGATGCCGCAGGAAATCGCCGCGACATGGTCCTTCAGCACCTTGGCGACGCTCACCATCTGGCGCGCTTCCATCCAGCGCAGGCAATCGTAGAGCGCCACCCAGCCGCCGGTGATCGAGGCCGTGCGGGTGCCGCCATCGGCCTGGATGACGTCGCAGTCGACGGTGATCTGCTGCTCGCCCAGCGCCTGCAGGTCGACCACGGCGCGTAGCGAGCGGCCGATCAGCCGCTGGATCTCCAGCGTGCGGCCGCCCTGCTTGCCGGCGGAAGCTTCGCGCCGCATGCGCTCGCCGGTCGAGCGCGGCAGCATGCCGTATTCGGCCGTCACCCAGCCCTTGCCGGAATTGCGCATCCAGGCCGGCACCTTTTCCTCCAGGCTCGCCGTGCACAGGACATGCGTGTCGCCGAACTTCACCAGGCACGAGCCTTCGGCATGCTTGGAGACGCCGCGTTCGAAGGAGATGGCGCGCATTTCGTCGGCTTGGCGTTTGGAGGGGCGCATTCGGCCTTCTTTCTTGTCGTTTCCGGAATCGTGGCCGGCTTGTAGACGTATGCGCAGCATGGCGCAAAGGAAAACGAGGTCGCAACGGAAAACGGGCTGCGCGACCGCAAACGCGCCACCGGTGACCGCAAACGCGGCACCGTGTGACCGCGAGCGCGGCACCGGGTTGCGCCGCCGTAGCTTAAGTCTATATCTTTTCGGAAGGAGGTTTCTCGCCGGAATGAACAAACCAGTCGATCCGACGTCGCAGTCGCCGGTACTTCAGTCACTCGACATGCGCTCGCGCGATATCTTCCGGCGGATTGTCGATTCCTATCTGCGCGACGGCGAGCCGGTCGGCTCGCGCAGCCTGTCGCGCATCCTGCCCTCCTCGCTGTCGCCCGCCACCATCCGCAATGTGATGAGCGACCTCGAGCATCTGGGGCTGATCTACGCGCCGCATGTTTCCGCCGGGCGGCTGCCGACCCAGACCGGCCTACGCTTTTTCGTCGACGCCTTCATGGAGCTGGGCGACCTTTCCGACGACGAGCGCCGCACCATCGAGGCGCAGGTGCGCGCCTCCGGCTCGGGCGCGACGCTGGAGCATATGCTGACCGAGGCCAGCCAGATGCTGTCGGGCATGTCGCGCGGCGCCGGCCTCGTGCTCGCCTCCAAGCACGAGGTGGCGCTGAAGCACATCGAATTCATCCAGCTCGAGCCCGCAAAGGCGCTGGCAGTGCTGGTGTCGCAGAACGGCGATGTCGAGAACCGCGTTGTCGACCTGCCGGCCGGCACCACCGTGTCGCAGCTGCACGAGGCGTCCAATTTCCTCAATGCGCATATCCGTGGGCGAACACTGGCCGAGGCGCGGGCGGAAATCGCCCGCATCAAGGACGAGACCAGGGCTGCCCTCGACACGCTGTCGCAGGATCTGGTCGAGAAAGGCCTCGCGGTCTGGGCCGGCGCCGAAAGCGGCCTGCCGGCGCGCCTTATCGTGCGCGGCCGCGCCAACCTCCTGGAAAACGTCACCGCCCAGGCGGACATAGAATTGCTTCGCCATCTGTTCGAGGATTTGGAAACCCAGGACGGACTGCTGCAGCTGCTCGATCTCGCCGAAGAGGGGCCGGGCGTGCGCATCTTCATCGGCTCGGAGAACAAGCTGTTTTCGCTGTCCGGCTCGTCGCTGGTCGTCGCCCCCTATCGCGACAAGGACGCCCGCGTCGTCGGCGCGCTTGGCGTCATCGGGCCGACCCGCCTGAACTACGCCCGCATCGTGCCGATGGTCGATTACACTGCACAACTGATTTCCCGCATGCTTCGTTAGGTGTATCGATATTCAGGTGAGGCCGGCCTGACCTGAACCTCGACACAGCTGAGGGTGCAAAGGAGAAGAACATGGCGCTGGAATCGCTCAAGGCCCAGATCAGCCTGCTGCTCGAGGAAATGGTGAACCAGCCCGAGGACGAGCACGAGATCCAGGAGCAGCTGCGCGAGAAATTGAGGGAGATGCGCGCCATGGGCCTGCCCCTGCCGGCTGATCTCGTCGAGTTGGAAAAGCGCCTCGACGACGATCTGGATGCCGAAGAGGCCTGAGGCCGGCAAGTCACGTGCGCGAGCTTCTCTTTTCGATCGTTAGCCCAATATGTTCTATCTCCGGGGCCTTATCGACTGAGGCATCCGAAGGCAGGACATAGTGGCAGAGACGGAGGACAGCATGATGCGGATCGCCGGCCTTGCGGGCCTCGCACTGGTTTTTGCCACGGCTGCCTTTGCGCAGCAGGCCGATCAGCCCTTGCTCAGCGGCGAAAAAGCTTTCGGCGACTGGAAAGCCGACCGTCCGGGCGTGCGCCGGCTGCTGAAACCTGAGGATTTGCCGAAACCCGACATGACGGAATCCGCCTCCAACGGCGGCGGCGTCACCGATCGTCCTGAGGATGCCAAGCCAAAGCTTCCGCCCGGCTTTTCCGCCGAGCTGATCGCATCCGGCGTCGACAGTCCCCGCGTCGTGCGGGTGGCGCCGAACGGCGACCTCTTCGTTGCCGACAGCCGGGCGAACCAGGTGCGCGTCTATCGCCTGGCGGAAGGCAGCGCCAAGCCTGCACAGGAGTCGATCTTCGCCAAGGGCCTGACCCGGCCCTACGGCATCGCCTTCTACCCGCCGGGCGACAAGCCGCAATGGGTCTATGTCGCCAACAGCAACAGCGTCGTCCGCTTCCCCTATCGCGAGGGTGACCTGGAAGCGTCGGGCAAGCCGGAAACCATCGTCGCCAAAGTCCCCGCCAGCCACCACTGGACGCGCGACATCGCCTTCTCGCCCGACGGCAAGACGCTCTATCTGTCGGTCGGCTCCGGCTCCAACATCGCCGAGGACATGGGCGCGAAGCCGAAGGGCGGTGTCGAGGCGTGGACGAAATCGCAGCCGCTGGGCGAGGCCTGGGGTCCGGAACAGGGCCGCGCCGACGTGCTGGCCTTCGACCCCGACGGCAACAACCGCAGAACCGTCGCCACCGGCCTGCGCAACTGTTCCGGCATGACCATGCAGCCGGCGACGGGCGCGCTCTGGTGCGTCGTCAACGAGCGCGACGAACTTGGCGACAACACCCCCTTCGAATATGCCACCGCCGTGAAGGACGGCGCTTTCTATGGCTGGCCCTGGTATTATATCGGCGACAATGAGGACCCGCGCCACAAGGGCGCCCGCCCCGATCTCGCCGGCAAGGTCACGGTTCCGGACGTGCTGATGCAGGCGCATTCGGCGCCACTCAACATCGCCTTTTATGATGGCGCCAACTTCCCGGCCGATTTTAAGGGCGACGCCTTCGTCACGCTGCACGGCTCGTGGAACCGCAATGTCCGCACCGGCTACAAGGTGGTGCGGCTGAGGTTCAAGGACGGCAAGCCGACCGGCGAATACGAGGACTTCGCCACCGGCTTCGTCATATCCGACGACGCGGTCTGGGGCCGGCCGGTCGGCGTCGCCGTGGCCAGGGACGGCGCGCTGATCCTGACCGAGGACGGCAACGGGACGATCTGGCGTATTACGTATGGTGGGTAGCTCCCCCAACCTCGTCATTCCAGGGCGGAGCAGCCGCGAAGCGGCGTCGCGGAGACCCTGGAATCCATTCCGTGACCCTGATCAAAGAGTGCAGCGGCGCAGAATTCTGCACCGTTGTGGCGCTCGGAGGTCACGGAATGGATCCTCGGGTCTGCGCGCGTCGCTTCGCTCCTTGCTCCGCCCGTGGATGACGAGGTTGGGACGCTCCAGCCAATCTCCAAGGCGCCCGCCGGGCGACCGGCCAAATGCCCGTGCCAGTCGCGCTGGCGTAACGAATTCCAGTGCGAGGGAATTACCGTCGATCCGGCATCGTGATAAAAACCCAGCCCCACATACGCCAGGCTAGAACCAATGACACTCACCGGATTCCTTGCCTACAGCGCCGCGCTCGGCGTCGCCGCCGCCATTCCGGGCCCCGGCGTCACGGCGCTTGTCGCCCGCGCGCTCGGCTCCGGCTTCCGGTCCTCGCTTGCCATGTCGTTCGGCCTGATGCTCGGCGACCTCACCTATCTCACCGCCGTGGTGCTCGGGCTTGCCTTCGTCGCGCAGACCTTCGGCATGGTCTTCCTCGCCATCAAATGGGCCGGCGTCGCCTATCTCGCCTTCCTCGCCTGGCGCTTCTGGACCAGCGGCATCACGCCCGAGACCGTCGAGGCGCGGAAGGCCAAAGGCGGGCTGGTGTCGAGCTTCATCGCCGGGCTGACGGTGACGCTCGGCAATCCCAAGACGATGATCTTCTATCTCGCCATCACGCCGACCATCGTCGACCTGAAGACGATCACGCTCGCCGACTACGCGATTCTTGCGATGCTCACCGTGGCGGTTCTGTTCGTGGTGCTGGTGCCTTATCTGGCGCTCGCAGCCAAGGCGCGCTGGTTCCTGAAATCGCCGCGCGCGCTGAAGGTGCTGAACCGCACCGCCGCCGGCTTCATGATGGGCGCGGCTGCCGCCATAGCGGCGCGTCAATAGGTTCCAATCTCAACCGATCCCGGATTCGGCCAAACTATTCCTGAAACCCGGCTTGGCGGAAAATGCATTTCCGGCCGCGGGCGCTTTTGAGCAACCGCCCCACTCGGATATTTTCCAGCCTCAGCCTATCTTGCGCGGCTGAAAGCCTTATTCTGTCTGCCTGTGCCATTGCCTTGGGAGCGAAACCAATGAACAAGCCCGTCACCTCCGCGCGCGTGCCCGGCCGCGGCCGCGTCTTCAACTCGATCACGGAGACGATTGGCGACACGCCGCTGGTCAGGCTGGACAAGTTCGCGAAGGAAAAGGGCATCGTCGCCAACCTTCTGGCCAAGCTCGAATTCTTCAACCCGATCGCCTCCGTCAAGGACCGCATCGGCGTCGCCATGATCGAGGCGCTGGAGGAGGCCGGCAAGATTTCGCCCGGCAAGACCACGCTGATCGAGCCGACTTCCGGCAACACCGGCATCGCGCTCGCCTTCGCCGCCGCCGCCAAGGGCTACAAGCTGATCCTCACCATGCCGGAGACGATGTCGGTCGAGCGCCGCAAGATGCTGGCGCTGCTCGGAGCCGAGCTGGTGCTGACCGAGGGCCCGAAAGGCATGAAGGGCGCCATCGCCAAGGCCGACGAGCTCGCCGCGACGCTGCCCAACGCCATCATCCCGCAGCAGTTCGAAAATCCGGCCAACCCCGAAATCCACCGCCGCACCACGGCCGAGGAAATCTGGAACGACACCAATGGCGAAGTCGACATCTTCGTCGCCGGCATCGGCACAGGCGGCACTATCACCGGCGTCGGCCAGGTGCTGAAGAAGCGCAAGCCTTCGCTGCACGTCGTGGCGGTCGAGCCGGAAGCCTCGCCGGTTCTGTCGGGAGGCCAGCCCGGCCCACACAAGATCCAGGGCATCGGCGCAGGCTTTGCGCCCAAAATCCTCGACACCTCGATCTATGACGAGGTCGTCAGGGTCTCGAACGAGGATTCGGTCGCCAATGCGCGTCTCGTCGCCCGGCTCGAAGGCGTTCCGGTCGGCATCTCGTCGGGCGCGGCACTCCAGGCGGCAATCGTCGTCGGCTCTCGGCCGGAGAACAAGGGCAAGACCCTCGTCGTCGTCATCCCCTCCTTCGCCGAGCGCTATCTCTCGACCATCCTGTTCGACGGGCTGGGGGCTTAGGTGCTTTAACGCCCCCACGGTCGTCATCCACGGGCGGAGCAAGGAGCGAAGCGACGCGCGCAGACCCGAGGATCCATTCCGTGACCTCAAGGCGTAGCTCCGGTGCAGAATTCTGCTCCGCTGCGCTCTTCGATCAAGGTCACGGAATGGATTCCAGGGTCTCCGCGACGCCGCTTCGCGGCTGCTCCGCCCTGGAATGACGAGATTGGGAGGCTTCCGCCAATCCGCAGCGTTCGTGCCGATCCGCAGAAAGGGTGGTGAAGTCCGCCCGCCAGCAAACGGCGACCTTTCAAAATCCCCGTCGATTCCAGCGGTTGCGTTAATTCCCGATAAGCTTCGCCTTCTCGCCCTGCAGGAAACGCCGCAGCGCGGCGTCGCGCTCGAGGCCGATCGCCCGGTCGTAGGATTCTGCCGCCTGCTTGATATTGCCGAGTCTCGCCAACAGCCCGGCGCGGGCCGCCCAATAGGGCTGGTAGTCCTCCAGCCGCTTGTCGTCGCCCAGCACGTAAAGCGCCGCTAGGCCGGCCGTAGCGCCCTCGGTTTCGGCGATCGCCACCGCGCGGTTGATCGCCACCACGGGCGAGCCGGCCACGGCCTGCAGCGCATCATACAGCTGGCGGATCGCCGCCCAGTCGGTGCCGCTGCCGCGCCGGCGTGCCGTATGGGCGGACTGCACGGCGGCCTCCAGCTGGTAGCGGCCGATGATCCCCCTTTGCGCGGCGCGCACCAGCAAGGCTTCCGCCTCGTCGATCAGGCTGTCGTCCCAGAGCGCGATGTCCTGCTCGACCAAAGGCACGAAGTCGCCCTGCGGGTCGCGTCTCGCCGAGCGGCGCGCCTCGGCGAAAAGCATCAGCGCCAGCAAGCCGAGCGCCTCCGGCTCGTCCGGCATCAGCGAGGCGACCAGCCGGCCGAGCCAGATCCCTTCGGCGGCGAGATTGCGCCGCCGGCTGTCGGTGCCGGTCGGATCCGACCAGCCTTCGGCGAAGGTGGCGTAGATCGCTTCGAGCACCGCGCCCAGCCGCTCGCCCAGTTCCGCCTGCTCCGGCACGCGAAGCGGAATCCCTGTCTCGCGGATGCGGGCTTTGGCCCGCACCAGCCGCTGGC
Organism: Mesorhizobium sp. Ca11; assembly: GCF_020165275.1. Classification (NCBI taxonomy): domain Bacteria; kingdom Pseudomonadati; phylum Pseudomonadota; class Alphaproteobacteria; order Hyphomicrobiales; family Phyllobacteriaceae; genus Mesorhizobium; species Mesorhizobium sp. Ca11. Next base: position 21,886 of record NZ_JAIUHU010000016.1, on the reverse strand, counting down.
CCATAGTCGCCGGCGAAACCAGGAAGGCCGAGGCGATCGTCGCGGCGTCGAAACCGAGGATCGTCTGCAGGATCAGCGGCGCGCGCACGCTGGCCTCGATCGCCGGATGGGCGCAGGCGAACATCAGCCGCAGTCGATCGTCGGGCAGGTCTTCGCCGCGCACGCGCTCCTCCATTTCCTCGGCGATCAGCTGCAGATGATCGCGCGCCGCCTCGCGGGTCAGACGACGCCGCACGGCGTCTACGTCGCGCCGCCGCGCCACGGCGAGCAGCCAGGCTTCGGGCTGCGCCGGCACGCCGGTTCGCGGCCAGCGTTCGAGCGCGGCGGCGAAGGCATCGGCCAGCGCGTCCTCGGCGCCGGCGACATCGCGCGTGCGCGCCGCCAGCCAGGCGACCAGCTTGCCGTAGCTGCGCCGGGCGGCCGCTTCGGCGGCCGCCCGCGCGATCTGCGAGCGATCATGCATCGTAGGATCGCTATGCGGCTGCTACGTATTCAGCCATTTCCCAGATCGGCCGCAGCTCGACCGTGCCGGTGCTGGACGCGGGGCAGCGCGCGGCCCATTCGATCGCCGTGTCGATGTCGGCCGCCTCGATCATATAGAAGCCGGCCAGTTGCTCCTTGGTGTCGGCATAGGGGCCGTCGAGCACGTTGGTCTTGCCGTTCGCCATCCGGACCGCGGTGGCCGCCTGCGTCGGGCGCAGCCGCTCGCCGGCGATGTACGCGCCGGATTTCTTCAGCGCCTCGGTATAGGCGCCATAGGCCGCGAGCACCTGCTGGGTCTGCTCCTTCGACACGTTCGCCATCGCGGCCTCGTCATTGTAGATCAAAAGCATGTAACGCATGGAAGTTCTCCCGTTTTCTTGAAGGCCGCATCGTCGCGTGCCGACTTATGTCGTGCGGCATCGACCGATTTCGACAGGCGCCGGAAAAATCTTTCGCCCCCAAAGCCATCGAGCGCAAGCCGTCGTTCGCCGCTACTCAACCATTGGTCTAACGCACGCAATTGCGGGTTGGCATTTGCTTTCCGCCATCTAAACTCGTCGCGGGCTCGCCGGGAGGGGGCGGATTGCGGGCCGACATTTTCAGGGAGGAAATCGCGATGTTCAATTTCAGGACCAAATCTATTGCCGCCGGCGCGCTGGCCTTGTCGCTCGGCCTTGGCGCCGTGTCGGCCGGGGCGCAGGAATTCATCAATGTGCTCACCGGCGGCACGTCCGGCGTCTACTATCCGCTCGGCGTCGCCCTGTCGGAGATTTACGGCAAGGGCATCGAGGGCTCGCGCACCCAGGTTCAGGCGACCAAGGCTTCGGTCGAGAACCTCAACCTGCTGCAGCAGGGCAAGGGCGAGATCGCCTTTGCGCTCGGCGATTCCGTCAAGATGGCCGCCGAGGGCAATACGGAGGCCGGCTTCCCGGGCAAGCTCGACAAGCTGCGCGGCATTGCCGCCATCTATCCCAATTACATCCAGATCGTCGCCAGCCAGGACTCCGGCATCAAGACGCTCGCCGACCTCAAGGGCAAGAGCCTGTCGGTCGGCGCGCCCGCCTCCGGCACCGAGCTCAACGCGCGCGCCATCTTCGCCGCCGCCGGCCTAAAATACGAGGATCTCGGGCGGGTCGAGTATCTGCCCTTCGCCGAGTCGGTCGAGTTGATCAAGAATCGCCAGCTCGATGCCACCTTGCAGTCTGCCGGCCTCGGCGTTGCCTCCATCCGCGATCTCGCGACCTCGGTTCCCATCAATGTCGTCGCCGTGCCGGCCGAGGACGTCGCCAAGATCGGCGCGCCCTATCTGTCGGTGGTCATCCCGAAAGGCACCTATGAAGGCCAGGCGGAAGATGTCGCGACCGCCGCGGTCGGCAATTTCCTGATTACCCGCGCCGACGTCTCCGACGAGACCGCCTACCAGATGACCAAGCTGCTGTTCGAACATCTCGACCAGTTGGTAGCCGCCCATGCCGCCGCCAAGGCGATCGATCCGGCCAAGGCGCTGGACGGCATGCCGGTGGCGCTGCATCCCGGCGCGGAGAAATATTACAGGGAAAAAGGGCTGCTGAAGTAGGGAGCGCGGCAGTCTGAGATGTCTTCGCCAAGCACCCCCCTTTGGCCTGCCGGCCATCTCCCCCGCAAGGGGGGAGATTGGCTGTCGCCGCGCGCTTCGCCAATCGCCGGTGTAGCAGGAAGAGCGCCGTCATTGACGCTTCCAATCTCCCCCCTTGCGGGAAAGATGCCCGGCAGGGCAGAGGGGGGTGCCTCGCACTGTCATTCGTTCGTCTTGGAGCCCGTCGGATGAGCGAAGCCAAGCCCGCAACAACAAGCGACGGCAACCCGCCCACGTTCCATCTTCCCGTCGCCGAGGAACAAGTCGAAGGTCTGCCGCCCGGTTTTGGCGAAGGCCTCGCCGGCAAGGCGGCCTTCCTGATTGCGGTCGCCTTTTCGGTCTTCCAGATCTACATCGCCGCTTATGGCAGCCTGCCCAGCCAGGTGGTGCGGGCCATGCATGTCGGCTTCCTGCTGCTGCTCGGTTTCGGCCTGATCGCCAATCTGCGCGCCAGGAGCGCCGCGGCGAAGGTGGGCTTCTGGGTGCTTGGCGTGCTGGGATTCGCCACCGGCCTCTACAATTGGTTCTTCTATGCCGACCTCATCCGCCGCTCCGGCTTCCTCACCACGCCGGACCTGATCGTCGGCGCGCTGCTGGTGGTGCTGGTCTTCGAAGCCGCCAGACGGCTGATGGGCCTGCCGCTGGCGGTCATCGCCTTCATCTTCCTCGCCTATTGCTTCGTTGGCAATCATTTGCCGCCGCCCTTCATCCATCGCGGTTATGATTTCGCGCAGCTTGTCGACACCTTCGCCTATGGCACAGAAGGCATATACGGCACGCCGGTCTATGTTTCGGCGGCCTATATCTTCATCTTCGTCGTCTTCGCCGCCTTCCTCGAACGGGCCGGCATGATCGCGCTGTTCAACGATTTCGCGCTCGGTCTCGTCGGTTCGTGGCGCGGCGGCCCGGCCCAGGTCTGCGTGCTGTCCTCGGCGCTGATGGGCACCATCTCCGGTTCGGGCGTCGCCAATGTCGTCGCCAGCGGCCAGTTCACCATCCCGCTGATGAAGCGCTTCGGCTTCCGCTCCGCCTTCGCCGGCGCGGTCGAGGCGACCTCCTCGATGGGCGGCCAGATTATGCCGCCGGTGATGGGAGCCGTCGCCTTCATCATGGCCGAGACCCTGAACGTCCCTTACGCCGAGGTGGTCAAGGCGGCGGTCATCCCGGCGCTGCTCTATTTCGGGGCCTGCTTCTGGCAGGTGCATCTGGAGGCCGGCAAGGCCGGCCTGCACGGCATGGCCAAGGCGGAGTTGCCCAATCCCTGGGAAGCGGTCAGGAAGCACTGGCCGCTCGTGCTGCCGCTCGCGGTGCTGGTCTATCTGTTGTTTGCCGGCTACACGCCGATCTTCGCCGGCACGATGGGCCTTGCGCTCACCATCGTGCTCATCCTCGGCACGCCGCTGGCAGCGTTGATCGGACCGCTTGCCTTTCGCTTCGTCTTCTGGCTGGCGCTCGGGCTTGCCGCGGCGTCCTTCATGCGCTTCGGCGTCAATGTGCTGAGCCTCGTCATCGCGGCGCTCGTCATCGCCTGCCTCGCCTTCAAGGGCGGACGCGAGACGCTGCGCATTTGCGTCGACTCGCTTGCCGAAGGAGCCAAGAACGCCCTGCCCGTCGGCGTCGCCTGCGCCATCGTCGGCATCGTCATCGGCACGCTGACGCTCACCGGCATCGCCTCCACCTTCATCGGTTGGATCATCTCCATCGGCGAGAACAATCTGTTCCTGTCGCTGGTGTTGACCATGCTCACCTGCCTGGTTCTCGGCATGGGTATTCCGACCATCCCGAATTACATCATCACCTCCTCGCTTGCCGGCCCGGCGCTGCTGTCGCTGGGCGTGCCGCTGGTGGTCAGCCACATGTTCGTCTTCTATTTCGGCATCATGGCGGACCTGACCCCGCCGGTGGCGCTCGCCGCCTTTGCCGCAGCACCCATGGCCAAGGAAAGCGGCCTCAAGATCGGCATCCAGGCGACCAAGCTCGCCATTGCCGGCTTCGTCGTGCCGTTCATGGCCGTCTACACGCCGGCGCTGATGCTGCAGGACGCCGGTCCCATCGCGGCGTCGTTCGGCTATCCCGTCGAGGTCGGCTATATCGTCATCAAGGCCTGCATGGGCATCGTGCTCTGGGGCGCCGCCGCCGTCGGCTTCCTCGCCCGCCGCATGGCCTGGTGGGAGCGTCTCGTCGCGTTCTGCGCCGGCCTGCTGCTGGTGGCCGCATTGCCGCTCACCGACGAGACCGGCTGGGCGCTGGCGTTTGTCTGGATCGGCTGGCACTGGTGGCGCGCCCGCCGGCTGTCCACGGCCGGGACCGCATGAGCCTGTGCATCCTCGCCGCCGGCAAGACGGTGACGCTTGCCGTCGCCGCCTTCACGCTGTCCTGGACGCATTCGGTGGAACGGACGCGCTGGCAGGAGGATTGGAAAGTGTTGCCGGCCGGGCTGCAGGTCGTCGAGGCGCGGGTCAAGGGCTCCGGCGCCGGCATGGAGCCGCCGGAGGGCTCGATGCTGCGCAGCGGCTGGTGGGTCTATGCGCCGCGGATCGGACCCCAGCCGCGCCTGGTGCTCGCGGCGTCCGGCGCCACCGGGAAGGGTTGGACGCTGTGCACGGCCGCCGGCTGCCGCGAATTGGGCGAGACGGCCGGCGAACCCACCGTGCTTGAACCGTGCGACGGCTCGAGCCAGCCGCGGTAGCGCACGATCAGCCCGGCGACCGGGTGCGATATCTCGACATGGAAGCGGAAGCGGCCGTCCTCGACGGTTTCGTACGCGGTCGAGCGCGGACAAAGCCACATCGGCAGCGGCAGGCCGAGAAAGCTCCAGCGGCGCAGCACGAGCGACAGGCGGTTCTTGCCCGCCACCAACGCCATGGCGAAGGTGAGCGGGCCGAAGCGCTCGCAAAGCAGCCGCTCCGATCGGCCACGCCCGGCAAACTGCCGGCTCGAAAAACCGTACGTTGCGAAAGTCCGCGTCCAGGTCTCACCGTGCCCGTCGGCAGCGAAACGCACCTTGACGGGGACATCGGCCGCGCCAGGTGGGAAGCCGGCCATGCGGGCGGCAAGCCGGCTAAGAATGCCGCCGCCGCGCTCCACGCTGGCGCGTCCGTCCGCCATCGCCGCTCCCTCATGCATGGCGCGGATTTCAGCCGGAAGGCTTTTCCACCCATCGCCGAGCAGATCGGCATAGAGCGCCTTCCCTTTGCCGGTCTCGTCCCTGAAGCCGGTGCAAATCGTCTTGCCGGCAAACAGCGTTTCATACTCCGTGAGCTCGACGTCGCGCACTGCCGCCCGGGCGCCCGGCGCGGGCATGCGGCCGTCGAGCGCCTTGCGGATGATCGACGCGACCGCCATGGACGGGATCAGCGGCCCGTCATCGCCCTCGGCCAACAGGTGCCAGGACCGTTTGATCGGCCTGCCGGCCTCGTCCACGCCGTCGACCTCGACGAACATGCCGCCGCGATGCTCGCCCCATGACAGCCTGTTGGTCGCCCAATGCATCAGCGGCGCCAGCGGCGATAGCGACCGCACCAGGCCAGCGCGGACCAGCCAAGCCAGGCCGATCAGCGCCCGGTGCAGCAGCTCGGGCACCGGGCCGGCGCCCATCCAGATCATCTTCGTTTCCGGCCACAATGCCTGCAGCGCGCGCAAATCCGGCACGTCGACCAGCGAGAACAGCGTGTTTCTCAACGGCACGCGCCCGGGCGGCGCGATCGTATAGCGCATCTGCTCGGTGAGCGGATAACCTTCGGCCGGTCTGCCGCCCCGCAGCATCTGCACCGGCCGGCCGGCATAGCTTGCAATGGCGCGGATGACGTTCTCGCCGACGCCGGCGAAGGGCGATGGCGCAATGCCGCCGCGGATGCCGTCGACACGCACCATGCCGGCCGAAAGGCGCCGCACGACCGCCGCCGTCAGCACAGGAAAGCTCGACACGCCGGAGAGCACCATCACGCCGGCCGCCTTAGCCGCCGCGTCGAAGGCTGATACCCCGGCGACGAAGTCCGAACCGTCGGCAAGGTCGAGATAGTGGATGCGCGCACCGATACAGGCTTGGACCAGCCGGTAGCGCCCCTCGCCATAGGCCTGGAACGGACCGCTGGCGTCGACCACGATGTCGGGCAGCATGCCGGCGAGTTGCGCGGCAAGGTCGCCGTCGCGGTCGAATGCCGTCGGCACAAGCCTGGCCTCGGTCGCGCCCCGTCCTTTGCAGTAAGCCTCGGCCTTGGCGAGCGACCGGCCGGCGATGATGAGCTCGAGGCGTGGCTCGTTCTCCAGCAATCGGACGATGCGTCCGCCGAAGGTGCCGTAGCCGCCGACAATGAGAAGCTTCATGCCTTGCCCCAAGCCTGCCGTAACCGCCGTCAGCCGATCAATCGCTCCCGCAACTCGGCCGAGGGTATCTCGCAAGTGTCTTTCCGGCCGAACAACGCGTAGCGGTTCTTGGCGACGCGGTCATAAAGCCAGTCGCGCAGGGGCCGCGGCAGGATGAGCAGCGCCTTCGCGGAGCGCCATGGCCAGCCGAGCGCGTCCATGACGGCGACGAAACTGTCGAGCTTGGTGAAGGCCGCGCCGTCGATGATGGCGAGGTTGCTGTCGTAGTCGTCGGTCGGCAGGCCGTGCTCGCGAAACAGCGCCTCGCCGAGCGGCGACTGCGCGGTGGCGAAGCGGAAACGTCTTTTCCGGTCGAGCTTGAGGATGAGCTGAACGAAGCCCGAGCAGAACACGCAGACGCCGTCGAACACGATCAGCGGCTGGCGGGCGTCATAGGCCCGGCGCGGCAAGATGGGACGTTCGGGCAGGTCGGTCATGGCGGCCCCGGCTGCTTGTGACCCCCTTACGCTGTACCAAGGGGACACTAAGCTAGGGGAGACACTAAGGCAGCCGGCGGCGGCGTCAAAGTCGCGGCGTTGTCGCACGCCAGTTGCCGGCGAGCGTCAACCGCTCGGCGCGATAGGTGGTGGCGCGCTGGTCGGCGGCCGGCCGGCAGATGCGGCCATGGTGGGCTCGTTCGCGGGTCATGATCAGTTCACGCCGACGCCCAGCGAGTTGCCGCGGCGCGCGCAGGCCGGCCCTGGGCCGCGCATGTAATAGCGCTCCGGCCGATAGGTCGGCGCGACGAATTCGCGAATGGCTGCGGCATAGCCGGCGATGTGATTCCAGAAGTTCATTTTACCTGGTCCCTGTCCCGCTTTCGGATGTCCCGTCCGAATTGTTCGAGAGCATAGCGTCGAGGCGTGAATAGTCGGTGAACGTGATGTTAATTTCTGGTCCGAAACACGTTGCTTCGTGGCGGGATTGCGGCTGATTCGGGGTCTTTCGGCGCCTTTCGTCGCGATTCCGCTCCGTGTGACTTTTGCATCACATATGTTTCGTTCCGATGTCGCTTGCGCGCGCATCTGTTTCACGTTTGCCCGGCGACAGGAAATTTCCTTTCGCGCGTCCGGGCGGGCAGGAACCTGTCCCGGAACACGACGTTGACACCGCAAGGCCGGGGGCGAACCGGCCGTGTTGGCGGCCCTCTGCCGCGCAACTTCCCGACAATGCGAAACATGGAAAGGCAACCGCCATGGGCTTCTTTTCGAAAGACATCAAGACGCTGGACGACCTCTTCATCCACACGCTGCGCGACATCTATTATGCCGAGAAGCAGATCGAGAAATCGCTGCCGAAAATGATCGACAAGGCGACCGATCCGCAATTGAAGGGCGGCTTCGAGAAGCATCTCGCGCAGACCAAGGGTCACATCGAGCGGGTCGAGCAGGTGTTCGAGCTGCACGGCGTCAAGGCCAAGACCGTCAATTGCCCGGCCATCGACGGCATCCTCGCGGAGGCTGACGAAGTCAGCGGCGATGTCGACGACAAGGAGGTTCTGGATGCCGCGCTGATCGCCTCCGCCCAGGCCGTCGAGCACTATGAGATAACGCGCTACGGCACGCTGATCGCCTGGGCCAAGCAGCTCGGCCGCAGCGACTGCGCCAACGTGCTGGCCAAGAACCTCAAGGAAGAAGAGGCGACGGACCGCAAGCTCACCGAAATCGCGGAAAGCAAGGTCAACCTGCAGGCCGCCGAATAGCAGGCTGCGTGGCCAGCCCGCCCGGAACCCAAGCGAACCCCTGTCCGTTGCGATTGAAACCGCATCGCGCAGGAGTTCGCAATGGCACCACGCCCGGCTTGGAAGGGCTATCTCAAACTGTCGCTGGTCACATGCGCCATCGAGCTCACCAACGTCGTGACCCAGGCCGAGAAGGTCTCTTTCCGCATCCTCAACCGCAAGACCGGCAACACCGTCAAGCGCATCTATGTCGATGCGGGCACCGGCAAGCCGCTTGAAGAGGGCGACGAGGTCAAGGGCTATGAGGTGAGCGACGGCGACTTCGTCCATATCGAGGAGGACGAGATCGAGGCGGTGCAGATCGAATCCTCGCACACGATGAGCCTCGACGGCTTCGTCGAGAAATCCTCGATCGAGCAGATCTACCTCGACACGCCCTACTATGTTTCCCCGGCGGACGAAGTGTCGCAAGAAGCCTTCGCCGTCATCCGCGACGCGATGGCGGCCAGGAAGATGGCGGGGCTTGCGCGCATCGTGCTTTATCGGCGCGAGCGGCCGGTGGCGATCGAGCCGCTCGGCAAGGGCATGGTGCTGACCACCTTGCGCTACGACGACACGGTGCGCCGGCCGGCGACGGTGTTCGAGGACATCGCAGCGGCGAAGACCGACAAGGAGATGATCGACCTGGCCCAGCACATCATCGACGGCAAGAAGACGAAGTTCGACCCGTCGAAATTCGACGACCGCTACGAGGAGGCGCTGCTCGAGCTGATCCGCGCCAAGAAGGCGGGCAAGAAGGCGCCCAAGGCCAAGGCGCAGCCAAAGCCGTCCAATGTGGTCAACCTGTTCGATGCGTTGAAGAAGAGCCTGAACGCGGAAGGCGGCGGCAAAGCCGGCAAGGCCACATCGAAAGCGGCGGCCGGGAAAAGCAAGAGCAAGGCCGCGCCAAAACGCAAATCCGCATAGGAGGATGGCGGCATGGCCGGCCTCGAGCAGTATCACGCCAAGCGCGACTTCAAGAAGACCGCCGAGCCGGCCGGCAAGGTCGGCAGGCAAAAGCAAGGCGGCGGCATCTTCGTCGTCCAGAAGCATGCCGCCACGCGGCTCCATTATGATTTCCGGCTTGAGCATGACGGCGTCTTGTGGAGCTGGGCGGTGACGCGCGGCCCGAGCCTCGATCCGCATGAGAAGCGGCTGGCCGTGCATGTTGAGGATCACCCGATCGACTACGCGTCTTTTGAAGGCACCATTCCGAAGGGCCAATATGGCGGCGGCTCGGTGATCGTCTGGGACGAAGGCAAGTGGACGCCGGATGGCGATCCGGCCAAGGGCATGAAGAAGGGCCATATCGACTTCGAGCTCGAGGGCCACAAGCTCAACGGCCGCTGGCATCTGGTCAGGCTGCGGCCCCGCCCGGGCGAGAAGCGCGACAACTGGCTGCTGATCAAATCCGACGATGCCGCCGCCCGGCCCGGCGAGGATGTTCTCGAGGAGGAACCGAAATCGGTGAAGTCGGGCCTGACCATCGAGGAGGTGGGCGAAGGCAAGACCGCCAGGGGGCAGACACCGAAAGTCTGGCAATCCAACAGGCCGGCTGCCGCCAAGACCAAAGCCGGGCCTGGCAAGCGTCTCGAATTCATCGAGCCGCAGCTGGCGACGCTGGAAAAGGATGCGCCCGCCGGCGAGGACTGGCTGCATGAAGTCAAATTCGACGGCTACCGCATGCAGGCGCAGATCGCCGGCAGCGAGGTCAGGCTGCTCACCCGCGCCGGTCTCGACTGGACGGACAAATTCGATGGTCCTGTCACCGCTGCGCTTGCAAGGCTGAAATGCCGCGACGCCATCATCGACGGCGAGATCGTGGTTTTGGCCGACAGCGGCGTGTCGTCCTTCCCGTTGCTGCAGGCGGATCTGTCGGCCCGACGCGCCGACCGCTTCGTCTACTATGTCTTCGACCTGATGCGGCTCGACGGCAGGGATCTGCGCCGCGAACCCTTGGTCGAACGCAAGCAGGCGCTGGCAGAGCTGCTGGGCCAGCAGCCCGACCATTCGGCGCTGCGCTTCAGCGATCATTTCCACGAGCCGGGAAAGGTCATGCTGCAGCATGTCTGCCGCATGGGCCTGGAAGGCGTGGTGTCGAAACGCGCCGACGCGCCCTACCGCAGTGGGCGGGGGCTCTCCTGGATCAAATCCAAATGCACGCTGCGCCAGGAATTCGTCATCGGCGGCTATCTGCCCTCGGACAAGACCGGGCGCGGCCTGCGCTCGCTGCTGGTCGGCTTCAACGAAGGCGGCAAGCTGCACTATGCCGGCCGTGTCGGCACCGGCTTTTCCGGCAAGGTGATGACGGATTTGAAGAAGAAGCTCGACGGCCTCAAGGCGACGGCCTCGCCGTTCTCGGCCGCCGTGCCCAAGGGCAAGGGCCTCACCTTCGTCAAGCCGGAACTTGTCGGCGAGGTGGAGTTCCGCAGCTGGACTTCCGACCGTATAATCCGGCACGCCTCGTTCCAGGGGTTGCGCGAGGACAAGCCGGCGGAGGAAGTCGTGCAGGAACAGCCGAAGAAGGCCGAAACCGGGGCGAAGCCGGGTGCAAAGACCGCACCGAAACCCTCGGCCGGAACGGCGAAGACCTCGATCAAGCTCTCGCATCCCGACAAGCTGCTATGGCCCGACGAAAAGGTTTCCAAGCGGGACCTGCTCGATCATTACGCGCTGGTCTGGCCGCGCATGGCAGAATTCGTCGTCAACCGGCCGCTGAGCCTGGTGCGGGCACCGGACGGCATCCACGGCCAGCGCTTCTTCCAGAAACACGCCTCGCCCGGCATGAGCGACAAGATCGCCAGGATGAAGGACCCGACCGATGGCGAGGAGATACTGTTCATCAAGGATTTCGACGGGCTGGCCGCGCTTGTCCAGTACGGCGTGGTCGAGGTGCACATCTGGGGCTCGACGATCGATAAGCTGGAAAAGCCGGACCAGATCATCTTCGATCTCGATCCCGATGAAGGCGTCGATGTCGGCCGCGTGCGCGAGGCGGCGCTCGACATCCACGAGCAGCTCAACGAGCTGTCGCTGCCGAACCTGGTCAAGACCTCAGGCGGCAAGGGTTATCACGTGCTGGTGCCGCTGAAACCCTCGGCGGAGTGGGACGAGGTCAAGGATTTCGCCCATGACTTCGCCCGCGCGCTCGAGCAGGCCGCGCCCGACCGCTACACGGCGACGCTGTCGAAGAAGGCGCGCACCGGCAAGATCTTCGTCGACTATCTGCGCAACGGCAGGGGCTCGACCACCGTCGCGCCCTATTCCTCGCGCGCCAAGAAGGGCGCGACGATATCGATGCCGGCGACCTGGCCGGAGATAAAGAAGGGCCTGGCGCCGAATGCGTTCCCGCTTGGGGATAAGACGACGCTGAACGAGCTGAAGAAGGCCGACCCGTGGAAGGAGTTCTTCAAGCTGGGGAAGCCACTGAAGCGGGGGTAGGTTTGCGTGGACGGCAGAGCCGGCAAAGCCGCGATCCTTCGCGCCCCCCTCTGGCCTGCCGGCCATCTCCCCCTCTAGGGGGGAGATTAATCGCTCAGCCGGTTTCGCCAATCTCCAACTTGCAAGAATGGCGGAGCGCCAGAACTGCCAATCTCCCCCCTTGAGGGGGAGATGGCCGGCAGGCCAGAGGGGGGCGCCTCGCGCCAACATTGCGAAGGTATCGCTTGCGCGTGACCCTACGCCAGAAACACCCGCTCAAACTCCTGCTTGCCCGTCGGCGAGAACACCACGGCGCGGCTGTCCTTTTCGCGCCGCGCCCATTTCTCGGCGATGATCTTGTCGAGGATGGCCGCACCAAGCGTGCCGGCGAGGTGCGATCGCCGCACGCTCCAGTCGAGGCAGGCGCGGCAAACCGGCCGCCGCGCCTTGACACCGGTCTCAATGCCGAGCGCGGAAAAATGCGCGGCCCCGGACGGCGAGAGCCTGATCTGGTTGTCGCCGCGCAGCAAAAGCTTCCTGTCGAGCAGCCGGTCGAGCATCGCCACCGCCTGCTCGCCGGCCAGGTGATCGTAGCAGACCCTCGCCACGCGCATGGCCGCGTCGCGCGGTCCCGGCCGCACACGCTTCGGGCCGACCGCTTCGGCGACGCCGATGATCGCCTCGATCATGCCGGCCACCTGCGCGCCGGCGAGACCGTAATAGCGGTGTCGGCCCTGGCTGGCCAAAGTCAGCAAGCCGCCATCCATCAGCTTCGACAGATGCGAGGAAGCGGTGGGCAGCGACACACCCGCTTCCAGCGCCAGTTCCGACGCGGTCAGCGCCGTACCGCCCATGAGAGCGTTGAGCATGTTGGCGCGGGCCGGGTCGCCGACCAGGCTGGCGATGCGGGCGATGTCGGGTCCTTCACGCATGGTTCGATCCTCATCGAAGCATTCCTGTCAGGGAAGCACTATTCTGCGGTCGGCTCAAGCAGCGCGGCAAACTCTCCTGACAGGAGAATGCCTAGCACAAAGGCACAAGCGATGTTTCGACCGCGGTCGAACCGTCGTCGTCCAAAATCAGCCGACGAGGAGACCGACATGACCATCACCTGCTTTATCCGCTACGAGATCGACCCGTTCGGCAAGGCGGCCTTCGAGCAATATGCGCGGGCCTGGGGCCAGGCCATTCCGCGCTGCGGCGCCGACCTGATCGGCTATTACGCCCCGCATGAAGGCTCGGCCACCACGGCCTATGCCGCCTACAACATCGAGAGCCTCGCGGCCTATGAAGGCTATCGCGCCCGGCTTGCCGCCGACCCGGCGGGCAAGGCAAATTACGAATTTGCCAGGCGCGAGAAATTCATCTTGAAGGAAGATCGCGTCTTCCTGAAGCTGGTGTCGGGGCCGCATGGGCCGAGACAGGTCTTTCGCACCGACGTGGTTGTCAAGGAGGGGGTCGAGACATGATCGCTGTCATCTTCGAGGTGGAGCCGGCGGAAGGCGAGCGCGATGCCTATCTCGGCACCGCCGCCGAGCTTAAGCCGCTGCTCGAGAGCATAGACGGCTTCATCTCGGTCGAGCGCTTCCAGAGCCTGACCGACCCCAGGCGGGTTCTGTCGCTGTCCTTCTGGCGCGACGAGGAAGCGGTGAAAGCCTGGCGCAACACCGAGGAGCACCGGCAGGCGCAGAAAGCCGGGCGCGGCGGCATCTTTGCCGGCTACCGTCTGCGCATCGCCCATGTCATGCGCGACTATGGGATGGAGGAAAGGGCCGAGGCGCCGCAGGATAGCCGCGAGGTGAATGGGTGAAGCGCGCTTCCCTTCTCCCCTTGTGGGAGAAGGTGGATCGGCGCGCAAGCGCCGAGACGGATGAGGGGTGTTCCAGCGGAGTGAGACGCTTGCTTTCCCTGGAGCACCCCTCATCCGTCGCCTTCGGCGACACCTTCTCCCACAAGGGGAGAAGGAGAGCGCCGGCGCTACGCATTGCCGATCAGCACGCCCGCCCCGAACACCAGCGCGCCGCCCAGCACCACCTGGAAGGCGGCGCGCCAGAAGGGGGTCTGCATGTAGCGGTTCTGGACGAAAGCGATCGCCCAGAGCTCGAAGAACACCACCACCGCCGCCACGGCAGTGGCCGTCCAGAAATGCGGGATCAGGTAGGGCAGCGCGTGGCCGAGACCGCCCAGCGAAGTCATCAGGCCGACCGTCAGCCCGCGCTTGATTGGCGAACCGCGCCCCGACAGTTTGCCGTCGTCAGAGGCGACCTCGGTGAAACCCATCGAGATGCCGGCGCCGATCGAGGCGGCGAGGCCGACCAGAAGCGTCTGCCAGGTGTCGTGCGTGGCGAACGCCGCGGCGAAGATCGGCGCCAGCGTCGACACAGAGCCGTCCATCAGCCCGGCCAGCCCGGGCTGCACATAGGTGAGGATGAACTGGCGCTGCTCGGCCGTCGCCTCCTCCACCTTGACGGTTCCCGGCACATGCTGCTGCTCCAATTCATGCGCCGAGCTTTCATGACCCTGCTCGGCCGCGGCGAGGTCATTGAGCAGCTTGCGCGTCGAGGCGTCGGTGGTGCGCTTGGCCGCCTCGACATAGAAGCGATAGGCCTGCCGCTCCATTTCCTCGGCCTGCCGCCGCACATGCTCGATGCCGAGCGGCCTCACCAGCCAGTCCGGCTTGCGCTCGAAATAGCCTTTCACATGCTCGCGCCGGATCAGCGGGATGCGCTCGCCGAAGCGCTTGCGGTGAAGCTCGATGAGCGAATCGCGATGGCCGTCCTCTTCCTCGGCCATCGCCTCGAACACTTTTGCCGAGTGCGGAAAGTCCTGTGCCAGGCCATCGGCATAAGCGCGGTAGATGCGTCCGTCATCCTCCTCGGAAGAGATCGCCAGCGCCAGGATCTCCTGCTCCGAAAGCGAATCGAAGGAACGGCGGCCGAAGCCGAAAACACGGGAAAGCATGATGGGATCACTCTAGTTTAGAATTGTTCTAAACTATGATCTTGGCAGTTGAAGGTCAATTGCCAACGGCGCGGGCTGCGGGCGCGCGAACGCTGATCGCGCGAGGCCAAACCCTTCATTATTGCCGAATGTTTGCCTATATAACTGACCGCCACCGAAATTGAAGGACGCCCGGCATGACGGACAAGAAGCCCCCGCACGCATTTGACGCCAAGCCGGTTCTCGATCTCATCGTCAGCATCGAGGCCGACCTGCAGCGCCTGAAAGGTCTTGTCGAGGAACAGCTCGATAAATTCGACCCCGCCAATCCGCACAACAAGACGCCGGACGGCAAGCTGACCGAGGAAGGCGCCGAGTGCTGCTACCGCATGTTCGACGAAGGCAAGTCGCGCTACACGGTTTCGCAGCAGATGAAGATATCCTTCGCCGCCGCCACCCACCGCTTCAACTCCTGGCGCAAGCTGGGCGGCAGCAAAAGGACGAAGACGCTGCTGGGGTGAACCTGCGCTTTCGTCATCCTCGGGCTTGACCCGAGGATCCATGCCGTGACTTCTGCCGTAGAATGCGGCGGTGCAGAACAATCGTTCCAAATTCGCTGTGAACGGCGACCCGATTCTGGTCCGCTTTCGCGCGTCACGGACGTCACGGCATGGATTCCAGGGTCTGCGCGCGTCGCTCCGCTCCTTGCTCCGCCCTGGAATGACGAAGGTGACAGCCGCTGGCGCATCTTCCAAAAGCTTGTCTCCATGACATTTTTTCGTTGGCGCGACGCCTCGGTTTGCGTGCACCATGACGGGGCTCATCCCGCGAGGCTCATCATGCTCACCCTGCCCGGCATCTCCGACATCCGCGCCGCCGCCGAGCGGCTTTCCGGCCTGATCGTCGAAACGCCGCTCATCGAATCGCCCGAGCTCAACGAGCGCTATGGCGGCCGCATTCTGTTCAAGCCCGAGACGCTGCAGCGAACCGGCTCCTTCAAGATTCGCGGCGCCTATAACAAGCTGTCTACCCTGAGCGAGGAAGAGCGCGGCCGGGGCGTCGTCGCCTTCTCCTCCGGCAACCACGCGCAAGGCGTGGCGGCCTCGGCCGCCATGTTCGGCGCCAAGGCGGTGATCGCCATGCCGGCCGATGCGCCGGCGCTCAAGGTCGGCAATGTCCGCAAGATGGGCGCCGAAGTGGTGCCGTTCGACCGTTACAAGGACGACCGCATGACGGTCGTTCGCCCCTATATCGAAAGGGGCATGGCGCTGGTGCCGCCCTTCGACGATCCGGCGATCATCGCCGGCCAGGGCACGATCGGCCTGGAACTGATCAAGCAGGCGAAAGCGCTTGGCGCAGCGCTCGACGCCGTCGTCGTTCCTTGCGGCGGCGGCGGCCTGTCGAGCGGCATTTCCGTCGCGGTCAAGGACGCTTCGCCGAGCACGCAAGTTTGGGCGGTCGAGCCCGAGCATTTCGACGACACGCGCCGCTCGCTGGCCAAGGGCGAGCGGGTCGCGAACGAGCCCGGCCACAGCTCGATCTGCGATGCGCTGCTCACCGCCGAGCCGGGCGCCATCACCTTCGAGATCAACCGCCGGAATCTCGCCGGCGCCATCGCCGTCTCCGACAAGGCCGCCGCCCAGGCGATGCGTGACGCGATGGCCTATCTCAAGCTGGTGGTCGAGCCCGGTGGCTGCGTCGCTTTTGCCGCGCTGTCATCCGGCGAGATCGACCTTGCCGGCAAATGCGTCGCCGTGGTGCTCTCCGGCGGCAATGTCGATTTCGGCACCTATGCGGAGATCATGGCGGCGGCATAGAGGCGCGGCCTGCACGCGAGAATCGTTGTGATCCTTCGCGCCCCCCTCTGTCCTGCCGGACATCTCCCCCACAAAGGGGGGAGATTGGCAGTTTCGGCGCCTCGCCATCTCTGCAACGTTTGAGGTTGGCGACGGTCGGCGAGGCGTCCGATCTCCCCCCTTGTGGGGGAGATGGCCGGCAGGCCAGAGGGGGGCGCTGTCCCGCCAGCCTTAGGCTTTTGTGCGCAAGATTTTCCGTGATCTCAATCCAGCGTTCGCCTGAAGCGCACCAGCGCTACCCCGGCAAACAATGCCACGAACACGACCAGCCAGCCGACTTCCGTCGCCACCGCCGGCAGCTCCGCCCCTTTCAGCATGACGGCGCGGGTGATGCGCAGAAAATGGGTCAGCGGGAAGATCTCGCCAAAGGTCTGCGCCCAGCCCGGCATGCCGCGATAGGGGAACATGAAGCCCGACAGCATGATCGAGGGCAGGAAGAAGAAGAAGGTGAGCTGCAGCGCCTGCATCTGCGTGCGCGCGATCGTCGAGATCGTGTAGCCGAGCAGCACCAGCGACAGCACGAACACCAGCACGGTCGACAGCAGCAGCGACAGCGACCCCATGAAGGGAATGGCAAACAGAAGCTTCGCTGCCGCCAGCACCACCACCACCTGCACTGCGCCCACCACCAGGTAGGGCAGCACCTTGCCCATCATGATCTCGAGCGGGCTCGACGGCATGGCCAGCAGGTTTTCCATCGTGCCGCGCTCGGTCTCGCGCGTCAGCGCGATCGAAGTCATCATCACCATCGTCATCTGCAGGATGACGCCGAGCAGGCCGGGAACGATGTTGTATTGCGAGATGCCCTCGGGATTGTAGCGCCGGTGCACGATGACATCGAGCTGGCCGCGCGCCGCCTCCTTGGCCGTTTCCTTCGTGCCCTGTGCCCTGAGCAGCGCCTGGCCTGCCACGGTGCTCAGCGTCGAGATCGCGCCGCTGGCCACCGCCGGGTCGGTGGCGTCGGCCTCGATCAGGATCTGCGGGTTGTCGCCGCGCTCGACGCGGCGGGCGAAATCGGCGGGGATGGTGACGACGAAGGAGACGTCGCCGCGCGCCATCAGGAACTCGGCTTCGGCCGCACTTTGCGCGACATGGTCGAAGCGGTAGTAGCCGGTGGTCTGCAGCGCCGAGACCATGGCCCGCGTGTAGGGATCGCTGCTGGTCGCCACCAGCGCGGCCGGCAGGCTCTTCGGGTCGTTGTTGATCGCATAGCCGAACAGCACCAGCTGGATCAGCGGCACCCCCAGCATCATGGCGAAGGTGATGCGGTCGCGCCGCATCTGGATGAATTCCTTGATGAGCAGCGCGCCCAGCCTGGCGAAGGAGAAGACCGCTTTCATGCCATATTGTCCTTCGAGCCGGCCATGAACTGGATGAACACATCCTCGAGGCTGGTCTCGCCTGGCTTCACGGTGACGCCCTTGTGTTCCTTCTCGATGTCGGCCAGCGCCTTTTCGAGCGCCGCCTTGTCGGAGCCGACGACATGCAGCGTCGCGCCGAACGGCGCCACCTGGTCGACGCCGGGCCTGCCCTGCAGCGCCTCTGCCACTTGGTCGAGCCGAGGCCCCTGCAAGACGAAAGTGGTCAGCCCGGCATTCTTCACCACCTCGTCCACGGTGCCGGTGGCGAGCATCTTGCCGTAGGAGATGTAGCTGATGCGGTGGCAGCGCTCGGCCTCATCCATATAGTGGGTGGAGACGAGCACGGTCAGCCCGCCGCCGGCAAGGCGATGGATCTCGTCCCAGAACTCGCGCCGGGCCTTCGGATCGACGCCGGCCGTCGGCTCGTCGAGCAGCAGCAGCTTCGGCTCGTGCATGA
This sequence comes from Mesorhizobium sp. Ca11, assembly GCF_020165275.1. Taxonomy (NCBI): domain Bacteria; kingdom Pseudomonadati; phylum Pseudomonadota; class Alphaproteobacteria; order Hyphomicrobiales; family Phyllobacteriaceae; genus Mesorhizobium; species Mesorhizobium sp. Ca11. The sequence continues at coordinate 3,669 of NZ_JAIUHU010000016.1, read as the reverse complement.
TGCAGGCGGCCAAAGCCAGCCGCTGCTTCCAGCCGCCGGAAAGCGTGCCGGCCAGCTGGTTGCGGCGGCTGGCCAGGCCGAGATCCTGAAGCGTGCGCGAGACATACTCCTCGACCGGCCTCAGCCGGTAGAGCCGCGCCACGAATTCGAGGTTCTCGCCGATCGTCAAATCCTCGTAGAATGAGAATTTCTGCGTCATGTAGCCGACTTCGCGCTTGATCTTGAGCGCGTCGGTGCGGATGTCGAAGCCCAGCACCGTGCCGTCGCCTTCGTCCGGCGTCAAAAGTCCGCACATGATACGGATGGTCGTCGTCTTGCCCGAGCCGTTCGGCCCGAGGAAGCCGACGATCTCGCCTTCGGCGACCGTCATCGTCACATGGTCGACGACGGTCTTGTCGCCGAAGCGCTTGACCAGGCCGCGAACGTCGATGGCGTTCATTGCCCGAGATCCGCAAGATCGACATCGACGATCTGACCGGGCTGCAGTGGTCCCGCATCGCCCTCCGGCCGCGCCTCGACGAGATAGACCAGCTTCTGCCGGTTCTCCAGCGAGTAGATCACCGGCGGCGTGAATTCGGGGTCGGGCGAGACATAGCTGACGCGCGCCTTCAGTCCCGTCCCGCAGCCGTCGCAACGGACGTTGAGCTCGGTGCCGACCTTGACCGCCGAGAACGCGCTTTCGGGCACATAGACGCTGAGCTTCACGGCGCCGTCCGGCAGCATCGAGATCACCGGCGCGGTCGGCCCGGCTGTGTCGCCTGGATTGCGGATGACGTCGTTGACGCGGCCAGGCGAGGGCGCCGCCAGCACCCGCTTCGACAGCCGCCACTCGGCCTGCTCAAGGGTCGACCGCGCCTGCTTGACCTGGTTGTCGGCGGCCTTGATGGTCTCGGCCCGCGCCGGCAGATTGCCGACGGCGAGATTGGCTTCCGCCTGGCCGACCTGGGCATTGGCGGTCTCCAGCGAAGCCGAGGCGGTGTCGTAGTCAGCCTGGGTGCCGGTGCCGCGCTTGTAGAGGTCGCTGGCGCGGTCGTATTTGCGCTTGGCGTCGGCCGCCTGGGCCTTGGCCATGTCGACCTCGGCCTTGAGCACGGCGATTTCCTCGGGGCGCTTGCCGACCTGCAGATCGGCAAGCTGCGCCTGCGCCTGCGCAAGTGCTGCTTTAGCCTGCGCAACCTCGATCTTGGCGTCGGCGTCTTCCAGCGTCGCCACCGCCATGCCGTTCTCAACGCGGTCGCCGCGCCGAACCGACACCGTCGCCACCTGGGCCACTTCGATCGGCGCCATCAGCACATATTCGCCTTCGACATAGCCGACGGCCAAAGGTGCGGCCGGCGCGCAGGCGCCGAACAATTGGGCCGCGAGCGGCAGCGAACAGAGAAAGCTCATGATTTGCCCTTCTTGCCGGCGGCGGCCCCCCGCGCGGCCAGCATTGCCCGGAGATTGTCGGTTGCGACCGCCACCACCTTGGCGGCCTCTTCATTGCCGATGTCGCGCCAGCCCATCCGGCGCATCACCGCCTCGCGGCCGATGCGGAAATAGATGACCTGGCCGATCATGGTGAAGACGGTAAGCTTGGTCGCTTCGCTCTCGGCCGGCTCGCCGGTCGCCTGTTCCCAGATCTGGCACAGCCGCCGGTGCGTCGGCTCGAACACGCCGGCATAGATGCGGTCGAGCGCGGCCGTCGGATGCGAGAGCTCGCGAAGTACGAATTGTACGATCTCGCCGGCCTGCGGACTGGCCACGATGAAACCCACCATCCGCTCGAGCGCCGCGAAAAGCTGCGCTCGGGCTGCTTCCGGGTCCAGGGGAGCCGTTGCTTGCACGCCGCCCAGCGCCTGGCCGGCAATTCCCTGGATGGTGTCGACGATGAAGTCGGCAGCGGCGGCGCGCAGGCCCTCCTTGCCGCCGAAATGATAGGCGATGGAACCGATATTGGCCTTGGCCTCGGCCGCGATCTCCCGCGTCGAGGTGCCGTCGAAACCCTTTCGCCCGAACAGCCTGAGCGCCGCGTGGACAAGCGCCGCGCGCGTTTGATCGGCGGTGCCGACCTCGCGCTGCGGCCTTCTTGCGATTGATCGTTTGTTCATACCTACACTTTAATCAATCGATTGATTAAAGTCAAATTTGGGCTCGACTCGGCTTGCCTTCCTGGCCCTCACAGGCTTTAGTGCCCGGCCATGAGCAAGGAAGTCGAGCGCAAATTCCTGGTCTCCAGTCCCGCCTGGCGCGATGAGGTCGAGGCGAAAATCCGCATTCGTCAATTCTATGTCGCCGCGCAGCCCGGCCGCACGGTGCGGGTGCGCATCAGCGACGGGCGCTCAGCCAAGCTGACGCTGAAGTTTGGCGACAGGGCGCGCGAGCGCGACGAATTCGAATATTCGATCCCGCTTGCCGAGGCCGAGGAATTGATGGCGTTCGCCGTCGGACGTGTCATCGAGAAGACACGCCACCATGTTAGACACCGCGGCTATCTCTATGAAGTCGATGTTTTCGGCGGCAAGCTCGCGGGGCTGGTGATCGCGGAGCTGGAGACGCCGGAGGACGTATCTGACGAAATGCTGCCCGACTGGCTCGGTCGCGAGGTCACCGGCGAGTCGAGGTTTTACAACGCGTCGCTGGCCCTCGGGGGGATTCCGGAGATCGCCGCATGAGCTTCCGCATCGATCCGCGCTTGCCGCTGACCGGCGAGGTCAGGCGCATATTGGCCGACGAGATCGGCAAGGCAGTCGCTCATCTCGAGATGGCGCGCGAGAAACCGGAGCAGGGACTGCACAAATGCCGCAAGCGGCTGAAAAGCGTGCGCGCCTTGCTACGCCTGGTTCGTTCCGGGGACGAACCGTTCTGCCAGACCGAGAACGAATGTTATAAGCAGGTGTCGGCGCTGCTGGCCGGCCCGCGCGAGGCGACCGCCTTGATCGAGACCGTCGACCGCTTGGCCGATGCCTTTCCGGAACAATCGGCAGGCGGCGGTCTCGACCCCGTGCGCGAGCGGCTGGTGCTGCGCCAGCACGAGCTCCACGCCGGTCCGAGCCTCGACGCGGCCATCAATGCGGCGATCGCCGCATGCCGGGAAGGCCTGGAGCGCATCGACAGGCTGACTTTGCCCGACCAGCCGGAGCAGGCGGCCGATATATTGGCCGACGGCGCCCGCGCCACCTTGCGGCGGGCGAAGAAGGCCCTGGACAAGGCGGAATCACGCGGCGCGGCCGACGATTTTCACGACCTGCGCAAGGCGGCAAAGACCCACGCCATGCATCTGTCGCTGCTCGGCCGCCTTTGGCCGACGCCGATCAAGGGCCGCCGCAAGGCGGTCGACAGGCTCGGCGAGCAGCTCGGCGAATTGCACGACGTCTTCGTCATCTGCGCCCTGCTCGACGCCGAAGGCGAGCCGCTCGGCCCCGCCGACGAGACGAAGCTTCTGCGCAAGCTTCTGAAACGTGCCGAAAAGAGCCTGACCAAGGCCTGCCTTGCCGATGCCGCCGAGCTGTTCGGCGACAGCCCCAAGCGCTCGGCCAAGAGATTGGCCCGCAAGGCGCGCGATGATCTCGCCGGACCGCAGGAAGAAGCAAAGGCGGCTTAGCGCCGCGCCTCTCCTTCTCCCCTTGTGAGGGCTTTGCACGGGAGAGTGAATTCTGTTTGTTGGGCTAATGAGGCGTTTTTTGAAGG
>NZ_JAIUHU010000015.1:0-143872 GCF_020165275.1 Mesorhizobium sp. Ca11 | reverse complement strand
CTGTCCGAAAGGACGACCAGGATTCATTCGGTCTCCTTCCCACTTCAACCATACACCAGAACCAACACACAGGATTCTAGGGTCTGCGCGCGTCGCTTCGCTCCTTGCTTCGCCCTAGAATGACGAACCAACTGGCGCTTCGGCTGAGCTCCACAATGGAACGATTTGCCAACGCAGGCGGCGTCCGATAGCTCCTTCCTAGCTGCCCAGCGGATGCGGCATGTAGCCGACAAAGCCGGCAATCTTCCAGCGTCCGCCGACCTTGCGGCAGAAGTAGAGCGTCTGCCACTTGAGCCGGTCGACGCCGCCGTCGGCCTTGGCGACCGAGCCGTCGAACTTCTTGTGCAGCACCGCGCGGTCGCCGTCGACGTCGATGTCGCGCATGTTGGTGACGCGAAACAGCGCTTCGCGCAGCGGCTCGGCGAATTTCGTCGCCGCGGTTTCCTTGGCCTGCCGCAGCCATTCGTCGCGATAGACCTCCAGCCGGGGGAACTGCAGCCGCCAGGCATCTGCATTGGCAAGGAAATGCGCATGCATGCCGAAGAAGCTTTCCGCGATGAAATCGTCCTCGACCATCGACCAGTCCTGACCGAGGAAGGCGTCGATATCGCGCCGCACCAGCATTTCCCACAGCGCGTGGCGGTCGGCATCGCCTTCCGGAAACGGATTCTTGTCGAAGGTCATGCCGATCTCCCTCATATGCGCGGCCGATTTCAAGCCGCGTCGAGCGCAAGATGCTCAGGCTTCTGTAATAAAGCAACATGGATTTCGAAAGAATGTTGCTTTCCGACATTGGCTCTAGGAGGATCGTGCCGACAGGCGTAGACGGCTATGTAACCCCGGTTCCCGTCGTCGATTGAAGGAGGCTCCCCTTGTCCAAGCAGTGCTTTGGGAAATCCCACGTTCCGCTCTCGCCCGCCGTCCGCGCCGGCGATTTCGTCTATATTTCCGGTCAAGTGCCGGTGGGCAGCGACGGGCTCGTGATCAAGGGCGGCATCGCCGAGCAGGCCGAGCAGGTGCTGCAGAACGTCAAAGCGGCCCTGGCGCTCGCCGGCTGCACCATGGACGATGTGGTGAAGACCACCGTCTGGCTGGAGGACGCGCGCGATTTCGGCACATTCAACACCGTTTATGCAAAACATTTCCCGAAGGATCCGCCGGCGCGGACCACGGTCGAATCGCGCCTGATGATCGACATCAAGATCGAAGTCGAAGCCGTCGCCTATCGGCCGGTCTGATCGCCCGCTCGGATCGCTTGAAACAATTCCAGGAAAAGTGCTTAGCGGTTAGTTCGGCGACTTCGCCGTACCTTCCGTCCGGAATTGCGTGAAACGAACAAACAAAGCGAGGGCACCGATGCAGTTCGATCTCCTGATCAAGGGCGGACGCCTCATCGATCCCGCATCGGGCCTGGACGCGCCACGCGATGTTGCCATTGCCGATGGCCGCGTCACCGCGATCGACGCCGCCATCAATGCCGAGGCGGCGAGTGAAGTCGTCGATGCCAGGGATTGCATCGTCACGCCCGGCCTGATCGACCTGCACAGCCACGTCTATTGGGGCGGCACCTCGCTCGGTGTCGACGCCGACCGGCTCGCCGCCAAGAGCGGCACCACCACCTTCATCGACGCCGGCAGCGCCGGCGCCGGCAATTTCCTGGGTTTTCGCCGCCACGTCATCGAGCGCTCGAAGGTCCGCATCCTGGCTTACGTCAACATCTCCTTCGCCGGCATTTTCGGCTTTTCCAACACGGTGTCCGTCGGCGAATGCAGCGATCTCAGGCTCTGCGAGCCGCGCGAGACCGTGGCGGCAGTGCGCGAGCATGCCGACGTCGTCGTCGGCGTGAAAGTCCGCTCCGGCAAGCATGCCGGCGGCTCGAGCGGCATCGCGCCTGTCGACCTCGCGCTCGAAGCCGCCGACAAGGCCGGCCTGCCGCTGATGGCGCATATCGACGAGCCGCCGCCCGGCCGCTCGGAGGTGCTGCCCAGGCTGCGGCGTGGCGACATTCTCACCCATTGCTTCCGGCCGTTCCCCAACGCGCCCGTGTTCGCCTCCGGCGCGGTGCGGCCGGACATGCGCCTGGCGCGCGAGCGCGGCGTCATCTTCGACATCGGCCACGGCATGGGTTCCTTCGACTTCGAGGTGGCGAAGGCGATGCTCGCCGAAGGCCTGGCGCCCGACGTCATCTCCAGCGACGTGCATCTCTACTGCGTCGACGGTCCGGCCTTCGACATATTGGTCTGCATGTCGAAGCTCATGGCCCTCGGCATGCCGTTGGTCGAGGTGCTGCGCGCGGCGACGCAGCGGCCGGCGGAGGCGATCGCAAGGCCGGAACTCGGCGCGCTGAAGGTCGGCGGCACCGGCGATGTTGCCGTGCTGAAGCTCCAACCCGGCCGCTTCACCTTCGTCGACGCCGTCGGGGCGTCATTGGTCGCGGATCAGCGGCTGGTCTCCAACGGCATCGTCATCGGCGGCAAATGGTGGCCGAACGAAACGACGGATTACAACGAGACGGAGCGCTTCGAGGCCCATTCGCATCACACGCATGTTGATGTGGCGGCGAGGCATTTTGGCCCCTCATCGTCGTCATTCTAGGGCGGAGCGACGCGAAGCGGAGCGCAGACCCTAGAATCCATGCCGTGACTGTCACCGAAGAATGCAGCGGTGCAGAATGGGGCTTGAGACGCCCGGCGAAGAATCCCGTCCTGGTCCGCTTGCGCACGTCACGAATGTCACGGCATGGATTCTAGGGTCTGCGCCGCGTCGCTTCGCTCCTTGCTCCGCCCTAGAATGACGAAGCTAGGATCGCGAATTACTCGGCTCCCCATACACCGGCGTCGCTATCCCCTCCATGCGCGCCTTGAGCTGCAGCGCCACATATTTCGAGTAGAATCTCGACAGCGCCAGATTGCCGCCGTGGAACCATAGCGCTTCCTGTGCCGTCGGCTTCCACATGTTGCGCAATTCGCCCTGCCACGGACCGGGATCGCCCTTCACGCCGGAGCCGAGGCCCCAGCACGGGCCGACCTTGTCGGCGACCTCGCGCGAGACGATTCCCGCAACTGTCTCGTTCATCGACTGATAGCCGGTGCAGCAGATGATTGCGTCGACGGCGAGTTCGCTGCCGTCGTCGAACAGGATGCCGTCCGGCGTCAGCGACTTGATGCTGACACCGCTCTTCACCTGGATCTCGCCGTTCAGGATCAACTCGCAAGCGCCGACATCGATGTAATAGCCCGAGCCTGTCCGATAGGCTTTCATCAACAGTCCTGTCTCGTCCTCGCCGAAGTCGATGGCGAAGCCGCTGTTGCTGAGGCGCTGGTAGAAATCCGCGTCGCGCGCCCGGATCACATCATAAAGCGCCCGCTGGCCCTTCGGCACCAGCGCGAAGGGCGTAGAGGCCACGATCATGTCGGCCTTGTCGGTGGTGATGCCGCGCGCCAGCGCCTTTTCCGAGAAGATCTCGAAGCCGATATCCATCAGCGTGTCGGACTTCACCACCGTCGTCGGCGAGCGCTGCACCATGGTGACCTTGGCGCCCGCTTCCCACAGATCGACGCTGACATCGTGGCCTGAGCTTGCAGCACCTATCACCGCCACGCGCTTGCCGCGAAACTTCTCGCCGGTGGAATATTGGCTGGAATGCAGAAGCTCGCCCTTGAAGCTGTCGGCGCCCGGCAGCTCGATCTGCCGCGGCGGGCCGTAGGCGCCGGTAGCGAAGACGATATGCTTCGGCTTCAGCGTGATGCGCTGGCCGACGCGGTCGACCACCACGGTCCAGACTTTTTCGGCCTCGTCATAGGCGGCGCTGATGCATTTGGTGGCGACCCAGTAGTTCAGCTCCATGACGCGGGTATACATCTCCAGCCAGTCGCCCATCTTGTCCTTGGGCGTGAAGACCGGCCAGTTTTCCGGGAACGGAATGTAGGGCAGATGATCGTACCAGACGGGATCGTGCAGCACGAGCGAGCGGTATCGGTTGCGCCAGGAATCGCCGGCGCGCGCGTTCTTCTCGATGATCAGCGTAGGGACGCCGAGCTGGCGCAGCCGGGCGCCGAGCATGATGCCGCCCTGCCCGCCGCCGATCACCAGGCAATAGGGCTGCTCATGCACGCCGAGATCGCGCGCCTCGCGTGCCCGTGCTTCCGCCCAGGTCTCGCGGTTCGGGTCGGCCTTGTAGCGGATGCCGAGTGGCCGCGCCGGCCCCTTCCGTTCCTCGAACCCCTTGAGTTCGCTCATCGCCGTGAATAGCGTGCGGCAGCGGCCGTCCTTGAGCCGCAGGATCCCCTCGCCGCGCGCCACCGCCGTCTCGAATGTAAACCAGGCTTCGACGGTGCCGTCGTCGACGCTGGGCTCTCCGGACAGCCGCCAGTGCGAGGGCTGCGCCAAGTGGAGCGTGGCCTTGAGCATTTCGCGGATCGCCGCCTGCCCTTCCATGGTCTTGATATTCCAGGTGAAGGTCAAGAGATCGCGCCAGTAGCAATCCTGCGCGAAGAGGTTCGTCGCCGCCTCGATATCGCCGGCCTCGAGCGCCCGGCCGAATGAGCCGAGCCAGGTTGCCGCCTGTTGCGATGGTGCGATGTCGAGCATTTTTCTTCGTTCCCTTTTTGTTCGAATTCTTTTATCCTTTTCGGTCGACCTTGTGAAGCGCATCGTCACGGTCGAGGACAAGGAAGTGAAACTGTCGCCCAAGGAATACGACATCCTGCGCATGCGCGTGCAATATGCCGGCAAGGTGCTGACGCATCAGTTCCTGATGAAGCAGATCTGGAACGACTCGACCGACGTCCAGTATCTCAGGGTCTATGTGCGTCAGCTGCGGCAGAAGATCGAGAAGACGCCGGACCAGTCGCGCTACATCATCACCGAGACGGGAGTGGGATACCGTTTGCGCGAGGTTGAGTAGCTGAGGCAAGCCGTGCTGGTTGGCCGAAACCTTCCAACTTCGTCATCCCTGGGCGGAGCAGCCGCGAAGCGGCGTCGCGGAGACCCTGGGATCCATTCCGTTACCTGGATTGTAGAGCGCAGCGGCGCAGAATTCTGCACCGTGAGCAGCGCTCCTATGTCACGGAATGGATCCTCGGGTCTGCGCGCGTCGCTTCGCTCCTTGCTCCGCCCGTGGATGACGAAGCGTTCAGCCGGCCGGTCTTCGACAACCTAGTCCGCCGATAGATCCGCCGTCCGCGCCAGAGCGCTGCCGAAGCCGTTAAGCGAGATGGTGAAGGAAATCGGCTGCGCAGTGTCGGCCGCCGTGGCGTTGACCTTCAGCGTGGTGCCGTTCTGCAGCAACGGCGTGATATTGGCGTCGAACGTCACCGGTACCAGGCAACCTACCGCCTGGCAGGTGTTGAACTGCAACGTGCCGTCCAGCTTCTTGTCGTCGATTTCGAACGAGATCCCGTTGGCCAAGGCAAGCCCGAAGGGCAGCGCCAGCGTGCCGGCGGCGTCCTCACCGGTCTTGGTCGTCAATTCGATCGCCAGCAGCCGCTGGCCACTCTGCTTGTTGAACTGCTGATGCGACAGGCTGCAGACCTTGTTGGTGCCGGTGACCTGGCAGTTGACCGTCCAGTCGCCATGCGTCTCCGACAGCGCCGAGGCGCCGCCCGGCAGCTGCGGCTTGGCCGCTGCGTCGCCTGACTGAGCGGCCGCGGGCGCCACCTTGTCGGCCTTATTCTGCGCGGCAACTCCCGCTGCCGGCACACCGGCAATGCAGGCGGCTGCCAGCATCGCCGCGAGATACGCGTATTTCGTCCTCATGAGATCCCTTCTTAGCCGCCGCCCGCGTCAGCTAAAAGCTGACCTTCAGAGACACGCTGACCGCATTCTGCTTGACCGTTTGCCCAAAGGCGTCGTTGTACCTGACAGCCAACCCGACGCCGTTAACGCCATCGAGCTCCAGCCCGGCGCCGACCCCGATAGAGGGGCGAATCGATGGCTTCCGTCAAGTGCAATGCGGGATTGCCGGGCAGATTCTCGGCGGCGGCGAAACCCCCTCGATCTCCCACTGCTTGGTGGAGAACTCGACGCCGGCCTTTCCGCAGATGCGGGAACTGGCGATGGCGCTGACCGGGATGTCGGCCCCGATCTCCAGCGCCGGCGTCCCGGCATAGCCAATCGCCCGGCGTCGGTGAGCCGCATCACGTTTCGCGGTTACCCATGGCGTTATTGGCTGCCCGCATTATATGAAATGCATGGTTTTTTGTATGGGAGCCGCGCGGATGCTTCGTCACAGTCTGGCTGTTCTTGCAGGCGCAGTGCTGGCGGCCTCGGTTTATCTGATTGCGCCGTCTTATGCGCAGATCGTCATCCCGACGAACCGCAATGCATTGGTGCAGCAGAATGAGCTGCAGCAGTTGCAGAACCGCTTGCAGCGGCAGCAATACCAGCAGCAGCAGCAAATCTATCGCGAGCTCGACCGGCCGGCCCCGCCCAGGAGCCAGCCCGATGTGCCGGTATTTGACAAGACATGCCGGATGGAAGCGGTCGGCAACACGATTTCCAGGGTTTGCCGCTGACATTTTGTTTTTTTCAGTTTATTAGCCGACTTACTTGCCGGCAAAATGCCGGATTGCAAGGGCGGTGGTTCTAGAGCAATTCCAGGAAAAATGTGACACGGTTTTCCGTCAGGAATTGCGTCAAAACTAAAGAGATGGAGCGGGTCGCCGTTTCCGTGAAACGGTGAAACGCTCTAGAGTTTGCAGGAGGACAGGTTTTTGCCCGCGCGGATAGCGTATGGCAGGGATGCTGCTCTGACGGAATTTGGAATGGCAACAACCAAGAAGAAAGCAGTCCGCAGAGCCAGGAAAGGCCAACGCATCCGCCAGGTGGCGGCCATTCCATATCGGGTGCGAGAAGACGGCAATCTCGAAGTGTTGCTGGTCACCTCACGCACCACGCGGCGCTTCATTGTGCCAAAAGGCTGGCCGATGAAGGGCAAGAGCGGGCGCAAGGCGGCAACGATCGAAGCCCGCGAGGAAGCCGGCGTGCTCGGCAGGACGCTGAAGCAGCCTGCCGGCACCTATTCCTATTGGAAACGCATGCCCAACGGCTTCATTCGCGTCGACGTTGTGGTCTATCTGCTCGAGGTCGCCGAGGAGCTTGCCGATTGGCAGGAAGCCGCGAACCGGCAGCGCGCATGGCTTCCGGCGGTCGACGCCGCCCTGCTCATCGACGAACCGGACCTTTCCACGCTGCTGAGGGATTTGACCGTTCCGTCAGCAAACGCGGCATAAGCAACCATCTTTTCAGTGCCGTCCGGCCGTACCGGCGTGCCGGCCCACGGCCGCGGCTTCAGGTGCGCGTCCTCATTCGCTGCTTGACTCATGCATATCCCAATGGTTATACGTCAATCAATAGCCAACGGGTTATCGGTTAAAAATGACGACCGCGCATGACATGCTGTTCAGGACGCTCGCTGATCCGACGCGACGCGCCATCTTCGAACGCCTCTGCCGTCAGGGCGAGCAGACGGTCGGGGCCCTGACCGCCCAGGCCGGGGTGTCGCAGCCGGCGGTGTCGAAGCATCTGGGCATCCTCAAGGAAGCGGGACTGGTGCGCGACCGCCATGAGGGTCGCCAGACCCATTACAGTGCCCAGCTCAAGGCGCTCGCGCCGTTGATGGACTGGACGCGCCACATGGCGGGGTTTTGGGAAAGCCGCTTCGACGATCTGGAAGACCTGCTCAAAAGGATGGATCAATGAATGAGGCCGCAACGCGCTCCGTCATCGTCGAGCGCGAGATACCTTTTCCGCCAGAAAAGATCTGGCGCGCGCTCACCCAACCGCATCTCATCGAGGAGTGGCTGATGAAGAACAGCTTCAAGCCGGTCGTGGACCATCGCTTCAACATGAGCGCCGAATGGGGCGGCGTCGACTGCCAGGTGCGGACGGTCGAGCCCAACCGAACCCTGTCCTACAGCTGGGACACCAAGGATCTCGAGAGCGTGGTCACCTGGACGCTCACCCCGACGGGCAAGGGCACGCATTTGCGCATGGAGCAGGTCGGCTTCCGCACCGACCAGGAGCCGTATTACCGCGGCGCCACAGTGGGCTGGAAACGCAACTTCACGGCCCTGGAGCAGCTGCTTTCGCGGATCGATTGACGTCCGCCGAAGCCTCAAAAGACAGACACGGTCCCGGCGGGGCGGCAAACCGCAGGCGTAAGCAATGGAGACACCAAAATGAAGATCAAGCTGACCAGCATCTATGTCGACGACCAGGAAAAGGCCCTTGGCTTCTATACCGAAATTCTGGGCTTCACCAAGAAGGCCGACTTCACCAATGGGCCGTTTCGCTGGCTGACTGTCGTCTCGCCTGACGATCCGGACGGCACCGAACTGCAGCTGGCCCTCAACGACAATCCGGCGGCAAAGACTTATCAGCAGGCCATCTTCAAGCAAGGCTAGCCGGCGCTGATGCTGTTCACCGACGACATCAAGAGCGACCATGAGCGCATCAAGGCCAATGGCGGCAGTTTTGCCATGGCGCCGACCGCGGTGACCGGCGCGACCATCGCGCAGCTCAACGACACCTGTGGCAACCTCATTCAGCTTTCGCAACTGGCGCACTGGTAGAGAGCTCGATCCGTATCGTCATTCGCAAGGGAGGTTATATTGAACTGGAGCAAGTGGATCAGGCAGCTTCACCGCTGGCTTTCGATCATCTTCACCGTCACCGTCATTGCCAATTTCGCTGCCATGGCCATGGGCCCGCCGCCCGCCTGGATCGTCTATTCGCCGTTGATTCCGCTTTTCCTGCTGCTGTTCAGCGGCCTCTATATGTTCGTGCTGCCCTATGCCGCCAGATGGCGCGGGGAGCCGGCGGGCGAGCGCACGGGATCGGCCTGATGGCAAAGACGAAATCGAAGGCTGCCGGATCCGCGGACGCCAAACCTGTCCTGCTTTCGGGCGGCAACCCGCAGATCGCCAAGGGCCATGGCGATGCTCCGGTGCAGGCCTATATCGCGGCGATGCCGGGCTGGAAGAGCGAGGTCGGGCGCCGGCTCGACCAGCTCATCATGCAGGCCGTCCCTGGTGTGCAAAAGGCTGTCAAATGGAACTCTCCCTTCTACGGCATGGAAGGCGAAGGCTGGTTCCTCGGCATCCATTGCTTCGCCAAATACATCAAGGTGGCGTTCTTCCGCGGCCTGTCGCTGAAGCCCGTGCCGCCTGTCGAATCCAAGAGCAAGGACACACGCTATTTCCACATCCACGAGAACGAGCCGATCGACGAGGAGCAGTTCGTCTCCTGGGTGAAGCAGGCAAGCCGGCTGCCCGGCGAACGGATGTAAGCGCACGAAAAATCAAGCGCCATCTCCCCGAAAGGGCCATGGTGGCGATCTCTTATTCAGCATCGAGGAGAACCGGACATGCAACAAGGCGACGTACAGGACGGCAAGTCTGCGTCCGAACTGATCGACGGACGGATCAAGGAGCTGGGCGACTGGCGGGGCGAGACGCTTGCCCGACTCCGCGCTCTTATCAGGGAGGCGGCGCCCGAAGCCGTCGAGACATGGAAATGGCGCGGCGTCCCGGTCTGGGAGGATGCCGGCATGATCTGCACCGGCGAGACTTACAAGGCCGTCGTCAAGCTGACCTTCGCCAAAGGCGCGGCGCTGCCCGATCCCAAGAAGCTCTTCAACTCCAGCCTGGAAGGCAACACCCGGCGCGCCATCGATTTCAAGGAAGGCGACAAGATCGACGCCGACGCCCTGAAGGCGCTCGTCCGCGAGGCCGTTGCGCTCAACAAATCCAAGACCAGGCGCTGAGACGAGACTGTCGCGCGGCGCTATCGGATTGATGTTGCCGGCTTTTCTTCCGCGCCCTCGCACCGTAAACCGATATTAGGCACGAAATATCGGCATCAAGCGTGTAAGCGTCCTTCTGTTGCTGAGCAATAACTCATGAAACAAATACTGGGCAAATTTATCGACCGTTAATCCAGGCACGTTATTTGGATTGATGTCGCCAGTAACCGGACGACATGTGGGGAAGAACATCGTCTCAACCGGCGGATGAGCCAGTCGGACAGACACCGAGGGGGCCTGCGCACGGGCCATGGGAATGGGATGAAGCTCTCATCGACCGATGCCGCCCCGCGTCTCATCGGGCTGGTCTGGCCCTTCGTCGCGGTCGTCCTGATCCAGGCGCTGATTGCGACTCTCAGCCTCCACACGTTGTCAGCCGTCCGCGCCTATGTCGGCGGCGAAAGCCAGTGGTCGAAGGGGCAGAAGCACGCCATCTATTTCCTCAGCCTTTATGCCGACACCGGCCGGGAAGAGTATTTCAGCGAATATCGTCAGGCCATCGCCGTGCCGCTGGCAGATCGCACCGCGCGGCTTGCGCTCGAACAGGCTGAGCCCGACACGCATGCGGCCAGACTTGGCTTTCTCGGCGGCAACAACCATCCCGACGATGTCGCCGGCCTGATCTGGCTGTTCCGGAATTTCCGCGGCGTCAGCTATCTCGACACGGCGATCCGCCACTGGACGGCTGCCGACGAGATGATTCTCGCAATCCAAAGACTTGGCGACGACATGCATCGCAGGCTCGAAAAAGGGCCGCCATCGTCAGCCGAGATCGCTCTCTGGAAAGTGCAAATCCACCAGATCGACCATCGGATCGGGCCGCTCGCCAAGGACTTTTCGGACAGTCTCGGCGAGGGATCGCGCTTCATCAAGACGGCGCTGACGGCGGCCAATCTCGCGACAGCCGCGCTGCTTATCCTGCTCGCCGTCTGGCGCACGCGAAAGCTGATGAAACAGCGCCAGGCATTTCAGACAGCCCTCAGCGCCGAGCGCGAGCGGGCTCAGATCACATTGGCCTCGATCGGCCAGGCTGTCATCAGCACCGATGCCAAGGGGCGGCTGGACTATATGAATGCCGGAGCGGAAAGGCTGCTTGCCTGCTCTTTAGCCGCCGCCAAAGGCAGATCGGTCGCCTCGTTGTTCCGGCTCGTGGACAAGGACAGCGGCGTCGAGGAGACCGATCTGATCCCGCGCCTGCTGGCGGGCGAGCCGCGCCGCTCCAATGTTCGCCCGCAGCTTCTGGAGCGCCCCGACGGTTCGGTCGTGCCGGTGGCGCTGAACGGCGCTCCGCTGATCGTTTCCGGCTCGATCCTGGGTTGCGTCCTGGCCCTGCAAGACATGACGCGCGAGCAGGACTATATCGAACGCCTGTCGTGGCAGGCATCGCATGATGCGCTGACCGGTCTCGTCAACCGCCGCGACTTCGAGAAGCGTCTGGCGAGCGCGATCTCAGAAGACCCGGAAAAGTCGCGCCGGCACGCGCTGATGTATCTCGATCTCGATCAGTTCAAGCTGGTCAACGATACCTGCGGCCACGCCGCCGGCGACCAGTTGCTGCGCCAGATCTCGGCGCTGCTCGCCAACGAGCTGCCGCCCGGCGACATCCTGGCGAGACTGGGCGGCGACGAGTTCGGCGTGCTGCTCTTCGATTGCGATGCCGACTGTGCCGCCGCCACCGCCGAACGGTTGCGCGCCACGGTCCAGGATCTGCACTTCTCCTGGGAAGGGCGTCCCTTCAACATCAGCGTCAGCATCGGCATGGTCGAGGTCGCCAATGTCGGCATGACGCTGGAGGAGGTGCTGCGCGCCGCCGACGTCGCCTGCTACATGGCCAAGGAAAAGGGCCGCAACCGCGTCCAGCTCCACAGCGACGGCGACACCGCACTTCGCGAGCGCTTCGGCGAGATGGCCTGGGTGCAGCGCCTGCATGCTGCGCTGGATGAGAACCGCTTCCGGCTGCATGCGCAGGAGATCGCGCCGTTGCGCGACGATATTGCCGAGGCAGGCGCGCATGTCGAAATCCTGCTCAGGCTGACCGACGAGGACGGCAGCTTCGTCACCCCGCAGAGCTTCATTCCGGCGGCGGAGCGCTACGGACTGATGCCGGCGATCGACCGCTGGGTGGTACGCAACGCCTTCGCCATATTGGCGTCGCGACGCACCGATCCGCACGCGGCGCCGATATCCACCTGCGCGATCAATCTCTCCGGCGCCACATTCGGCGACGAGACGTTTCTCGGCTTCATGCGTGAGCAGTTCGCCGCGCACGCCATTGCGCCCGAAACGATCTGCCTGGAGATCACCGAGACCAGTGCCATCGCCAATCTGACCGAGGCCATGCGCTTCATAGCCGATCTGCGCAGCCTGGGCTGCCGCTTCGCGCTCGACGATTTCGGCTCCGGCATGTCGTCCTTCGCCTATCTGAAACATCTGCCGGTCGACTACCTCAAGATCGACGGCGGCTTCGTCAAGGACATGCTCGACGACCGCATCGATCGCGCGATGGTCGAGATGATCCATCACATCGGCAAGGTGACGGGAAAACGCACCATCGCCGAATTCGTCGAAAGCGATGGCATCGTCGAAGCCTTGAAGGCGATCGGCGTCGACTACGCGCAGGGCTATGCCATAGCGAGGCCTCAGCCATTCGACGCGACGACGGTGCTGGGCAGCCATCCAGGTGCAAAGGCGGACGCGTGGAACGGAGTGGCAGGGGCCTTGCGCCGCAAGGCGGGTTAAGCGCTTTGCTTTCCGGATCCGGCCTGCCGTTCCAGCAGGATCGTCGGCTTCTCGTGGTAGGTGGTCCGCAAAATTTCTTTATAGCCGTTCCTTTCGGCCACCTTCTGCGAAGCGCCGTTTTCCGGATCGATGATGCAGACGGTTCTTGCCTGTCCGAACGTCTCGTCACTCCAGGCGACGATCCGCCTCACGACTTCTCGCAAGCCCTTGGCCATGCGCCTCCGAGGCCAGCGCCCAGCCGGCCTCCGGCACGCCTTCGAGAGACGGCACGATCTCGCGCTTGAGGTCGTGGAAGCCGGCCTCGCCGATAAAGCTCCCCCTCGCCTTGTCCTCGATCGCCCAGAATCCATAGCCGATCAGCGACCATAGGCCGGCATGGCGCAGGAAGCGCATCCAGCTCTCCTCCCGCGTGCGCGGCTTGCCGCCGATGAAACGGGTGACGGCGGGCTCCGCCCACATGGCGGCATAGGCTTCAAAATCGTCCAGCCTGTGCGGCCGCAAAACGGTGCGCGCCGTTTCGAGAAGCGGCACGCCGGCTTCGATCTTGATGCTCATGGCATTGCCCTCCATTGACGCGACCGCGCTTAGCAAAACAGCACGCTCGATCAAGAGCCAGGCCAATGCGTTGGCTCTTCCAGCCATAAAAGCCATGGCACGGCAGCATCGCTATGGGCTTTTCGCCCGGCGATGCTAGTTTGCGCGCGAAGCCGACCCAGAAACGCAAGTCGACCGAAGGAAGAACCATGGACACCACAGACCTGTTGCTGGCGATCGCGCATCACCTTCTGGTGTTCTCGCTGGCCGGCATCATCGGCGCCGAGTTCGTGCTGGTGCGCGGCGATTTGGCAGCGGCGACGCTGAAGCGCCTTGCCGGCATCGACCGCCACTACGGCATCATCGCCGCGCTGATCGTCATCGTCGGCATCTGCCGGGTGTTCTTCGGTCTGAAGGGCTGGGAATTCTACGTCTACAATTGGGTGTTCTGGGCAAAGATGGCGGCCTTCGTCATCGTCGGCCTGCTGTCGATTGTGCCGACTATGCGCTTCCTCTCCTGGAACAGGCAGGCGAGCGGCAATCCGTCTTTCGCGGTGCCGGCGGCGGAATTGGCCTCGGTGAAGAACTATGTCCGCGCCGAGGGCTTTATCTTCCTGCTCATTCCAGTTTTTGCCGCGGCCATGGCGCGCGGCTACGGATATTAGAACACCACCCTAGGCCTCGACCGGAAACGTCTCATCCAGCGGCGCGATCGGCACCAGCGGGGCGGGCACGTCGGTGGTCTTTTCCTTCGACTTGCAGATGTCGGCGATGACGCAGACCGGGCAATCGGGCTTGCGCGCCTTGCAGACATAGCGGCCATGCAGGATCAGCCAGTGATGCGCATGGCGCATATATTCGGCGGGGATGACCTTGAGCAGCCCCTGTTCGACCTGATCCGGCGTATTGCCGGGCGCCAGCCCGATACGGTTGCCGATGCGGAAGATATGCGTGTCGACCGCCATGGTATGCTGGCCGAAGGCGACGTTGAGCACGACATTGGCGGTCTTGCGCCCGACGCCCGGCAGCTTCACCAGCTCATCGCGATCCTGCGGCACCTGGCCTGCATAATCGTCGATCAGCGCCTTCGAAAGCGCGATCACGTTCTTGGCCTTGTTGCGCCACAGACCGATGGTGCGGATATAGTCGCCGACCTTGGCCTCGCCCAACGCCAGCATCTTGGCCGGCGTGTCGGCCGCGGCGAACAGCGCCTTCGTCGCCTTGTTGACGCCGGCGTCCGTCGCTTGCGCCGACAGCACCACCGCGACCAGCAGGGTGAAGGCGTTGACATAGTCGAGCTCGCCTTTCGGCTCAGGCCGCTGCACGGAAAAGCGCCGGAAGATCTCATGCACCTCGGCGGGGCTGTAGAGCGACCGCGTGGCGGCTTTTCGCGTCCGTCGACCAGGCGCCCGGCCGTCGCTCGCGATAGCGGCCTGAGGTTTTTTGACAGCTGCGGATTTTTTCGACTTGGGAGGCGCCATTTCCCTCCTATAATATTCCCTCATGAGCGACACAAACGCCTCGTTCCAGGCCGACGAGCCATTTTTCCAGGCCTTGCTGACGCCACACCGCTCGCTCGGCCGCACCGGCTTCCTGATCCTGATGGGAGCGCTTCTGTTCGGCTGGGCGGTCCCCGGCGCGTTCTTCCTGGCGCATGGCGCCTGGCCGGTGTTTGGCTTCTTCGGCCTCGACGTGGTCGCCGTCTACATCGCTTTCCGCGCCAATTACCGGGCTGCGCGCGCCCGTGAGGAAATCTCGGTCTCGCGCACCAGTCTCGACATTCGCAAGACAGCGCCTTCCGGCCGCTCGGAAAACCATCGCTTCAACCCGTTCTGGACGCGGTTCTCGATCGCCCGCCATGCTGAGATCGGCATCACCAAGATGGCCGTCGAGGCGCAAGGCAAGAGTGTCGCGATTGGCGGCTTCCTCAATCCCGACGACCGCGAAAGTTTTGCCACCGCCTTTTCGCGCGCGCTGGCGGCCGCCAAGACGCGCTGATACGTCCAGTGTCTTCGCCCGGATGCAAATCTTAGCCCGAGGTTGCCGCCGACCTTGAGCCTTGAGAATCATAGTCGATCTTGCGCACCGCCTCGTCGGCAAAGCGATCCTGGAGCAGCGAATTGGCCAGCCGGCTCTCCAGCGCCTTGCCGTAGAGCGTCATCAGCAAGGTCTCTCTTGCCCCGGTCAGATCAACCTTTTCGACGGTCATGATCGTCCTCTTCGGCGCGAAGCTGACTCTATCTGGGTGCGGATGGCGGGAAGGCAAGTTTCGGGTGGTGGCAAAGCTCTGGAGGACCGATATTCGCGGTCAAGGAGATATTGCCATGAACGCTCAGATGACCATGAATACGCGGATGAAACCAACCGCGATCCTTGAGAACGACATCACGCCGGAAGGCAGCGACTACGACGTCGTGCGCCGCGCCATCGAGAAGATCAGCCTCGACTATCGCGACCAGCCCTCGCTCGAGGTGCTGGCCGAGGAAGTCGGCGAGACGCCTACCGGCCTGCAGAAACTGTTCACGCGCTGGGCCGGCCTGTCGCCCAAGGCCTTCCTGCAGGCGGTGACGCTCGACCACGCGCGCAGGCTGCTCGATTCAGGCATGCCGCTCCTGGAGACCTCGTTCGAGCTCGGCATGTCCGGTCCCGGCCGGCTGCACGACCTCTTCGTCACCCATGAGGCGATGTCGCCCGGCGACTATAAGACCCGGGGCGCGGGTCTCACCATCCGCTACGGCTATCACATCTCGCCTTTCGGCATCGCGCTCATCATGGTCACCGACCGGGGCCTGGCGGGCCTCGCCTTCTGTGACGCCGGCGGCGAGCGGGCTGCCTTCGCCGACATGTCCGGCCGCTGGCCGAACGCGACTTACGTCGAGGACATGTCCGCCACCCAGGCTTACGCCGCGCGGGTCTTCGACCCGACGCAATGGCGCGCCGACCAGCCGCTGCGCGTGGTGATGATAGGCACTGATTTCCAGCTTCGCGTCTGGGAAGCATTGCTGCGCATCCCGATGGGTAGGGCCTGCACCTATTCCTCGATCGCGGCAAGCATCGGCGCGCCAAGCGCGAGCCGGGCCGTGGGCGCGGCGGTGGGCGCCAACCCGATGTCGTTCGTGGTGCCCTGCCACCGGGCGTTGGGCAAGTCCGGCGCGCTCACCGGCTATCACTGGGGCCTAACGCGCAAGCGCGCCATCCTCGGTTGGGAAGCGGGACAAGTGACGTCCTGAAAAACAATCGATTTTTTCGCGCCTCCTTGCGAAAAACCGCGCATCAAATATAAAGCGGCACAAGCCAAACAAATAAACAGCCTTGTTCATGAAATGCAACCGGCGACAACCTCCGGTTATCGCCGCTTTCTTTGAAGTTGCTTTCCGTTGTTATTTCACTTAACGCTAAATTAACCACGATAAAGAGAAGATAACCCTACATTGAGCCGCATTATCCGGCTCGAAAGCGGGGTCTCAATGAAGTTCTTTCGCGCCGTCACGGCTGCGAGCGTGCTCGCCGCCTGCGGCGGCCAGGCAGCATCGGCCGCCACCACCGGAAATGTGCTGTTCAATGGTACGATCACCGCGACCTGCACGGTCACGATCAACTCCAACGGTACGATGACCGCCAGCAGCAATCTTCAGTCGCTGAGCTCGCATAATGCCGGCGGCTCAGCCGGCAGCGCTCAGGTCGATACCACGGGCGGCGTCTCGCTCAGCGTAGACCCGGTAACCACGACGACCGTGCCGGCTTCGGACGTTACGGCGACGACATGGACCCCCACCTTCGCCACTTCCGGCGCCCAGACGATTGCGGAAACCGGCACTGCGACGGCCCTGACGGTGCCAGGCACATCCACGGTCGCCGTCAATCTTTCCGGCACCAAGAGCGGCACGAACCGCTTCTCCGCCGGCAACTACCAAGCAACGGTGACGCTGCGCTGCGAATAGTCTTGTCGCGAAAGGAGTGATCCTTGAGAACGATTGCAATTCTGGCGGCGGGCCTGACTGCCGTGCTGTTTCCCATCGCCGCGACCGGCCAGTCGATGACGCCGATGCGGGGTGAGGTGCGATCCTTCGCGGATGCCTTCGCCGTTCGTGTCTTCCCAGGCAACCCGTATAACCAGCGCATACGTGTCGAGGTTCATGTCTATGACCAGGATTTCCAGCCGGTCGACGCCAAGATCACGCCAAGCGCCTTCCTTCTGGCCGGCCAGGCGTCGCGTCCGGTTCTGGTGGTCGTCCCGTTCGACGGCGCGAACGAGCGCAAGGTGCGTATCTGTACCGAGAGTATCCCCTTTCCAAGCGAGCAGACCCAGATAAGGGCACAGATATGCGGAAAGTTTTTCGGGCATCGCAGGTTCTGACCTTGTCCCTGCTGTCCGCCTTGGCTGTCGTAAGTCAGGGGCTTGCCGAGGACATCCTGAACCTGAATCAGAACCAGACCGGTTTCAGTCTGCCCGGCGTCAGCCTGCCTCAGGGCCAGGACGAGGTTCATGCCAGCGACGGCACGACCTGCCGCTCAGCCGTCTCCGGCAGCGGCGCCTATCTCGACCTCGGCGTCATCCGGGGCAACAACAGCAGCAATCAGGCCAATAGCGACATCGCAACATACGGCCGCGTGGTGATCCCGATCGGGCAGACGCCGAAACGCGTCGATTGCAGCCGCCTCTACGAGCTGGAAGTCGAGCGCCTGCAGCTTGAATTGAAGCTCCTGAAAATGGGCCTTGGCGCCGATGGTCAGACAACGGGGAGCACGACGGGCATCGCTGCCACGGCTTCCGAGGCTCCTACGGCTCGCTCGGCCGCATCGGCGGGATGGGCCAACGAAGGCTGGAGCATCAGAGGCACGACCGGCAATGAAAAGAAAAAGAAGAGGAAATAGCCGCGCGCTGCTTACGACGGCAGCGCTTGCCGGCTTCTGTCTCCCAGCACAGGCGGCGATCATCGGCACCTGCACCATCATGATCGGTGCCTCGGGAACGATGAAGTCGAACCCCTCTATCAACATATTCGGTTCCAAGCAGGCGGGCGGGTCGAGCGCCGGCGCCACCATCATCGCGAACTCGACGCTGTGTTCGATCCTGAACCTGCTAGACTGCTATACCGTCTCCGCGCCGGCGCCGATCGCCTTCACGTCGGCTCCGAGCGGCGGCGACACCGACGTCTCTTTCGCCTCAGTCTTCCGCCTCGACGGCTCAGGGCTGGATAACCCAGGCGGCTCGCCGCAGCGGCTGACCAACGGCACCCATACCATCCAGGTCGATCTGACCGCCACGAAATCGCCGGGCATCTTCCCGGCCGGCAGTTACCAGGCGGAGGTCACTGTCCGTTGCGAATGATGCTGTGGGCCAGACCGCGCCAGCGACGACATGATCTGGCAACCGGCGGGCTTTGCGGCTAGCTTCGCGCCCAGCCTGCAATTCCAGGGGAAAAAACACGCCATGCATTTCCCCTGGAATTGCGCAAGAAAGCAGAAGTCTTGGAGCAGGTCCGCCTTTCAGCACAGGCTGACCCGCCTCACCGGGAGGCAGTTTTTTGATTATCGTTGTCGGTTCGATCAACCTCGACCTCATCGCCAATGTCGACCGCTTGCCGGAACCCGGCGAGACGGTGCGCGGCTCCGGCTTCGCCACCGCGCCCGGCGGCAAGGGGGCCAACCAGGCGCTGGCCGCGGTGCGCGCCGGCGCGCAAGTGCGCATGGTGGGCGCGGTCGGCAAGGATAGTTTTGCCGCCGAGGCGCTCGCCCTTCTCAGGGCCGGCAATGTCGATCTGTCCGGTGTCGGCGAGACCTTCGCCTCCACCGGCACGGCGTTGATCCTGGTCGGCGGCGACGGCGAAAACGTCATCGCCGTCGTGCCGGGCGCCAATGATTCGGTTGTGCCGGGCGATGTCGCCAAGGCCTATCTCAAGAAAGGCGACGTCGTGCTCCTGCAGCACGAGATCCCGTTGCAGACGGTCGAGGCCACGCTCGACGCGGCGCGCGCGGCGGGCGCCGTCAGCGTGCTCAACACCGCCCCCTTCCGTGCCGAAGCCGCCGACCTCCTCGGCAAGGCCGACTATGCCGTCGCCAACGAAACCGAGTTCGATCTCTATGGCGAGGCGCTCGCGCTTTCGGGGCGCGACCGCCCGGCCCGCATGCGCGACTATGCCAAAAAGACAGGCCGCATCATCGTCGTCACGCTCGGAGGCGACGGGGTGCTGGCCGCCACACCGGGCGATTTCCTTGCCGTTCCGGCGCTGAAGATCACCCCGGTCGACACGGTGGGCGCCGGCGATACGTTTTGCGGCTATTTCGGCGCCGGCCTGTCGTCCGGTCTCTCACTTCAGGATGCGCTCACCCGCGCCGCCGCGGCCGGGTCGCTCGCCTGCCTGAAGCCAGGCGCGCAACCGGCCATCCCACTGGCCAAGGATGTCGACGCGACTTTGGCGGGCACCCGTTGAGCGATGCGCCCCGTCACAAAACATGCCGTGCCGCCGGCCGGCGATATCTGCCGCCTCTCCGCCGTTGAGCTCGCTGAAGGCATCAGACGGCGTCGCTTTTCGGTTCGCGAGGTGGTCGGCGCGTTCCTCGACCGCATCGAGGCCGTGAACCCACAGGTCAATGCCATCGTCTCGCTGCGCGAGCGCGCCGATGTCCTTGCCGAGGCCGGCAGGGCCGATGCTCATCTCGCCCGTGGCGGCGAGGCCGGATCGCTGTACGGCCTGCCGATCGCCATCAAGGACCTTGCCCAGACCAAGGGGCTCAGAACCACCTTCGGCTCGCCGATCTTTGCCGATTTCATTCCCGACACGGACGACTTCTTCGTCGAGCGCGTCCGCGAGGCCGGGGCCATCATCATCGGCAAGACCAATGTTCCGGAATTCGGCCTCGGCTCCAACACCTACAATCCGGTTTTCGGGCCGACGCTCAACGCCTTCGACCCGGCGCTGACCGCCGGCGG
Organism: Mesorhizobium sp. Ca11; assembly: GCF_020165275.1. NCBI lineage: Bacteria > Pseudomonadati > Pseudomonadota > Alphaproteobacteria > Hyphomicrobiales > Phyllobacteriaceae > Mesorhizobium > Mesorhizobium sp. Ca11. The sequence goes on along the minus strand of NZ_JAIUHU010000015.1, from coordinate 123,860 downwards.
CTCGAGCGGCGGCGCGGCCGTGGCGCTGGCGCTCGACATGGTGCCGGTCGCCGACGGCAGCGACTTCGGCGGTTCGCTGCGCAATCCGGCGGCCTACAACAATGTCTACGGCTTCCGTCCCTCGCAGGGCTTGGTGCCTGCTGGCCCGGACGTCGATGTCTTCCATTCGCAGATGGGCGTCGAGGGCCCGATGGGCCGCAGCGTGCGCGACATCGCGCTGCTCCTCGACGAACAGGCGGGCTATCACCCGCATGCACCGCTTTCGCACGACAAGACGGGCTCGTTCCTTGAAGGTTTGCGGACCAAAGCGTCAGGCGGCCGCATCGCCTGGCTGGGCGACCTCGGCGGTCGCTTGCCGACGGAGCCCGGCGTGCTTGACCTTTGCGAGGCTGCGCTTGCCCGCTTCGCCGATGCTTCCTTCCACAGCGAGGCCTTGCTGCCGGATGTCGACTTCGAGGCGCTGTGGCAGGCTTTTGTCACCTTGCGCCAGGCGAGCAGCGGCTGCGGGCTGAAGGCGCATTACGACGATCCGGCAAAACGCAGGCTTCTGAAGCCCGAGGCTGTCTGGGAAGTGGAGCAGGCGATGCGCCTGACCGCGCCGCAGATCCATGCCGCGACCGTCCGGCGCACCTCGTGGCACCGCACGCTGCTGTCGCTGTTCGAGCGCTTCGACCTGATCGCGCTGCCCACTGCCCAGGTCTTCCCGTTCGACGTGACCACCCACTGGCCGCGCGAGGTCGCGGGGCGAACCATGGACAGCTATCACCGCTGGATGCAGGTCTCCGCTTTCGCCACGCTGGGCGGCTGCCCGGCGCTCAACGTGCCGGCCGGCTTCGACGAGAAGGGCCGGCCCATGGGCATGCAGTTGATCGGCCGCCCGCGCGGCGATCTCGCCGTGCTCAAGGCCGGCGCCGCCTACGAGGCAACCCTGCCATGGGCGGCGGGAGCTGCATGACGGGCCGCCCTGTCCGGCCAGCTTGCGCCAGCGTCAATCCCGTGCATTGATCGCGCTCCGCCCAAGTCGGCGCTGTCCTGTTCGAGAGAAATCATGTCGCTGGAACTCTACGCCACCTATGTCGTCGCCTGCATCGTCATCATCCTGGTGCCGGGACCCACGGTCACGCTGATCATCGCCAACAGCATCCGCCACGGCTCGCGCTCCGGCTTGGCCAACGTCGCCGGCACGCAGGCCGGGCTCGCCATCATGATCGCCATCGTCGGCATCGGCCTCAACACGCTGATCGCCGGCATGGGCCACTGGTTCGAATGGGTGCGACTGATCGGCGCCGCTTATCTCATCTGGATGGGCGTGCAGATGTTTCGCGCCAAAGGCGCGCTGAACCCCGACGGCTCGGCCAAAAAGCCGCGCGGCGGCTTCTTCCTGCAGGGTTTTCTGGTGGCGATCTCAAATCCGAAGACCTTGGTGTTCTTCGGCGCCTTCTTCCCGCAGTTCATTTCACCGCAAGGCAATTATACGCTGCAGATCATCGTCATGGGCCTGACCGCGATGATCTTCGCCGCCATGTCGGACTCGACCTATGCCCTTGCCGCTGGCCGCGCCGGGCGCGTTCTGTCGGCCAGCCGCGTCAAGCTGATGTCGCGCATCAGCGGCAGCTTCCTGGTCGGCGGCGGACTGTGGCTGGCATTCTCGAAGGCGAAGTAGCACCTCTCCCTTCTCCCCTTGTGGGAGAAGGTGGATCGGCGCGATAGCGCCGAGACGGATGAGGGGTGTTCCAGCGGAGTGAGACGTCGGCGTTCCCTGGAACACCCCTCATCCGACCGAGCTTCGCTCGGCCACCTTCCCCCACAAGAGGGGAAGGAAAGGCCCTTACAGCCGCCCGAGCCGCTCCACCAGCAGCGCGAAGAAGCCGTCATGGTCGATGTCGCGCATCACCATGGCGTTCTTTTTGCGCTTGGTGACGCCCCACCAGTCGATCACCGTCATGCCCATGGTGAGCTCGGAGGTCGTCTCGACGCTGACATTGCAGTGGCGGCCCTTGAACAGCTCCGGTTTGACGAGATAGGCGATCACGCACGGGTCGTGCAGCGGCCCGCCATCGGTGCCGTATTTCTCCTCGTCATAGCGCTCGAAGAACTCCAGCATCTCGGCGGTCGCGGTGCCGACCTTGGTGCCGAGCTTGCGGAAGGCCTGGATGCGCTCGGACGTGGTCAGCGCCTGGTGGGTGACGTCGAGCGGCATCATCACGATCGGAATGCCCGATTTGAACACCAGATCGGCGGCCTGCGGGTCGACATAGATATTGAATTCGGCGGCCGGCGTGACATTGCCGCCCTCGAAGAAGCCGCCGCCCATCAGGACGATTTCCTTGATCCGCGGCGCGATCCTGGGCTCGCGGATCAGCGCCAGCGCGATGTTGGTGAGCGGTCCGAGCGGGCAGAGCGTGATGGTGCCGCTTTCCTCGCGCATCAGCGTCTCGACGATGAAATCGACGGCATATTGTTCCTGGAGCGGCATGGTCGGCTCGGGCAGCTGCGGGCCGTTCAGGCCGGTCTTGCCATGCACCTCCTCGGCGGTGACGAGTTCACGCGCCAGCGGCCGGATGGCGCCGGCATAGACCTTGATGTCGGGCCGGCCGGCCAGCTCGCATATCTTGCGGGCGTTGTTCTGGGTCAGATTCAGCGGCACGTTGCCGGCTACCGCGGTGATGCCGACGATCTCCAGCTCGGAACTGCCGAGCGCCAGCAATATGGCGACGGCATCGTCCTGGCCGGGATCCGTGTCGATGATGATCTTTCTGGACTGGGGCATTTCAATTCCTTTTGGGAAGTCTTTTTGGGCGGGTTTTAGAGCATGGTTCCCGGAAGGTGGGAACCGGTTTTCGGACGAAATCATGCTCCAATGAAAGGCTGGATGAAGATGACGGTTCGACGAAACGCCATCCTGATTGGCGGCTTGAACTTGATCGCGCGACGGACCATATCAAGACCATCGGGAAAAATGCCATCCGGGTTTTTCCAGTTTGTGTCGCTCTTCAGAGGACAGTGTAACAATGAGTCGAATGACGCCTTTCTCCAGCCCGCTTCTCCTGGGTTTTGATGCCATGGAAAAGACGCTTGAGCGTCTGGCGAAGTCCGGCGACAGCTACCCTCCGTACAATATCGAGCGCCTCAATGCCGCCGACGGCAAGGCCGAAAGGCTGCGCATCACGCTGGCGGTTGCCGGTTTTGCAGAAAGCGACCTCGATGTCACCACGGAGGAAAACCAGCTGATCGTGCGCGGTCGTCAGACCGACGACACCGAGCGCGAATTCCTGCACCGCGGCATCGCCGCGCGCCAGTTCCAGCGCTGCTTCGTGCTGGCCGACGGCATGCGGGTGATCGCGGCGGAACTGAAGAACGGTCTGCTGTCGATCGATCTCGATCGGCCGGAGTCCGAGCGGATGGTACGGAAAATAAACATATCGGTGAAAGACTGACCTTTGCCGATGGCTTTATGCGAGGCGGCCGATCCTGGCGTCCTCGCGCCAAGGAGGCTTGAAATGACCAGAACTGACGAAACGATCACCATGACCAGCGGCGAACTCGCCCATCTCGGCGAAGGTTCGGTCGCTTATCTCAGGAAAGTGTCGAGCGACGACCTGCGCGGCCGCTTCCCCGGCCTCGGCGAGATCGCGCCCGGCCTGGAGCTGTGGGCGCTGTTTGCCGCCAATGGCCAGCCGATTCTGCTTTCCGACGCCCGTGACCGGGCACTGGCGGGTGCGTTGGAGAACGACCTGACCACTGTCGCCATTCACTAAGGCGATTGCTGGCAGTCTGAAATGGAAAGGGCCGCTCCCGGCGGCCCCTCTAGGGTTTCATCCCAAAAACCAGGTTCGATCCCAAAACGTCAGGCCGCGTGCGAGGCCTGCGTATCCGACAAGAGCGCGTGGATCGCCACCGCGTCGCGCGTGCCCCTGATCTTGGCAACCGTGTCGGCATCGCGCAGCACGCGTGCGATGCGCGACAGCGCCTTGAGATGGTCGGCGCCGGCTCCTTCCGGCGCAAGCAGCAAAAACACCAGGTCGACCGGCTGGTCGTCCAGCGCCTCGAAATCGACCGGCGTTTCCAGCCGGGCGAAGACGCCGGCGATCCGCTTCACGCCGGCGAGCTTGCCATGAGGAATGGCAATGCCGTTGCCGACGCCGGTCGAGCCCAGCCGCTCGCGCTGCAGGATGGTGTCGAACACCTCCCGCTCCGGAATCCCCGAAATCGCCGCCGCCCTCTCCGACAGCAATTGCAGAAGCTGCTTTTTGGAATTCGCCTTCAACGCCGGCATGATCGCCGGAACGCTGATGAGATCGCTGAGATCCATGCTTGAAAAATCCCTTGCTCGCCTGCCGCGCCAGTCGTCGCCCCCTTGCGCGGCTGGCTTTTTATCCTTGCGCGACTTTGGTCGTCGACGGATCGATCCAGCCGATGTTGCCATCCGGCCGGCGGTAGACGATGTTGAGATGGTCGGTTCCGGCGTTGCGGAACAGGAAGACCGGGCTGTCGCTGTTGTCGAGCTCGATGACCGCCGAAGCCACCGACATGGTCCGCAGCGTCAAGCTTGATTCGGCGACGATGACCGGAGCGAAGTCCTCCGGAATGTCTTCCTCGTCATCGGTGAGGGGAGCCATCACGGTGTAGGCGATGTCGGTCGGCTCTTCGCCATTGCCGTTGCCGGTGTTGCGCGACTTCAGCCGGCGCTTGTAGCGCCGCAGCCGCGTTTCCAGGCGGTCGGCCGCCGCCTCGAAGGCAAGCGTCGGGTCCTGGGCGTCGCCGGTCGCCTGCAAAGAAGCGCCGGAATCGAGCCGGACCATGCAGTCGGCGGAGAAACGCGACCCCGATTTGATGACCGTGACATGTCCTGAAAAACCCCGATCGAAATATTTCTCGATCGCCTCGCCGACCCGGTCGTTGATGCGTGTGCGGAACGCATCGCCGATGTCCATGTGTTTTCCCGAAATGCGTAGATTCATCTGAAAACTGACCTTCCTTGCTCAGGCTTCAAACTGTTCCCGAGTTTATACCCGTGGTGCGCGCGCACAAGCTTTGCAGCGGCATGCGCGCCGATTTTAGACCCGAACTTTCCGGTTGATCACAAGTCGCCTTCTTGGCCGTCCATGGCCGTGTCTGACGGACCCATTCGCTAGCGGGCATCACCGCCCTGCTCCATGCGGGCGGGCTTCTAGACACTTCATTGCGGCTTGTCAATGAAACTCGGGAATTGTGGGAAATCAGCACCGTCTCGCACCGGCCAGGGCTTGTCGAGATTCGCATCGGCCTAGCGGCCGGCGTTCGCGAGCGCCCGCTTCTCCCGCCGCCGCTGCACCGACGAGGGAATGTTCATGCCTTCGCGATATTTCGCGACGGTGCGGCGCGCGATGTCGACCCCACTTTCCTTGAGCATGTCGACGATGGCGTCGTCGGAAAGCACGTCGATGGGCTTTTCCTCGTCGATCATCTGCTTGATGCGGTCGCGCACGGCCTCGGACGAATGCGCTTCGCCGCCTTCCGCGGAGGCAATCGACGCGGTGAAGAAATAGCGCAGCTCGAAGACGCCGCGCGGCGTCAGCATATATTTGTTGGCGGTGACGCGGCTGACCGTCGATTCATGCATGCCGATGGCGTCGGCCACCGTACGCAGGTTGAGCGGCTTGAGATGGCGCACGCCATGGACGAGGAAAGCGTCCTGTTGCCGCACGATCTCGGACGCCACCTTGAGAATGGTCTTGGCCCGTTGATCGAGGCTGCGCGTCAGCCAGTTGGCGTTCTGCAGGCATTCGGCGAGAAACTCTTTTTCCGCCTGGTCCTTGGCATGGCTCGAAATGCGGGCGAAATAGACATTGTCCACCAGCACGCGAGGCAGCGTATCGGCATTGAGCTCCACCGCCCAGCTGCCGTCATTGGCGGCGTGCACCTCGACATCGGCGACGATCGCGTCGCTCGCGCCGCCCGAAAACGCCAGGCCGGGCCGCGGATCGAGCGCGCGGATCTCGGCCAGCATGTCGAGCAGGTCTTCCTCGTCGACGCCGCAGATGCGTTTCAGCGACTGGAAATCCCGCCGCGCCAGAAGCTCGAGGTTGGCGACCAGCGCCTTCATCGCCGGATCGAGCCGGTCGCGCACCGCCAGTTGCAGCGACAGGCACTCGGCAAGGTCGCGCGCGAAAAGTCCTGCTGGCTCGAAGGTCTGGCACACGCCAAGCACCCGCGCCACCGCCGCGCCGTCCGTGCCGAGCCGAACCGCGATCTCGTCGAGTTCGGTGCGCAGGTACCCGGCTTCGTCGAGCCCCTCGGCCAGCTCACCCGCGATAAGGCGTTCGCCGGGGCTCAAGGAGGCAAGCGCGATTTGCTCGCCGACATGTTCGCGCAGCGTGATGGCGGCCGCGGCCATGTCGCCGACGTCGAACCCCTCGGACGATGCTGCGCCCGCGCCGCCCCCGGCGGCCGACTTCCATTGCGCCGTGAGATCCGGCCCCAGCCTCTCGCTAGTGCCTGGGTCGTCTGGAAACAGGTTCTCCAGGGAAGAATCGAGCTTTTGCGAGATCGCTTCCGCGCTCCACTCCATCTCGCCCTCGAACCAGTCGCCGTCGGTGCCCTTTTCCGGCGATGTCTCGCTTTTCTGGGATAGATCGCCGGCGGCATCGTCCTGCGGCTCGGCCCGTTCCAGCAGCGGGTTGCGCTCGATCTCCTCGTCGATGAAGCGCTCGAGCTCGACATGGGTGAGCTGCAGCAGCCTAATCGACTGCATCAGCTGCGGCGTCATCACCAGCGACTGGGATTGTCTGAGCTGCAGTTTGGCTGCCAGCGCCATGATGGACTTCAAACGCCTCGTCTACGCGTCGACTGTTTTCGGTCGGGCATAGAAACTGGCCCGGCTTTTGCTTGTCAAGCAAAACGCTAGCAGTTGCGGCTTACCGGAGCGTTATCGAGCGCTAAAATGACCGAAAGCCGTGACGCGGCCATCCAAACCGCGTCGAAACCCGCGGTCAGAGCGTGAAACCCTCGCCGAGATAGAGACGCCGCACATCGGCGTTGGCGACGATCTCGTCGGCGCGGCCATGCGTCAGCACCTGACCGGCATGGATGATGTAGGCGCGGTCGATCAGGCCGAGCGTCTCGCGCACATTGTGGTCGGTGATCAAGACGCCGATGCCGCGCGCCGTGAGGTGGCGAACGAGCTGCTGGATGTCGGCGACGGCGATCGGATCGATGCCGGCGAAGGGCTCGTCGAGCAGCATATAGGCAGGCCGCGTCGCCAGCGCCCGCGCGATTTCGAGGCGACGCCGTTCGCCGCCCGACAGCGACATGGACGGCGCCTTGCGCAGATGGCTGATGTGAAACTCCTCGAGCAGCTCGTCGAGCGTTCGCTCGCGTTCCTTGCGGCTCTTTTCCACCACCTCCAGCACGGCCCGGATGTTCTGCTCGACATTCAGGCCGCGGAAGATCGACGCTTCCTGCGGCAGATAGCCGATGCCGAGGCGGGCCCGCCGGTACATCGGCATCGAGGTGACATCGAAGCCGTCGATCTCGATCGAACCTTCGTCGACGGGAACAAGGCCGGTGACCATATAGAAACAGGTGGTCTTGCCAGCGCCGTTGGGGCCGAGCAGGCCGACAGCCTCACCGGCGCGCACGCCGAGCGTCACACCGCTCACCACCTTGCGGCCCTTGTAGCTCTTGGTCAGCCCCTTGGCGATCAGGGTGCCCTTGAACTTCGCCTTGTCGGCGCCGACCGTCGCCGGCGCAGCGGGTTGTGCGGCTGCCCGTCCCGGGAGACGGGCCAGCAGCGAAGTCACGCCGGCCATTACTTGCTCGACGCTCCCTGCTGCGCGTCCTGTTTCTGCGGCTTGAACATCATGATGACGCGAGGACAGCCTTCGACATTGCCGAGGCCGCTCTTCATCTGCACGGTGAGCTTGCAGCCCTTGAGCACATTGTCGCCCTGCGACAGCACCACTTCCTTGCCAGAAAGCACCAGCACCTGCGTCTTCATGTCGAATTTGCCGGTGTCGCCGGTGGCGATCTGGTCGTTCGATTTGATGTAGACTTTGTTCTCGACCTCGAGATGGTCGATATTGGCGGCGCCCGTCATCGCCGATGCGCCTGCTGCGGCACTTTTGCCGGCATTGGCATCCTTGACATAGTAGACCGTCATCTTGCCGGCCTTGAGCAGGGTCGGCCCCTGATTGACCGTCACATTGCCGCTGAACACGGCCATGCTTTCGGCCTGGCGGACCTCGAGCTTGTCGCTTTCGATCTGGATCGGCTGGTCACCCGACAGCTTGAGCCCGGGAATCTGGCTGGTCGCGCTCGACTGCGCGAACGAATGCGCCGTTGCCAAAAACAGCAATGCGGAAGCAGCGCCCGGAAGCCATGCGGATTTACTGCGACGCATTCTGTTCTCCACCGTTTACCCCCGCTGCCTTCAACGCAGTTGGATCTATGTTGACGCGAACCCGGCTCTCGAAGACCACGAGCCTGCCATTGTCCTCGACCGACATCGAGTCCGCGGTGATGCGCGACCCGCCACGGCTGACGTCGACCGGATTGCTCGTCTTCATAGAGCCTTTGCCCATGTCTAGGAAGATCGATTTGAACTTCGCCATCAGGCCGTCCGTCGTCGTCACGCTGACGTCGCTGGTCAGATCCATCGTGTTGGCGTCGCGATTGTAGATACCGTGCGCGGCATCCACCGAGACGATGTTGTCGGTGGCGACGGGCAGTCTGGCGTTGATGCCTTCGAGGTCGATGACGGCCTGCTGGCCGACATCCTGCGTCGCCCTGGTCGCCGTCAGCGAATATGGCAGCTTCTGCTTGGTGAAGCCGTTGAGCTTCGGATTGGCCATCACCAGCTTGCCACCGGAAAACGCCGTGCCGTCGGCCTGCACCGATACCGACAGCGGCGCTTTGAGGTAGGAATAGACCGGAAAGGCGACGGCGATCGCGACCGCGAGCAGCGGTACCGCAAATTTCAGCACGCGGACGCGGCGCGAGTGCCGCCGGGCGCGGTTGAACGCATCGCCACGCGTGCCGCCTTGGTTCGCGGGAGCCGATGCCTCACCGGCATCGCTCGTTTCGTCAGATCGCGCCAACATGACTTTTCTAATGGACCTTTGCCCGCCCAAACACCGCCTATAGGTGGTATGCCGGCACCTACAAGCAAGCACAAGCGGAGGAAAACTGCAAAAATGTGACAGCTGCCGCGCGCAAAATCGAAAGGAATTCGGCGAGACGGCCTGTACTTCATAGCAGATACGGACTGCTTGCGTTAATTTTTCGTGAGCCCGGCGTCACCGCCGGAGGCCGAAGCCGGGCCTTTCGGAACAGTTCCGGGAAAGCTGCGAGCGGTTTCCGACAGGAATTGCATCAGACAAGAAAGTAGAGGGGTCACCCTTCTGTGAAGCGGATGACCCGCGCCAGGAAACGGTAGCCGTGTGTAGAAGCTTGCTTTAAAAGCGTGCTTTCCCACCACCCATGAGGCTGACAATGGCAATGAGAGCCGACGACTTGATCGACCGCCGCCGCTTGCGCCGCAAGCTGACGTTCTGGCGCGTGGTCGCGTTTCTGGTTCTGGCGGCAGCGATCATCGCCTTCTCGACCTGGGTCTATGACGACAATTTTACCGGCCGGGCGGTCCCCCACATCGCCAAGGTCAAGATCGAAGGCACCATCACCGAGGACGAGGAGCTGCTCAAAAGGCTGGAATCGATCCGCAAGTCGCCGGAGGTGAAGGGCGTCATCCTTTCGATCGATTCGCCCGGAGGCACCACGGTCGGCGGCGAGTCCACATTCGACGCCGTGCGCAAGCTTGCCGGTGACAAGCCGGTGGTGGCCGAAGTCGGCACGCTGGCGGCATCGGCCGGCTATATGATCGCAAGTGCAGCCGACCACATTGTCGCCTGCAAGACATCGATCGTCGGCTCGATCGGGGTGCTGATCCAGTATCCCGACGTCAGCGGTCTCATGGACAAGCTCGGCATCAAGCTGGAGGAGGTGAAATCGTCGCCGCTCAAGGCTTCGCCCTCGCCCTTCAAGCCGACCAATGACGACGAGCGCGCCATGGTGCGCAAGCTGATCCTCGACAGCTACGACTGGTTCGTCGGCATCGTCGCCGATCGCCGGAAGATGACGCATGAGCAGGCGCTGGCGCTGGCCGACGGTTCGATCTTCACCGGCCGCCAGGCTTTGGCCAACCACCTGGTCGACGCCGTCGGCGGCGAGCAGGAGGCGATCGACTGGCTGGCGACGAAGGGCGTGGACAGCAAGCTCAAGGTCGTCGAGTGGAAGGACAAGGACAGGCGTGGCGGTTTCCTGTTTTCCCAGTCGATGGCAAAAGTGGCGGCCAAGGCGCTCGGCCTGCCGGATGCCGGCGGCGATATCATTCACGAACTTGGCGCCGACCGCTTGTTTCTTGACGGTCTCGTTTCGGTCTGGCACCCTTAAGGTGCCGTTGGGACGAGCCGAAAAAGCAATAAAATCATCCTGATAATCGGTTGCAGTGGTTTTACGGGGAATGTTCTATGATCAAATCCGAACTTGTGCAGATCATTGCTGCACGCAACCCGCACCTTTTCCTGCGCGACGTCGAAAACATCGTCGGCGCGATCTTTGACGAGATCACCGACGCGCTTGCTGAGGGCAACCGGGTCGAGTTGCGCGGTTTCGGTGCCTTTTCGGTGAAGAACCGTCCGGCCCGCACCGGCCGCAACCCGCGCACCGGCGAGTCCGTCGAGGTCGAGGAAAAATGGGTGCCGTTCTTCAAGACCGGCAAGGAGTTGCGCGAAAGGCTGAACGGCGGCAAATAGGCGCCGGGCCGGCGGGTCGAAACGGCATCTTTGCGCCTAAAGGCATGTCTCCCGAAAGTGGAGACCGGTTTCAGGACAAGACATGCGCGCTTCAAGAAGCCTCTCCATGGAGATTTGATGTTCAATCGCTTCGTCCTCGTCGTGGTCTTCGTGCCGCTGGCCGTCATCCTGATCGCGCTCGCCGTCGCCAATCGCGGCCCTGTCGCCTTCACGGTCGATCCATTTCATCCCGGCAATCCCGCGCTGACGCTGAACCTGCCGCTTTTCATCTTCCTGTTCCTGGCTTTGGCCATCGGCATGGTCGTCGGAAGCCTGGCCACCTGGGTGAAGCAGGGACGCTATCGCAAGCTCGCGCGCCAGCGCGGCCTCGAGGCGGAAAACCTGCGCCAGGCGGTGAGCCGCACGCCCGTGGCGCCCAAGCGACCGGCGCTGCCCAGCCCGACGAACTAATGCATATCGCCCAGAAGTGCGCAGCGGTTTTGGGACAACGACATGCATCGAACAAAGGCTTAAAGCGCGTCGCCTGAATCTGTTTTCAGCGCGACGCGCTTTAGCAATTCCAGGCAAAGTGCGTAGCGGTTTTCCGTCCGGAATTGCGTAGAAGACAGTCGAGCGTCATTTCGACACCACGGAGCTTTCAATGTTGACCATTTCGGCCGCCGAGGTCGACCGCGCGCTGACCTTTCCCGGCCTTGTCGAGACATTGCGCACGGCTTTTCGCGATGGCGCCGTGCAGCCGGTTCGTCACCATCATGGCGTTGAACGGCCGGACGGCGCCGCCTCGACCTTGCTTTTGATGCCGGCCTGGACCGACTTCAACGCCGCGGGCACCTCCGAGGGAGGCCATATCGGCGTCAAGATCGTCACCGTGTCGCCGGACAACAATGCCATCGGCAAGCCGGCGGTGATGGGCCTTTATCTTTTGCTCGACGGCCTCACCGGCGAGCCGCAAGCGCTGATCGACGGCCAACGGCTGACGCAGTGGCGTACGACCTGCGCCTCCGCGCTCGCCGCCTCCTATCTCGCCCGCAAGGACGCCTCGCGGCTTCTGGTGATCGGCGCCGGCGCGCTGTCGCCCTTCCTTGCCAAGGCGCATTCTGCAGTCAGGCCGATCACATCCATCCGCATCTGGAACCGCACGCCGGCCAATGCCGAAAAAGTGGCGGCGGCCTTGCGCGCCGAAGGCCTTCCGGCAAGTGCCGCCGGCGATCTCGACGCGGAGCTTGCCGAGGCCGACATCGTCGCTTCCGCGACCATCTCGAACACGCCGCTGGTCAAGGGCGCGCTGCTGAAGCCGGGCGCCCATGTCGATCTCGTCGGCGGCTTCACGCCGACGATGCGTGAGAGCGACGACGATGCGATCAAGCGCGCCCGCGTCTATGTCGACACCCGCGCCGGCGCCACCAAGGAAGCCGGCGACATCGTCCAGCCGCTGGCGTCAGGCGTGCTGAAGCCGGAAGCGATCGTCGCCGACCTGCACGAGCTCGCGCGCGGCGAGAAACAGGGCCGGCAAACCGACGACGAGATCACGCTGTTCAAGTCGGTCGGCGCGGCGCTAGAGGATCTCGCCGCCGGCGTCGCCGTCTACAACGCGCTCAAATAGGCAGTAGGGATTGGGCAGTAGGCAATAGGGAAGATAGGCCTACGGCCTACGGCCTACTGCCTACTGCTCAGTCGCCCAGTAGACGCGCAGGCGATGATTGTCGGGATCGAGCGCGACGAAGGTGCGGCCGAAATCAAGATCGGTTGGGGTCTGCAGAATGTTGAGGCTCCTGCCAGTCCAATCCGCATGGGTGGCATCGACCGCTGCCGCGTTCTCGACGGCAAGCACGAGCTCGCCGCCACCGCCCGCTGCCGCCGCAGCCGGTTCCACCGTGTGGCGCGACCAGAGGCCGAGCTTGAACCCCTTGTCGAGCACGAACATGACGAAGGTCGGCGAGGATTCGACCGGCTCGCGTCCGAGCAGTGAAGCGTAGAACGCGCCGCTCTTTTCCGGGCTGTCGACATAGAGGATGACGAAATTCGGCGTGGTCATATCTGATCTCCAAAGTGTCTGAACCTTGGAGACGATATGCGAACCAGCTGTCAGATTCTGGCAGCAGCGATCAGCCGGAAGCGTCTTTCGCGCCGTTCCGGCCGGGCGCGTCAAGGCTCGCCCGCCACTCCTTCAGCATCGCCTGGCGGCGGCGCGGATAGCGGATGTCTGTCGCTGTCAGGCCGGACATCCGGTCGGCGCGGAAATGCCGGAAATCCTGGCGCGTTTCGCACCACGCCACCATCACCCGCACCTTGTCGAAGAAGGCGAGCGCGAAGGGCCAAACCAGGCGCTTCGATGCCGCTCCCGCAGCGTCATGGTAGAGGAAGCCAAGCTTGCGCTCGTCGCGGATCGCCTGCCGCACGATGCCGAGGTCGATCGCTTCGGCATTTTCCGAGCCCGGCCCGACAAGCAGCGTCGTCGCATCGAGATCGTCGCGCAGGTCATCCGGCAGCACCGCCGCGATCTTGGCCAGCGCATCCGCCGCGGCGGCCGCCAGCCTTTTGTCCGGCTGCTTCGCCACCCAGCGCGAGCCGAGCACGATCGCCTCGATCTCCTCGTCGCTGAACATCAGCGGCGGCAGCATGAAGCCGGGCTTCAGCACATAGCCAAGCCCCGCCTCGCCCTCGATCGGCGCGCCCTGCCCCTGCAGCGTCGCGATGTCGCGATAGAGGGTACGGATCGACACGCCGATTGCGTCCGCAAGCGTGCGGCCGCTCACCGGCCGGCGATGGCGGCGAAGGATCTGAACGAGGTCGAGCAGGCGGGCTGAACGGGACATGAATGGCTAATCGGCGTGCCGGACAATAGGGCTGGCCTGCACATCGCGGCAAGCGACCTTCTGCCACGGAACGCCCGCGTCCCGTTCCCGTTCTCCCCACAATGGAGATGCGCGGGATCCTGCTGTTCTGGTCGGTGCTGACCGCTTTCGTCGCGGCGCTCAGCCTTGGGCCGTCCTTTGCCCATGTGCTGGAATCGCTGCCGAGGCTGACGAAATGGTCGCCGGCGCTCTGGCGAGAGGCGACGGTCTTCAACGGTCAATTCCTGCTCTTTGCCGTCATCGGAGCGCCGCTCGATATCGCAGCGATCCTCTGTCCGGCGCTGCTTGCCTGGATGCTGCGTGGGGACCCGTTTGCCTTCCGGTTCGTGCTCGCCGCCACACTGCTTTATGCCGTCTCGCTGGCGCTCTGGTTCGGACTGGTCAAGCCGGCCAACGACATTCTTGCGACCTGGGCGCCCGGACCGATCCCGGACGATTTCGAGGCCGTCCGGCTGCGTTGGGAGACCGGCCACATGGCGGTGGCCGCGGCGAAGGCGCTTGGCTTCGTTTCGCTTTGTTTCGGCCTGCTCGGTATCCGGCATGGTTGATGACAGCACCATTGAATGAGCCAGGCTTTGTTGCGCCGGTGGGCTGAGCTGTGGCAGAAGCGGGCCGAACCGCCGGAGATGACCTTTCTTGAAATCTTTTCGCGACAAACGCCGCGATGGCCGCCCGCATCCCGCAAGGGCGGAACAGTCCCGCCCGCGTGATGCGTTCGCGGCCGGACGGCAGCAGGCCGCACCTGCCGAGCGCCGTGAAACAAAGCCGGCGGAGCGGCAGGAAGCCAAGCCGGCGCCGCGCGTGCTTGCGCGCCGCGAGGGCGCGTTGCCCGCCGAGCGCCTGCCATTGATCCTCGAAGTCGCGCCCAATGCCGATTACGCCCTGCTGGACAGCGGCGCCGGCGAGAAGCTCGAGCAATACGGCCCCTACCGCATCGTGCGGCCCGAAGGCCAGGCGATCTGGCAGCGGGCCCTGCCGGCGAAGGAGTGGGAGCGCGCCGACGCCATCTTCACCGGCGACACCGACGAGGAAGGCATCGGCCGCTGGCGGTTTCCGAAGGCGCCGCTCGGCGAAACCTGGCCGATGAAGCATGACGGCATCGATTATCTCGGCCGCTTCACATCCTTCCGCCATGTCGGCGTCTTTCCGGAGCAAGCCTCGCATTGGGACCATATGGCGGGGCTGATCGCGTCGGCGAAGCGTCCGGTCAAGGTGCTGAACCTTTTCGGCTATACGGGGCTTGCCTCGCTGGTGGCGGCCCGCGCCGGCGCCGAGGTCACCCATGTCGACGCCTCGAAGAAGGCGATCGGCTGGGCGCGCGAGAACCAGGAGATGGCCGGCCTTGCCGACAAGCCGATCCGCTGGATCGTCGAGGACGCAATGAAATTCGCCGAGCGCGAGGAACGCCGCGGCAGCCGCTACGACATCGTGCTGTTCGATCCGCCGGCCTATGGCCGCGGACCCAAGGGCGAGGTCTGGCAATTGTTCGAGGACCTGCCGGGCCTCACCGAGCTTTGCCGCTCGATCCTGACGCCGAAACCGCTCGCCGTCGTCCTCACCGCCTATTCGATCCGCGCTTCCTTCTTCGCTATCCATGCGCTGATGCGCGATACCTTCGCCGGCATGGGCGGCACGGTCGAATCCGGCGAGCTGATCATTCGCGAGAAATCCGCCGGCCGCGCGCTGTCGACCTCGCTGTTCTCGCGCTGGGTGGCTTGAATGACGGCACATGACGGCGCTCGCCCGGTCGGGCAGGTCAAGGAAGTCACCAGCCTTGCCAATCCCCTGGTCAAGGACATCAAGGCGCTGGCGCTCAAGAAATTCCGCGACCAGCAGAACGCCTTCATGGCCGAGGGCCTGAAGCTGGTCATCGATGCCCTCGACCTCGGCTGGTCGATCAGGACCTTGGTCTTCGCCAAGGCCGGACGCGGCAACCCGGCCGTCGAAAAAGTCGCCGCGCGGACCGTTGCCGCCGGCGGCATGGTGCTCGAAGTTTCCGAAAAGGTGCTCGCTGCCATCACCCGCCGTGAGAACCCGCAAATAGTGGTCGGCGTCTTTGCGCAGCAGACGGTGCCGCTGAAGGACATCCGCGCCAGGGACGGCGATGTCTGGGTGGCGCTCGACCGGGTGCGCGACCCCGGCAATCTCGGCACCGTGATCCGCACCGTCGACGCCGTCGGCGCCAAGGGCGTCATCCTGGTCGGCGACACCACCGACCCGTTCTCGCTGGAGACGGTGCGCGCCACCATGGGCTCGATCTTCGCCGTGCCGGTCGCCAGGGCGACCGAGCAGGCCTTCCTCGCCTGGCGCCGCGATTTCTCCGGCCTTGTCGCCGGAACCCATCTCAAGGGCGCGGTCGACTATCGCTCGGTCGATTTCTCCAGGGGACCGGTCCTGCTGCTGATGGGCAACGAGCAGCAGGGCCTGCCGGACAGTCTCGCCGAAAGCTGCGACCGGCTGCTCAGAATTCCCCAGGCAGGCCGGGCCGATTCGCTCAATCTGGCGGTCGCCACCGGCGTGATGTTGTTCGAGATCCGGCGCGGCGCGTTGAAGCTCGAGCCTGCCAACGACATCCGATGAGGACTACCAAATGAAATCCTGGTCCCCTTACGCGGTGCTGGTCGTCATCGCCATCGCGCTCGACCAGTGGATCAAGCAGCTGGTCGAGAACGGTCTCGCCTTTCAGGAGAAGGTCGATCTGCTGCCATTCCTGGCGCTGTTCCGCACCTACAACACCGGCATCGCCTTCTCGATGTTCCAGTCCTTCGGCGATACCGGCCTGGTGGTCATCGCCGTGCTGGTCGTCGCCTTCGTGCTCTATCTCGCCACGCGCACGTCGGCCGGCCATGTCGTCGCTCGTATCGGCTTTGCGCTGATCATCGGCGGCGCGCTCGGCAACCTCATCGACCGCGCCGTCTACGGTCACGTCATCGACTACATCCTGTTCCACACGCCCGTCTGGTCCTTCGCGGTCTTCAATCTCGCCGACACCTTCATCTCGGTCGGCGCAGCGCTTGTCGTCTTCGACGAGCTGATCGGCTGGCGGCGCGAAGCCAAGTCCCAAGACCTTGGCAATTGACCTCACGCGGTTGAAACCGCAGACTTCCTCATCAGCCAGAGGCGAGGAGAAAATCATGCCCGACACCTTCAAAGCCATCCTCGTCTCGCGCGATGCCGACAAGAAACAGTCCGTCGATGTCGTCGACCTCGCCGAGGCCGACCTGATGGAAGGTGACGTCACCGTCGCCGTCGAGGCGACGACGGTGAACTACAAGGACGGGCTCGCCATCACCGGCAAGGCCCCGGTCGTGCGCCGCTGGCCGCTGGTTCCAGGCATCGATTTCGCCGGCACCGTGATCTCCTCCTCGCATGCCGACTGGCGCAAGGGAGACAAGGTGATCCTCAACGGCTGGGGCGTCGGCGAGACGCATTACGGCGCCTATGCCGGCCGCGCCCGCGTCAAGGGCGACTGGCTGGTGCCGCTGCCCGAGGGCATGAGCGCGCATGATGCGATGGCTGTCGGCACGGCGGGCTACACGGCAATGCTCTCGGTCATGGCGCTGGAGCGGCACGGAATCGTGCCGGACCGCGGTCCCGTGGTGGTGACGGGCGCTGCCGGCGGCGTCGGCTCGGTCGCCATCTCGATCCTGTCGAGCCTCGGCTATCATGTCATCGCCTCGACCGGCCGCAACGCCGAGAGCCCGTATCTGATCGATCTTGGCGCGGCCGAGGTGATCTCGCGCGAAGAGCTCAGCCAGCCCGCGAAACCGCTCGCCAAGGAGCGCTGGGCAGGCGGCGTCGACTCGGTCGGCAGCCATACCTTGGCCAATGTGCTGTCGATGACCTCCTATGGCGGCGCGATCGCCGCCTGCGGCCTGGCCGGCGGCATGGATCTGCCCGGAAGCGTCGCGCCCTTCATTCTGCGTGGCGTCTCGCTGCTCGGCATCGATTCGGTGATGGCGCCGAAGCCGGTACGCCTGGAAGCATGGCGCCGCATCGGCACCGACCTCGACTCCAAGAAGCTGTCGACGTTGTCCCGCACGATCGGTTTCGACGGCATTGTCGCCGCCGCGCGCGATATCGTCGAGGGCAAGGTCAGGGGTCGCGTCGTTGTCGATATGTAGCTCGCAACGACCTCGCGAAGCTCGGTTTCGCCCGCGCATGCGGGCGGTCGGAATCCGCGCGATTCGCTAAAATTCGAACGATCCCTCCCAGCCTTCCATAATTTCTGTCTGGCATGGTCTGCGCATGGTCGCGGTCTCCGACATCAGACAGGACAGCAAAGCCGCCGGCGCTGACAGGCTCATCCCCGATGCGCCGAAGCGGCAGGTGCTCGTCGCGCCGCCGCTGGCTCCCGACCTGCCGGGGGCCCGCCACGACGGCCTGCTCTTCCTGACGATCGTTGCCGCCATCGCCATCATGGCGGGGCTCGCGCATCTCACCGGAGCGCCGCTCATCATCACCGCCGGCCTCGCCGCCATAGCCTTTGCGGGCTTGGCCATGCATCTGCGCAGCCGTCGCGATGAGCGCCGCACCGCAGCGCTTCTCGACGAGACCGCCGCGCGCAGCCGCGCCGAGATCGAAACCCTCGCCGACCGCATGTGGGAGATGCAGGAGAGCGAGGAGCGCTTCCGCGGCCTGATCGACGCGCTGGGCGACCTCGTCGTCCATCGCGATCGCGACGGCCACATCGTTTATGCCAACAGCGTCTTTGCCTCGCTTGTCGAGCTCGATGCGCGCGATCTTGCCGGCAAGACCTTGTCCGAGCTTGGCATCGATGTCGGCATCGTTCCCGACGCCGCCTTCTCCGATCATGAATGCCTGAGCTCGACCGATGTCGCGATCCGCACCCCGAACGGACCACGCTGGTTCTCCTGGATCGAATTGTCGGTGCGCGACAAGGACACGGGCGCGGTCTCGCACCGGGCGATCGCCCGCGACATCACCGCCCGCAAGCGCGCCGAATCCTCGCTGATCACCGCGCGCGAACGGGCCGAATATGCCAGCCAGGCCAAGTCACGCTTCCTCGCCACCGTCAGCCATGAGATCCGCACGCCGATGAACGGCATCATGGGCATGGCGAAGCTGCTTGCCGATACCGACCTCTCGCCCGAACAGCGCACCTATGTCGGCGCCGTTTCCACCTCGGCCAGCGCGCTGCTCGCGCTCATCGAGGACCTGCTCGACTATTCCAAGATCGAGGCCGGCCGCTTCGAACCCGAGCCCCAGCCGACCTCGCTGCGCGAGATCGCCGACAACATCATCGAACTTCTGGCCGCAAAGGCCTTCGCCAAGAACATCGGCCTCGGCTGCCATGTCGAGCCCGATGTGCCGCAGATGATCACCGCCGATCCAGGCCGCGTGCGCCAGGTGCTGCTCAACCTCATCGGCAATGCGGTGAAGTTCACCGACACGGGCGGGGTGCTGCTGAGCGTGGCGCGCGCCCGCAGCGAAACCACCGACCGTATCTGCTTCACCATCGCCGACACCGGCCCGGGCCTGCGCGAAGAGGACATGGAGCGCATTTTCGAGGAATTCGAGCAGTCCGACGGCACCTCGACCAGGGTGCATGGCGGCGCTGGCCTCGGGCTTGCCATCTCGAAGCGGCTGGCGACGGCGATGGGCGGCTCGATCTCGGTTTCGAGCCGGCTCGGCGAAGGATCCGAATTCGTCCTGGAGCTTCCGGCGGTCGCCGCGACCGAGCCGCCACCGCATCGCCACAACATCCTTGCCGACCGGCGGGCGGTAATCGTGTCGAAAAACGCCATCGAGGCCGATGCCATCGCCCGCGCGATCAAGGCCCATGGCGGCATCGTCGAGGTTGCCGCGACACCGAGCCAGGCCGCCCCCTTCGCTGCGGGCTGCAACGTCCTTCTGATCGATGCCGCGCTCGAAAACAGCGACGGGAGGCTGCTCAAGCGGCTGCGCGATTCTGGCTTTGCCGACTGCGAGGCCATCACCCTGATTGCGCCGACGGATCGCGGCATGCTCGGCGAATTCCGGGCCAGCGGCTACGCCACCTTCCTGGCCCGGCCGGTGCGGGGCGAGACCCTGCTGCGTGTGCTGTTGACCAGCCATGGCTCGGCGCTAGCCAAGCCGCTGCCGAAGCCGCGCGGTGCCCCCTCGGTGCGCAAGCGCGACCAGGGCCTGTCGGTGCTGATCGCGGAAGACAATGACATCAACGCCATGCTCGCCCGCGCCACGCTGCTCAAGGCCGGACACCGCGTCAAGATCGTCGGCAACGGCAAGGCCGCGGTCGATGCCGTTACCGATGCCGGCCTCAAGTTCCGCTTCGATGTGGTGCTGATGGACCTGCATATGCCTGTCATGGACGGGCTGGACGCGATCGCCGCCATCCGTCGCCATGAAGAGTCCCTGGCCATGCCCCCGATTCCGATCATGGTGCTTTCGGCCGACAGCCAGGAAAAGACCCGGCATGCCGTGCTTGCCCATGGCGCCAGCGGTTTCGTGACCAAGCCGCTCGACCCGGACGCGCTCGTCCAGGCGGTCGAGGGCCAGGTTGCCGCCTGAGGAAATTTCTAACCGTTGAACGCCTTGGCTTGCTTGGCTTCCGCGATCACAAGATAGCCGGTTGAGTGTATTGCCCAGCCGACAAAGTATTGCCCGCCACGTCGTATCACGGTACTGTCACAATCCTGTTGCACCTACACCGTATCCCCGTGCCAAGAGGGATGGCTCGAAGGAGAATCACTCGTGCATACAGTCGTGCCTGAATGTGACACTCGGCCGAATGCCGGCGGCGCCCTGCTCGCCGCCCGTACCGCCGACGCCGTCGCAAGCGGCGCTCCGCTGGGCCGCATCGGCAATCTCGAAGTGCGGCTCGCGCGCAACGAGGCCGAGATCGCCGCCGCCCAGGAAGTGCGCTACCGGGTATTCTACGACGAGCTTGGCGCGAGGAAGGACCTGTTCCAGGCGCAGGACCGGCGCGACGCCGACCGGTTCGACCCTCTCTGCGATCACCTTCTGGTGTTGGACAATTCCCTTCCCGGCCCTGAGCACCGCCGCATCGTCGGCACCTACCGCCTGCTGCGGCAGGAAATCGCCGCGACGGCCGGCGGCTTCTATTCCGAGGGCGAGTTCGAGCTCACCAAGCTGATTGCGCGGCATCCCGGCCAGCGCTTCCTCGAACTCGGCCGTTCCTGCGTTCTGCCGGAATACCGCTCCAAGCGCACCATCGAGGCGCTCTGGCAAGGCATCTGGGCCTATATCAACCACTACGACATCGGCGTGATGACCGGCTGCGCCTCGTTCCACGGCATCGTGCCGGCGGCGCATGCCGAGGCGCTGACCTATCTCGCCCATCATTGCCGCACCAACTCCGCCTGGGATGTTCGCGCGGTTCCGGGACGTTACTGCTCGATGGACCTGATGCCGATCGAGGCGGTGAACGCCAAGGCGGCGATCGCCGCCATGCCGCCGCTGGTCAAGGGTTATCTGCGCGTCGGCGCCCGCATCGGCGACGGCTGCGTCATCGACCACGAATTCTCGACCGTCGACGTCTTCGTCGTCATGCCGGTCAAGGAGATTGGCGCCCGCTATGTCAACTACTATGGCGGCGAAGGGCAGCGTTTCGCGGCATAGCGAATAGCGAATAGCGAATAGCGAATAGCGAATAGCGAATAGAAGAAAGTGGCGGGATCTGTTCCGTTCAACCCCTATTCGCTCCTCGCTCCCTCAGGGAATATCCTCCGGCCTTCGCCCCGGCCGGCTCTTATAGGCCGGAAACGACCAGCCGAATTTAAGCGCTCCGCCGCGCACCGCGAATGCCCCCGCGAAGCCGAGCAGGCTGGACGCCAGCGCCGGCAGGCCGGCAAGATCGCCAAGGGTGAAGATGGCGGCGCCGGCAAGCGCGGCCGTGACATAGATCTCGGGCCTGAGCAGCACCGATGGCTCGCCGGCAAGCAGGTCGCGCAGAATACCGCCGAAGGTCGCCGTCAAGACGCCGGTGATGACCGACACGACGGGCGAGCCGGTGATCGCCAGCCCCTTGGCCGCGCCCATCACCGAAAAAGCGGCAAGGCCGACGGCATCGAGCCACAGCAGCAGCTTGTAGCGGGATTCGAACCGGTGGGCGCTGAAGAAGACCAGCACCGCGACGACGGCGCAGATCAGTACATAACCGCTGTTGGCGACCCAGAACACCGGCAGGTTGAGGATGACGTCACGCAGCGTCCCGCCGCCGATGCCGGTGACGCTGGCCAGGAACAGAAAGCCGATGATGTCGAGTTCTTTGCGCGATGCGGCAAGCGCGCCCGTCGCCGCGAAGACGGCCACGCCGGCATAGTCGAGCGACGCGATGGGGTTCATGGGCGAGCGAGTAGTGAGTAGCGAATAGAGTAGGGAAATAGCACGAAGCCGGGGATAAATATCAGCCCCTACTCGCTACTTCCTATTCGCTACTCTCACGCATCCTTCTCGGCCTGCTCGTTCACCGGGCCCGGCTCGACCTTGGCCTCGGCGGCCGCCTTCGGGCCGCCCTTGGCGACGCCGACCATCGCTGGCCGCAGCACGCGCTCGCCGATCGAATAGCCTGGCTGCACAACCTGGACGACAGTGCCTGCGGGAACATCCGGATTGGGGACCTCGAACATCGCCTGGTGGAAGTTCGGATCGAACTTCTCGCCTTCGGGCGCGAGTCTCTTGACCCCGTGGCGCTCCAGCGCCGAAAGCATGGCGCGCTCGGTAAGGTCGACCCCTTCGATCAGCGATTTGAAGCCGGCGTCGCCGCTGGCCTTTGCCTCGGCGGGAATCGCGTCCAGCGCGCGGCGCAGATTGTCGGACACCGACAGCATGTCGCGCGCGAAATTGGCGACGGCATAGGCGCGGGCGTCCTGGACGTCGCGCGCGGTGCGCCGCCGCAAATTCTCCATTTCGGCCGCCGCGCGCAGTGCACGGTCCTTCAGTTCCTCGTTTTCCTTCAGCAGCCGCACCAACGCTTCGTAGTCGCCGTCGACGCCGCCCTCCGCACGCTCGCCGGAAGCCTCGGCGGCTTCGATCTCTTCGGGCGTGCGTTCGTCTTTTGCCTGGTCGCTCATCGCGTTTCCCGTCATTTCGAATTGCTCTGGATTTGCGCCCGATATCGAGGTTTGGAGGGCAAAAATCAAGGGGCAAGCGCAGGCGGCCGGCGGCAGGCTGCCGTTCCAAATTAATTCAAACTTTACCGTATCACGCAGCTTTGCTTGCTCTCGAGCACTGCCACGGGAACCATGAACCGCCCGCGGGAGTTTCGAAGCCGACACAGGATTTTGGGACGATGAACGGCAACAACGGCAACAGGCGCGCCGAATTGGCCAACGATATCAGGCGGCAGGCGGGCAGCGAAGCGACGAAGCGCTTTCTGCGCACCTTGCCGGTATTTCGCCTGGAAAGGGAGATGCCCCGGCAGTTGACCGACCTGCTTGACCGCCTCGACGGCGCCGAGGCGGAGAACG
Organism: Mesorhizobium sp. Ca11; assembly: GCF_020165275.1. Classification (NCBI taxonomy): domain Bacteria; kingdom Pseudomonadati; phylum Pseudomonadota; class Alphaproteobacteria; order Hyphomicrobiales; family Phyllobacteriaceae; genus Mesorhizobium; species Mesorhizobium sp. Ca11. Next base: position 100,763 of record NZ_JAIUHU010000015.1, on the reverse strand, counting down.
CGGACGACCCGCGGCGTCAGTAGCCGCGCGCCGCAACTGACAAGTTTCAGGCCGCCTTCCTGTCGTCGCGCATCAGCACTTCGCCGTGACGGATCTCGGTGCCGAGCACCTTCAGGCATTCCCGCATGAAGGCGGCTAGGCCCGGCCAGCCCTTGGCTGAAACCAGATTGCCGTCGACATGGGCGCCGTTCGGCGCGACATCGATATAGATGCCGCCGGCAAGCGTCACTTCCGGCTCGCAATAATGCAGCGCCGCCACTTCCTTGCCGCGCACCACGCCGTCGACCGCGATCAGGATCTGCGCGCCGTGACAGATGGTGAAGATCGGCTTGCCGGTTTCATGGAAATGCCTGACCAGCGCCTGCACGCGCTTGTCGATGCGGATATATTCCGGCCCGCGGCCGCCCGCCGCATAGACAGCATCGTAGTCGGCTGGGCTCACCTCGGCGAAGGTCTTGTTGAGGATGTAATCGTGACCGGGTTTTTCGGTATAGGTCTGGTGGCCCTCGAAGTCGTGCAATGAGGTCTTGAGCACGTCGCCGGCCTTCTTGTCCGGGCACACGACATGGACGGTGTGGCCGACCGCGTGCATGGCCTGCTCGAAGACGAAAATCTCGTATTCCTCGCTGAACTCGCCAACGAGCATCAGTATCTTTTTACCGGCCATGCTGTTCCTCCCTTCGCTCGCTGCTATTTCGAAATGCGAAATAATGAACCGATCCTAAGGGCAGGCCTGACTAAGGGGAAGCCAGAATCGCTAATGTGGTCTGACCAGATGGATTTGATCGCACCAGCATGCATATAAGAAGGGGCCGCGGAGGGAAAATGGAAAACCCTGGTCCGGCCAAGCAGACAATGATCGGGCGGCCACCCGGATCATGTCCGCGGCTTCCTCGGCAATCATGATCGTAGCGCATTGGTGTTGCCGCCGATCAGGGTGGCCATCACCGATGGCGTCGGCCACCGTAACGCCGTCAGAGAAGGTGCAAGATGCCGCCCCTAAGCAATTCGTCCCTCGTGGTCGAACGCCAAGAAACATCAAGCCACCCGACATCTATGGTCCGACAGGGCCGGGTAACCCTATGTGGCGCGAGCGAAGACCGCACGCACGCGACGGACATTAGATTTATTAAATTGCTCGGAATCTGGACATCGATGACAATGAGACAAGTTAATGAACCGCCGACGAGCCACTGAGTCAGCGATTATGCACGATTGGAGAAAGAGATGTCAGGTCGAATTGACATTTCGAGTGTAGCAGCATTCCCCGCTGTCCTATGGGCGATCGGCGCTGCGCGCGAGAGCGCACTGTCTATCTGCAAACTCTTTGCAGGCTGCGACTCGCTGTTCGACGTATGGAGCAGGCTAACTTCATTTGATCAAATCGTCTTCATGGGATTGCTTTGCAATCTTGCTTTTCTTTTAAGTTTAATCCTCACCCTTTGGGCGAATGCAAAGTCAATGAAGCCACCTATGAATAATAGATCGATGAAAGCCTGAGGAATTGCTATGCGCCTGCTTAGCCGAGTTAATCTTAATTCGTTGAAGATTGTGGAAAGCGCTGCTCGCCACAGGAGCTTCACGCGTGCCGGCGAAGAACAATTCATCACACCTTCTGCGGTAAGCCAGCGTATCAAGGGCCTCGAAGACCAATTGCGCTTCAAGATTTTTGAGCGCGGTCATAATACCGTGTCGCTGACGCCGGAAGGTGAGATGTATGTGGCGCAGGTGCGGGAGGCCCTGGAACGAATCGTCGCGGCCAGCATGGAGGCAACCGGCCAGTCCCAGGCGCATGTACTTCGGATATGTGTTTTGCCGACCTTCGCGGCGCGCTGGCTATTCCCAAGGCTGCTGACTTTCCAACGCCAGTACCCGGATATCGAGATGCGTGTCTCCACATCCTACGCCACGCATGAATTCTCTACCTCCGAGTACGATCTTGAGATCCGCTATGGCGACGGTAACTTCCCTGGCCTCAATTCAGAACTTCTATTCAAGGAAGACCTGACGCCGGTATGTAGCCGTAGGCTGTTCCACGAAGTTCTGGGCGACAAGCCGCTTTCGAAGGTAACGCCGGAGGATTTGCGCCATTTTACCTTGCTCCACTCCGACACATGCACCCAGAATTGGCAGTCGTGGCTCGATTTTGCCGATGCGAGCTACGTGCTTGGCGCGACCACAAGCCTCTATTTCGATTCCTGCATGATGGCCTACGAGGCGGCCAACGCCGGCATGGGCTTTGCCGTCGCCAACCGCGCCTATATGACGAGTGACATCCGAGCCGAACGGCTGGTAGCGCCGTTCGCTGTCCACCACCCGAATACGGCTGGCTGGTATCTCGTGTGCCCAGAGGACAAGCTTTCAGCCCGCAAACTTGCCTTGTTTGGGCAATGGTTGATGGCGGAAGCCGCCTTGACACAACGCCAATTAGATTTGGAGATCGTCAGCTTAACGACGAGTAGACGGGCGGTAGCCTAGCGTCAGCCGGGGCGCTTGCGCCGCCAGGAATATTTTGGGCCCTTGGCCTCCGGTTCGACCGCCGGCTGGTAGTAAAGCGGCAAGCCGCCGGTGCGGCCTTCCTCCAGCCGCTTCAAGAGCACCGGATTGGAGACCTCGAACTCGTCGAAGCCGAGCCGCAGCATATGCGGCAGCTGGTCGACCAGCACCTGCCCGGTGGCGCGCACCGCGCCCTTGAATTGATGCCGGGCGCGCAGCAATTCGCCCTTGGAAAAAGAGCGGCCGTCATTGAAGGCCGGGAAGGCCAGCGCCACCAGCGACAGCTGGTCGAGCAGGCCGGTTATCTTGTCCAGCTCGTCGCCGGGCTGCAGCAGGACGCCGAGACGCTCCTTGGCTGACTTGCGAACGTCTTCATCCAGCCCGAGAAAGGCCTGCAGAGGCAGGATGAAGCGGCCGTTGCCGGCAAGCGCCTCGGCGCTTTCGGCGTGGGTCCACTCATCCTCGCGAAAACCGTCACGGGTCCAGAGGCGGGTCCCCGCTGTCGTCGATCCAGTCATCAAAATTCCTAAGTTCCAAAGAGTCCCAAGGATATGTCGAGATTCAGGTCAGGCCGAGCCGAAAATGGTGGCTTCCGAGAACCGGAGCGGAGCGTACTTGAACTACGTGAGCACCGGAAGCGCAGGAAGTCGCCATTTGCAAGCCGGCATCACCTGAATATCGGCGTATCCTAAAGTGAGGCGTCGGTCAGCGACTTTTCCAGCCCCGACAAATGAATGCCGCACTCGGTCTTGGCGTGCCCCGCCCAGCGGCCGCTGCGCGCATCCTCGCCCGGCTGCACCGGCTGCGTGCAGGGAAAGCAGCCGATCGAGAGATAGCCATAGGCGACCAGCGGATTTTCGCGCAGCGCATGCGCCCGCATATAGTCGGCCTGGTCCGATGTCGTCCAATGCGCCAGCGGATTGATGCGGATGCGCGAGCCGACGGCCTCGAAGACGGGCAAAGCCGTGCGCGTCGAAGCCTGGAAGCGCTTGCGCCCCGTGAACCAGGCGCGGAACGGCTCGACGCCGCGCGCCAGCGGCTCGACCTTGCGCACATTGCAGCAGGAATCGGTGTCGGTCTCGTGCAGCCTGCCGGTCGGGTCGACGCGTTGGAGCGCGGTCTCTTCCGGCTTGATCACCCTGATGTCGGTGAGGCCGAAATCGGCGACCAGCGCGTCGCGATAGCCGAGCGTCTCCTCGAAATGCTTGCCGGTGTCGAGGAAGATGACCGGCAGCGCGCGGTCGATCTCCGAAATCATGTGCAGCAGCACGGCGGAGTCCGCGCCGAAGGAAGACACCGCGGCGACCGCGCCGCGGAATTCGTGCGCCGACCGTTCGATGATCTCGATCGGCTTCAGATGGCCCAACAGCGCGTCGAGCCCCGCTGCCTCGGCGGCAACGCCGGTCTCGACTTCGCCTGTCCGGTCAAGCGGCCTTGGTTTCGCCAGCATAGAGCGCCTCCTTGAACGGCGCGGGACCGACACGGCGGTAGGCGTCGATGAAACGTTCGTCGGGACTGAGCCGAAGGCCGAGATAGGTATCGACGATCTGCTCGATGGCATCGGTGATCTCATCGGAGGAGAAGCCGCGGCCGATGATCTCGCCGACGGATGTGTTTTCGTCGGCCGAACCGCCAAGCGTCACCTGATAGAGCTCGGTGCCTTTCTTCTCCACGCCCAGAATGCCGATATGGCCGACATGGTGGTGGCCGCAGGCATTGATGCAGCCGGAGATCTTCAGCTTCAGCTCGCCGATCTCGCGCTGCCGCTCCAGCGAGGCGAAGCGGCGCGAGATTTCCTGCGCTACCGGGATCGAGCGCGCCGTGGCCAGCGCGCAATAATCGAGGCCCGGGCACGAGATGATGTCGCTGATCAGATTGGAATTGGCTGTTGCCAGGCCGATCTCGACCAGCGCGTCGTAGACCGCCTTGAGGTCGGCGCGCGCTACATGCGGCAGGATCAGGTTCTGTTCGTGGCTGACGCGCAATTCGTCGAAGGCGTATTTCTCGGCGATGTCGGCAACCGCTTCCATCTGGCTGTCCGTTGCGTCGCCGGGCACCTCGCCGATGCCCTTGAGCGAGATGGTCACCGCCGCATAGTCGGGATGGCGATGCGTCACGACATTCTGGTCGAGCCATTCCGAAAAGCTCTTCGAATCGAGCCTGGCCTGTTTCACCGCATCATCGCCTTCCGGACGGGAAACCAGCGCCGGCGGCGCGAAATAGGCGTTGATCGCCTGGATATCGGCTTCCGGCAGCTTGAGCTCGGCGTCCCTCAGCTCCTGCCACTCGGCCTCGACCTGGCGGGTGATCTCCTCCACGCCGGTCTCGTGCACCAGGATCTTGATGCGCGCCTTGAACTTGTTGTCGCGACGGCCGTAGAGGTTGTACACGCGCAGGATGGCCGTGCAGTAGGACAGCAACTCCGCCTCCGGCAGGAAGTCGCGGATCTTTCTCGCCACCATCGGCGTGCGGCCCTGGCCGCCGCCTATGTAGACGGCAAAGCCCAGCTCGCCGGCCGCGTTCTTCTTCAGATGCAGGCCGATGTCATGCGTCTGGATGGCGGCGCGGTCGCGCTCGGCGCCGGTCACCGCGATCTTGAACTTGCGCGGCAGGTACGAGAACTCGGGATGCACCGACGACCATTGGCGCAGGATTTCCGCATAGGGACGCGGATCGGCGACCTCGTCGGCGGCGGCTCCGGCGAAATGGTCGGCGGTGACGTTGCGGATGCAGTTGCCGCTGGTCTGGATGGCGTGCATCTCGACGCTCGCCAGATCGGCGAGGATCGCAGGGATGTCCGACAGCGCCGGCCAGTTGAACTGGATGTTCTGGCGCGTGGTGAAATGGCCGTAGCCCTTGTCGTATTTGCGCGCGATGTGGCCGAGCATGCGCAATTGCCTGCTGTTCAACGTGCCGTAGGGCACGGCGATGCGCAGCATATAGGCGTGCAGCTGCAGATAGACGCCATTCATCAGCCTGAGCGGCCGGAACTGGTCCTCGGTGATCTCGCCGGCAAGCCGGCGCTGCACCTGGTCGCTGAACTCGGCGACACGGGCCTGTACGAAATCCTGGTCGAACTCGTCGTAACGGTACATGCTTCGTCTTTCAGGGCGCGTCCGCCCGCTGCTTTTCTTGGGGTTAAGCCGCCCGCGCCGCTTCCGGGCTTGCCTGCTTGCCGAGATCGGTGCGGATGGTCGGGCCCGCGGCGCGGATCTTTTCGCGCAGCCGCACCGGCTCGACCAAGCCATCGACGATCGCAACATCGATGATGTTGACGTCGACCACCTCATTGTTGGCGGCGGCCGCGGCGCCGATCGCTTCCAGCCGGTCCTCCGCCGCCTTGTCGTGCGCGATATCGGCATGGCCGACCGTCTCCGCCCAGCCGCCGGCGGCGTACCAGACGGCGATGCCGTCGGAGAGCCTGTTCGCGGTGAGAACCTTCATTGCCGGACTCCTTCGGCCACGGCTGAAGCCGCGCCCTCATGCTTATGTGCCGCGAGCGGCTCGGATTGTGCAAAATTGGCACCGGCGACGGCATCGCCGATGATCGTCATCACCGGTCCGGTGAGATCGGCGCGCTCCTCCAGCGACGGCAGGTCGGCAAGCGTGCCGTGGAAACGGCGACGGTTGCCGAGGCTGGCATTCTCGACGACGGCAACGGCAGTATCCGGCGACAGTCCTGCTTCGATCAGCCGGCCGGCGACTTCGGCAGCCACCGAACGGCCCATATAGACGGCAACGGTCGCGCCCGAAATGGCAAGCTTGGCCCAGTCGGGCAGCGAGTTGCCCTTGAGGTCGTGGCCTGTGGTGAACACCATCGAGGACGAAACGCCGCGCAGCGTCAGCGGCAGCTCGAAATCAGCGGCGGCGGCAAAGGCGGCGGTGACGCCCGGAACCACCTCATAGGCGATCCCGGCCTCGCGCAGCGCCGCCATCTCCTCGCCGGCACGGCCGAACACCAGCGGATCGCCGGACTTCAGCCGCACCACGCGCTTGCCGGCGCGGCCCAGCTCGATGAGCAGCGCGTTAATCTCTTCCTGGCTCTTGGAATGGCAGCCCTTGCGTTTTCCGACCGGCAGGCGCTCGGCGTCGCGGCGGCCCATGGCGACGATCGCCTCCGGCACCAGCGCGTCGTAGACGATGGCATCGGCCTCCATCAGCAGGCGGTGCGCGCGCAAAGTCAAAAGGTCCTCCGCGCCCGGACCTGCGCCGACCAGCGCGATATGTCCGTCGACCGGAGCATCCTGGGCCAAGAGGTCGAGCGCCGCGCCATGCGCCTCGGCGACGTCGCCGGCTTCGATGGCCTTGGCCGGCGAACCGGCGAAGAAATCGCTCCAGAAGCGGCGGCGCCGATTGCCTTTCGGCAGCGTCTCGGCGGCGGCGCGAAAAGACGCGGCAAGTGAAGCCAGCCGGCCGAGCGACGGCGACAGCATGCGGTCGATGCGCCCGCGCAGCATCTGCGCCAGAACCGGTCCGACGCCCTCTGTGCCGATGGCGATCGCCACCGGCGCCCGATTGACCAATGCGGGCGTGAAGAAATCGCACAGCTCCGGACGGTCCACGGCATTGACCGCAATGCCCAGCCGCCGCGCGTCCTCGACGACGCGGCGATCGAGCGCCTCGTCGCCGCTGGCGGCGAACACCAGGGCAGCACCTTGGAGATGCGCGGCCTGATAGGCTGCGTTGATGTGAACAGCGCCGGCCGACGCGATGAAATCCAGCAGGCCGTCGCTGGCATCGTCGGCAACGATGCGCAACACCGCGCTCGATTGCGAAAGCAGCCGCGCCTTGGCGAGCGCCTCCTCGCCATTGCCGATGATGGCTACGGCTTCGCCGTCGACCCGCATGAAGACGGGAAAGGCATTGAGCTTGGCGTTGGCTGACGACATGGCAATGAGCAATATTGGAATAGTTTGGCAGTTTTACGCGGCCACGCCCAAAATCAGAAGGCAAGCACTCGCGCGTCGCCGAACGGCAGGCAATCGCTTTTTCGCAACTGCGAAGGCCAAGAGAAAAAAATTCTACTTTGACGGTGAGACGGCCGGAGCGGCATAAGAAACAGCCTTGATCCGTCGTAATTTTTAGCGCCTGACCGAGAAAGCCGCAAAACAGTTTATTCTAAATTCTACTAAGTTAGTAGATTAAAGCTGACCCTGCGGGATAGGCGCTCGACCGAGTCTGCCGGAAGCGATCGAGACGCCATCGCCGGATCGGAACAATCATGCCTCGCGGCTCGTTTGCCTAGCAATCCATTTGCGGATCCCAAGCTCCATCTATCGGCAAGCAGCAAGCAAGGAGGAACGCCATGAGCATCAAGCTGAAACACGGACTGTGGGTCATCGTGGCTGATGGCGAAAAGGCGCTTTTCCTGCGCAACCAGGGCGACGCCAAGTTCCCGAACCTCGAAGTGGTGCAGGAGATGGAGCAGGAGAACCCCGCCACGCGCGAGCAAGGCAGCGACAAGCCGGGCCGCCAGAGCAACGAGGGTCCCCGCAGCGCCGTCGAGGAAACCGACTGGCACCGTCTCGGCAAGGAGCGCTTCGCCGTCGAGATTGCCGACCGGCTCTACAAGCTGGCGCACCGCGGCGCGTTCGACGCGGTCGTGCTGATCGCGCCGCCGCAGGTGCTTGGCGAGATGCGCCAGAAACTGCACAAGGAGGTTTGCGAGAAGGTGCAGGCGGAAATCCCAAAGACACTCACGAACCACACGATTCCCGACATCGAGAACCTGTTGCAAGCGGCATAAGGCGCCGAAAAAAAGCGGCTTCGAGGCTGGGTCGCGTCCCGAAGCCGTCTCTTTGTCGGCGCGGCGCCGATTTCCGGTGCGCGCCACCTTCAGCGTCGAATTCTGCGCGGCGGCGGTTGCATCATCGCCGCTGCGGCCATCATATTGCCGAAGGCGACGGCCTCGGCGGGCGCCCATCCGACATCGTGAATTTTCGAAAGGCGCTCCATAGACAATGCCGCATGACACGCCCCTTATCGCCACCATCGTCGCCGGTCTGGGGCTTGCATTCGTCTTCGGGGCGTTAACCAACCGTTTCCGCATCCCGCCGCTCGTCGGCTATCTTGTCGCTGGCGTCCTTGTCGGTCCGAACACGCCCGGCTTCGTCGCCGACGCCAGCCTCGCCAACGAGCTCGCGGAAATCGGCGTCATCCTTTTGATGTTCGGCGTCGGCCTGCATTTTTCGCTGAAGGACCTTCTGTCCGTCCGCGCCATCGCGGTGCCGGGCGCCATCGTGCAGATCGGCTTTGCGACCCTGCTCGGCGTCGGACTTGCCTGGCTGCTCGGCTGGTCGCTTGGCGCCGGCCTGGTCTTTGGCCTGGCGCTTTCGGTCGCCTCGACCGTGGTGCTTTTGCGCGCCATGCAGGAGCGGCGGCTGATCGAGACCGAGCGCGGCCGCATCGCCGTCGGCTGGCTGATCGTCGAGGATCTCGCCATGGTGCTGGCGCTGGTGCTCTTGCCGGCGCTCGCCGGCGTGCTCGGGGGCCAGCCCCAGGTCGACGACCATGCGAGCCTGCTTTCGCTGCCCGCCAGCTACGGCATTTGGGGCGTGGTCGGCGTCACGCTCGCCAAGGTCGCCGCCTTCGTCGTCGTCATGCTGGTGGTCGGCCGCAGGGTCATTCCGTGGATCCTGCATTACGTCGCTCACACCGGCTCCCGGGAATTGTTCCGGCTCGCGGTGCTGGCCATCGCGCTCGGCGTCGCCTTCGGCGCGGCGAAGCTGTTCGGCGTCTCGCTGGCGCTCGGCGCCTTCTTCGCCGGCATGATCATGAGCGAATCCGAGCTCAGCCACCGCGCGGCGGAAGAATCGCTGCCGCTGCGCGACGCCTTTTCGGTGCTGTTCTTCGTCTCGGTCGGCATGCTATTCGACCCGTTCAGCCTGATCAGCAACGGCCTGCCGATTCTCGCCACCTTGGCCATCATCATTATCGGCAAGTCGATCGCCGCTTTCTTCATCGTCATTGTCTTCCGTTACCCGATCGCGACCGCGCTGATGATTTCGGCGAGCCTTGCCCAGATCGGCGAATTCTCCTTCATCCTGGCCGAGCTTGGCGTCGGCTTGAAACTGTTGCCCGAGCAGGGCCGCGACCTGATCCTCGCTGGCGCCATCCTCTCGATCCTGCTCAACCCGCTGATGTTCCTCGTTGTCGACTGGATGAAGCCGTGGCTGGAAAGGCGCGCCGGCAAGGCCGCGCCGGCCGAAGAGCAAAGGCCTATCGGCCCGGCGACCGAGCCCGGCCAGGTTGCTTCGGTGTCGGCGGCTCCAGAAAAGGAGGACGGCCCGCCGCCGAAGACGACCCTCGCCGGCCATTCCATCCTCATCGGCTACGGCCGCGTCGGCAGCCTTGTGGGCGCTGCGCTGAAGGAAGCCGCCCTGCCCTTCCTGGTCATCGAGGACGCCGACAAGACGCTGGCCAAGCTGCGCGACGACGGCGTCGAGACCATCGCCGGCAACGCCGCCAATGCGGACGTCTTCGCAGCCGCCAACCCGGAAGGCGCCAAGCGGCTGATCCTCGCCATTCCCAACGCCTTCGAAGCCGGCCAAATCGTGCTTCGGGCCCGCACGGCCAATCCGGCGATCAGCGTCATTGCCCGCGCTCATTCCGACGCCGAGGTCGAGCATCTCAAAGGGCTCGGCGCAGACATCGTGATCATGGGCGAGCGCGAGATCGCCCGCGGCATCGTCGAGGTGGTGACCGGCAAGACCACCGATCCGGCCGCGCCTGGCATGGAGATCGATCCGCAGCCCGCTTGATGGATGTCAGGCCAGGAACGCGGAGCCGCCATTCTGCGCGATATCGCTGAGGTATTTTGCCGGCGGCTTGCCCAGCGCCTTTTTGAACATGGTGATGAAAGCGGTCACGGATTCATAGCCGAGATCGCCCGACACCTGCTGCACGCTGGCGCCGGAAGACAGCTCCCGAAGCGCCACGATCAGATGCAGCTGCTGGCGCCAGCGTCCGAAACTCAGGCCCGTCTCCTTCACAACGAGCCGCGCCAGGCTGCTCTCGCTGAGCGCGACGCGGCCGGCCCATTGCGCCAACGTGCTGCGATCGGCGGGGTCGTCGGCCAGCGCTTCGGCGATCCGCCGCAGCCGCGGCTCGGCCGAGATCGGCAAATGCAATTGCTGCACAGGCATGCGCGGCAGTTCCGCGAGCAGCACGCTCCCCAGGAAGTTGCCGCGCGCATCGTCCGGCGCGCACTCCGACAGTTCGATGATGAGCTCGCGCAGCAGCGGCGAGATCGAAAGCGTGCAGCACCGGTCCGGCAGGTCGGCGGCGCCGGGCTCGATATAGACGAAGAAAATCCGCGCATTCGCCGTCGCGATGTTGCTGTGTTCCATGCGGCTCGGCACCCACACCCCGCAATGCGGCGGCACCATCCAAAGCCCGCTCGCAACGCGGCAGGTGACGCCGCCGCCGAGCGCGAAGACGAGCTGCGCCTTGCGGTGCCAATGCTCACGCGCCTCGGCCCTGGTCTCGGTGACGTCGACGCCAACGGCCATCGCCGGCGCAGCCACATCGTCGACGTCGAAATCCAGCCAGGGCCAGCGAAGCGGCTGTCTCATCCTTGACTGCTTTCAGCGATCATCTGGCCTTATCTCTAAATTCTTCAACCAGGAAAGTCGATAGGCTCCAGCCAATTCGTCAATCGATCGCGACTCCCAAACGCCAATTTCAAAAGGATGGGCCCATGCTCGCTCTCGCCATCTCTTCCGACAGCCCCGACCGGCTGAAGCTCACCCAGGTCGATCACCCAAACTGCAATGGAAATGAAGCATTGGTGGCAGTTCATGCAACATCGTTGAATCGTGGCGAGCTGCGCCTGCTCGGCTTACGACCTGACGGGTGGATACCTGGCCAGGACATCGTCGGCATTGTCGAGCGCGCGGCGGCCGATGGCTCGGGCCCGACCGCGGGCACGCGCGTTGCCGCCTTGGTCGACCAGGCCGGCTGGGCCGAACGGGTCGCGGTTCCGACCGATCGTCTTGCCGTCGTGCCGGACGCGGTCAGCTTCGCGTCCGCAGCCACGCTTCCGGTCGCGGGCACGACGGCGCTGAGAACCTTGCGCCATGGCGGCGATCTCGCCGGACAGCAGGTCCTGATCACCGGCGCAAGCGGCGCGGTCGGCCGCTTCCAGGTCCAGATCGCCAGCGAGCAAGGCGCTTCAGTGACAGCGGTCGCTTCGGCGCGGCATCACGATGACCTTCGCGATCTGGGCGCCGGGCAGGTCGTCGAGTCGATCGAACTGGCCGAGGGATCCTTTTCGCTGATCACCGAGTCGGTCGGCGGCAAAAGCCTCGCCGATGCGATCGAACGCATCGCGCCCGGCGGGACCATCGTCATGTTCGGTTCGAGCAGCGGCGAGCTCACGCCGATCGGTTTCCGTCAGTTCGTTCCGGGCCACGAAGGCGCGAGGCTTCAGACCTTCGCCTATTACACGTCCGGTTCAGCCATCGGCGCCGACATCGCCGCGCTGCTCGATCTTGTCGCGGCCGGCAGGCTCGAAACGCGCGTGGCCATGACCGTGCCGTGGACGGAGATCGGCCGGGCCCTGGACGCGCTGCGGCAACGCAGCTTCAGCGGCAAGGCCGTTGTCACCATGACCTGAAGTCAGCCAATCAAACGTGCTGGCCGCCATTGATGTGGATCTCCGAGCCGGTCACGTAGGACGCCTGGCCCGAGCACAGGAAGAAGATGATGTCGGCAACTTCCGAAGTGGCGCCCAGTCGTCTCAGCGGGATCGTCTCGACTATTCTGTCGGTGCCGGGCGAAAGGATCGCCGTGTCGATCTCGCCCGGCGCGATCGCGTTGACGCGGATGCCGTGCGGGCCGAAGTCATGTGCCATCTCGCGCGTCAGCGAGCCGAGCGCCGCTTTCGATGTGGCATAGGCCGTGCCGGCGAACGGATGCACACGTGTGCCGGCGATCGAGGTGACATTGACGATCGAGCCCTTGGCAGCGGCGAGTTCCTTGAACAGCCCCCTTGCCAGCATGATCGGCGCGAAGAAATTGACCTGGAACACGTCGCGCCAGACATGCATCGGCGTCTCGATCGAGTCCATTCGCCTGCCGTCTTTCAGCTTCGGCGAAATGCCGGCGTTGTTGACCAGGGCGTGCAGCTGTCCGCCATGCGCCTCAAGCCGATGACGGATTTCCGAAACGGCGATGCCGACATCTTCCTGGTCGGCGAGGTCGACCTTGATGTGGTCCTCGGGGCCGGCCGGCCACGGGCAATCCTCGGCGAAGGCCTGGCGCGAGCAGGTGATGACGCGCCAGCCCTCGCGCGAAAAGCGCTTCACCGTCGCATGGCCGATGCCGCGGCTGGCGCCGGTGAGCACGATTGTTTTTCTGCTGTCGGTCTCGGCCATGGTTTTGTCTCCGGCCGGACATGTAGCCGAAGGCGCTTGCCATTGCGAGAGGTGAAGTTGCCGCTCTAACCCCCGCCCAGAATATCGAGGATCGAAGTCTGGCGCTTTTTCGTCGGGCCGCCGACATTGCCAGGCGGCACCGGATGCTTGATCGAGGCGGTCTCGCCGCTGTCGCTCGGCATATCGAAGCCGGCGGCATCGACCGTCTCGGCAGGTCGCGCGGTCCGCACCGGACGCGCGGGCGCCTGGGCGACAGGCTGCGATCGAGCAGCAGGCTGTGACTGGCCGACAGCCGCCGGCGGCGCAGGCGGCGGCTGCGAGGCGTCCGCCGACGGGATCTCGTCCGGCACGATCGTGTCGGACGGCGTCGACTTCCAGGTGCCGGGCAGCGGCCGCACCGGCACGCCCTCATGCGCGGCCACCATGAATTCGTGCCAGGCCTGCGCCGGCAGGGCGCCGCCGGTGACCTTCTTCATCGGGCTGCCATCGTCATTGCCGAACCACACGCCCGTCGTGAGATTGGCGGTGTAGCCGACGAACCAGGCGTCGCGCGAGTTCTGGCTGGTGCCGGTCTTGCCGGCCGACGGCCAATTGAAGGCCGCCTTCTTGGCGGTGCCGATCTCGACCGTGCCGGTCATCATCGAATTCATCATGCCGACGGTGTCGGCCTTGACGACGCGCGGCGCGCTGCCGCCGCTGTTCTCGTAAAGCACCTTGCCGTCGCCGGTGGTGATGCGGCGGATGAAATGGACGTCCGGCTTGTAGCCGCCATTGGCGAACGGGACGTAGGCGGAAGTCAGCTCCAGCGGCGTCACCTCCGAGGTGCCGAGCGCGATCGAGGTGTTGGCCTGCAGATCGGACTGGATGCCCATGCGATGCGCGGCTTCCACCACCGCGTCGGGCCCGACTTCCATAGTGAGCTGCGCCGCCACCGAGTTCAGCGACTTGGCCAAAGCCGTGGCCAGCGTCACCTTGCCGTAATATTTGCCGCCGTAATTGTCCGGCGTCCATTTGCCGATTTTGATCGGCGCGTCGTTGCGGATGCTGTCCGGCGTGCGGCCGGCCTCCAGCGCCGCCATGTAGACGAACGGCTTGAAGGCCGAGCCCGGCTGCCGGCGCGCTTCCGAGGCGCGGTCGAACTGGCTGGTCGAATAATCATAGCCGCCGACCATGGCGCGCACCGCGCCGGAATCATCGATCGACACCAGCGCGCCTTGGCTGACGTTGAGCTTCTTACCGCTTTCGTCGATCAGCCGGCGGATCGACTGTTCGGCAAGCTTCTGCAGGGTCAAGTCGACAGTGGTGTCGACGACGATGTCGCCGCGCACCTCGCCGATGAGATCGGGAAGCTCCTCCATCACCGTGTCGGCGACATAGTTCTCGGAGCCGGTCCAGTAGGACGGCGCGCGCGTCGCCGGCGCGCTCAGCGCCACCTTATATTCCTTATCACTGATCTTGCCTTCCGCGCGCATGGCCGCGAGCACGAGTTGCGCCCGCTCCTCGGCCGCTTTGGGATCGCGTGCCGGCGAAAGCTTGGACGGCGCCTTGAGCAGCCCGGCCAGCAACGCGGCCTCCGAAAGGCTCACGTCGCGCGCGCTCTTGCCGAAATAGCGCCGCGAAGCCGCTTCCACGCCATAGGCTCCGGATCCGAAATAGACCCGGTTGAGATACATTTCGAGGATCTGGTCCTTGCTGTGCTTGTGTTCGAGCCACAGCGCCAGAAGCACTTCCTGCACCTTGCGCTCCAGCGTGCGGTCCGGCGTCAGGAACAGGTTCTTGGCCAGCTGCTGCGTCAGCGTCGAGCCGCCCTGCGAGAAATGGCCGCCGAGAACGTTGGTGACCATGGCGCGTGAAAGCCCGATCGGATCGATGCCGAAATGCGAATAGAAGCGGCGGTCCTCGATGGCGACGACGGCTTGCGGGATATAAGGCGACATTTCGTGCAGGCCGACCGCCTCGCCGCCCGACATGCCGCGATTGGCGATCAGCCCGCCATCGACCGAGACGATCTTGATGTTGGGCGCGCGGTCGGGGATCGACCAGGTGGTCGCCGCCGGCATCTTGGCGCCGTAATAGACGACGATGCCGGCCGCCGCGATGCCGCCCCAGATGCAGAACACGAAGCACCAGTAGACCAGGCGGGTGGCGATGCCAAGCAAGCCCCGCCGGCTGCGGTCGCGGCCGCGACCGCGTGATTTCTTTGCGGATCTGCCCTTTGCAGTGGATTTACGGCTGCGCGGCACGACGCGATCCTCCTCGCTCACCGAAAAGCCTTCGGAGGATTTCGCGCGCGGCGCCTCCTCGAAACTCGGTTCGATGCGACTGTTTCTGCGGTTCGCCATGCGCTCTTGCTAGCCTGCCCCCGGGTGCCGATGGCGTTCGGGTTGAAGATTAGATGCGGCGGTTTAAAGGCGGGTTAAAGCAGGGTTTATGCAGCCTTTTGAAACCCTTAGGATTTTCTGAATCCAACGGTCTCGCGGCGTCGTTCGCAGCCAAGTCGACGGCCCTGCGGCAATCTCGTTGTGACGTTGCTCAAAATCCCGCTGCCTTGGCCAGATAGGGCGCCAGCGCCAGCGCGTAGGTTGCCGTGAGATGATGGTTGTCGCGCAGCACGACGATGTTGCCGACCACCGCCGGGCAGCTGTCCTTGCCGCAGAGCGCATCGTTCATATCGACCACGGTCACCCCCGCCACGGACCGGGCGGCGAGCGCGTAGATGTTTTCCCGTTCGACCTCGGCGCGCGGATTGATGCATTTGGCCGGGTCCGTGCCCAGGCAGGTGCGCGGGTCGAACAGGCTGAAAGGCGTGTTGCGGATGGCGACGACGCGCACGTCCTGACTTGTGAGCTCGCCCCAGACACTGCGCAATCCCTCAATCATCGCACCCTGGGTAACGCTGGTGTAGTTGCTCTGGCTGGTGATCACGAAATCGGGCTTCAATTTGGCGATTTCAGCGAGAGCTTTCTCCCGCCACAGCGCGCATTGCTCGTACGGCTTGCCGTCGTCAAGGATAGTGACCCGGGTTACCGGGCATGCCGCCTTGGTGAAGGTGACGAGCCTCCATTTTCTGTCTTTGGCGATTTTGTCGATGGCCGGCACCCATTGCGCCGCGTGGGAATCGCCCATCACGACAATGGTCCTCGTCCCCGCCGGGTCGCCGAGCTGGCAACCGGTCGCGTCGGTTCCCTTCTGCTGCTGATGACACTTCATCCTGTAGATGACGGGCACGTCGCTGCCGATCTTGCTCAAGGGCGGCAATGGCTTGACACCCTGGGGTACGACAGCGTTCGCCAGCAAGGCCGCAGGTCCCGGATAATTCGGCGTTCCGATCAGGCCGGTATCGATGGGCTGCCGGTCGATCGCGTAGACGAGTCCGCCGGCCACCGCCACGCACAACCCCACCGCCACCGTGCCGTCGATCAGCGGCCGCCATGCCCGGGACGAGCGCGAATGGCGATAGGGCTGTTCGACGAAGCGGTAGGAGAGTTCGGAAACCATCAGGGTGACGACGATCAGCAGAACACCATCAACAAGGTCGATGGCGCCGCGCTGCGCGGCGTAAAAAATGATCAGCGGCCAATGCCACAGGTAGATCGAATAGGAGCGATCGCCGATATAGCGCAGCATGGCGATGTCGAGGCCGCGGAAGCGGCCCATGCGTACGCTGCCGGCCGCAATGATCAAGGTCGTGCCGAGTGTCGGCAGCAGCGCCTTGAAACCCGGAAAATCGGTCGACCTTGAAAACAGCATCGCCGATGCGAGCGCCGCCAAGCTGCCGGCGACAACCATCGCTGTCCGCACGCGGCCGTTTGGCCGGAAGCGGTCGGAGGTCAGCGCCAGCAGTCCGCCGAGGGCCAGCTCCCAGACCCGCGTATGGGTGACGAAATAGGCCCAAGCCGGATCGGATCGGGTGAGAGCGACGGAAGCCGCGAGCGAGCCCGCCATGACCACGCCGAGCACGAAGACGAGCGTCTGCATCGGTGAATGTCCGCGACGCCTGGCCCACCACAGGACCGCCAACATCAGCAGCGGCCAGACGATGTAGAACTGCTCCTCGATCGACAGCGACCAGAAATGCTGCACGGGGCTCGGCGCGTCCTCAGCGCCGAGATAATCCACGGCCTGTTCGGCAAGCCGCCAGTTCTGCATGTAGAGCGCGCTTGCGATCACCTGTTTGGCGGTTTCTTCCCACCATGCGTCCGACACGAACAGCAGCGTTCCAGCGAGCGTGACCAGGAGCGCGACGATCGCCGCCGGCAGCAGCCGCCTGACCCGACGCGTGTAAAAGCCGACCAGCGAGATGCCGTCTTCGCTGAGCGCCATGCGGGTGAGCAGGCCGGTGATCAGGAAGCCGGAGATGACGAAGAAGATGTCGACCCCGACATAGCCGCCGGGAAGCGCTGCCGGCCAGATGTGGAAAATCACCACAAAGGCGACGGCAAGCCCGCGCAGCCCCTGTATCTCCGGCCGAAATCCCCCCGGCGCAATGTCGTCTCGCAAAGCCGGTCTAGCCCCTCACCGCGCCGGTCTCCCGGCTGGCCACCATGGTCAATTCTGCTGGATCGAAATGCCTTTGTCGTCAATCTTGAGCTCGACGCCTTTCGGCCTGGTCTGCTCGCGATAGACATAGATGCCGAGCGCGATGACAACCGCGACCAGCGCCCCGATGATGAGATAGAGCGTGTTCTGTCTCATTGCGCCCCCTTGTTGCGGCCAAGCCTCGCGCCCGCCCTGAAATTGTCAGGTGAGGATCGCCTACTGGCCGTCGTCCCCATCATCGGTTGCCGGCCGCCAGCTCGTCGGTTCGACTTTCTTCTGCGTGTCGCTGTCGGTATAGACCCACCAGCCGCCGTCGCGATATTGCCCGACGGATTCGTTGACGACACCGTCGCGGTCCTTCCACATGATCGTGACTTTGGAGCCGTCCTTGGGCGCGCTCGCGATCGGTTTGCGCTCTGCCATTTCACTTCTCCACGGGCTGGGTCGACGGACCTTCGTCCCTCAACTATGCGCGAAAATATCTTCCTCAGCCCAGCCCATAAGGTCGAGCTTGGCGCGCGTCGGCAGGAAACGGAAGCAGGCGTCCGCCTCCTTGGTGCGGTTCTCGCGCGCCAGGCGCGCGCCCAGCACCTCGCGCAACCTGTGCAGGTAGAGCACGTCCGAGGCGGCATATTCGAGCTGTTCGGGCGAGAGCGTTTCGGCCGCCCAGTCGGAGGATTGCTGCACCTTGGACAGGCCGATGCCGAGCAGTTCGCCGCAGAGATCCTTCAGCCCGTGGCGGTCGGTATAGGTGCGGGTGAGCCGTGAGGCGATCTTGGTGCAAAACACCGGCTCGGCCATCACGCCGAAGGCATGGTAGAGCACGGCGATGTCGAAGCGGCCGTAGTGAAACAGCTTGGTGATCGTGTTGTTTCTCAGCAGGCTGGCGAGGTTCGGCGCCTCCTTCTGGCCTGGTGCGATCTGGATGACATCGGCGCTGCCATCGCCGGGCGAAATCTGCACCACACAGAGCCGGTCGCGATGCGGGTTGAGCCCCAGCGTTTCCGTGTCGATGGCCACCGCCCCGACATTGTAGCGCGACAGGTCGGGCAGATCGTTTTTGTGGAAACGGATATCGGTCATTCTCTTCTCCCGGTCGCGGCTGCGGCGTTGCGCATCCTCGCAACGCCGCGGCACTTCGCGCTAGCTAATTCGTCCTCGCCGCGATCCGAAGAAAAATCAACAGAAAGTTGAATTTCAAGGTTTTCGTGATTTTGGCTCAGCGGGTCAGCGCGTCGAGAATGCGCGCCCAGGACCGCTGCCCCTTGTGGAACGAGGTCAGCTCATACTTCTCGTTCGGCGAATGAATGCGATCGTCGTCGAGGCCGAAGCCGACCAGCAGCGATTCCATGCCGAGATAGGTCTGGAAATCGCCGACCACGGGAATGGAACCGCCGCCGCCGGTGGTGACCGCCTGCTTCTCCCATTCGTCGGACAGCGCATCCTTGGCCTTGGCCAGGAACGGCGAGTCGTAGGAAAGCTGGATCGCCGGCGAGCCGCCATGCGGGTGGAATTCGACCGAGCAGTCGCCGGGAATGCGTTCGCGCACGAAAGCCTGGAAGGCGGCGCGGATCTTCTTTGGATCCTGCTTGTGAACGAGCCGGAACGACACTTTCGCCGACGCTTGCGCCGCGATTACCGTCTTGAAACCCTTGCCGGTATAACCGCCGATGATGCCGTTGAATTCCGCGGTCGGCCGCGCCCAGGTGAGCTCGAGCACCGAGCGGCCCTTCTCGCCGGCGGGAATGGAAAGGCCGACCGGTCCGAGGAAGGTCTCGGCCGTCTCGCCAAGTCCCTCCCAGGATTTCAGCACCTGCGAGGGCGTCTCCTCGACGCCGTCATAGAAGCCCGCAATGGTGACGCGGCCGTCCTTGTCGTGAATATCCGCCAGCACCTTGGCCAGGATGCGGATCGGATTGGCGGCCGGGCCGCCATAGAGGCCCGAATGCAGGTCGCGGTTGGCCGCCTTGACGGTGACCTCCTCGCCGACCATGCCACGCAGCGACACGCAGATCGACGGCGTCTCGCGGTTCCACATGCTGGTGTCGCAGACCAGCGCGAAATCCGCCTTCAGCTCGGCCGCGTTGGCTTCCAGGAACGGCTTCAGCGACGGCGAGCCGGATTCCTCCTCGCCTTCGAACAGGATAGTGACGCGGCAAGGCAGGTTGCCATGCACCTGCTTCCACGCGCGGCAGGCCTCGACGAAGGTCATCAGCTGCCCCTTGTCGTCGGCCGAGCCGCGCCCGGTGATCACTTTGCGGCCGGGCTCGATCTCCTTGATCGAAGGCGCAAACGGATCGGTTTCCCACAATTCGATCGGATCGACCGGCTGGACGTCATAGTGGCCATAGAACAGCACATGCGGCGCGCCCGCCGGTCCCTCGTGATGCGCCACCACCATCGGATGTCCGGGCGTATCGCGCACACTGGCGTCGAAGCCGATCAGCTTGAGCTCGGCGACCAGCCATTGGGCGCCCGCGCGGCAATCGGCGGCAAAGGCCGGATCGGTGGAGATTGACTTGATGCCGAGCAGGCCGAACAGCCGCTCCAGGCTCTGGTCGAGATTCTGGTCGAGACGGTCGAGGACGGGGGAAATTCTGGACATGCTTTTTGCCTTTCGATTTTGGGCAGACCCTAAAGGGCCATGCCGAAAACGAAAAGCCCGCGATCATTGGACCAAGCGGCAAAGGCTTGCCTGAAGGCAAAAAAGAACCGCCGTGGTGGAGGGGGAACCACGGCGGTCTCTACTCGAAACGTTGCGGCAGCCCGGAGAGGGGGGATAGGCTGCCGCAGTTTGCCCGGGATAGGCGGGGGACGGGCCTTACTCCGGACTTCGGCGAAAAACTGCCGATGACGTGTATTTGGGTCTGTGAACATGGCGATTCAAGGGCACGAAAATTACACTTTTGTAACATACCCGTGAGCGGCAAATTTCCAGCCCGGACAGGATGTGTCAGGGGTGTTGCCCGAACCGGTGGGTTCCACAGCCTTAGCCATGGACCGCGAAGCCGGGCCGCGCTATCCCTGCCGGCATGAAAAAAGGCGATCACCTCTTCCTCGTCGACGGCTCCGGCTACATTTTCCGCGCCTATCACGCGCTGCCGCCGCTCAACCGCAAATCCGACGGCCTGCCGACCAGCGCCGTGCTCGGCTTCTGCAACATGGTGTGGAAGCTGATGCAGGACGCCCGCAACACCGATGTCGGCGTGGTGCCGACGCATTTCGCCGTCATCTTCGACTATTCGTCAAAAACCTTCCGCAGCGATCTCTACCCCGAATACAAGGCCAACCGCTCCGCGCCGCCGGAAGACCTGATCCCGCAATTCGGGCTGATCCGCCAGGCGACCGCAGCCTTCAATGTCCCTTGCATAGAGACGGAGGGTTTTGAAGCCGACGATATCATCGCGACTTATTGCCGGCTGGCTTGCGAAGCCGGCGCTGATACCACCATCATCTCCTCCGACAAGGATCTGATGCAGCTGGTCGGTCCGACCGTCGGCATGTACGACCCGATGAAGGATCGCCAGATCGGCATTCCCGAGGTGATCGAGAAATGGGGCGTGCCGCCCGAAAAGATGATCGACCTGCAGGCGCTGACCGGCGACTCGGTCGACAATGTTCCGGGCGTGCCGGGCATCGGCCCGAAGACCGCGGCGCAATTGCTGGAACAGTTCGGCGACCTTGACGGGCTGCTGGCGCGCGCTTCGGAGATCAAGCAGGAGAAACGGCGCGAGACCATCATCGCCAATGCCGACAAGGCGCGCATCTCGCGCGAGTTGGTGACGTTGAAGAACGACGTGCCGCTGAAGGAAGGGCTGGACGATCTTGTCCTGCATGCGCCGGATGGCCCGAAGCTGATCGGCTTCCTGAAGACGATGGAGTTCACCACACTGACCCGACGCGTCGCCGAAGCGACCGCAACCGACATTGGCGACGTCCAGGCCACCGCCGTCACCATCGAGCGCGCCGATACCGCGCATGGCCCCGATATCGGCGCCGGCGCACCGCCGGTGCCAAGGCCGATCGCGTCCACACAGGGCGACGCCATAAAACCGGCTGCGCCGGTCAGGGGCGAGGACGCGCCGCCGCAAGGCGACACCCCATCGCTCCTCTCTGCCCTGCGGCTGGAGCAGGCGGCCGCCCGCAAGATCGACCCTTCGGCCTATGCGCCCATTCGCGACACGGCCGCGCTCGAGGCCTGGATAGCCGAAGCCCGCGAGGCCGGTGTCCTTGCGTTCGACGCCGAGACCAGCTCGTCCGACCCGATGCGGGCGGACCTGATCGGCCTGTCCATGGCGCTCGCGCCTGGCCGCGCCGTCTATGTGCCGCTTGCCCACAAGAGCGGCAATGGCGACCTGCTCGGCGGCGGCATGCTGGAGAACCAGATCCCGGTCCGCAAGGCGCTGGCGCTGCTGAAGCCGCTGCTTGAGGACCGATCGGTCCTCAAGATCGTCCAGGATATGAAATACGACATTGTCGTGATGAGCCGGCACGGCATCGAGATCGGTCCGTTCGACGACACGATGCTGATCTCCTACGTGCTCGATGCCGGCACATCCGGCGGTCACGACCTCGTCTCGCTGTCGGAGAAGTGGCTCGGCCACGCGCCGGCCTCCAAGAAGGAGCTCGCCGGCTCGGGCAAGAGCGCCATCGGCTTCGATCAGGTCGATATCGAACGCGCGACCGCCTACGCTGCCGAGCAGGCCGACCTGGCGCTGCAGCTCTGGCGGGTGCTGAAGCCGAGGCTTGCCGCCAAGGGCCTCGTTTCCGTCTATGAGCGTCTGGAAAGGCCGCTTGTGCCCGTGCTTGCCCGCATGGAGCAGCGCGGCATCTCGGTCGACCGCCAGATCCTGTCGCGGCTTTCCGGCGAGCTGGCTCAAGGCGCGGCCCGCGTCGAGGAAGAGATCTACGGGATCGTCGGCGAGCGCATCAACATCGGCTCGCCAAAACAGCTCGGCGACATATTGTTCGGCAAGATGGGGCTGCCAGGCGGCTCGAAGACCAAGACCGGCCAATGGTCGACCTCGGCACAGTTGCTGGAAGATCTCGCCGCCGAGGGCCACGAGCTGCCGCGCAAGATCGTCGACTGGCGCCAGCTCACCAAGCTGAAATCGACCTATACCGACGCGCTGCCCGGTTTCATCAACCCCGGCACCAATCGCGTCCACACTTCCTATGCGCTGGCAGCAACCACCACCGGGCGGCTGTCATCCTCCGATCCCAATCTGCAGAACATCCCGGTGCGCACGGCGGAAGGCCGCAAGATCAGGACCGCCTTCATTGCGGAGAAAGGCCACAAGCTGGTCTCGGCCGACTACAGCCAGATCGAATTGCGCGTGCTTGCGCATGTCGCCGAAATCCCGCAGCTCAAACAGGCCTTCGCCGACGGCGCCGACATCCATGCCATCACCGCGTCGGAAATGTTCAATGTGCCGGTCGAAGGCATGCCTTCGGAGGTGCGCCGGCGCGCCAAGGCGATCAATTTCGGCATCATCTACGGCATCTCGGCCTTCGGCCTCGCCAACCAGCTGTCGATCCCGCGCGAGGAGGCGGGCGCCTACATCAAACGCTATTTCGAGCGTTTTCCGGGTATTCGGGACTATATCGAGGAGACCAAGGCCTATGCGCGGGAGAACGGTTTCGTCGAGACAATCTTCGGCCGCCGCATCCACTATCCGGAGATAAGGGCCTCCAATCCGTCGGTGCGCGCCTTCAACGAGCGCGCCTCAATCAACGCCAGACTTCAAGGCACCGCCGCCGATATCATCCGCCGCGCCATGGTCCATATGGAAGAAGCGCTGGAGAAGGCGAAGCTCTCCGCCCGTATGCTGTTGCAGGTGCATGACGAGTTGATCTTCGAAACGGTGGAAGCGGAGGTCGAGGCGACGATCCCAGTGGTGCGCAAGGTGATGGAGAATGCGCCGATGCCGGCGGTCTCGATGTCGGTGCCGCTGCATGTCGATGCGCGGGCCGCGGATAATTGGGACGAGGCGCATTAGGCGTCTCACGTTCGTTCGTCATCCACGGGCGGAGCAAGGAGCGAAGCGACGCGCGCAGACCCGAGGATCCATGCCGCGACGCGCGCCGTAGTGCGCGGCGGTTGTGGATAGCTTGCCGAGCACGCCGCTTGTCAATGCAGATTCTGCACCGTGGCGGTGCGTGTATGTCACGGAATGGATACTAGGGTCTGCGCGCGTCGCTTCGCTCCTTGCTCCGCCCTAGTATGACGAAGTGAAGGCTTACGCAGCCTCAGCCCTGCACTTGGCGCACACACCGCGAAACTCAATCACCGCCTTCTTGGCTGCAAATCCCGTCGAGCGCACCCATTCGTCCAGCCGGTGGCCGACATCGTGGTCGGACATCTCGGTCACCTGGCCGCAATTGTCGCAGATGGCGAAGGCCGTCATCGAATGGCTGTGGTCGTGCGGCTCGGCGCAGGCGACGAAGGAGTTGAGGCTTTCGAGCCGGTGCACGAAGCCGGACTTCACCAGCGTGTCGAGCGCCCGGTAGACCTGCAGCGGCGCGCGGAAACCGCGCTCGCGCAGCTGGTCGAGCAAAGTATAGGCGCTGAGCGGTCCGCTGGACGCCTCGAGCTTCTCGAGCACGCAGAGCTGGTTCTTGGTCAGCGCATCTCTTGCCGTCATCTTGTTCGCCCAATCGACGCTCGCGGCAGATCTCGCGAACGACTTCAATTCCCCTGAGATAACGACGAACGAGCGATTTTGCCACTGTTTCCGCAGCTGCGCATCCCTTCTGATGCGCGCCCCGACGAGATGGTTCGCCAGCTGATCGCTACTTGCGCGGCGGCCCCTTGCGTTCGGCCGAAGCCGCCCAGAGGTTGATGTCGGACTCGCGGGCGTGGCTGTCGATCTCGGCGAGCTCGGCGTCGGAGAACTCGAGCGCCTTGAGCGCGCCGACGCAATCCTCGACCTGTTCCGGCCGGCTGGCCCCGATCAGCGCCGTGGTCACGCGGCCTTTGCGTAGCACCCAGGCCAGCGCCATCTGCGCCAAGGTCTGGCCGCGGCGGCCGGCAATGGCGTTGAGCGCCTTGATGTTGGCGATCGACTTGTCGTTGATGAAGGCCGGTCGCAACGACTTGCCCTGGGATGCGCGGCTGCCCTCGGGGATGCCGCCGAGATATTTGTCGGTCAGCATGCCCTGCGCCAGCGGCGAGAACACGATCGAGCCGATGCCGAGCCCCTCCAGCGTGTCGAGCAGCCCATCCTCCTCGACCCAGCGGTTGAGCATCGAATAGCTCGGCTGGTGGATGAGGCAAGGGGTGCCGAGCTGGCGCAAAATGTCGGCTGCTTCCCGCGTGCGCTGCGAGTTGTAGGAGGAGATGCCGGCATAGAGCGCCTTGCCCGAGCGCACCGCGTGGTCGAGCGCGCCCATCGTTTCTTCGAGCGGCGTCTCGGGATCGAAACGGTGCGAATAGAAGATATCGACATAGTCGAGCCCCATTCGCTTGAGGCTCTGGTCGAGGCTGGCCAGCACATATTTGCGGCTGCCCCATTCGCCATACGGACCATCCCACATCTCGTAGCCGGCCTTGGTCGAGATGACCATCTCGTCGCGGTAGGCGGCGAAATCGGTGCGCAGGATCTCGCCGAACGCGGTTTCGGCCGAGCCGGGCGGCGGGCCGTAATTGTTGGCGAGGTCGAAATGCGTGATGCCGAGATCGAAGGCCTTGCGCACGATCGCCTGCTTGGTCCTGTGCGGCGTATCGTTGCCGAAATTGTGCCATAGCCCGAGCGAGATCGCCGGCAGCTTCAGGCCGGACCGTCCGCAGCGGTTATAGATCATCTTCTCGTAGCGATTTTCGGCGGCGACATAGGGCATAGGGAATCCTTGGGATCGAAACGGCGCGGCGACCACCGCCAGCCTGATTTGAATCGATGCTTGCCCCTAACCCTTACCCTCTCCCCGCCGGAACGGGGAGAGGGGTTGCCACCTACTTTTTCTTCGCCAGCAACGCCTTCGCGTCCTTGACGCCGAGCGCGGCCGGCCGCTCGCAGGTCGTCTGCATGGCGACATATTTGCCGCTTTCGCCCGAGCGCAGGATGCCGGTCATGACATCGACGGCGTGCAGCGCCAGCTCCATCGAGCAGCGGTGCGGCCGCCCTTCGCCAATCGCGATTGCCATGTCGGCAAGGCCGGCGGTGCGATAATTAGCCATCATGCCCTGGCCGTGCATCTCGTTCGGCACGCCGAACGGATGGTTCCACTTGGGCAGCCTCTTCACCGGCTTGGCCGAGTCGGTGAAGCGTACATCGCCGCCGAAGAAATTCGGATCCGGCACGAAGACGGTGCCCAATTCGCCGTAGAGCTCCATCGGCGCGTGGCCATGGCTCCAGACGTCCCAGCTGGTGTTGAGCGTGATCACCGCGCCATTCACGAATTCGAGCAGCGCATGGATGGTGGTCGGCGTGTTCACCGGGATCTTCTCGCCCGCCCGCGGTTTGGAGCTGATGGTGCGCTCCTTGGCCGGCGTCGTTGCGAAGGCGGCCACCTGCTTCACCGGCCCGATCAGCTGGATCAGGTTGGTGACATAGTACGGCCCGATGTCGAGCACCGGGCCGGCGCCCGGCTGGAAGAAGAAATCCGGGTTGGGGTGCCAGTGCTCCATGCCGTGGCCCATCACATGGCAGGTGCCGCTGGTGATCGCGCCGAGCTTGCCGCTGTCGATGAGATCGCGGACCAGTTGGTGCGCGCCGCCGAGGAAGGTGTCCGGCGCCGAACCGATGCGCAGGCCCTTCTTCTCGGCCCGTTTCTTGAGATCGAGCCCTTCCTCGATCGACAAGACGAACGGCTTTTCCGAATAGACATGCTTGCCGGCGTCGAGCACCGCTTTGGAGATTTCGTAGTGCACCGCCGGAACCGTCAGGTTGACGATGATGTCGATCTCGTCGTCCTTGAGTAGGTCGTTGACCGTCTCGGCACGCAGCTTGAACTCCTTCGCCCGCGCTTTCGCGGCCTCCATGTTGATATCCGCGCAGGCGCGCATCTTGATGCCGCGGAACAGCGGCGCCAGCGAGAAATACGCCTTCGAGATGTTGCCGCAGCCGATGACGCCGATGCCAAGTTTCTCTGCCATTTCGATTACTCCTGCCAGCTCTTGGCTGCTGCGATTGAGCGGCGGGCATAGCGCTCGATGTCGTTGGGGTTGTCCTGCTCCATGACGAAATACTGCGCCGCGCTCTTGGCGCGCAACGTCTTGAACAGGCCCGCCCAGTCGATCGTGCCGTGACCGACATCGGACCAGCCGTCCTCGTCCAGCCCCTCGCCCGGCTTCGCCATGTCCTTGACGTGGACGGCAACGATGCGCTTGCCATGCTTCTCGATCCAGGGCAGCGGATCGGCGCCGCCGCGCACCACCCAGGCGACGTCCATTTCCCAGCCGATGTCCGGTGCCGCGGACAGGATGTGGTCCTGCGGCAGCGAGCCGTCCGCAAGCGCCTTGAACTCGAAATCATGGTTATGCCAGGCAAAGCCGTAGCCAGCCTTTTCTGCCACTTCGCCGACCTTGGCGAGGCGCTCGCCGAAGCCGCGCCAGCCGGCGGCGTCGGACGGCCGCTGATCGGGCATCAGATAGGGGCAGATCAGCAGCCTGATGCCGAGCGCGTCGGCGATCTTGCGCACGCCGTCGAAATCGTTCTCCAGCGCCTCGATCGAGAAATGCCCGGTCGGCATCGCAAGCCCGTTCTTGTCGAGCTCGGCGCGAAACGCCTTCGGGTCGTCATAGACGCCGCCAAAGCCTTCGACCTGGCTGTAGCCGAGCTCGCCGAGCATTTTCACCACGTCGTTCCATGGTTGAAAATTGCGAGCGCTGTAGAGTTGGAATGACCAGTTCATGTCCTGTCCGTTCTGCTTGGGAGGTTAAAGGCGGTTGCCGGTCTGGGCGTCGAAGAGCGAAGCGCGCATCGGATCGAAGCCGACGGTCACCGCCTCATCATTCCGGGGCGTACGCTCCGAGGTAACCCGGACGCTGAATTTCTGTTGAGCGAGCTGCAGCCAGACCAGCGTGTCGGAGCCCATCGGTTCCACCACTTCGACTTTGCTGGCCGCCGAGAATGGCCAGCCGGCGCCGCTGTTCAGACTCACATGTTCGGGCCTGATGCCGAACACGGCTGGTCCGGGTTCCGGCTGCCGATCGAAACCATAGGTACTGAGTGGAATCTTCAGACCATCGGCGAGAAAATGCCAGCCGCCATCCGCGTTTTCCAAATGGCCGTCGACAAAGTTCATCGCCGGCGAGCCGAGGAAGCCGGCGACGAAGCGGTTGACCGGACGGTTGTAGATGGTCTGCGGCGCGTCGAGCTGCTGGATGACGCCGCCCTTCATCACCGCGATGCGGTCGGCGAGCGTCATTGCCTCGATCTGATCGTGGGTGACGTAGATCATGGTGTTTTCGAGCTTGCGGTGCAGCAGCTTGATCTCGACGCGCAGTTCCGCCCGCAGCTTGGCATCGAGATTGGAGAGCGGCTCGTCGAACAGGAAGACGTCGACGTCGCGCACCAGTGCCCGCCCGATCGCCACGCGCTGGCGCTGGCCGCCGGAGAGCGCCGAAGGCTTGCGCTGCAACAGCGGCTCGATCTGCAGGATCTCGGCGGCGCGTGCGATGCGCTTGGCGATCTCGTCCTTGGCCAGGCCGGCAACGCGCAGACCGAAGGACAGGTTCTTCTCCACCGTCATCTGCGGATAGAGCGCGTAGGACTGGAACACCATGCCGATGCCGCGGTCCTTAGGCTCCTCCCAGGTGACGTTCTTGCCCTTGATGAAGATGCGACCTTCCGAAATGTCGAGCAGGCCGGCTATGCAGTTGAGCAAGGTGGATTTGCCGCAGCCGGACGGTCCCAGAAGCACGATGAACTCGCCCTCGGCGACGTCGAGATTGAGCGTCTTCAGCACCGACATCACACCGAAATTGAGCGACAGGTCCTGGATCGAAACGCTGGGATTGGCGATTGCCGCTGCCATCATCATCCTTTCACTGCGCCGGCCGCGATGCCGCGCACAAAGAGCTTGCCGGAAATGAAATAGACGATGAGCGGAACGAGTCCGGTGAGGATCGTCGCGGCCATGTTGACGTTGTATTCCTTCACGCCCTGCACCGAATTGACGATGTTGTTGAGCTGCACCGTCATCGGGTAGGTGTCGGGGCGCGTGTAGACGACGCCGAACAGGAAGTCGTTCCAGATGCCGGTGACCTGCAGGATGATGGCGACGATGAAGATCGGCAGCGACATCGGCAGCATGATGCGCAGATAAATGCCCCAGAAGCCGGCGCCGTCGACGCGCGCCGCGCGGAACAGCTCCTCCGGCATCGACGTGAAATAGTTGCGGAACAAGAGCGTCAGGATCGGCATGCCGAAGATCGAATGCACGATCACAAGGCCGGTCAGCGTGCCGTATATGCCGATCTCGCGCAGGATGATGACGATCGGATAGATCATCACCTGGTAGGGAATGAAGGCGCCGACGATCAGGATGATGAAGAAGGTGTCGGCGCCCTTGAAGCGCCAGTTGGCCAAGGCATAGCCGTTCACCGAGGCGATCGCGATCGACAGCAGCACCGACGGCACGGTGATGCGTACCGAATTCCAGAAACCGCGAGAAAGCCCGTCGCAGTTGAGGCCGGTGCAGGCGGTCGCCCAAGCTTTCACCCAGGGTTCGAAGGTGATTTCCATCGGCGGCGAGAAGATGTTGCCGAGGCGGATTTCCGGCATGCCCTTGAGCGACGTGACGATCATCACGTAGAGCGGCAAAAGGTAATAGAGCGCCACGACGATCAGCGTGCCGTAGAGAAAGATGTTGCGGCGCGAGAGCGCATGCCGCGGCTTCGCGCCGGCGGGCCCGGCGTCGTCGCGCGGAAGGACGCCCGCATCGGACGGGGAGGCAGTGACATCAACCACGCCGGCGGCCTCCGAACTCGAGATAGGCCCATGGCACGATGACGATCATCACCGAGAGCAGCATCATGGTCGAGGCGGCGAAGCCCTGGCCGAGATTCTGGGCGAAGAACATGTAGTCGTAGACGTATTTTGCCGGCACTTCGGAGGCGATGCCCGGCCCGCCGCTGGTCTGCGCCACGACGAGGTCATAGACCTTGACGATGCCGGCGGCGATGATGACCAGCGTGGTGATGAAGACCGGCCGCATCATCGGGATGACGATGAACAGGTAGGTCTTCCACATCGGGATGCCGTCCACTCGCGCCGCCTTCCATATGTCTTCGTCGATGCCGCGCAGGCCGGCAAGCATCAGGCACATGATCAGCCCCGTGCCCTGCCAGAGCGCGGCGATGGAGATGCCGTAGATGACGATGCTGGAATTATAGAGCGGGTCGAAGCTGAAGCTCGTCCAGCCGAGGTCGCGCACGACGCGCTGGATGCCGAAATCCGGGTTGAGCAGCCATTGCCAGACCAGCCCGGTGACGATGAAGGAGAGCGCGAAGGGATAGAGGAAGATGGTGCGGAACGTATCCTCGAAGCGGATCTTCTGGTCGAGGAGCGCCGCCAGGACGAAGCCGATCACCAGCGAGAACACCAGCGAGATCACGCCATAGATCAGGAGGTTCTCGATCGAGATCAGCCAGCGCGGCGTCGCCCACAACCGATAATACTGGTCGAGGCCGACGAAGTTGAGCCGTGGCAGCAGCTTCGAATTGGTGAAGGAGTAGAGAACCGTCCACGCCGTGCCGCCGACGAACACCACAAGCGCGGTGAGCACCATCGGAATCGATGCGATCTTCGCATTGAGGTTACGGAAAAGCTGGTTGGGACGTTCGCTATTGCTCATCTCGACAGCCGGGCTGGGGCAATGAGGACATCATGCTCCCGACCCGTTAGGCAGGGGCCGGGAGCTGGCGGGGCGCCGGTAGATCAATCGGCCGAAGCGATGATGGCGGCGAAGCGCTTCTGCGCCTCTTCGACCGTCATGTCCGGCTTGGCGAAGAACTCGGAGAACAGGTCCTCCTTCTGCTTCTGGCTGTCCTGCGAAAGCAGTTGGTCCGTCCACGGCATGACGGCGCCCTTGGCGAGGATGGCGAGGCCCTTCTTCATGCAGTCGTTCGCCGCGTTGAGGTCGACGTCGCCCCGCACCGGCAGCGAGCCCTTCTTGAGGTTGAAGGCGACCTGGGTCTTCGGATCGAGCAAGGTCTCGGCGAGCACCGCCTGCGCCTTCGTCTTTGCCTCATCCTTGAGCAACGGGAAGTAGAAGGCGTCGCCGCCCGTGGCGATGACTTCGTTCAGGCCGAGGCCGGGCAGGCAGGTATAGTCCTTGCCGGCCGTCTTGCCGGCAACCTGGAACTCGCCCTGCGCCCAGTCGCCCATAATCTGGCCGGCGGCCTTGCCGGTGATGACCAGATTGGTGGCCTGATTCCAGTCCTGCACATTGGTGTTCTTGGCCATCTTGCGGGCGTCGTCCGCCGCCTTGAACACCTTGGCGATCTCCGGGCCTGCCGCGAAGGCGGCGTCCTTGTCCTTGTAGACCTTGAGGAACGTGTCGGTGCCCCCGGTCGCGGCCATCAGCACGTCGAAGGCGCCCGAGGCTTGCCAGGCCTGTCCGCCGACCGCGAGCGGAATGATGCCCGCCTTTTCCAGCGCCGGCGCATCCGCCACGAATTCATTCCAGTCCTTCGGCACAGGTAGGCCGGCCTTCTGGAAGGCCTCGTTGGACAGCCACAGCCACTGCCAGGAATGGATATTGACCGGCACGCAATAGATCTTGCCGTCGATGGTGCAACTATCGAGCAGGCTCTTCGGCCGCACGATCTCCGTCCACTTGTCCTTGGTGGCGATATCGGTGAGGTCGCGCATCAGCCCGGCCTGCACCAACTCCTCGGCCTGGCGGCCGTGGTTGAACTGGGTGGCGCCCATTGGATCGCCGCCGGTGATGCGGCTGATCATGATCGGCCGCGCCGTGCCGCCGGAGCCTGCAATGGCGCCGTCGACCCAGTGGTTGCCCGTCGCGTCGAAAGCCTTGGCAAGCTCGGCCACCGCTGCCGCCTCGCCGCCGGAAGTCCACCAATGGGTGACTTCCAGGTCGGTCGCGGCCGCCGGACCGGCGAAGTTGAGCGCAACTGTCGCGGCAAAGGCGGCAGTCAGGAATTTGTATCGCATTTCGGCTCCTCCCAGAATCTGAAACGTTACAGATTTTCGATACGGCAAATGATCCGCCTAGGCAACCCCTCGCCTTGAGGCCAGGCAAGGTTTTTTCGCGACGCGAACAAAATCTTTCTCCCGAGGCGGCAATGTCGGTGTCAGATCAGTCGATTGGTGCCAAAAGAAGGCCCAGACCGATATTTCTTTGTGATTCCAGCGACTTTCGGCTCCTCTCCGCATCCGCGATGCCGGCGGCGCGACCTTGCCGGTTGATCACGAAGATTGGCAATCTGTAACGTTTCAGTATATTGAGCCGAGCCGCAAACTGAAGGTCGCGCAAATGTCACCGCCGCACGATTGCCGGTCGGCCCCGCGACTGCTATGCGCCTGACGGGCGGGACGATGGATAGACGGATAACGAAGAAGGGCGACGACGACACGTCCGGCAAGGAACGGCCGACGTTGAAGACGCTTGCCTTCATGACCGGGCTGGGCGTCACGACAGTCTCGCGCGCGCTGAAGGATGCGCCCGAGATCGGCGCCGAGACCAGGCGCCGCGTCCAGCTCGTCGCCAAGCAGATCGGCTATCGCCCGAACCGCGCCGGCGTGCGCTTGAGAACCGGCAAGACCAACGTGATATCGCTTGTGCTGAACACCGAGCACGAGCTCATGAGCTTCGTCTCGGACATCATCTACGGCGTCACCGAGGTGATCGCCGACACGCCCTACCATCTGATCGTCACGCCCTATTCGCGCTCGCAGGATCCGCTGGACCCGGTGCGCTATCTGGTCGAGACGGGCTCGGCCGACGGCGTCATCATCTCGCGCACCCAGCCCAACGATCCACGGGCGCGCTATATGCTGGAGCGCGGCATTCCCTTCGCCACGCATGGCCGCACCGACATGGGGCTGGTGCATCCCTATCACGACTTCGACAATTATGCCTTTGCCGGCGAAGCCGTCCGCTACCTCGCCGGCAGGGGCCGCCACCGGCTTGCCCTGGTGACGCCTCCGGTCGGCCTCACCTATCACGGCCATACGGTCGCCGGCTTTGCCGATGCGCTGAGTGAGGTGGGTGCCAGCGAGGTGCCGTTCAACACCGTCTCTATCGATCAGTCGATCGAGCAGATCAGGATGCGGACCGCGCAATTGATGCGGCGCAAGGACCGTCCGGACGGCTTTGTCAGCAGCGCCGCCGCCGCGACGCTCGCCATCGTGGCCGGCATCGAGGATGCCGGGCTGAAGCTCGGCCGCGACGTCGACGTGGTGTCGAAACAATCGTCGGAACTGCTGCATCTGTTCCGGCGAGAGCTGCTCGTCGTCAACGAGAATTTCCGGCTCGCCGGCTCCGAGCTCGCCCGCGCCGTGCTCGGCTGGATCGGCGGCGCCGATCCAGGCACGCTGCAATCGCTCAGCACGCCGAGCGAGGTTTTGCCCTATCGCGGCTGACTGGCGCGACTTGAGGGGCAGGTCAGGCCGAGTCGAAAATGGTGGCTTCCGAGAACCGGAGCGGAGCGTACTTAAAGTACGTGAGCACCGGAAGCGCAGGAAGCCGCCATTTGCAGGCCGGCCTCACCTGGCCCTAGGCGGCCCCACTCCCCCATGGGCCATGAAACGCCCCCTCTTCCCCGATGCGCTCGAAGCCGTGCGCGCCGAAGAAGTCGCGCTGCGCCTGGATCAGGTTCGAGGTGCCGCGTCCTTGGCGGTAGCTGTCGAAATAGGCGAGCGCCGACGACAGCGCCGGCACCGGCGAGCCGGCCTCGGAGGCGCGCCCCACGATGCGCCTCAGCGACGGATGCGCCTCCTTCATCATGGCGATGAAGGCCGGCGCCATCAGCAGATTGGTGGAAGCGCTGCCTGAGCCGAAGGCCTCGGCCATCGTGTCCAGCATCTGCGAGCGGATGATGCAGCCGGCGCGCCAGATCTTGGCGATGGTCGGCATGGGCAGATTCCAGTTGAATTCCTTGGAGGCGCCGCTCATCACCGCGAAACCTTGCGCGTAAGCCCCGATCTTGCCGGCGAACAATGCCAACTCCAGGTCCTTGAGCAGCGCGCCGCTGTCGCCGGAAATCTTTTCGACGCCGATATTGCCATAGGCCTTTTCCGCCGCCTGCCGCTCATCCTTGATCGAGGACAGCACGCGCGCCGCGACCGCCGCCTCGATCGCCGTCGCCGGAATGCCGAGCTGCTGCGCTTCGATGACCGACCATTTGCCGGTGCCCTTCTGCCCGGCGCGGTCGAGGATGATGTCGGCAACCGGCTTGCCGGTCTTGGGATCGTCGGCGGCGAGAACTTTTGCGGTGATCTCGATCAGGTAGGAATTGAGCCGGCCCTTGTTCCATTCTTCGAAGACCTTGCCGATCTCCTTCGGCGCCATGCCGAGGCCGTCGCGCAAGATGCCGTAGATCTCGGCGATCATCTGCATGTCGGCATATTCGATGCCGTTGTGGATGGTCTTGACGAAATGGCCGGCGCCGTCGGTGCCGAGCCAGGCGGCGCAGGGCTCGCCCTTGAACTTGGCCGAGATCGCCGTCAGCACTTTCTCGACGCGCTTCCAGGACTCCTCAGTGCCGCCGACCATGATCGAGGGGCCGTGCCGCGCGCCCTCCTCGCCGCCCGACACGCCCATGCCGATAAAGGTCAGGCCCGAGCCGGACAGCTCCGAGAAGCGGCGCATCGTGTCGCGGAAATTGGCGTTGCCGGCATCGATCACGATGTCGTTGGCCGACAGCACGCCGCGCAGCGCCGCGATCTGCTCGTCGACCGGCTTGCCGGCCAGCACCATGATGATGATCGGCCGCGGAGGCCGGATCGCGGCGGCGAGCTCCTCCAGGCTGTAGCAGGGAACGACCATGTCCTTCAGCGAACCGGCACTCTCGACAAAGGCGTCGGTGCGCGACGGCGTGCGGTTGAAGACTGCGATGCGGTGCCCGTGCTCGGCGATGTTGAGCGCCAGGTTGGAACCCATCGTGCCAAGGCCGATCAGGCCGATTTCGGCTTTTTCCATCGTTTCTTCCCTGCGTTCGGATGCTTCTTGTAGGCTGCGTCCTGGAGAACGCCTTTCCCAGATGAATGACGGGCCTTGGCGGCGGCGTCAACCGTCTCGCAGAATTGTGTCGAGGTCGGTGAGACCAAGGGTGAAGACTGAGGGCGAAATGGTGAATGGTGAATAGTGAAATGGACAGGCGAACGTCGTCGCGACGCGGAAACGAAAATCGCCTGCTATTCACCATTCACTATTCACCATTCACTCTCAATTTCACTCTGCGCGAATATTAATTGGCGCCTCGACCTTCACCACCTCGAAGTCCGAAACGAGGATATCGAGCCGGGCGTTCCAGCGGCCGGGAAGCGGGATAGCGAGATTGTCGATACGCCAGGTGCCGTCGCCGGGTTTTCTCGCCGGCCACTTGATCGGCTCGATGCCGGAATCCGGCTTCGACAGCACCAGCGTCACCGCCTTGGCGTCGAGAGGCCCGAAATCGCCGGTCATGATCATAATCGAAGCGGCGACCTCGCCGGCATGGCCTGGCGTGATGCTGAGATCGGCCATCGCCTTCAGCGCATGGACGTGGAT
The DNA here is from genome assembly GCF_020165275.1 of Mesorhizobium sp. Ca11. Classification (NCBI taxonomy): domain Bacteria; kingdom Pseudomonadati; phylum Pseudomonadota; class Alphaproteobacteria; order Hyphomicrobiales; family Phyllobacteriaceae; genus Mesorhizobium; species Mesorhizobium sp. Ca11. Next base: position 65,673 of record NZ_JAIUHU010000015.1, on the reverse strand, counting down.
CGACACCGGCTGCGCGGCGGCGATCGCCAGCGCGCGTGGCGGCGGGGTGAAGCGCCAGCCGGCGGCGACGCCGAAAATGGCAAGCACGATGACCACCTCGATGCCGATCGAGCGCGCCATCCGCCGCTGCACCTCGGTGTCGCCGGCCTCGGCGGGCGCGGTCAACGTCCAGCGGTTGATGGCGGCCAACGTGAACAGGAAGAGCAGCAGCGTGAGCTTGAGCAGCAGCAGCCGGCCATAAGCGGTATGGATCAGCGCCGCCGGCTGCTGCACTTGGATGATCGCCAGCACGATGCCGCTGGCGGCAAGGACAGCCACGACCGGCAGGATCGCGCGCGAGAAGCGCCGCAGAAAGACCTTCGCTTCCGCCGGCTGCTGCCGCAGCGCGAGGCCGAGCGGCGCCAGCGCGCCGGCCCAGAAGGCGATCGCGGTGTCGTGCAGGAACACCAGCGGCCGCGTCAGCCATTGCGGTTCGGCGGCGCTGGCGTGACCGCTCGCAGCAAGGGCCGCGCCAACACCGAGCAGTGATACGGACGCCGCCAGCTTGCGCAAGCCCGACGGTCCGGCAAGAGAAAGCAAAGCCAAGCCGAGCGCGATCAGGCCGAGCAGCATCGTCCAGACGAAGCTCGTCTCGAGCGCGGTCTTCCAGACAGCCGGTGTCGCAAACCGGGCGAGCGGCGCGCCGAGCGCATCCAGCCCCTGCAGGCCGAGCGAAAGCGGCGCTCCGACGAGACCGATAAGAAGCGCCGCGATGACGAAGCGTCGGCCGCGGCGCCGGTCCTCGGCGAGCCAGGCAAGTGCGAACGCGCCGCCGATGCCGAGAAAAAGTCCGGCATAGAGAAACAGCTTGCCGAGCCAGATCGCTGCCCGCAGCGTCCAGTCGACGGCCTCACCCGCCATTGGTGCCGCGCTTGGCGCGCCCATGGAAAACAGCGCCGAGCCGCCGACCGGATGACCATCGACCGAAACGACTCGCCAACTCAGCACATGCGTGCCGGATTTGAGCGCTTCGGGATTGTCGATCTCGACGGTCTGGTCCTTGAGGCGGAAGGATGTCAGCGCAAGCTGTGAGCCGTCCGGCCGCACAAGCGTCAGCACCAGCGGCGAGACGGGCTCGCTGAAGGTCAGCGAGAATTTGCCGGGACTTTGCGTCAGCACGGCGCCGTCAGCCGGGTCGGTCGCGACCAGCGCGGCATGCGCCAAAGCGCGGCCGGGCACGACGAGCAGCGCCATCGCCACGAGCATTGCCGCCAGCCAGACAAGCGAGCCGGCAAGCATGCAGTTCATCGAGGAAGGCAGTGCTGCGTTCATGCCGTCATAACTGGAAATGTTGGCGCATCCCGAGGGAGCGCGCCAACAGAGATCATTTCTTCGGCAGCAATTTGATGCCGGGCGCGGGCGTTTCCAAGGCGTCCTCGTCCTGGCCGGCCGCCGGGATCTCGATCCAGCGCTCGGCGACGTCGCCGCATTCCTGCACCACCGGGAAATAGAGCATCTGGCCGGCCGGCAGATCGGCCGCCAGCGAAGCGCGGAAGACGAATTCGTCATAGAATTCGTCCGGCAGATTGCCGCCGCTCCAGTCGATTTCCTTCACGCCGGTGGTCAAGGTCTCGCCATAGAGCTGGTAGGATTTCTCGTATTTGCCCTTCTTGACCTGCAGCGTCCAGCCGGGCTTGGGCATCGGCTTCACCGCGATGGCGCCTTCGGGTATCTGCACACGCACCGCGGTCGTTGCCTTGCCCTCGCAGCCATGCGGCACGCGCAAGACGGCCTTGTAGGTCGAGCCGACGGCCGCTTCCTGCGTTTCGAGCGTGATGTGGGCGAGCGCGGCATTGGTCCCGAGCGCGCAAAGCGCGCCCGCCGCCAAAACATACTTCTTCATGAATTGTGCCTCGATTTCGAATTGACGGGTTAGTCGGCGTGATCCATGTCCATATCGCCGGTGCCCGTCTCGCCCATGCCTTCGACGGCGAACTCGACGGTGACGCTGCCCGCCTTCTCGAAGGTCAGCGTCGCGGAGAATTTCTCGCCCTGCTTCGGCTGCCGCTTCAAGCCGGTGAACATCAGGTGATAGGCGCCCGGCTTCAGCGCGACCTTGCCGCCGGCCGGGATCTCCAGCCCGCCCTCGACCGGCCGCATGGTCATGACGCCGTCCTTGACGCCCATCTCATGCAGTTCGGCCTTTTCGGAGATGTCGGAGGAGATCGACAGCAGCCGGTCCGGCGCGCTGCCCTTGTTGATCACGGTGAAATAGCCGCCGCCCACCTTGGCGCTCGGCGGCGTCGCCCGCGACCAGGGATGCTCGATCTCGAGATCGCCGACCTTGAACTCATGCGCCAAGGCGGCGGGAATGCAGGCCAAGAGAAGAAAAAGGCTGAGCACGGCAAGGCCAACGCGCAGCAGGAGGTGAAACGGCGGCGCGCCGCGAAGGGCGAAGGCTTGCGCTTTGGGAAGAAGATTGGACATGGTTGCTCCATGAGTACGGGATCGCGCCGGAATGCGGCCGCGAACAGTCTGATCTTTGGATGAATAGGCCTGCGGAAGGTTCCGCGGATCAGACCATCGCCGGCGGCGCGCGCGGATTGGCCGGAGACCGGTCGCGGGCGAAATCCTGGTGCCGGAAGGCCGGAAGCTGGAAGGCGACGGCCTCGAAAAGCTGGGTCCTGGCCAGGGCGACGGCCTCTGGCGGCGGGATATGCGCCGCCGAAACCATGTTGCAGCCGAGCGAGCAGCAGGCCGGCAGATGTTGTTGGTGGGGATCGCCGCCGGGGAGTTTTACAGCCCCTTCATGCGTGCAGATGACGTTGCCGAAGGCGTCGACCTGCGAAGGCGCGCCGAAGGCGAAAGCGCCGAGAGAGGACTGCAGCAATAGAAGCAGCGCCGCGACGAACGCGGCCGGCATGCTCCATCGTCTCAGCCGGATATCCAACGCAAAGCCTCTCCCGGAAACGCGTCGACGGTAGCACGGGGAATGCGCGCGGGAAATCGGCAAAACCGCGCTGCGGCAACGCGGCGCGACGCGATTGTTTTTATGCATGTCGTTGTCCCAAAACCGCTGCACGCTTCTGGACGACATGCGTTAGGGTCTGTCGAGATTCAGGTCAGGCCGAGCCGAGAATGGTGGCTTCCGAGAACCGGAGCGGAGCGTACTTAAGGTACGTGAGCACCGGAAGCGCAGGAAGCCGCCCTTCGCAGGCCGGCATCACCTGAATCTCGACAGACCCTAGGCGGGCTGCATCTGCCGCCCTTCGGGAATTGAGGTCAGCAGCGTCTGGCGCGCCGACTTCAGGTGCTTGCGACAGGCGGCGTCCACCTTGCCGGGATCGCGCGATTTCAGCGCCGCGATGTAGGCGAGATGCTCCTGAATAGCGACCTCGTTGCGCTGGCGCTCCTCAGCCTTGTTCCACTGATAGTGGTAATGGAAGATCATCGCGATGACATCGTAGAAGTCGACGATGAAGCGATTGTGCGAGGCGCGGTGGATCAGCCGGTGGAAGCGCTCGTCGAGCTCGGAGAATTCGTTGAAGCGCGTGGCGATCTCGCTGGCGAGCTGGCGATGCTCGAGCTCCAGCCGGTCAAGATCGGCCCATACCGCGCTATCTTCCGGCAGCGCGGCGAAAGCCGCCGCCGAACGCAGCTCGAAAATCTCGCGGATCTCGGTCAGCTCCAGCGCGAAGGCGCGCGTGAAACCCTTCAGCACCCAATGGCTGTTGCGCCGCTTCTCGATCAGCCCGAAGCGCGAGAAGCGGATCAGGAATTCGCGCACGCTGGTGGTGCCGACGCCGATCTCGCGCGCCAGCTCCAGCTCGTTGATCTGCATGCCGGCTTCGGCGCCTCCCGCAAGCAGACGCCGCATGAAAGAGCGCTCGATGATCTCGGCCAGCGAGTCGGTCTCCTCCTCGGGGAAGAAGTCCTCGGACCGCGGCGCCCTGAGCACGGTCTTATTACGCTTGTTCCAGTCGATAAGCCCGGTTTCTTCCATGCGCGCAAGGATGCTGCGCACCGTGGTGCGGCTGACGCCGAGCAGCGTGCCGAGCTCAGGCTCCGACGGCAGGCTCTTGGTCTCGTCGAGCAACCTGAGGCAGCGGTTGAAGGCGTCCTTGTAGACATTGTTGCTTTTCGACATGCCCCGTATCCCCCAACGCTTGCGGCGGCCTGCCGGAAACGCGATATGATCGGTGTTCCTAGAGCAGTTCAGCGTTTCTCGGAATCGCCGAACTGCGCTAAATCTTTGTTTCTGCGCAATTCCGGACGGAAAGCCGCTACGCCCTTTTCCTGGAATTGCTCTGGCGCAGGCCTCCGAAAAGCGGAACGCTTTTCGCCGGCTTGCCAAACGGGCGGCGCGAGCGTCCAAAAGACGAGCGCCAACCGAGCGAAAAAACAATTGACGCAAAATTGTTTTTTCCCGATAAAAGACATTACCTTTAAACGGGCGCAAGTCAATCCGCCCGCATTCCCAGGATCACCCAGGACAGCCGCCCGTGAACGTTGCAAACACCATCCTTCTCTCAGCCTCCGATAATGTCGCCGTTGCCAACGGGCGCATCGAGATTGGAACGCCATTGCCGGGCGGCGCAACCGCGACTGCCGTGATCGAGCCGGGCCACAAGGTGGCGATCAAGCCGATCCCGGCGGGCGAAGCGGTTGTGAAATACGCGCAGGCGATCGGCCGCGCCACGCAAGATATTGCGCCCGGCGAGCATGTTCATTCGCACAATCTGGTTTTCGAGAGCGGCCGCTTGCCGGTGGTGCCGCCGAGCGAGGCCGAGCACGCCACCGAGGCCGACCGCAAGCGCACCTTCATGGGCTACCGCCGCGCCGATGGGCGCTCCGGCACGCGCAACTTCATCGGCATCATCGCCAGTGTCAATTGCTCGTCGACCGTCTGCCATGCCATTGCGGACGAAGCCAACCGCACGCTTCTGCCGAAATATCCCGGCATCGACGGTTTCGTGCCGATCGTGCACGGCCAGGGCTGCGGCATGAGCGCCACCGGCGACGGCATGATGGTTCTGCACCGCACTTTAGCCGGCTATGCGCGCCATCCGAATTTCGGCGGCGTGCTAATGGTGGGCCTGGGCTGCGAGGTCAACCAACTCACGCTTTACGGCCAGAAGGGCGTGGCCGCGGGAAAGCGGCATTTCAACATCCAGGAAGCCGGCGGCTCGCGCAAATCGGTCGAGCGCGCGATGGGCGTTCTGGCCGAGATCGCCGAGGAAGTGGGCCAGCTGCAGCGTGAGCCGATCCCGGTCTCGGAGATCGTCGTCGGGCTGCAATGCGGCGGCTCGGACGGCATGTCCGGCATCACGGCAAATCCGGCATTGGGCGCCGCCGTCGATATCCTGGCAGACTGCGGCGGCATCGGCATCTTGTCGGAGACCACCGAGATCTATGGCGCCGAGCATCTGCTGGCCTACCGCGCCGCCTCGCCCGAGATCGCCGCCAAGCTTGACGGCTTTGTGAAGTGGTGGGAGGACCATACCGCCAAGCACGGCGCCTCGATCGACAACAATCCCTCGCCCGGCAACAAGCGCGGTGGCCTGACCACGATCCTCGAGAAATCACTGGGCGCGGTCGCCAAGGGCGGCCAGACGCCGCTCAACGGCGTTTTCGGCTATGCCGAGAAAGTCTCGGGCAGCGGCCTGGTGTTCATGGACACGCCCGGCTACGATCCGGTTTCGGCCACCGGCCAGGTCGCCGGCGGCGCCAATGTCATCGTCTTCACCACCGGCCGCGGCTCCTGCTTTGGCTGCCGGCCGACGCCGTCGATCAAAGTCGCCACCAATTCGACCATGTATCACCAGATGGAAGAGGACATGGACGTCAATTGCGGGGTTATCGCCTCGGGCGAGAAGACCATCGCCGGCATGGGCCGCGAGATCTTCGAGCTGATCATCGAGACGGCGTCCGGCCGCAAGACCAAGAGCGAGGCGTTCGGCTACGGCGACAACGAATTCGTGCCGTGGCACCTCGGCGCGACGCTTTAATCAAAGGCCGTTATCGGGTCGGAAGCGCCACCGACAACAGGAGGCGACCTTCACTACCGTGCAGGCTTTTTCTATGGAATAAATATTCCATGTTGACAGAATTATGAAATTATTGTTCCATGCCGATAAGGAGGAACGGGAGCATCCGAGCACTGCCCAGGGACGAGCCGAACGGACCCTAGCCCGCATCGCGCACGGCAGCAGACATCGCTTGCATCGGTCACGGCAATGCTCTATCAAAAAACGGTATCTGTTTTTTATTGATAAAGTTCTGTTTGGGCCGCGCCTATCCAGATGGAGCTTCCGCAACCTTCACCAGGCGACTTAGGGAGGAACCTAATGAAATTCGTGACCAGCCTTCTCAACCGCCGCGCCTTCGTGGCTTTGGCCGCCGCTTCGATGCTCGCCGGCGCGATGCATTCCGCGCCCGCCTCGGCGGCCGACGTGACCATTCCGATCATCGTCAAGGATACCACATCCTTCTACTGGCAGATCGTTCTGGCCGGCGCCCGCAAGGCCGGCAAGGATCTCGGCGTCAACGTGCCGGAACTCGGCGCCCAGGCCGAAACCGACGTCAACGGCCAGATCTCGATCCTGGAAAACGCCGTCGCCAGCAACCCGGCGGCCGTCGTCATCTCGCCGACCGAGTTCAAGGCGCTCGGCAAGCCGATCGACGAGGCTGCCTCCAAGGTCAAGGTCATCGGCATCGACTCCGGCGCCGATTCCAAGGCCTTCACCTCCTTCCTGACCACCGACAACGTGCAGGGCGGCCGCGTCGCCGCTGACGGCCTCGCCGCCGCAATCGGCGCCGCCAACGGCGGCAAGGTGGAAGGCAAAGTCGCGCTGATCACGGCACTTCCCGGCGCCGGCTCGCTCGAGCAGCGCAAGCAAGGCTTCATCGAACAGATCAAGGCCAAGTATCCGGGCCTCGAGCTTGTCGCCGACAAATATGCCGACGGCCAGGCCACCACCGGCCTCAACATCGCGACCGACCTGATCACCGCCAATCCGGACCTCAAGGGCATCTTCGCCTCGAACCTGATCATGGCGCAGGGCGTCGGCCAGGCGATCGCCGAAAACAATCTCGGCGGCAAGGTGGCGCTGATCGGCTTTGACAGCGACGAAAAGCTGATCAAGTTCCTCAATGACGGCGTCATCTCGGGCCTGGTCGTCCAGGATCCGTACCGGATGGGCTATGACGGCATCAAGACCGCCTTGGCCGCCTCGAAGGGCGAGAAGGTCGAGGCCAATGTCGACACCGGCGCGAACCTCGTCACCAAAGACAACATGAAGGATCCCAAGATCGACGCGCTGCTCAACCCGAAGCTCAAGTGAGCAGCATCGCGACAGTCGTTTCCGGGGCCTCGCGCCCCGGAAACATCCATCGGGGCGATTTGGAAATTCGCCGGCCCGATTTAGGCTCCGCCTTCAAGATGCGCGCCAGACGCATCGCTGCGTACCCAATGGTTGAGGCCAATCTGGGAGGATTGTCATGACGTCGACGGCGCAGGAATTGCATCCGGCCCCCACGCTGGAACCGGGCAGGACGATCCTCGAGCTCAACGGCCTGGAAAAGCGCTACCCCGGCACGCATGCGCTGAAACCTGTGCATCTTGCCTTCAAGGCAGGCGAGATCCACGCGATCGTCGGCGAGAACGGCGCCGGCAAGTCGACCCTGATAAAACTCCTGACCGGCGTCATGCCGCGCACTTCCGGCGAGGTGATCTGGGAAGGCAAGCCGACCGCCTTGGCCACGCCGCATGAGGCGATGGCGCTGGGCATCAACGCCGTCCACCAGGAGGTGGTGCTGTGCCGCCATCTCACCGTCGCCGCCAACATGTTCCTCGGCGAGGAGGAGTCACGCTTCGGCCTGCTGCAGCAGCGCGCCATGGTGAAGGACGCGCAGAAGATCATCGACGGGCTGGGCTTCGACTTGCCGGCGCATGTCATGCTTGGCGATCTCACCATCGGCCAGCAGCAGTTGATCGCCGCGGCGCGGGCCACCGTGCGCGGCACCAAATTCCTGATTTTCGACGAGCCTACCGCTTACCTCACCCGCAAGGAGGCCGACCAGCTCTTCAAGCTGATCCGGCGGCTCAAGGGCGAAGGCGTCACCATCATCTATATCAGCCACCGCATGGAGGAAGTGTTCGAGCTCGCCGACCGCGTTTCCGTGCTGCGCGACGGCACTCTGGTCGGCACCCGCAACATCGCCGAGACCGACGAGCCCGAACTGGTCAAGCTGATGATCAACCGCTCGATCGAGCAGATCTACCACAAGGAACATTTCACCCCCGGCGCCACGATTGTCGAGACGAGGAACCTTTCGGGCAAAGGCTTCGAGAATGTCTCGGTGACCGTCCGCGCCGGCGAGATCGTCGGCCTCTACGGCCTGATCGGTGCCGGCCGCAGCGAGTTCGTCACCACGCTTTACGGCCGCCACAGGAAGTCGGCCGGCCAGATTCTCTGGCAAGGCAAGGAGGTCCAGGTCAACTCCGAGCACGATGCGATCCGGCTCGGCATGGCGCTGGCGCCGGAAAGCCGCCGCGACCAGGGTCTGTGCCTCAATTTGCCGGTCGGCATCAACCTCAACCTGCCTATCTACAAGCGCATCTCCAGCAATTTTCTGATCTCCGGCGCCAAGGAGAAGGCCGAGGCCGACCGCCAGATCGCCGACCTGCGCATCAAGACGCCGACGCGCCATGCGCTCGCCTCCAGCCTGTCGGGCGGCAACCAGCAGAAGATCGTCATCGGCAAATGGCTGGCGCATGGCGCCAAGCTGTTCATCTTCGACGAGCCGACGGTGGGCGTCGATGTCGGCACCAAGGCCGAGATCTACCGCCTGTTCTCGACGCTCTTGTCCAAGGGCGCCGGCATCATCCTGATCTCGTCCTATCTGCCGGAAGTCTATGAGCTTGCCGATACGCTGCACGTGTTCCGGCGCGGCAAGCTGGTCGCGACCCATGGTTTCCGGACCGCCAGCCACGAGGATATTCTGGGTCAGGCACTGGCCGAGAAACAAGAAAAGTCGGGAGGACAAAAATGAGCACCGAGGCGATCCCCGCCGAAAAACCCAAGCGCAATTTCAACGCCCTGTTCGGCCTGACGCTGCTTGGCCTTTTGCTCCTGATGTGGATCGTGCTGGCCGTCGCCACGCCGTCCTTCGCCACGACGCTCAACATCACCAACCTTCTGCGTCAGGGATCGCTGATCGCCATCCTCGCCGTCGGCCAGACCTTCGTCATCATCACCGGCGGCATCGATCTGTCGGTCGGCGCGGTGGTCGGCTTCACCACCGTCATTGTCGCGCTTTTGATCAACGCCGGCTGGCCGATCTGGGCCGCGGTGCTGATCACGCTGCTGGTGGGCGTCGCCATCGGCCTCTTCCACGGCTTCGGCATCGTCAAGATGGGCCTGCCGCCCTTCATCATCACCTTGGCCACCATGACCTCGCTGCGCGGCATCGGCCTCCTGATGACGAACGGCAACTCGATCTCCATCAACAGCGACTCGTTCCAGGCTTTCTCGCGCGGCTCGCTCGCGGGCATTCCCTACCTGTTCTGGATGGTGATCCTGGTCGCCATCCCGTCCTACGTGTTCCTGCACCATACGCGCTGGGGCCGCTACCTGTTCTCGGTCGGCTCCAACGCCGAGGCCGCGCGCCTGTCCGGCGTCAACGTGCCGCGAACCATCTTCATGGCCTACATCCTGTCCGGCCTGCTTGCCGCCATCGTCGGCGTGCTCCTGGCCTCGCGCATCGGCATCGGCAACCCGACGCAGGGCGACACTTATGAGCTGCAGGCCATCGCCTCGTCGGTGATCGGCGGCACCTCGCTGTTTGGCGCCATCGGCTCCGTGCACGGTCCGCTGATCGGCTCCTTCATCCTTTCGACCATCAACAACGGCGCCAACCTGCTCAACGTCAACACCTTCTGGCAGCGCGTCATCACCGGCCTGCTGATCATCGTCATCGTCTACTTCGACGGCCTGCGTCGTCGCGGCAAATGACTCCTACGTGAAACTAACGCGCCGGCCCCGCTCGAGCGGCGCCGGCGCTCTTTGCCTGGATTTGCGATATGAAAGCCGTTGTCTGCCGTTCGCCCGGCGAGCTTGTCCTCGAAGACCGCGCCGGGCCCGGCGCACCGCCGCCCGGCTGGGCGCGCGTTGCGGTCAGCCATGTCGGCATCTGCGGAACCGACTACCACATCTTCGAAGGCAAGCACCCGTTTCTGGCCTATCCGCGCATCATGGGCCATGAGGTTGCCGGCACGATCGTCGAGAAGGGCGAAGGCGTCGAGATCAGCGTCGGCGAGCCGGTCGTCATCAATCCCTATCTTTCATGCGGCAAATGCATTGCCTGCCGGCGCGGCAAGCCGAACTGCTGCGTGAAGATCGAGGTGCTGGGCGTCCATCGCGACGGCGCCATGTGCGACGAAATCCTGGTGCCGGCGCAGAACCTCTACCCGACGAACGGCCTGTCGCTGGCCGACGCCGCGGCGGTGGAATTCCTGGCCATCGGCGCGCATGCGGTACGCCGATCGCTCGGGCTGCCCGGCCAGCGCACGCTGGTCATCGGCGCCGGCCCGATCGGCCTCGGCACGGCGATCTTCGCGCGCATTGCCGGGCTGGATGTCAGCCTGCTCGACATGAGCGCCGAACGTCTCGGCTTCGCCGAGAAGCAGCTCGGCTTTGCCCCGCTGGACAGCTCGAAGAGGCCGGCTGCCGAGCTGGTCCAACAGGCAACAGCCGGCGAAGGGTTCGACCTCGTGTTCGACGCGACCGGCAACACCCAGTCCGTGCAGTCGGCCTTCGCCCATGTCGCGCATGGCGGCACGCTGGTGCTGGTCAGCGTCGTCAAGGACGACATCACCTTCTCCGACCCTGAATTCCATAAGCGCGAGATGATGCTGGTCGGCAGCCGCAACGCGCTGAAGGCCGATTTCGACCATGTCGCAGATTCGATCCGCAACGGCGCTGTGCCGTTGAACAAGCTCGTCACCCATCGCACCACGCTCGCCGGAACGCCGCGCGACCTTGCCCGATGGACGCACGAGAAGTCGGGACTGATCAAGGCGGTCATAGAGGTCGGGTGATAACATGACAGGCGGTGAACTCAGCCCGAATTGACGGAGCGCCGCACAGGTCGACCCCCGCTCCGTCTCGGCTTCGCCGAGCCACCTCTCCCCCGGTCGACGGGGGAGAGGAAGAGTGCGAGCCTTGCAGCCAACGCTCTTCAACCGGACACACTGCTTCTCCGGTCGCCAGCGTGCTCCTTTCCTCTCCCTCCGGAGGGGGGAGAGGTGGCTCGGCGAAGCCGAGACGGAGTGGGGGAAGGCGAGCCTCAAACGCCAAGCCGCTGACAAGTAAGCGACCTGACATCAGCGTGAAGCAGATCAATCACGGTCTCGTATAAAACCGGCACTCCCTACAACACCGACAACTTCAGCTCCACCCGCTCCGCGGGAAAGCGCGATTCCGCGAATTGGATCGGCTCACCGTCGAGCGTGACGTTGACGGCGACGGTGACCAGCACGATCGCGCCGGGCTGCAGATCGAGGGCTGCAAGATCGTCTGCGTCGGCATGGCGCGCCGACAGCACGGTCGAATGCCGCAGATAATCGTTGATGCCGAAGCGCTTCAGTGAGGCGGTGATCGATCCCGTTTCCGCCATTGCCGCCTCGATTCCGGCGAAGCGCTTGGCATCGAACCAGGTCGTCGCGCGCGACACCGCATGACCGTCGGCCTCGCCGCGCGTCTCCAGGCGGATGACGGCAGCGCCTTTGGCGATGCCCAGCGCCTCGGCGATGCGCCGGCCGGCCGGCTCGGTCGACGACGACAGCAGCGCGATATGTCGCTCGCTCGTCTGCCCCTGCAGCCCGGTCGAGAAGCGCGTGCGCGCGCCGATCGGATAGGACAGCCGCTTGCGCGACAACACGAAGGTGCCGCGTCCCTGCTCGGCCCTCAGCACGCCTTCCTGCACCAGTGCTGCAATGGCGCTGCGCACCGTGTGGCGGTTGACGCCATAGCGCTCGGCCAGCGCGACTTCAGGCGGCAGCGCCGCATTCTCGGCGAAATCGCCATTGGCGATCGCCTGCAGAATCCTGTCGGCGATCTGCCGCCATAGCGATACGCCGTTGCGCCTCTCGATGCTGCTTGCCAGCCCGGTCATTTCCCCGCCCCCAACGTCATCACCCCTAACTTTTGCACCCGTTGTCATCCACCCGTCATGGACTCCCGATACCAAGTGAGTATAATTTGTATAGTTGTCTATATCAATAGACAAATTTCTCTATGCGAGGAGCGATGCCATGCGAGGACAGGAAGCGCGCGAGCAGGCCGGGCGGAAAGCCTTGATGGCGACGCTGGCGCATGCCGCGGCCGACGAGATCGCCCGCCTGTGGAACGAGTCGGGCCTGCCCTCCGAAGCCGAGCTTTTGCGCGGCCCCGAAACCGGACTGGTGACGGTGCGCGGGCGGATCGGCGGCGGTGGCGCACCGTTCAATGTCGGCGAAGCGACGGTCACCCGCGCCACGGTGCGTCTGCCCTCCGGCCAGGTCGGCCACTCCTATGCGCTCGGCCGCGACAAGGGAAAAGCCAAGCTAGCGGCGATCGCCGACGCGCTGTGGCGGGACCCGGCGCACCGCGAAGCGGTCGAGACAAAGCTCGCCGCGCCCTTGCGCGCAGCGCTTGCCGCGGCGCGCGAGACAAAGCGCGTCGAAACAGCGGCCACGAAAGTGGATTTCTTCACCATGGTGCGCGGAGAAGACTGATGGATATCGCCACGCAATCGATCGATGGCGGCTTCGCAGAGCCGGTCTTCAACGCCCAGGCGGTGTTCCGCGCCATCATGGACGCGATGGCCCGCCCCGGCACCGTCCAGAACCTGCGGCAGCTCGCTCGCCCGCCGGTGCCGCTGTCGGCGACGGCCGGCGCCGTGGCGCTCTCGCTCTGCGACAACGACACGCCGGTCTGGCTCGACCCGCCGCTGCAGACGGAAGCCGCGGTCAAGGCCTGGCTCGGCTTTCACACCGGCGCGCCCTCGGCAAACACGCCGGCCGACGCACATTTCGCCCTGATCGCCAATCCGAAGGAGATGGCGGCGCTCGATGGTTTTGCGCAAGGCACGCAAGAATATCCCGACCGCTCGACGACGCTGATCCTCTTGGTCGACGATCTTGCCTCGGGCCCGTCGCTGCTGCTCGAAGGTCCGGGGATCGAAAAGACGTCGATGATCGCGCCTCCCGGCATGCCGCGCCATTTCGTCGAGCAGTGGAAGCAGAACACCCAGCGTTTCCCGCGCGGCGTCGACATCATTCTGGCGGCGCCCGGCAGCCTCGCCTGCCTGCCGCGCACCACCCGCATCAAGACGATGGAGGCATGACATGTATGTCGCGGTGAAAGGCGGCGAAGCCGCCATTGCCAATGCGCATCGCCTGCTTGCCGACCGCCGCCGCGGCGACCGCTCGGTACCGGCGCTGCGCCTCGACCAGATCGTCGAGCAGCTGGCGCTCGGCGTCGACCGGGTGATGAGCGAAGGCTCGCTCTATGATCGCGAGCTCGCGGCTCTCGCCGTTACCCAGGCGCGCGGCGATATGATCGAGGCGATCTTTCTGGTGCGCGCCTACCGCACCACGCTGCCGCGCTTCGGCTACACCAATCCGGTCGACACCGGCGCCATGCAGGTCGAGCGTCGTGTCTCGGCCACCTACAAGGACCTGCCGGGCGGCCAGGTGCTCGGCCCGACCTTCGACTATACGCACCGCCTGCTCGATCCAGAGCTTGCCGCCGGCGCCGAGGTCGAGATACCGGCGCAGCGTCTGGCCGAGCCGGAGGCCATGCCGCGCGTTTCGGCGATCCTCGCCCATGAAGGCCTGATCGAAGCCGATGGCGAGATGCCGCTTGACCACGTGCCCGGCGACATCACGCGCGAGCCGCTGCAATTCCCGATGGCGCGCGACATCCGCCTGCAGGCGTTGTCGCGCGGCGACGAAGGTTTTCTGCTGGCGCTCGGCTATTCGACGCAGCGCGGCTACGCCCGCAACCATCCCTTTGTCGGCGAGATACGCATCGGCGAGGTCGAGCTGGAGCTCGACGTGCCGGAGCTGCCCTTCGCCGTGCCGCTCGGCTCCATCCGCGTCACCGAATGCCAGATGGTCAACCAGTTCAAGGGCTCGGCCAAGGCGCCGCCGCAGTTCACGCGCGGCTACGGCCTGGTCTTCGGCCAGAGCGAGCGCAAGGCGATGGCGATGGCGCTGTGCGACCGGGCGCTGCGCGCCACGGAGCTTGGCGAGGATGTCGTCGCCGCCGCGCAGGACGAGGAATTCGTCATCTCGCATTCCGACAATGTCCAGGCCACCGGTTTCGTCGAGCATCTGAAGCTGCCGCATTATGTCGACTTCCAGGCCGAGCTCGGCCTGGTTCGCCGCATGCGCGCCGAATACGAAGCGCGGGAAAACGAGGACAAGGCCGCCGAGGAGAAGCGCGAGGCGGCGGAATGACTTCAGTGTCCGCTACCGGAATGCCCGCCGCCGTCGAAGCCGCCAGTATAGTCGCCGCCACCGAAGGACTCGCCGTACGGAGGTTCCCTTGGCGCGGGGAGAACCATTTTCCGCAGCGCAAAGGTCGCGAAGCCGGCGAACACCAGCAGCAGCACGCCAAGATGCAACCAACCGGTAGAGTCCATTCGGGCGTCCTTCCGCGTCTTGGGCGCCAATTTCATAGCAGAGAGCGGACGTGATCGCCATGACCGACATCGCCACCTACAACGTCGCCTATCTCGATGAGCAGACCAAGCGGATGATCCGGCGCGCCATCCTGAAGGGCATCGCCATTCCCGGCTATCAGGTGCCCTTTGCCTCGCGCGAGATGCCGATGCCTTATGGCTGGGGCACCGGCGGCGTCCAGGTCACCGCCTCGATCATCGGTCCGGATGACGTGCTGAAAGTCATCGACCAGGGCGCCGACGACACCACCAACGCCGTTTCGATCCGCGCTTTCTTCAGGAAAGTCGCCAATGTCGCTGTCACCACCGACACGGCAACCGCCACCATCATCCAGACCCGGCACCGCATCCCCGAGCATCCGCTGACGGCAGGACAGGTGCTAGTCTTCCAAGTGCCGATCCCCGAGCCGCTGCGCTTCCTCGAGCCGCGCGAGACCGAGACGCGCAAGATGCACGCGCTGGAGGAATACGGCCTCATGCATGTGAAGCTCTATGAGGACATCGCCAGGCACGGCCGCATCGCCACCACCTACGCCTATCCGGTCAAGGTCGAAGGCCGCTACGTGATGGATCCTTCGCCGACGCCGAAATTCGACAATCCGAAGATGCACCGCTCGCCGGCTTTGCAATTGTTCGGCGCCGGCCGCGAGAAGCGCATCTATGCGGTGCCGCCCTTCACCGACGTCGTCAGCCTCGACTTCGAGGACCATCCCTTCGAGGTGCAGACCTTCGACCAGCCCTGCGCGCTCTGCGGCGCCGGGAATGTCTATCTCGACGAGGTCATCCTCGACGACCATGGCGGCCACATGTTCGTCTGCTCCGATACCGACCACTGCGAGAAGCGGCGAGCCGACGGCCATCACGGCCACCTTGCTCCCGAGACCCACCTAGCCTCTGAAAAAACGGAGCCGGCCGAATGACCGACGAACCGCTGCTGCGCGTTTCAGCGCTGTCCAAATTTTACGGCTCGCGCGTCGGCTGCGAGAACGTCACCTTCGATCTGTGGCCAGGCGAGGTGCTGGCGGTGGTTGGCGAGTCCGGCTCCGGCAAGACGACGCTGCTCAACTGCCTGTCGACCCGCCTGCTGCCCTCCTCCGGCACGGCCAGCTACCGCATGCGCGACGGCCAATGGCGCGAGCTCTACCGCATGAGCGAGGCCGAGCGCCGCTTCCTGATGCGCACCGACTGGGGCTTCGTCCACCAGAACCCGGCGGACGGCCTGCGCATGACGGTGTCGGCCGGTGCCAATGTCGGCGAGCGGCTGATGGCGGTTGGCGACCGCCACTACGGCAGGATCCGCGCCACCGCCGTCGACTGGCTGTCGCGCGTCGAGATCGACGAGGACCGCATCGACGACGAGCCGCGCGCCTTTTCCGGCGGTATGCGCCAGCGCCTGCAGATCGCCCGCAACCTGGTCACCGGGCCGCGCCTTGTGTTCATGGACGAGCCGACCGGCGGTCTCGACGTCTCGGTGCAGGCGCGCCTGCTCGATCTATTGCGCGGGCTGGTCACCGATCTCGGGCTGGCGGCGATCGTCGTCACCCACGACCTCGCCGTGGCGCGGCTTCTGTCGCAGCGCATGATGGTGATGAAAGACGGCCGCGTCGTCGAAAGCGGCCTTACCGACCGCGTGCTCGACGATCCGCGCGCGCCTTATACCCAGCTTCTCGTTTCTTCCATCCTGCAGGTGTGATGATGGCCACTCCTCTCGTTGTCTCCGATGTCGCCAAAAGCTTCACCATGCATCTGCGCGACGGCGTCACGCTGCCGGTGGTGACGGGTGTCTCCTTCTCGATCCGCGCCGGCGAATGCGCGGTGCTCGGCGGTCCGTCGGGTGCCGGAAAAAGCTCGATCCTGAAGATGCTCTACGGCAACTACGCGGTCGATGAAGGCCAGATCATCGTTCAGCACGGGGGCGGGTTGATCGACCTCGCCTCCGCCAGCCCGCGCACCGTGCTTTCCGTGCGCCGCCATACCATCGGCTATGTCAGCCAGTTCCTGCGTACCGTGCCGCGTGTCTCCGCGCTCGACGTCGTCGCCGAGCCGCTGGTCGAGCGCGGCGAGGACAGGGAAAGCGCGCGGGAGAGAGCGCGTGCCCTGTTGGCGCAGCTCAACCTGCCGGAAAAGCTCTGGGCCTTGCCGCCCGCGACCTTCTCCGGCGGCGAGCAGCAGCGCGTCAACATCGCGCGCGGCTTCATCACCGAGCATCCGATCCTGCTGCTCGACGAGCCGACCGCCTCGCTCGACGCGAAGAACCGCGATGTCGTGGTCGAGCTCATCGCCGCCAAGAAGGCGGCGGGGGTCGCCCTGCTCGGCATTTTCCACGACCTCGATGTGCGCGAGGCTGTCGCCGACCGCGTCATCGACGTCACGGCCTTTGCCGCCGGAAAGATCGCCGCATGAAGAAGCTTTCGGAGGCGCCGCTGATTCATCCGACGGCGCAGGTCGAAAACTCGACGCTCGGCCGCTGGACCGAGATCGCCGAGCGCAGCCGCGTCGCCGAATGCGAGCTCGGCGACTATTCCTACATGATGCAGGACTGCGCCGTGTGGTGCGCGACCATCGGCAAGTTCTCCAACATCGCGGCAAGCGTGCGCATCAACGCCACCAACCATCCGACATGGCGTCCGACGCTGCACCACTTCACCTACCGCGCCTCCGATTATTGGGACGACGCCGAGCATGAAAGCGCGTTCTTCGCCGAGCGCCGCGCCAAACGCGTCACCATCGGCCACGACACCTGGCTCGGCCATGGCTCGACCATCCTGCCCGGCGTCACCGTCGGCGATGGCGCGGCGGTCGGTGCGGGCGCCGTGGTGTCGAAGGATGTCGCGCCCTACACAATCGTCGGCGGCGTGCCGGCGAAGCCGATCCGCGAGCGCTTCGACCGCCGCACCGCCGAGCGCTACCAGGCTTTAGCTTGGTGGGATTGGGATCATGCAAGGCTGCGCGCTGCGCTCGACGATTTCCGCGAGCTGTCGGCGGAGGCGTTTTTGGAGAAATACGGTTGACGCCATTGATGTTTTGCCAAAGTATCGTTTAGAAAAACTCAGCGGCACAGAGCAGGTATGGGCTTTATTGTCTTAATACTTTTTTGCGTTGGAATGGCCCTGTTGGTACTGGGAATTTTGGCAGTGAAGCGTGAGATTAGTCGCTGGGGCCAGTCTGACGTAGTCTCCTCAATCATTATGATAGTGGTAGGCCTGGGATTATCGGCGACAGGATTAGTACCACTTATGGTTCCTCGCCAACCTTACCGGAAAGCCAGGCTAGCAGCCTTCCTGTAAGCCAGAGATCGTTTCCATCATACTGTTGCGCGGGCTGGCGATGGTCTCTGGACCGTGGAACGTCAGGTTAGGCGAAGGGGACGGTCAGACGCCGTTTCCACGGCCATGCTGATTATCTTGGGATTGTGCCAGTCCTCAGCGAGACTGGCTCCTACTCATCTGTTCGGCACGATACTCGTGCAGGCACCATTCACATCCCTGATATGTGACTCGGACAGGAGGCATCTCTCCCAAAGGAGATTGCCATGATCGTCAGACCCTCGCTCGCCGGATTTTTCGAAGGCACCAACCCGACGGCGCCGGTGCATCTCGGCACCCGTTACGATACCTCGGGCAACTTCCTCCCCGAGCCCGGCAACACGGTCGTCAGTCACCTCGTCGGCGGCTCGCCTTCGCAAGCTGCGATCATCGAGGTGCGCGAGCGCATCCGCGCCATGCCGGACGCGGACCGCCTCGCCTTCACGCCGGTCTCAAGCCTGCACATGACACTGTTCCAGGGCGTCATCGAATACCGGCGCCGGCTCCCCTACTGGCCCTCCGACGTGCCGCTCGACACCAGCATCGACGACATGACCCGCCTCTATCTGCAGCGCCTGGAGGGCTTTGAGGCCTGCCCTCCGTTTCGTATCAAGACCATCGGCGTTACGCCAAACGGCCTGACCGTCGCCGGCGCCACCGAAGAAGACCGCCAAGTCCTGAAGGCCTGGCGCGACGCCTTGTCGGTGCCGTTCGGCTACCGCCATCCGGACCACGACGCTTATGTCTTCCACATCACCTTCGCCTATCAGATCCGCCGTCTAGCCGAAGAGCGAGCCGCAGCCTGGCAGGATCTGTTCGATGACTGCCTGTCGTTCCTCGAACGCGAGGCTCCTGTGATCGAGCTCAAGCCTCCGGCCTTCTGCAGCTTCAAGGACATGAAGCATTTCGAGGAATTGCTGGTGCTTGGCTGAATCTCCAAGCCTGTGGGACGTAACAAAACTGACATCAATCCGACACCCCAGCTTCATCGGCCTGCGCTAGCGAAGGTTAACAGACCTGCAAAAGCGCGACGGACTGGAGTTTTGGTATGTCAGCATCATCGGCCACGCTTGAGATCCGCGGCGTAACCCGACGATTTGGCAAGAACACCGCCGTCAGCGATATCAACATCTCGATCCCGCGCGGCCAGATGGTCGGCATCATCGGCCGTTCCGGCGCCGGCAAGTCGACGCTTTTGCGCATGATCAACCGTCTCATCGATCCGAGCCAAGGATCGATTTTTTTTGAGGGCGCGGAGGTTTCCAGCCTGCAGGGATCGCCGCTGCGGCGCTGGCAGCGCGACTGCGCCATGATCTTTCAGCAGTTCAACCTCGTGCCGCGCCTCGACGTGCTGACCAACGTGCTGCTCGGGCGCCTCAATCATCGCTCGACGGTTTCCAATCTGCTCGGCATGTTCACACGCACCGAATGCGCCGAGGCCGTGGCCGCGCTCGAGCGCCTCGACATCGCCCGCACCGCGCTGCAGCCGGCCGGCACGCTGTCGGGCGGCCAGCAGCAGCGTGTGGCGATCGCCCGCGCCATGATGCAGCAGCCGAAGGTGATTCTGGCAGATGAGCCGATCGCCTCGCTCGACCCGCTCAACGCCAAGGTGGTGATGGATTCGCTGCGCGACATCAATCTGCGCGAAGGCATCACCGTCGTCACCAACCTGCACACGCTGGACACGGCGCGCGCCTATTGCAGCCGTATCATCGGCATGGCCGCCGGCAAGGTCGTCTTCGACGGCGCTCCGGAAGACCTCGACCGCGATGCCGTGCGCACGGTCTATGGCGCCGATGCCAGCGGCGCCGAGATCTCGGAAGCCATCACGTCGACCGCCGTGACCATCAAGCCGAAGATCACCGCATCCGCCGGACCGCTCGAACCAGCCTTTCCTGGCTACTGAATCCACCGTCCCGGCCCCAGCCGGTGCGGACAAATCGTGGATTTCAGCAGAGCAACCCGGATCGCCCGCCAGCGTCAAAGGCAAGACTTGAAAAAATCAGAACGCCGCCGGCGCGCAGCCGGAGCAACAGGAGAGAGACAAAATGTTCAGGAAGATGGTTTTTGGGGCGGTTTCGCTGCTCGCCATGGCGGCCAGCGCCGCGCATGCCGCTGATATCAAGGAATTCCGCGTCGGCATCCTCGGCGGTGAGAACGAGACCGACCGCCTGCGCAACTACCAGTGCCTCGCCGATCACCTGAAGTCGGAATTCGGCTTCGAAAAGGTGTCGCTGTTCCCGGCGGCCGACTATGACGGCGTTATCCAGGGCCTGCTCGGCGGCACGCTCGACTTCGCCGAGCTCGGCGCGTCCGGTTACGCAAGCGTCTATCTCAAGGACCCGAAGGCGGTCACGCCGATCCTCACCACCAAGCAGACCGACGGCTCGACCGGCTACTACTCGATCGGCCTGGCGCTGAAGTCTTCCGGCATCACCGACATCAAGTCGGCCAAGGGCAAGAAGCTCGGCTATGCCGATCCGGATTCGACCTCCGGCTATCTGATCCCGCTGACCCAGATTCCGAAGGACACCGGCGCTTCCAACGAAACCTACTTCGCCTCGACCCAGTTCAACGGCGGCCATGAGAACAACGTGCTGGCCGTGCGCGACGGCAAGGTCGACGTGGCGGTGGACGATTCCTCCGGCATCGGCGATTTCAAGAACGGCTACACCTCCGGCACCTTCCACAAGGAAGTCGCCAAGGGCGCCGTCGACCCGAACGACTTCGTCGAAGTGTGGCGCTCGGGCCTGATCCCGAACGGCCCGCTGGTTGTCCGCACCGCGCTCGGCGACGAGATGACCGCCAAGCTCACCGCTTTCTTCACCGCGCTGCCGGCCAAGGACAAGGCCTGCTTCGAAGGCGTCGAGGGTGGTGATTTCACCGGCTACGTCCCCGTGAAGCCTGACTTCTACAGCGTCATCGTCGAAGCCCGCAAAGCCGCCATCGGCGGTTAAAGGCATCAGGAAAAAGGGCGGCGTTCGAAACGCCGCCCTTTTTGCATGTCCCGATCATGACATCAACGACACTCCATTCCGACGCCACCCGCCAGCAGGCCGATGCCTGGCGGCGCCAGACATCGCTGCGCCGTTTCTACACCGCGCTTGGCGTCGGCCTGCTGCTTGTCGCCATGTGCGCGACCATGTGGTTCGACGACGAGGCCAATGCCGGCCATTTCTTCGACCGGCTGCCGCACATCCTCGATTTCCTGAGCTGGCTGGTCCCGAAGGACTGGAATGATGTCTGGCGGGCGCTGTTCGACATCGCCTCGCCCAACGACAAGGGCACGCAGGAATTCAACTTCCCGCTCGGCCGCGTCTACATCTGGGACGGCTTCTACATCCCTGAATATTTCGAGCTGATGCTCACCACGGTGAACGTCGCGCTGGTCTCGACCTTCATCGGCTTCGTCTTCGCCGTTCCCTTCTCCTTCATCGCCGCGCGCAACCTGACGCCGAGCCCGGTCCTGCGGCTCATCGTCAAGCGCTTCATGGAATTGCTGCGCGCCTTCCCCGAAATCGTCATTGCCGGCCT
The DNA here is from genome assembly GCF_020165275.1 of Mesorhizobium sp. Ca11. Taxonomy (NCBI): domain Bacteria; kingdom Pseudomonadati; phylum Pseudomonadota; class Alphaproteobacteria; order Hyphomicrobiales; family Phyllobacteriaceae; genus Mesorhizobium; species Mesorhizobium sp. Ca11. The sequence continues at coordinate 44,125 of NZ_JAIUHU010000015.1, read as the reverse complement.
GTTCGCAGCCATCGTCTCGATCGGCCCGGTCGCCGCCATCATCGCCATCGGCCTGCATTCGATCGGCGCGCTGGGCAAGCTGTTCTACGAGATCAACGAGAACATCGACATGCGCGCGGAAGAGGGCCTGCGTGCTGTCGGCGCCAACTGGTTCGAACGCGTGCGCTTCGCCGACCTGCCGCAGGTGTTGCCCAATTTCATGTCCTATACGCTGCTCAGGATCGAGATCAACGTGCGCATCTCGACCATCATGGGCGCGGTTGGCGGCGGCGGCATCGGCGAGGAGCTGAAGCTTTCCATTTCACGCGGCTTCGGCGCCAAGACCCTGGCGCTGGTGCTCCTGCTCTTCGTCACCATCTTCCTGGTCGACCAGTTCTCCGCCTGGCTGCGCCGCAAGCTTGTCGGCGAGCAGGCTTTCCTGATGAGCGCTTGAAATGGCCGCCATGACTGCCGAAGAAATCAGGACCATAGAAGACCGCCATCCGCAGATATTCCAGCGGCCGAAGCGTTTCTGGCCGCTGCTGCTGATCGCTGGCACCGTGCTCTATCTCGCCTATGCCTTGTGGTTCTTCAGCCTGCCGCAGGTGCTGCGCGAGTCGCATTGGGAACGCCTGCCGCTCTTCCTGTCGCAATGGATCAGCTACGACCTGCAGCCGGAATTCCGGCTCGACCAGCCCGAGATCACGCCGAAATATCCGCGCTTCTCGGCGCTCGGCGAGCATCCTGATCCCGACTGGGTGATCAAGAATCCGGACGGCACCTTCACCGTCCTGATCGATGGCCGGGACAAGTCCGTCACCTTCGACAAGATCAGGGCAACGATCGTCGCCAACGGCCAGACGGTGCCGGTATCGCTCACCGGCGGCAAGCCGGTGGTGACAGGTCCGGTGCCCGACTGGGTGACCGTCCATGACGATGAGATCGTCGCCAAGATGGGCTTTGTCGGCGAGGTGCGCGTCACCGTCGATCGCGTCAAGGTGCGCAAGCGCTTCCTCGGCTGGGCAAATTTCGTCTTCGACACCCGCTCGCCCTTCTTCGGCAAATCGGCCGGCGAGGTCATCTCGCTCATCGCCTCCGGGCCAGATCTCAAGCCGGGCACCTCGAACCTCGCCTTGGCTGCCGACAACATCTGGAACAACGCTCAGTGGCAGCACGGCGATGTCTGGACGAAGCTCCTGCAGACCATCGTCATGGCCTTCCTCGGCACGCTGCTTGGCGGCATCGTCGCCTTCCCGCTTGCCTTCTTCGCCGCCCGCAACATCACGCCGAGCGGGTTGCTCAGCCAGGTGCTGAAGCGCTTCTTCGACTTCATGCGCTCGGTCGACATGCTGATCTGGGCGCTGTTCTTCACCCGCGCCTTTGGCCCCGGACCGCTGGCCGGTAGCGCCGCGATCTTCTTCACCGAGATCGGCACATTGGGCAAAACCTATTCCGAGGCGCTGGAGAACATCGACGACAAGCCGCGCGAGGGCGTGCTTTCGACCGGCGCCAACGGCCTGCTCGTGCAGCGCTACGGCGTGCTGCCGGAAGTGGTGCCGGTCTTCATCAGCCAGACGCTCTACCAGTGGGAATCCAACACCCGCGGCGCCACCATCATCGGAGCCGTCGGCGCCGGCGGCATCGGCCTGAAGCTCTGGGAAGCGATGCGTACCAATTCCAACTGGGCCAACGTCTTCTACATGGTGCTGCTGACGCTGCTCGTCGTCTTCATCTTCGACAACATCTCGAACTTCCTGCGCCGCAGGCTGAGCCGCACGCTGCACGATTACAATCGGCTGCAGGCTGCGCAGGGGTAACCTTGTGGCGCAGAAGCGCAAGCATCGTCTCGCCTGCGCCAAAGGTCGACCCCCACTCCGTCGAGCTTCGCTCGACACCTCTCCGCCGATCGACGGGGTAGAGGAAAGGCGCCAAGCTGTCCGATCCGCGCCTGTCGTCGAGGGCCGAGGCTTTTTTCCTCTCCCGGCGCCACCAGGCTCCCTTCCTCTCCCTCCGGAGGGGGGAGAGGTGGCTCGGCGAAGCCGAGACGGAGTGGGGGAACCACTTGGCAATTGCCGCGAACGCAAATAGGAAATGGACAAGGGGTCACTATCGCGCGATCAGGGCGCTTACGCCGCCCTCTTCCACCCATCCCTGATATGCCGATACCCCTCGCGGTAAACCGCCTCCGGGCTCTCCGCGAAATCGCGCCAAACCTTGGTCGCCGCCGCCAGATCCTTGAGCGAGCGCCCGAACGATTCGATGGTCAGCCAGTCGTCGTAACCGCTCTTGCGGATGGCGGAGAACGTCTCCTTCCACGGGATGTTGCCGCGCCCCGGCACGCCACGATCATTCTCCGAAACGTGGATATGCACGACATTGCGGCGATGCTTTGTATAGGCGCCGATCGGGTCGGCCTCCTCGATATTGGCGTGGAACGTGTCGTACATCGCCTTGATGTGCGACCGGTCGATCGCGTCGATATGTTCGCACAGGTCGGCCATGGTGTTGACGAGATAGCATTCGAAGCGGTTGAGCGCTTCGAGCCCAATGGTCACGCCTTTCTTGCCGGCATGGTCGCCGATGGCGCGCTGCGAGGCGACCGAGCGCTTCTTCTCGGCAGCCGTCGGCCCGCTGCCGGAAAAGGCACCAAGCGTCGAATGCAGCGGTCCGCTCAGCCTATCGGCGCCGAGCGCGGCGCAGCAGTCGATCGCCCATTTCATATAGTCGATGCCGGCCTTGCGGGTCGCCGCATCCGGCGAGATCAGGTTCATCGCCGGATCGCCCATGGCCGAGACCGCTGTACGCTCCAGCCCGATGCGGTCGAGCATCTCGCCCAACTTCTTGTAGTCGGCGGGCACGCCCGCGAAGACCGGTATCTCGACGCCGTCGAAACCGGTCGCCTTGATGTCCTTCAGCAGCGCCTCGTGCTTCTTCGAGACGCTGGTGGTCCACAAGAACATGCACATGCCGATTTTCATCGATACCCCCCTCCCCGCTTGCGGCCAGCCATTTGCGTTGGCGGCCGCACTCCCCCTCATCCGGCCGCTCCGCGGCCTACCTTCTCCCCGGTGGGGAGAAGAGGTTGTCGTCGGCACCGGCCCCTCCTCTCCCCTTGGGGAGAGGTCGGATTGCCCCGAATTGCTCTTCGCAATTCGGCTGGCAATCCGGGTGCGGGGGACTCGCTTGGACGACGCAGCCGTCCCTACAGCTTCGTCCACGCCCCGTTCTTCTTCGACGACCTCACGCAAGCCTCGATGAAGGCCATGCCTTCGACGCCGTCCGCGACCGTCGGGAAGACCACATCCTTAGCCGGCTTGCCGCCTTTCCTGCGCGCCGCTCGGATGGCGCGGGCCGCTTCCTGGTAGATGTTGGCAAAACCTTCGAGATAGCCCTCCGGATGGCCCGACGGCACGCGGCTGACGCGCGCCGCCACGGGCATTGCGCCAGCGCCGGCGCGGGTGAGCAGTTGCTTCGGCTGGCCGAACGGCGTGTACCAGAGATAGTTCGGGTCGGCCTGCACCCATTCCAGCCCGCCCTTGGTGCCGTAGATGCGCAGCTTCAGCCCGTTCTCGTGGCCGGGCGCCACCTGGCTCGCCCAGATCATGCCCTTGGCCGGATGCTTGTTGCCGACCGGCTTGAAGCGCAGCATCACGTTGACGTTGTCGTCGAGCTGGCGCCCCGGCACGAAGGCGTCGAGATCGGCTGACAGCGTATCGAGCTCAAGTCCCGAGACGAAGCGAGCCAGGTTATAGGCATGCGTGCCGATGTCGCCGAGCGCGCCGCCGGCGCCGGCCTGCTTGGGGTCGGAGCGCCAGGAGGCCTGCTTCTGGCCGGTGGCGGCAAGGTCCTCGGTCAGCCAGTCCTGCGGATATTCCGACTGCACGATGCGGATATCGCCGAGCATGCCCTTGGCCACCATCTCGCGTGCCTGCCGGATCATCGGATAGGCGGTGTAATTGTGCGTCAGCACGAACACCTTGCCGGTCTTTTCGACCAGGGCGGCAAGCTTCTTCGCCTCGGCCAGCGACGTCGCCAGCGGCTTGTCGCAGATGACATGGATGCCCGCCTCTAGGAAGGCTTTCGCCGCCGGCACATGCACGTTGTTCGGCGTCACGATCGCCACCGCCTCGATGCCGTCTGGACGCTTGGCTTCGGCCTTGGCCATCTCGGCATAGGAGCCGTAGCTGCGCGCGGGATCGAGCCCGAGTTCTTCGGCCGATGCCTTGGCCCGCGCCGGATCCGACGACAGCGCGCCGGCCACCAGCACGAAGTCGTTGTCCATGCGCGCCGCAATACGATGCACCGCGCCGATGAAGGCGCCCTGCCCGCCGCCGACCATGCCATAGCGGATCGGGCCGCCTCCCGCTTCCGATTTCGATGCGCCGACCATTCTTGTCCTCTCTCTCTTTAGTTCCTCACCCTCCCCTTGTAGGGAGGGTCGACGCGCAGCGTCGGGGCGGGGTGTAAAAGTCCGCTGCGACTTGGGATTCAACCCCACCCGGACCTGCGGTCCGAACCTCCTCAAGGGGAGCTGCAGTCAAATCCCCATCATCGCCCGCAGCAGCTTTTTATCGGTTGTGCCGGCGGCGAAATCGTCGAAAGCCTTCTCCGTCACCCGGATTATGTGGTGCTGGATGAAAGGCGCGCCTTCTGCGGCGCCGTCCTCGGGATGTTTCAGGCAGCACTCCCATTCCAGCACCGCCCAGGAATCGTAATTGTACTGGGTGAGCTTGGAGAAGATGCCGCTGAAATCCACCTGCCCGTCGCCCAGCGAGCGGAAGCGCCCTGCACGGTTCACCCAGCCCTGATAGCCGGAATAGACGCCTTGCCGCCCGGTCGGGTTGAACTCGGCGTCCTTGACGTGGAAGGCCTTGATCCGCTCGTGGTAGATGTCGATGAACTCGAGATAGTCGAGCTGCTGCAACAGGAAATGCGACGGGTCGTAGTTGATGTTGCAGCGCTTGTGGCCGCCGACCGCGTCGAGGAACATCTCGAAGGTGGCGCCGTCGAACACGTCCTCCGAGGGATGGATCTCGTAGCCGACATCGACCCCATTGTCTTCATAGACGTCGAGGATCGGCTTCCAGCGCTTGCCGAGTTCGCCGAAGGCTTCCTCGATGAGGCCGGCCGGGCGCTGCGGGAACGGATAAAGGTAGGGGAAAGCCAGCGAGCCGGTGAACGACACCGAGGCGTTCAGCCCGAGATTGCGCGATGCCTTGGCGCCGAACTTCATCTGCTCGACAGCCCATTTTTGCCGTGCCGTGGGATTGTTGTGCACCGATGGCGGCGCAAAGCCATCCATCTGCGCGTCATAGGCGGGATGCACCGCGACCAGTTGCCCCTGCAGATGCGTCGACAATTCGGTGATCTCGACGCCTGCATCCGCGCAGACGCCTTTCACCTCGTCGCAATAGGCCTTCGACGACGCCGCCTTCTCGAGGTCGAACAGGCGCGCGTCCCAGGTCGGGATCTGCACGCCCTTGTAGCCCAGCCCCGCTGCCCATTTGGTGATGGAACCCAGCGAATTGAACGGCGCGGCGTCGCCCGCGAACTGCGCCAGAAACAGGCCGGGGCCCTTCATCGTCGTCGGCATCGGCATCCTCCCTCGTTTGTTTTCGCGACCAAGCATAGCGCCTATTGAAATGAGGGCCAGCCTGTTTGGTCAACCCTGTCGGCGCCTATGCATTGCGCCATTCTGGTATTACCAAATCCCGGAATTCGGTCAAGCGGCCGAAAACCGCGGAGGCGAGCCGAGCTTGCAAACAGATAAGTAGAATTACCACGTAAAATCAGACTATTGCTCGGCTGATAGAGCTTCAGCCGTCCACTTGTTGCCGTGCATGAAAATTTGCTGTAGAGGTCATGGAGGGCCCAATTGGTCGAACCAGTTTCGAGGAAAATGCTGGCAACGCCTTGGGGAGGAATCATACGCCCGCCTCTACTGGAGGCGTCGCGAGGTAGAATGTGACAGGCGAATTCTGGGAAGGATAGACCATGCATCTTTCGACTCACAATTGGATGCGGGCGGAACCGCTGGAGGTGACGCTCAGGCGCATCAAGAAATTCGGCTACGAATCGATCGAGATTTCCGGCGAGCCCGAGCAGTACAAGACCAAGGAGACGCGCGCGCTCCTGAAGGAGCACGGAATCCGCTGCTGGGGCTCGGTGACTCTGATGCTCGGCGAGCGCAATCTCGCCGCCAGGGACCAGGGCCAGCGCGAGCGGTCCGTCCAATACGTCAAGGACGTGCTCACCATGGTCAGCGAGCTCGACGGCGAGATCATCACGCTGGTGCCCGCGACCGTCGGCAAGGTCGTGCCGGACGGCACCGAGGCCGAGGAATGGGGCTGGGTGGTCGATGCCACGCGCGAATGTTTCAGCCATGCCCAGAAGGTCGGCGTCAGGATCGCCGTCGAGCCGCTCAACCGCTTCGAGACCTATCTCTTCAACCGCGGCGCCCAGGCGTTGGCGCTCGCCGATGCGGTAAGCCCAGAATGCGGCGTCTGCCTCGACGCCTACCATATCCACATGGAGGAATTTAACGTCTATGACGCGATCCGTCAGGTTGGAAAGCGCCTGTTCGATTTCCATGTCGCTGACAACAACCGCTTCGCGGCCGGCCTTGGCCAGATCGACTGGCCGAAGATCGTGCGCACGCTGAAGGAAGTCGGCTATGACGGCGCGCTGACCAACGAGTTCGTCGCGCCCGTCGACCGCACGCCGGCGGCGCCCTATCCGGAGATGGTCGAGCGCAATCCGGTCGACATCTCGCCCGAGCAGCTCAAATTCATCCAGGACCACGGCTCCAGCGTGCTCACGGAAAAATTTTACACCGACCAGATGCGCATCACCGCCGAAACGCTGCTGCCGCTGATCAAATAGAAACCTGTCCCTTCCACCCGGCGGGCGGAGGGGCCGAAGGGAAAACATGCGCATCAAGAGCGTCCAGGCCTGGTGGGTTCGTATCCCGATCGAAGTCGCGAAGCAGCATCGCAGCGACTTCGGTCAGGTGACGACGTTCGACGCCGCCATTCTGCGCATCGAGACCGCTGACGGCCTTGTCGGCTGGGGCGAGGGCAAGAACGCCGCCGGCAGCGCCGGCAGCTATGGCGCGCTCGTCCATATGCTCAATCACGAGATCGGCCCACAGCTGATCGGTTGCGATCCGGCCGACATCGGCATCATCTGGGAAATGCTCTATAATGGCGTGCGACATGAGACGGCGGCACATGCCGGCCATGCCATGCCGCAGCTGGCGCGGCGCGGCGTGAGCGTGGCGGCGATCAGCGCCGTCGACATCGCGCTCTGGGACATCCTCGGCAAGTCGCTGGGGCAGCCGGTGTGGCGGCTGCTCGGCGGCCGCAAGGTCGAGCGCATGCAGGCCTACGCCTCGGGCGGCTGGGCCTCAGCCGACGCCATCGGCGAGCAGTTGCAATCCTACATCGCCAAGGGCGGCTTCAAGGCGCTGAAGATGCGCGTCGGCGCCATGGACGGCGCCCCGCATGTCTCGGCCGCGCGCGTGCGCGCCGCAAGGCAGGCGATCGGGCCGGATGTCGATCTGATGGTCGACGCGCACGGCACCTATACCGTCGCCGAGGCCAAGCGCTTCATCAACCTCACCGCCGATCTCGACCTTGCCTGGTTCGAGGAACCGGTGACCGCCGACGACAAGCCGGGCATGGCCGACGTGCGCGCCTCGGGATCGACGCCGATCGCCACCGGCGAAAGTGAGGCGACGCGCTATGCCTTCCGCGATCTGGCGGTGCTGAAGTCGGCCGACATCTTCCAGCCCGATCCCGCCTTCTGCGGCGGCATCAGCGAGGCGATGAAGATCGGCACCATCGCCAGCGCCTTCAACCTGCGTTTCGCGCCGCATCTATGGGCCGGCGCGCCCTGCTTCTTTGCCGGGCTGCATGTGTGTGCCGCCTCGCCCGCCAGCTTCACCATTGAATATTCGCTCGGCGCCAACCCGATGATCCACGACCTCGTCGAGGAGACTGTCGAGGCGAAGGACGGTATGATAGCGATCCCTGAAAAGCCTGGATTGGGATTCACCATCTCCGAGCGATTCCTGGAGGCGCACGCGCAACGTATTTGACGATGAAAGAAAAGAACCTTCTCGCGGAACTCGCCGCCTATCTCTTTTCCAACTCGGACAAGGAGTCCGGCCGCACGCCCTCGGAGCGCGAGCTGGCGGAACATTTCGGCGTCAGCCGCGGCCAGATCCGCGAGGCGCTGGCCATCCTCGAGGCCATGCGCATCGTCGAGCGCCGCGCCAAATCCGGCATCTATATCGACACCAAGCAGGCGAGCGTGGAAGCGCTGGCGCTGTTCGCCCGCGCGGGGCTGCCGCTCGACCCTGTGCAGATCTACGAGACCGTCGAGCTGCGCAAGATCCACGAGATCAAGGCGGCCGAGCTTGCCTGCTCGCGCGCCACCGAAGAGAACTTCGAGCGCCTGCGCGAGATCCTGAAGGCTTCCGAAGAGCGCATCGCCGCCGGCGAAGGCCTCGCCAAGGAAGACCGCGAGTTTCACCTCGAGATCGTGCGCGCCACCAAGAACAGCGTCTTCCACAACATCTGCAGCGTCTATTACCTGATGGGCGAGCAGCGCCTGCCGATCTATTTCAACGATCCCGAACGCTCGGTGCGCTCGCATGCCGAGCATATCCAGATCTACGAAGCGCTGTTGCGCCGCGACGGCAACCTCGCCCAGGCCCTGATGAATGCCCATTTGCAGGGCGCCGAGAGCTACTGGAAGGGGATCATCGAAGGCCGCGGAATGGAGCCGAAAAGCGCGGCGCTCGAGAAGGCTTGAGCAATTCCAGGAAGGTGTGGACCGTCAGGTTCGGCACCTTCGCCGTAGCCTTCCGTCCGAAACTGCGTCAACCCACAGAAACAGGGCAGTTCTCCGTTTCCGTGAAACGGCGAAATGCCCTTGAGCATTTTGCAGCCAGACGTTTAGCTTGGCGTCGCACAAATGCGGAAATGGAACCCCCATGCGCAAGATCCTGTCGACGCATCCGCTGCACCCACGCGCCACGGCGATGCTGGCCGGCGCCGGGCGACTTGCGATCGCTTCCGCGCTCGATCCCAAGACGCTGACCGCCGAGGCCGGCGACGCCGACATCGTCATCGTGCGCGCGCCGCTGCCGCCGGAGCTGTTTGCGGGTGCTTCGAGCCTGCGCGCCGCGATCCGCCACGGCGCCGGGCTGGACATGATCCCGGTCGAGGCCGCGACCGCCGCCGGCGTGCTGGTGGCGAACGTGCCCGCCGTCAACGCCCGCTCGGTCGCCGAGCATGTGATGTTCACCGCCCTTGCGCTGCTGCGGCGCTTCCGCGTGATGGACCGCGACCTGCGCGCCAAGGGCTGGCTTGCCGGCCGCGAGCACGCCAACTCGACCAGCGAGCTGGCCGGCAAGACCATCGGCATCGTCGGCCTCGGCGCGGTCGGCCAGGCTGTCGGCCACATCGCCGCGCACGGCTTCGACCTCAATGTCGTGGCGACCACGCGCAGCCTGCGCCCCGCGCCCGAGCGTGTCGGCTTCCTGTCGATCGACGCGCTGGTCGAGCAGAGCGACATCATCGTGCTCTGCTGCCCGCTGACGCAGGAAACGCTCGGCCTCATCAGTCGAGAGCGCATTGCCAGCATGAAACCCAACACGCTGCTGATCAATGTCTCGCGCGGCCCGGTGGTGGACGACGAGGCGCTGATCGAAGCCCTGCGTGCCGGCCGCATCGGCGGCGCTGCGCTCGACGTTTTTGCGACCCAACCGCTGCCGCCGAACCATCCCTATTTCGGCTTCGACAACGTCATCGTCACCCCGCATATGGCCGGCATCACCGAGGAATCGATGATGCGCATGGGTGTCGGCGCCGCCGGCGAGGCCTTGCTGGTGCTCGCCGGCAAGCTGCCCGTCAATCTGCGCAATCCGGAAGTTATCGAGCACTATCGCCGGCGTTTTCCGGCCGACGGTTAGCTCGCCGAGGGCGTTGCGACGATGCAGACCGGAGACGTGACTGATCGGGCCAAGGCTTGATTGCCACGTGGTTCCCCCAATCCGTCGCTGCTCCGCAGCGCCACCTTTCCCCCCTCCGGAGGGAAAGGAAGGGAGCGCTACTGGATGGCGCCTTTCCTCTCCCCCGTCGATCGGGGGAGAGGTGGCTCGGCGAAGCCGAGACGGAGTGGGGGTCGACCAGCGCTACATTAGCCAATTCATGTGCCAAGCAAGGCCTCGACCGCGGCGGCAATGCGCAGCAGATGACTGTCATGCCCGTGCTTGCCCACCAGCATCAATCCGGCCGGCAGGTTCGTGCCGGGCATCAGCAGCGAGATCGCGCAGAGGTCGAACTGGTTGGCGACCTGCGTGTTGCGCAAGAGCAGCCCTTCCGTCTTATCGCGCAATTCTTCGTCGCCAGCCATGGCGGCAATGGAGGGCGCGATCATCGGCACGGTCGGCAATGCCAGGAGATCGACCGCCTCCAGCCGTTCCGCCATGGCCGCCACAAGCTCGGCGCGCCGGCGGATCGTGCGGATATAGGCGGAAGCGGGAACAGCCAACGCGCGCGTCAATGGTCCGGTGACATGCGGATCGACCGGCACCGAGGCGCCGCTCGCCAGCCAATCGGCATGCACCTCCGCGCCTTCCATGGACGCGATCGTGCCGCGCCTGGTTGCCGCGCGCATCTCGGCGATAAGATCGTCGATGGACAAATCGGCGACGCGGGCGCCGGCGCGTCCGATCCTGTCGATGCAGGCCTCGAAAGCTTCGGCGACCTGCGCCTGTGTCTCGCCGAACAAGACGCCGCGTGGAATGCCGATGCGCAGGCCGGCGAGCGAAACCGGCTGAAGCGCCGCCGGCTCTTCTCCCGCCATGATCGCATCGGCAATCGCGCAATCGGCGACGCTGCGGGCAAGCGGACCGATCGAATCCAGCGTCATCGACAGCGGAAAGGCTCCCGTCAAAGGCACGCGCCCCGCCGTCGGCTTGAAGCCGACGACGCCGTTGAGCGAGGCCGGAATGCGCACCGAACCGCCGGTGTCCGAACCGATGGAGATGTCGCTCGTGCCCTCGCCGATCGCGACGCCGGCCCCAGATGACGAGCCGCCCGGGATGAGGCCGGCATCGGCAGCGTTGCCCGGTGTGCCGTAATGCGGATTGTCGCCGATCGCGGTGAAGGCGAACTCGGTCATGTTGGTCTTGCCGAGGATGACCGCGCCCGCCTGGCGCAGCCTTTGCACGATCGCGGCGTCCTGCGCCGCCGGTTCGGCGCTGGCGCGGATCAGCGATCCGGCCGTCGTCGGCTCCCCGGCGACGTCGAACAGATCCTTGATCGAAACGATGCGCCCGTCGAGCGGCCCAAGGCTGACGCCGGCCTTGCGGCGGGCATCGGACGCATCGGCGGCTGCCCGCGCGGCCTCGGCATAGAGCTTCGTATAGACCTTCTCATCCCCCGCCCGATTGGCAAGACGTGACAGGATGATTTCAAGACGGTCGCGGATGGATTGCATTTTCGATGTCGGGCCTTGCAAAATTGCAACGTCTTTTAAGCGTGCGGCCTAGTTGGCCGGCGAAGAGATAACCCGGCAAGTGTGCCTTTGCACCCTGCCAGCGATGGAAAGATGCTGATGCTGTACAAAGGCAGCTGCCACTGCGGCAAGGTGGCGTTCGAGGTCGAGGGGGAGATCGGCGGCGCGGTGCGCTGCAACTGCTCGATCTGCAGGCGCAAGGGCGCGCTTTTGTGGGCCGTGCCGCATGAGAAGCTCAATCTGGTCGCCTGGGGCGACGACCTCGGCCGCTACACCTTCGGCAAGGCTCAAATCGCGCACCGCTTCTGCCGCACATGCGGCATGCACCCCTTTGCCGAGGACGTCGGCCAGGGCAACGAACGGTCCGCCTATATCAACGTCAACTGCCTCGACGATGTTGATATCACCGCAATCGAGGTGTTCGAGTTCGACGGCCGCTCGGCTTGAAGCCAATTAACGGCCCGACGCTCCTGAGAGCCGCCGGGGCCGATACTCGCGAGGGCGAGCGGGCTGGCCTATTCGGCGGCCGGCTTGGGCCCCATCAGGAAGGCCACAGCGCCGCGAGCAAGTCAGCAGGCTAAGACTTCTATCCGGCGTGCCGCAGGCTCACGCCGCTGCCTTTATCGAACATCACCACCTTGTCGGGGTTCCAGGCAAAGCGCACCGGCTCTTCGATAGCCACGTCGGTCCTGGCCGGCACCGTGGCCCGCAGCATCGTGTCGCCGACCCTGAGCGTCAGGATCTTTTCCACGCCATGGTTCTCGACATCGTGCACGCGTGCCTCGACCGGAGCCCCGCTCTCCAGATAGACGTCCTCCGGACGGATGCCGAAGACGAGCGGGCGACCGTCGGCCGCGCCGCTCGTCCTGCCCCCGCCAAAGCTCTTGGCGCCAATTGTGAGCGGCAGTTCGAAATTCACCGGCGCCATCACCGCGCGGTCGTTGACCAGCCTGCCGTCGATGAGGTTCATCGGTGGCGAGCCCACGAAGCTCGCGACATAGGTGTCGCGCGGATTGTTGTAGATCTCATGCGGCGTGCCCGTCTGCACGATGCGGCCATGGTTGAGCACGCCGACCTTGTCGCCCATCGACATGGCCTCGATCTGGTCGTGCGTGACGAACAGGAACGTGGCGCCGAGTTGCATCTGAAGGTTCTTCAGCTCCGTGCGCAGCGCTTCGCGCAGCTTGGCGTCGAGCGCCGAGAGCGGCTCGTCCATCAGGAACACGCGCGGCTTGCGCACGATCGCTCGGCCGATCGAGACGCGCTGCATCTCGCCGCCGGAAAGCCGGTCGGTCTTGCGGTCGAGCAGATGTTCGATCCTGAGCGTGCGGGCGGCGCGCGCGACACGGTCCTTGATCTCGGCATCCGGCAGCCGGCGGATCTTCGGCTTCAGCGGAAATTCGAGGTTCTGCCGCACAGTGTAGCGCGGATAAAGCGAATATTGCTGCAGCACCAGCGCGACGTCGCGCTCGGCCGCGCCCCAGTCGGCGACGTCGACGCCGTCGATGAGAACCTGCCCCTCGGTCGGCTTATCCAGTCCGGCGATCAGGCGTAGCGTCGTCGTCTTGCCGGCGCCGGTCTCGCCAAGCAGCACGAAGAACTCGCCGTCGGCTATGTCGAGGTTCAGACCCGTCAGCGCGGTGTGGCTGCCGTATTTCTTGGTGATGTTCTTCAGTTCGATATGGGCCATTACAGCCTTACTCCCAGCGACTTGCCGCTTGCCGTGTCGAAAAAGTGCGCCTGCTCGGGATCGATGCGGACATGGACTTTCTCACCGGGGCCCGAGACGTAGCCCGCCTTGGTGCGGGCGCGCAGCATCGTGGAGCCGAGCCTGAGATCGACAATGTCGAAGGACCCGAGCGGCTCGATGATGCTCGCCTCGACTGGCATGTAGCCGGGCGCCGCATCGTGCCGCACGAGTACGCCCTCCGGGCGGATGCCGAGCGTCAGGCCGCCATTGGCTGCATGACCGTTGAGCTTGGACAGGAGCTGGCGCGGGAACTCGAAGCCAGCCGGCGCATCGCCGACGGTTACGGAGGCGGTGCCCGCCTGATCCGCGACATTGACCTCGGCGATGTTCATCACCGGGCTGCCGACGAACTGCGCCACGAACAGGTTTGCCGGATGCGAATAGACCTCATCCGGCGTTCCGACCTGCTGGATGAAGCCTTCATGCATGATGACGATGCGGTCGGCGAGGCTCATCGCCTCGATCTGGTCGTGCGTGACATAGATCGTGGTCGACCCTTGCTTGACGTGCAGGCGCTTGATCTCGGCGCGCATCTCCTCGCGCAGCTTGGCGTCGAGCGCGCCGATCGGCTCGTCCATCAGCATCGCCTTCGGGCGCCGCACCAGCGCACGACCGATGGCCACGCGCTGCATGTCGCCGCCCGAGAGCGCCGACGGCCTCTTGTCGAGCAGATCGGTGATGCGCAGGACCCGGGCGACCTCGCGCACGGACTTGTCGACTTCGCCGCTGCTCATGCGCATTGCACGCAGCGGAAAGGCGACGTTCTCGAACACCGTCATATGCGGGTAGAGCGAGAAGGACTGGAACACCATGGCGATGTCGCGGTCCGCCGCCTTGAGGTGCTGCACCGGCTTGCCGTCGATCAGGATGTCGCCCTGGTCGATCGTCTCCAGCCCTGCCACGGCGCGCAGCGTTGTGGTCTTGCCGCAGCCCGACTGGCCGAGCAGCACGATGAACTCGTTGTCGGCGATGGCCAGGTTCAGATTATGGATGACCTGGACGGCACCGAAGAATTTCTCGATGCCGCGAAGTTCGATCTGCGTCACTGGCGGGCTCCCTCATGCGTCGCGGCGCCGGTTTCCTCGCTCTGCTCCGGTGCGATCTTGGACGTGATGTTGAAGCCGATCAGCCCGATCAGGATGATCGTCACACCGTATGAATGCAGGCCGAGGCTCCATGGTTGGCAGAGCGCTACGATGCCCAGCACCATGAGGATTTGCGAGGCCGGCAGCAGGTACTTCTCGTTGGTGGAGCGAAAACTCATTTGCGGATTGCTCCGAACGTCACGCCGCGAAGCAGATGGTTGCGCAGCAGGAAGGTGAAGATTGCGACCGGCAACAGGAACAGGAAGGTACCCGCCGCGATCGTCGTCCAGTCCGGCAGGCCGGAGCCGATCTGCGAGGGGATGAAGGGCGGCGCCGTCTGGGCGCGCCGGTTGGTCATGATCAGCGCAAAGGCGTATTCGTTCCAGGCAGTGATGAAGCAGAACACGGCAGTCGCCGCGATGCCCGTCGCCGCCTCGGGCAGCACGATCTTGAAGAAGGCCTGCATGCGCGTGTAGCCGTCGACGAGTGCTGCTTCCTCATACTCCTTCGGGATCTCGTCCATGAAGCCCTTCATCAGCCAGACCGAGAAGGACAGGTTGAAGGCGACGTAGAGGATGATCAGGCCGATATGCGAATCGTTGAGGCCGACCATCCGGTACATCAGGAACATTGGGATTGCGACCACCACCGGCGGCAGCATGCGGGTCGACAGGATGAAGAAGAGCAGGTCCGCCTCGCCCGCGATCTTGAAGCGTGAGAAGCCATAGGCGGTGAAGGTTCCCATGCCCACAGCCAGCACCGTGCTGATCACAGCCACGATCAGGCTGTTCATGAACCGGTCGGGATATTGCGAAAGCTGCACGTCCTTGCCGACCTTGAGAACCCGCTCGCCGCCGTCATAGATGCGTTTTTCCCACCAGGGCGCGGCATCGTAGACTTGCGGATCGACGGGCTTCTGCATCTGCACGCGCTTGGTGAAGAGCCGCACGAACGGCGTTACCTCCGGCTCGAACAGCACGGTGGGCGGGACGCTGACGGCGAGCTCCTTCGGCTTGAAGGCCGTCGAGGCGATCCAGTAGATCGGTGCCAGGAAGATCAGCGTCGCGATCAGCACCGCGGCGATGGCAATGCGATTGAAGGCGACCTCGGAGGAAGTGCGGACAGCGGCCATGTCAGCGCTCCTTCACCTTGTTGAGATACTTCACGTAGAGGTTGGTGATCGCCAGCACCATGATCAGCACGATGTAGGCCAGCGCGCAGGACTTGCCGGTATCCCACTGCTGGAAGGCCTGCTTGTAGAGCCGGATCGCGATCAGCTCGGCCGTCGGCTGGGTTGTCATAGTGTAGGCGATGTCGAAGGTCTTGAAGGCTTCCATGGTGCGGAAGATCAGCGCGATCAAAAGGATCGGCGAGACCAGCGGCAAGGTGATGCGAGTAAAGGTGTACCACCACCCGGCGCGGTCGATCGCGGCCGCTTCATAGAGATGCTGCGGCACCGCCGAGAGACCTGCGAGCGACAGCAGCATGACGAAAGGCGACCACATCCAGATATCGGTGATCGCGACCGCGTAGAGCGCGCTGTCGGGATTGGAGAGCCAGGCGAAGTCGCCAAGGCCGAAGACATAGTTGATCGGTCCCCAGGACGGGCTGTAGAGCAATTGCCAGAACAGGCCGACGACCGCCGCCGACATCATCATCGGCAAGAGCAGCAGCGTGGTGATCAGGCCCTTCATCGGAAAGCTGCGGTTGAGCAGAAGCGCAAGGCCGAAGCCGACGATCATCTGCCCAGCCACCGAAACGATCACGTATTTGGCGGTGATGACGAAGTTCGACCAGATATGATCGTCGCTCAGCAGCTCACGATAGTTCTGCAAGCCGACGAACTGCCAGGGTTCGCTGCGGTTCGCGGCGAAGTTCGTGAAGGAGTAGCCGAGCGAATAGATCAGCGGGAAAATGTTGAAGACGATCAGAAAAACCAGCGTCGGGATGATGAACAGGTTGCGGATGGTCAGATCGGACCAGCCGCGAGCGGCGGCCCTGGACGCTGGATCAAGATTGGTAAGGGCTACCGAAGCCAACTTTGTCTCCTGAAAACAGGAATGCCGGAGGGGGAAACCTCCTCCGGCATTCTGACTGCGATACTTACTTGTAACGATTGTATTTGGTGAAGGTCGCCTTCCAGTCGGCGGCCGTCTTGTCGAGCGCCTCCTGGGCGGTGCCCTTGCCGCCGACCACGAACGGATAGATGTTCTGATTCAGCTGATCGAGCACTTCGGCGTATTCAGGCGTTGCCCAGAAGTCCTTGACCATGAACATCGTGTCATAGAACGCCTTGTTGTAGGGCGTCGCGTTCTGGAAGGCTTCGGACTTCAGCACGGCCTGGCTGCAGGTGTAGCCGCCGAGCTCGGCCCACTTCTTCTGGGTCTCGTCCTTGATGAACCACTCGAGGAACTTCATCGCCTCGTCCTTGTTCTTCGAATACGAGACGACCGAGATGCCCTGGCCGCCGAGCGCGGCGAAGCGCTTGCCGTCCGGGCCGGCCGGATTGGCGAAGAAGCCGGTGACGTCGGCATAGGGGTTGGTGGCCTTGTTCACCAGCGGCGGGAAGAAGGCGAAGAAGTTCATGCTCATCGCTGCCAGGCCGCCGGTGATCGCCTGGTTGTCTTCCACGAAGAAGGTCTTGCCCCAGCCCGGAGGCGTGAACTTGTAGAGTTGCTTGTACATGTCGAGGCCGGCGGCGGCTTCCTTGGAGTTGGTGATGCCGTCGACCTTGTAGGTCGCGTAGTCGCCGAGATCGCCGCCATAGCTGAAGATGGCGCTTTCGACGCCCATCGCCATCGCGTCATAGGAATTGTCGGTGTAGATGGCCACGCCGTACCGCTTCTGGTCCGGACGGTGGAAGAACTCGGCGATGTCGCGCAGCTGCGCATAGGTCGTCGGCACCGCGAGGTCGTAGCCGTATTTGGCCTTGAAGGCTTCCTTCTCCTTCGGGTCCTCGAACCAGTCCTTGCGATAGGACCAGCCGATCGCGTCGCCTTCCAGCGGGATCGCCCAGTATTTGCCGGAACCGCCCGGATACTCGGCGTAATACTTGATGGTCGCGGGCGCCATCACGTCGCCAAGCTTGTGCTGGTTGAAGAAGTCGGTCAGGTCGACATAGTGGCCTTGCGTCGAACCGGCGCCCAGCCATTGCGAGTCGCCGACGACCATGTCGTAGGCATCGCCATGCGCGTTGAACTCGGTGAAGGCCTTGGTCTGGAAGTCGGGCCACGGCGTCGTCTGAACGGTGACCTTCACGCCGGTTTCGGCCGTGTAGTCGTTGACGAGTTCCTGCAGATAGTTCGCCGGGTCCCATTCCGCCCAGAAGATGGTGAGTTCTTTATCCTGCGCGCGGACGGATGTCCCGCAGGCAAGCGCCAGCCCAATACCAGCAATCACGCTGGTCATAATCTTGCGCATAGTTTTCCTCCCTTGTGCGCATTCTACCGTCTCATGCGAGCCGGCGGCGAAGCCGGCCTTGGTAGTTCCTCCTGTGATGGCACCTCTCCGGTCCAGGCCTTCCACCCTGTCGGAAATGGATCGCAGCCTTCACTTTGATCCGCTTTATCGGTCCTAAATCTGGTATTACCAATTCCCGCTTGACGTCAAGCGCTTTCTTGGGAGGCTAGGCGCAGACGAACGAGCCCACCATTATGGCATCTGCCTGTTTTCCCTTGTTTTTCCTACTCCTTGATACGCCGATCCCTTGTGAGGGCCAGCTCACCCCATTTAACATTCAAAATCGTCCCCACAATCTGGTCGAACCAGATTTATCCGATCGTCGCCCCAGGCGCCGCAGCCATTCCTGCCGATTTCGCCTCCGATTCCGCCATTGCGGCGCGCACCAGCGCGCCTGCCGCCCACTGCGCGACCGACATCATCTCGGCGCTGTTCAGTCCCCAGATGTCCTTCAGCACCGTGACCACCTCGACGCCGAACATCAGCGACAGCGCCTGGGCAAGGCGCGTGAGC
Organism: Mesorhizobium sp. Ca11; assembly: GCF_020165275.1. Taxonomy (NCBI): domain Bacteria; kingdom Pseudomonadati; phylum Pseudomonadota; class Alphaproteobacteria; order Hyphomicrobiales; family Phyllobacteriaceae; genus Mesorhizobium; species Mesorhizobium sp. Ca11. The sequence goes on along the minus strand of NZ_JAIUHU010000015.1, from coordinate 25,810 downwards.
TGGCGCGGCTTCAGGCGTCCCTTGAGCGGCGCGATCGCATCCTTCAACAGGTCGACGCGATGACCGCGAATGAAGGCCGGCTCGGACCCGAGCGTGCCCGCCTGGCGCCGCGCCCATTGGTCGAGGGACAGTTTCAGCGCCGCTTTGAAGGTCGCCTCGAAGGCTTCGATGCGCGGCATCGCGGTCGCGAACAGATCTGCCACGCGCCGCTCGGCATCGTCGGACGTCGACTTCCAGGTAAGGATAGGGCCGAGCCCTTCATCGACCACGGCCTGCACCAGCGCCGCCTGGCTCGGGAAATACCGGTAGGCGGTGGCGCGCGACACCTCTGCCGCCTCCGCGACCTCGCTGACCGAAGGGGTCATGCCTGATTGCATCAGCCTCGTCGCCGTTTCCAGCATCAGCCGCTTTGTGCGGGCGCGCGGCCCCTTCTCGGCGGCCGGCGCCTGTGCGGCGTCATCGATGGAGGCGGCTTGTTGACGTGAGACATCCATATCAATACGATACGCGCGTCTCAAAAATTTGCAATGGCGCAATGCCGGTCAATAACGGGTCCCCACCAGCGACGAGGCTTTAGCCTAGGAGCTTGAGGGTGGGGCAAAAAAGGCCGGCGGCAAAGCCGGCCATGCCGGACGGGGAACCGCGGATGAAGCGCATCTATGTGATCGGCACCGCCGACACCAAAGGCGAGGAACTCGCCTTCCTGGCCGATGCCGTCGCCAAGGCCGGTGGCGCGGTCGCCCGTGTCGATATCGGCACGCGAGGCGCGACCGTCCCGGTGGATATCCCTGCCAGCGAGGTCGCCGCGCATCATCCCAAGGGAGCCGGCGCTGTTCTCGGCATCGACGATCGCGGCACCGCCGTTGCCGGCATGGGCGCGGCCTTCGCCAATTTCATCCAGTCACGTGACGACATCGCCGGGGTGATCGGCATCGGCGGCGGCGGCGGCACCTCGATCGTCACCGCCGGCATGCGGGCGCTGCCGCTCGGCCTGCCGAAGATCATGGTCTCGACATTGGCCTCCGGCGATACCGCGCCTTACGTCGACATCTCCGACATCATCATGATGCCGTCGGTCACCGACATGGCGGGACTGAACAGGCTCTCCCGCATTGTGCTGCACAATGCCGCCCAGGCGATCGCCGGCATGGCCGCGAAGCCCGCCTCGGCCGCCGCCGGCAAGCCGGCGCTGGGACTCACCATGTTCGGTGTCACCACGCCTTGCGTGACGGCGATCGTCGAGCGCTTGCGCCCCGGCTATGACTGCATGGTCTTCCACGCCACCGGCACCGGCGGCCGCTCGATGGAGAAGCTCGCCGACAGCGGCCTGCTTGCCGGCGTCCTCGACATCACCACGACCGAGGTGTGCGATTTCCTGTTCGGCGGTGTGCTGCCGGCGACCGAGGATCGCTTCGGCGCGATTGCCCGCACGAAATTGCCCTATGTCGGCTCGGTCGGCGCGCTCGACATGGTGAACTTCTGGGCGCCGCCGACCATTCCGGAAAAATATCATGGGCGGCTCTTCTACGAGCACAATCCCAATGTCACGCTGATGCGCACCACGGCCGAGGAATGCCGCAAGATCGGCGAATGGATCGGCGGCCGCCTCGCCCGATGCGACGGTCCGGTCCGCTTCCTGTTCCCGGAAAAGGGCGTATCGGCGCTCGATGTCGAAGGCGGCGCGTTCTTCGATCCGGAAGCCGACGCCGAGCTGTTTGACGCCATTGAGCGCACGATCGAGCCGACCAGGGACCGCACCGTCACGCGCCTGCCGCTGCACATCAACGACCCCGCCTTCGCCAAGGCCGCGGCCGAGGCCTTCCTCGACATCGCCAAGAAGTGAGACAAGACAAGCATGGCTGCCATTCCGCGCAAAACGATCCTGGAAAAATTCCGCAACATGATCGCCGACGGCGTGCCGATCATCGGCGGCGGCGCCGGCACCGGCCTGTCGGCCAAGGCCGAGGAAGCCGGCGGCATCGACCTGATCATCATTTACAATTCCGGCCGCTACCGCATGGCCGGGCGCGGCTCGGCCGCCGGCCTGCTCGCCTACGGCAACGCCAACGACATCGTCAAGGAAATGGCCTATGAGGTGCTGCCGGTGGTGAAGAAGACGCCGGTGCTGGCCGGCGTCAACGGCACCGACCCCTTTGTCATCATGCCGCTGCTGCTGGCAGAGCTGAAGACGATGGGCTTTTCCGGCGTGCAGAATTTTCCGACCGTCGGCCTGTTCGACGGCACCATGCGCCAGAGCTTCGAGGAGACCGGCATGGGTTTTGGGCTCGAGGTCGACATGATCGCCGAGGCGCGCAAGCTCGACTTGCTCACCACGCCCTACGTCTTCAACCCCGACGAGGCGCGCGCCATGACGAAAGCCGGCGCCGATATCGTCGTCGCCCATATGGGCGTCACCACCGGCGGCTCGATCGGCGCCACTTCGGCGAAAACGCTCGACGCCTGCGTGAAGGAGATCGACGCCATAGCCGATGCCGCGCGCTCGGTGCGCAAGGACGTGATCCTGCTTTGCCATGGCGGGCCGATCTCGATGCCTGACGACGCCCGCTATATCCTCGAGCGCTGCGAGGGGCTGCACGGCTTCTATGGCGCGAGCTCGATGGAACGGCTGCCGGCCGAGGCGGCGATCGCCAGGCAGACGGCGGATTTCAAGACAATCACGAAAAGGAAGGGATGAAGCAATGGCCGACAGGAGCAAGGTGTTCGTCTATCCGAAGGATGTCAGCGCCTTCGGCTTCGACTGGGGCAAGCTGTCGCTGACCGTCGCGCCGGAAGTGAATGGCGCAGCCCGCTTCTCCGGCGGCGTCGTCGACTTGCCGCCGGGCAAAGGCCACACCCGCCACAACCATCCGGGCGCCGAAGAGATCATCTTCGTCATCTCCGGCAATGGCGAGCAGATGGTCGAGGACGAGAGCGGCAATCCTGTGGTGGCGAAAGTCGGCCCTGGCTGCACCATCTATGTGCCGGAAAGCCGCTTCCATTCGACGCTCAACACCGGCGGCCAGCCGATGCAGCTCTTCGTCGTCTATTCGCCGGCTGGGCCGGAACTCGCGCTGCGAGAGCTACCGGACTTCAGGCTGCTGCCGGCTGGCAAATGATGATGTTTCCTTTTCCCCGTTCCAGCGCTGGTCGACCCCCACTCCGTCTCGGCTTCGCCGAGCCACCTCTCCCCCGATCGACGGGGGAGAGGAAAGGCGCCAAGCTTTTTGCCGTCAGCGCTCGTCCAGCAAGGCTCCTTTCCTTTCCCTCCGGAGGGGGGAAAGGTGGCGCTGCGAAGCAGCGACGGATTGGGGGAACCACCTGGCAATCAAGCCTCAGGTCGATCACTCACGCCAGTTACGGAAGATATGTGCATAGCGTAGCGCAACCGGGGAGAAGGTGCCCGAAGGGCGGATGAGGGCAGCGCCGACCTTCTCCTTAAGAAATCCCGCCCCTGTTCCACCCACGCCCGCGGTCGCCGAACATCACATAGCCGGCGTCAGTGACGGCCACCGTGTCCTCCAGCTTGATGAAGCCGCGTGTCGGGTGAAGCATGGTCGTCTCGACCGACAGCACCATGTTCTTTTCCAGCGGCTTGGCTGCATAGGTACCCTCATAGGCGACCGGGTGATTGGTCATCAGGAACGGCGCCTCATGCGTGATCAGCCCCATGCCGTGCGCGAAGAAATCCGTATAGGCCGCGACCTTGGATGCCTTCAGAACGCTCTCGGCATGCGCGATCATGTCGCCGCCCAGTATGCCGGCCTTGACCTTGGAAAAGGCCGCCTGCTGCACGGCTTCAACTTCAGCCAGAAGATCCTCCAATTCCGCATCCGGCTCGCCAAGCACGCCCATGCGGCAGAGGTCGCCGATATAGCCGTGGTAGTTGCCGCCGGAATCGATCGACATCACTTCGCCCTTCTTCCACGCCTGGCTGGACGCGGCGCGGTTGTGGCTGGAACCCAGCGTCAGCAGGCAATATTCGAAATGCGCGCCCCGATTGGTCTCCTCGCGCCTGAGCTGCTCGATGATGTCGGTCTTGCTCGTGCCCTCGCGCGCCCAGCCAATCGTCGCCAGCATGGAATCGGTGATTAGCTCGGAAGCGATGCGCAGTTGTTCGAGTTCCGCTTCGGTCTTGATGGCGCGCATACGCTCCAGCATGTCGGTCGCGTCGATCAGCTTTGCATCCGGCAGCGCCTTGCGGATCAGCGTGTAGGCATCCGACGGCAGGAAGGCCGGCTCGATGCCGATGCGGGCGGCTTGCTTGCCGATCTGTTTGAGATGCTCCACCGCCAGATTGGCGGCATCGAGCGTGCCCCAGCAGGCGGCATGCAAGGTCGGCGTCCAGAACGGATGATTCTGATGTTCGCCGCCTTCCATCTTGTTGCCGATATAGACCGCATGTTCCGGCTCGCCCTTCTCGTAAAGGACGATCGGCAAATAGCGGCTGTGACCGATCGCATCCATCGCCGCGAAGAAGATGAACTTGTAGCCGCCGAGCAGATATTGCGTGTTGTGCTTGGAGGTGGCGAAGAGCACGTCGATGCCGGCGTCTTCCATCAGCCGATCCACCCGCGCCTGATCGAACGGGACATTGCTGACCTCGGTTTTGCCCGGAGCGATGTTCATCTTCCTCTCCTTGTTTTCATCGGCCGCAGGAGCGCCGAAAGTCATGATGTATGGCTGTTGGCCAAATCTGCATCTTTTTGGCCACTCTGGTCCAGCCAGAATTGATCACTTTCCCGCCAAAGCCGGTTTCCGTCCAAATCCCGATCACGCTTGTCTGTAATCTGGTCCTACCAGATAAGAGCATGAGAGCCTCTTTTGGCTGGCTGGTCCAGCGGACGGAAATTTCAAAGCCAAGCCATGATGCGCCAAATCCGTCTCTGGCGAAACCTTTGCCAAGGGCCATAATCACCGGATTGCCGCGCCTGCCACGGCGCGAAGAGGGGAGTTTGAGCGATGTCCGAATTGACGATTTCACGCCGCGGCCTATTGGCCGGCTCGGCGCTGCTGCTGGCCTCAACCGCGCTTCCGACCATCGGCCTTGCGCAGACGCCCAAGAAGGGCGGCCGGCTGATCGTCGCCGCGGATTCCGAGCCGCGCAACCTCAACCCGGCGATCGTCGCCTCCAATGGCGTCTTCTTCATCTCCAGCAAGATCGTCGAGACGCTGGCCGAAGCCGCCTTCGACGGCAAGGACGGGCTGCAGTCGCGGCTGGCGCTTTCCTGGGAAGGCGCTGCCGACGGCCTGTCGGTGACCTTCAAATTGCGCGACGGCGTCAAATGGCATGACGGCAAGCCCTTCACTTCCGCCGACGTCGCCTTCTCGGCGCTGCAGATCTGGAAGCCGCTGCAAAATCTCGGCCGCACCGTGTTCAAGGACTTGGAGGCCGTCGACACGCCGGACGATCTCACCGCGATCTTCAAATTCGCCAAGCCGACGCCGTTCCAGCTGATCCGCAATGCGCTGCCGGCGCTGTCGAGCGTCGTGCCGAAGCACCTCTATGAGGTGGGCAAGATCGAGGAAAACCCGGCCAACAACGCGCCGGTCGGCACCGGTCCGTTCAAATTCGCCGAATACAAGGCCGGGCAATATTACCGGCTGACCCGGAACGACGCCTATTGGGGCAAGGACGAGCCCTATCTCGACGAGATCGTCTACCAGGTGCTCCCCGATCGCACGTCCGCCGCAGCGGCGCTCGAGGCGGAAGAGATCCAGCTCGCCGCCTTCTCCGCCGTGCCGCTCGCCGACCTCGACCGCATTTCCAAGGTGCCAGGCCTGAAGGTCATCACCAAGGGCTATGAGGGGCTGACCTACCAGCTCGTCGTCGAGATCAACCACCGCCGCAAGGAGCTGGCCGACCTCAAGGTGCGGCAGGCGATCGCGCATGCCATCGACAAGGATTTCGTCGTCAAGACGATCTTCCTCGGCTACGCCGCGACCGCCACCGGCCCGGTGCCGAAGAACGATCCGCAATTCTACACCGCCGACGTGCCGACCTATCCTTTCGATGTCGCCAAGGCCAATGCGCTGCTCGACCAAGCCGGCTACAAGCGCGCCGACGACGGCAAGCGCTTCGCGCTGAAGCTGCTGCCGGCGCCTTACTTCAACGAGACGAAGCAGTTCGGCGATTATCTGCGCCAGGCACTCGCAGCGATCGGCATCGACGCCGAGATCGTCAACAACGACTCCGCCGCGCACATCAAGGCCGTCTACACCGACCACGCCTTCGACCTCGCCGTCGGCCCGCCGGTGTTCCGCGGCGACCCGGCGATCTCGACCACAATCCTGGTGCAGAGCGGCATTCCCGACGGCGTGCCCTTCTCCAACCAGGGCGGCTACAAGAACGCCGAGCTCGACGCGCTGATCGCGAAAGCATCGGAGACGCTGGATACAGCGGCCCGCACCGAGCTCTACAAGGAGTTCCAGAAGAAGGTGGCGGCCGACCTGCCGCTGATCAACGTCGCCGAATGGAGCTTCATCTCCGTCGCCCGCGAGACGGTCGGCAACATCGCCAACAACCCGCGCTGGGCAGTATCGAACTGGGCGGACACCTATTTGGCGGGTTGATCCCGCACTTGCGGATCGACGGTCGGGGTGCTCAGCTTCGAGAATGAGAGTTCCTTCGCGCCCCCCTCTGTCCTGCCGGACATCTCCCCCTCTTGGGGGGAGATTGGCAGTTCTTGCGCCTCGCTCATTCCTGCGGCGTCGGAAATTGGCGAAAGTCGATGTGACGGCTGATCTCCCCCCTAGAGGGGGAGATGTCCGGCAGGACAGAGGGGGGCGCCGTAGAGCGCGGCCGCCAAGGGTTGCGAGCAGCGTCTTTTCACCATGACCCGCGCCCTCCGCCTCCTGCGCCGCCGCGTCGTCGGCAGCGTCTTCGTGCTCCTCATCGTCGTCGTCGGCAGCTTCCTGCTGCTCGAAGCCGCCCCCGGCGACGCGGTCGACGCCTACATCGTCTCGACCGGCGGCGATGCCGGCATGATCGAATTGCTGCGCCACCGCTGGGGCCTCGACCAGTCGGAACTCACCCGCCTCGCCAACTATCTCTGGGCGCTTCTGCATCTCGACCTTGGCCAGTCCGTCACCTTCTCGCGGCCGATCCGCGACGTCATCCTCGAGCGCCTGCCGACCACGCTGATCCTGATGGGCAGCGCCACCGCGATCTCCTTCGGCCTCGGCTCGGCGCTCGGCATCTATGCCGGCGCCAGACCCGGCAGCGTCCGCGACCGCTTCCTCTCCATCGGCTCGCTGGCGCTTTATGCCGTGCCCGGCTTCTGGCTCGGCCTAGTGCTCATCGTCATCTTCGCCGTCGACCTGCGCTGGCTGCCGATCGGCGGCATCGAGACCATCGCCTCCGGGAAAACCGGAGTGGCGCGCGTCGCCGACATCGCCATCCATCTCGTGCTGCCGGTCTCGGCGCTCGGCTTCATCTATCTGGCGCTTTATTTGCGCATGATGCGTGCCGGCATGGCCGAGGCCTGGCGGCAAGACTTTATCCTCGCCGCCCGCGCCAGGGGCCTGCCGCGCCGCCGCATCGTGCTTGCCCATGTTGCCCGCAATGCGCTCCTGCCGCTGGTCACCATGCTTGGCCTGCAATCGGCGCAGATACTGGGCGGCAGCGTCGTCATCGAAAGCGTTTTCGCCGTGCCTGGCCTCGGCCGCCTGGCGCAGGAAGCCGTCGCCGGGCGCGACACGCCGCTGCTGCTCGGCATCATCCTGGTTAGCGCCGTCCTGGTCGTCGTCATCAACCTTCTCGTCGATCTCGCCTACGCTGTCCTCGATCCGCGCGTCGGCGCCGGCGAGGCAAGCGCATGAACCGCCTGCATCGTTTCTTCCGCACGCCGGAAGCAATCGCCGGCGCGCTTATCCTCGCCCTGCTGGCCGCGATCGCGTTGGCGGCGCCGGTGCTGTTTCCCGGCGACCCGCAAGCCATCGCCGGACCGGCGCTGCTGCCGCCGTTCCAGGACTGGTCGCTGCCGCTCGGCACCGACCGGCTCGGCCGCGACGTGCTGACCGAGCTGTTCCATGGCGCCCGCACGTCGCTGGCGGTAGGGCTGGCGGCGGCCGCCGCGGCGCTCCTCATCGGCGCGGTGGTCGGCACTTTGGCCGGCTTCGCCGGCGGCCTGATCGACGAAATGCTCATGCGCGTCACCGATGCCTTCCAGACCGTACCGAGCTTCCTGCTCGCGCTCGCCTTCGTCAGCATCGTCGGACCTTCGCTTGGTGTGGTCGTCGCGGCGATCGCGCTCGGTGCCTGGACTGGACCCGCGCGCGTCGCTCGCGCGGAAGTGCTGTCGATCCGCGAGCGCGATTATGTCGCCGGCGCGCGTGTCATCGGCATGCATCCGTTGGAAATCGCGTTCCGAGAAGTGCTGCCCAACGCCTTGCCGCCTGTGCTGGCGCTATCCTCGGTGATCGTGGCGGCGGCGATCCTCACCGAGGCCGCGCTGTCCTTCCTTGGCCTTGGCGATCCCAACCGTGTCACCTGGGGCGGCATGATCGCCGAGGGGCGTACGGTGCTGCGCACCGCACCTTTCCTGTCGGTCGTTCCCGGTATCGCGCTGGTGCTGACCGTGCTTGGCGTCTACCTCGCCGGCGAAGGCGTTGTGGAGAGCACCGCTGTGCGCAGGAGCCTGTCGTGACCACGCTGCTTTCTATCCGCGATCTGACGGTGCGGTACCGGCATGACGGCGTCGAGGTGCCGGCGCTGAAAGGCATCAGCCTGGATGTGAAGGCCGGAGAGCGCCTGGCGATCATCGGCGAAAGCGGCTCGGGCAAGAGCACGTTGGCGCTGGCGGTTGCGGGGTTGTTGGCGAGGGGTGCCGTTGTGGGTGGAACGATCGAATGGTCAGCAAACCAACTTCAATCGTCTCATTCCGTCACACCCCCCTCTGGCCTGCCGGCCATCTCCCCCGCAAGGGGGGAGATTGGCGGTTCCGCTGTCGGCTCTCTTCCTGCAACGCTGGCGATTGGCGAAAGTGGAGATGACGGCCTGATCTCCCCCCTTGCGGGGGAGATGTCCGGCAGGACAGAGGGGGGTGCGAAGGATCGCCAGCCTCTGCAATTTCGACCCCTCCTCGGCCGTGACATCGGCTTCGTCTTCCAGGACCCCTCCTCAAGCCTCGACCCCGTGATGCCCGTCGGCAAGCAGATCGCCGAAGTCGTCCGCACGCATCTCAAGCTCAGCTGGCGAGACTCATATACGAAAGCCAAAACCCTCCTCGAACGCATCCGCCTCCCTCACCCGGACTCGGCCTTCCACACCTACCCGCACCAGCTGTCCGGCGGCCAGAAGCAGCGCGTGGCCATCGCTGCGGCAATCGCTGCTGGACCCAAACTCTTGATCGCCGACGAGGCGACCAGCGCGCTCGACACCATCGTCCAGGCCGAGATCGTCGCGCTGATCCGCCGGCTGGTGGCCGAGGACGGCATGACGCTGCTTTTCATCAGCCACGATATCGCGCTCGCCGCCACGCTTGCCGATCGCATCGCAGTGCTGCGCCACGGCGAATTGGTCGAACTCGGCGAGACCGATCAGATCCTCAACACGCCGCGCCATGCCTATACGCGCGCCCTGCTCGATGCGCATCTCGGCCTCGACGCCGAGCCGCTGCTTGACCGGCAAGGCGCCTCGGCATGACCGTGCTGGCCGTCTCCAGTCTCGCCAAGCGCTACCGCCGTGGCGGTAAGCCTTTCGCGGCGGTCGACGACGTGTCATTCGAGATCGGCCGTGCAGAAACGCTGGCGCTCGCCGGCCCGTCCGGCAGCGGCAAGTCGACGATCGCGAGGCTGGTTTTGCGGCTGATCGAGCCCGATGCCGGCCGCGTCGACTTCGAAGGCGCGGACTTCCTCGCGCTATCCGGCGCCGCTTTGCGCGCGCGCCGCGCTCGCATCCAGATGGTGTTCCAGGATCCGCTCGCAGCCTTCAATCCACGCGCCACCGTGGCGCGCGTGCTTGACGATCCGTTGCGCATCCATGGCATTGCCCCACGTGCGGAGCGCCCCCGCCATATCGCGGCACTGCTGGAGCGCGTCGGCCTCGATGCCGGCCTCGCGGCTCGTGCCATCCATGAGATTTCCGGCGGCCAGCGCCAGCGCGTGGCGATCGCCCGCGCCATCGCGACGCGGCCGTCGCTGATCGTGCTCGACGAGGCCGTGTCGGCGCTCGATGTTTCGGTGCGTGGCCAGATCGTGGAATTGCTGCTCGACCTGCAAAGGCAGGAACGGATCGCGTATTTGTTCATTTCGCATGATCTCGGCGTCATCCGCGCCGTGGCACATCGAGTCGTCATCCTCGACGCCGGCCGGATCGCCGAGAGCGGCGATGCCCGCGCCGTCATCGCCGACCCGCGATCGGCGATTGGCAAGGCGCTGGTCGAGGCGACGCCAAGATTGACCAGGAACCGACCATGATCCTCCAAAGTGGGAACCGGTTTGCGGACAGATCATGGCCAAACGACAAAATCAGGACACAGCATGACCGATCCCGAAGCAGCCAGAGCCGAAATACTGTCGCGCGAGCTCGACTCCGCCTTCCGCAACCGGGCCGACCTCTATCGTCTCTTCCTCGACGAGCTGACCGCCGAGCTTGGCGCCGAGAAAGCCGAGGCGTTAATGATCCGCACCATCGAGAAGCGCGGCCGGGAAGTCGCGGCTGCGGCGTTCGCCGCTTTCGGCCCCAATGATGCGCCGGCGATCGGCGACGCCTTTCTGGCGGTCAGTCCGGATGGCGGGCGCATGTATCCGACCGATGTCGAGCGCGGGCCTGGCCACATCGCCTTCAAGGTGAAGCGCTGCCCGCTGAAGGATGCCTGGATCGAGGCCGGCGTCGGCGAGGAGAAACTCGCCACGCTCTGCCGCATCGCCGGCGCCTTCGACCGCGGTCTGTTCGAGGCAACCGGCGTGCGCTTCTCCAATGTCACCTGGACGCCGGGTCATGGCTCCGGCTGCTGCCATATCGCGCTGACAAACCGCGACGCTTAACCTATTCAGCTCTCGGCAAACACGTGCAGCTCGCCGCCTGCCTCGTCGATCGCCGCGCGCATCTCGGCTGCCGGCTCGCTGTCGGTGACGACATCGGAAATCTCGCTCAGCGCGCAGACGCGTTCGAGGCCGCTGCGGCCGAACTTGTCGTTGGTCACGACCAGCATGGTCGACAGCGACCGTGCCATCATCGCGCGCTTCACCGCCGCAGCGCCCGAGATCATGTCGCTCGGCCCTTCGGCATTCAGCGCCGAGGCGCCGATGATGGCGACGTCGGCATTGTAGCGGCGCACGAATTCCACTGTGTCCTCGCCAAGTACGGCCGCCTCGCGGCTGTCATAGGTGCCGGGGCAAAGGATGACGCGGAAGCCCGGATTGGCGCCGGCCACCGAGGCGACGCCGACGGAGTTGGTGATGATCGTCAGGTCCCGGCCGTGTTGCGAAAGGCTGCGCGCGACTTCATAGGTGGTCGATCCGCCGTCGATCATCACGATACTGCCTTTCTCGATCAGTCCGGCCGCACCTCGTCCGACACGGGCCCGCTCCTCGACCATTGTGAGGCCGCGTTCAGCAATCACCGGTTCCGACGTCACCAGTGAAATGGTGGCGCCGCCATACGTACGGTTGATGAGCCCTGCATCGCCAAGCTCGATCAGGTCGCGGCGGATGGTCTCCCCGGCGACGCCGATGCGGCGCGCAAGCTTCGAGATGCGGATCGAGGCCGAGCGCCGCACCTCCGACAGGATCAACTCGTGGCGCTCCTTCTTGGTCAGCCGGCCCGGCTCCATATTCATAGCTCTGCCCCTTGCTGCGACCTGTGAGCTGCCTTCGATTAAGTAGCGAGCGCCGGGGACTCGTCCCCGGCGCCAAGACATTAGCCACGCCGGGTACAGGAAGCCAGCCTAGGATCTGCTGCAGGCCGGCCTCACCTGAATATCGATAGATCCTTAATGCCTTAAGCGATCGCGCATGGCATACCACAGCATGCCGAGCACATAGAGCGGGCCGCGCAACGCCGTGCCGCCGGGGAATGGCAGCGGCGTCAGTATCGAGAACAGGTCAAGCCGCGAGGCATCGCCCGTGATCGCTTCCGCGAGCAGCTTGCCAGACAGCGTCGACAGTATGACGCCCTTGCCGGAATAGCCGTGCGCGAAATAGACCTCGCCATAATGCCCGACATGCGGCAGGCGCGACGTGGTGATGGACACCAAGCCGCCCCAGGCATGGTCGATGCGGCAGCCCTTGAGCTGCGGAAAGGTCTTTTCCATATGCGGCCGCACGAAGCCGGCGATGTCGGCCGGCGGCGACGGCGTGTAACGCTCGCCGCCGCCGAACAGCAGGCGGCCGTCCGCCGACATGCGGTAGTAGTTGACCACGAACAGCGTGTCCGAGGCAGCGACATTCGCCGGGATGACGTTGCGCTCGCCTAAAGGCTCGGTGGCGATGATATAGTTGCCGACCGGCATGATGCGGCTGTTGACGCGCGGCTCCAGTCCCTTGAGCAGCGCATCGCCGGCCAGCACCACATGCCGGGCGCGGACCGAGCCCTTGTCGGTGAACACCCGGATCGACGGCTCCCGATCCAGCCGGACGGCCACCGAGTTCTCATGGATGACAACGCCCGCGCCGGCTGCCCCGCGCGCAAGCCCCAGCGTGTAGTTGAGCGGATGCATGTGGCCGCCGAGCCGCTCGAACACCGCGCCCTGATAGGGTGTGTCGACCATCTGCCGCGCCTCAGCCGCCGACAGGATCTCGACATCGGTGAAATTCATCACCTCAGCGAGGCATTCGGCCTCTTCTTCGAAGTCGCGCACATCCGAAGCGCTGACCGCGCCGACCAGATGGCCGGTCTGGCGCAAGTCGCATTCGATGTGGTGACGCTCGATGATATCGAGCACCAGCCCGCGCGCCTCGAAGGCCAGATCGAACAGCGCCTTTGCCCGTTCCGGCCCAAAGCTTTTGACCAGGCCCCTGGCGCCCTTGCGCAGGCCGGGGATCATCTGGCCGCCATTGCGCCCCGAAGCGCCCCAGCCGATCTTGCCGCCTTCGAGCAGCACCACTTTAAGACCACGCTCGGCCGCATGCAGCGCCGCCGACAGACCCGTGCAGCCGCCGCCAACCACCACCAGATCGGCCTCGACATCGCCGGCAAGCGCCGGATGCTCGGGCGCCGGATTGGCGGTGGCGACATAGTAGGACTTGTCGATGTCGAGACCGGAATTGAAATCTGTTGAACGCGAAGCCATTGTCACACCTTGAGCAGCAGATGGTCGCGTTCCCAGGACGTCACGACGCTCTGGAACAGGTCGAGCTCGACGCTCTTCACGCGCAGATAGGTCTGGCAGAAATCCTCGCCGAGCAGCGCCCGCACGGGCTCGCAGGCGGCGAAACGATCCAGCGCTTCCTCCATCGTCTTTGGGAGTGTGCTCTTGCTCTTATAGGCGTTGCCGAAGGCCTCCTCCGAACGCGCAAGCTTCTCCTCGATGCCGAGATAGCCGGCGATCAGCGAGCCGGCCATGGCGAGATAGGGGTTGGCGTCCGCTCCCGGCAGCCGGTTCTCGATGCGGCGCGCGGCGCGGCCGCCCAGCGGCACGCGCAGGCCGCAGGAGCGGTTGTCGTGCGACCATTCGATATTGGCCGGCGCGCTGTGGCCGGGCCGGATGCGCCGGTAGGAATTCGCATGCGGCGCGAACAGCGGCATGATTTCAGGGATATATTTCTGCAGGCCGCCGATGAAGTGCGCGAACATCTCGCTGTCCTCGCCGTCTCCGCCGGCAAACAAAGGCTCGCCCTTCCTGTCGACGATCGACATGTGCAGATGCATTGCGCTGCCCGCCTGCGCGGCGATCGGTTTGGCCATGAAGGTGGCGTGCATGCCGTTGGCCTGCGCGATCTGCCGCGCCAGGCGCTTAAATAACAGCACCTGGTCGGCAAGCGTCAGCGGATCGCCATGCAGCAGATTGATCTCGAGCTGCGCCGTGCCGGATTCGTGGATCAGCGTCTCCACCGGCAAGCCGGTGATGGCGGCATGCTCATAGAGCTGCCGCGTCACCGCTTCGAATTCCTCCATCGCCTGCATGTCGTAAGGATGCTGCACGCTTTCCGGCCGGCCGTTGCGCCCAACCGGTGCGGTCAAAGGCTGATCGGGGTTGGGGTTGAGCGCCGTCAGATAAAACTCGAGCTCCGGCGCCATCACCGCACGCCAGCCGCGCTGCTCATAAAGGTCAAGCACGGCTTTCAGCACATGGCGCGGTGAGGCCATCCACGGCCGGTCGTCCATGTGGAACGTGTCGGCGAAAACGTAGGCTTTGCCGGCGCTGCCGGGCGCAAGGCACAGGCTCGAAACGTCCGGCACCATGCGCATGTCCGGATCCTGGTAGGCGAAGCCTTCGTCGATGGAGCCGGAATAGCGGCCGTCGATGGCGACCAGGAAGGCGCTGCTCGGCAGATAGAGCGCGCGGTCCTCGAGCGACTTCAGAAATTTGGCGACCGGCAAGGTCTTGCCGCGCAGCACGCCGTTGACGTCCGGCACGAAGCACTCGACTTCGTTGATCGCATGCGTTTTCAGCCAGCTTTGCGTGTCCGCGCCGGGAAATGAGGTGTTCAGATTGTCAGGCATTGGTCATGTCCATACGAAGGAGAGATCGCTTCGGCGGGCATGTCCGTTCCAGTAGGGGCGTTATCTAAGCTGCGTTATCCGAGGACGGGCGCCCGCCTGTTGACCGGCCGAAGGCCGGGTCAGCGCGCCCTGCACCCCTTCGGTCCAGCCGTCGCGAACGACATGCGAGCCGACCTTGGTCTCCTCCGCGCGCTGCAGGTTCTCGTGGCGGCAGCAGCGCATGATCAGCGGCGCTCCGCCAAAGCGCACACCATTGCGGCTGCAACTGGAAACGGCCGGGTGGGGGAAAGCCTTTCTACCGCTCGCATGACAAGCCTTGTCGAGAACCTGGCATGGTTTGGCCGATCGTTGCCCGCAGCGCAAGCCTGCGCATGAAACCGCTGCCCGGTGTTGGCCCAAACAGGCGGAGGGAACCGGTTACCTGCTTGTGCTGTTCCCATATGCGCCGCATGCCGACAGAACGATTTCCGAAGCAACCAGGAGCGATCAGATGGACAGCAGGAGCGATACGGGCGCATGTTTTTGCGGAGCGATTGCCGCCGAGATGCAGGGCGATCCGTTCTGGATCTGCTTCGATCATGACGATGACTGTCGCCGCGCGATTGGCAGCCCGCTGACCATCTGGGTCGGTTACCGGCCGGACCAGTTCCGCTTCACGCGCGGGCAACCCCGGAGCTTCTCGAGGACGAAAGGTGTCGTTCGCACCTTCTGCGACAAATGCGGCACCTCGATCACGTATCGCGACGAAGGGCTGAGCGACGAACTCTATGTCACGATCGGCTTCTTCGATCATCCGGAGCGGTTCAAGCCGCACGCCCACGCTTATTGGCGCCTTCGGCTGCCTTGGCTGGAATTCGCCGACGATCTGCCGCGCATCGACACCTACTCGCGGCGCCGCGATCCGGCATTCGGAAATCCCAACGACCGGTAGGCGATTTGCCAGGCGCGCCTCAGCCGATGCTCTCGCCGCCATCGACCACCAGCGCCTGGCCGGTCATGAAGGACGAGCGATCGGAGACGAGGAACAGGATCGCCTCCGCGATCTCCTCCGCGCTCGCCCAGCGGCCCATCGGGATCTTGGTGCGGACGTAGTTTTCTATCGCGTCGCGCCCGCCCATCTGCGCGATGAACGGCGCGTTGAACGGCGTGTCGACCCAGCCCGGGCAGAGCGCATTGATGCGCACATTGTGCTTGGCGTAGTCGAGCGACATCTGCCGGGTCATCGCCACGACGGCATGCTTGGAGGTGGCATAGGCGATCATCTCGCGGTCGTAGAACACGCCGGAATTGGACGCCGTGTTGAGGATGACGCCGCCGCCTTGCGCGATCATCGCCGGCATGACGGTTTTGGCCGCCAGGAATTGCGCCCGCACATTGATGCGCCACGAAGCGTCCATGCCGTCGGTGCCGACTTCGGTGAGCGCGCCGCCGACCTGGATGCCGGCATGGCTGTGCAGGATGTCGATCCGGCCATGCCTGCCGAGCGTTCCCTCGATGAGGCCTTCGACGGCCGTATCGTCGCCGACATCGGTGGTGACCGCCTCGGCCCGGCCGCCAGCCCCGCGGATGTCGGAAGCGGTGGCTTCGCCGGCCGCCGGATCGCGGTCGGCAATGACCACATGCGCCCCTTCCCTGGCCATGATCATCGCGCCGGCGCGGCCGATGCCCGACCCGGCGCCCGTCACCACGGCGATACGGTCTTTCAGGATCATGGATTGGTCTCTCAAGGCGATGGCTTTCGCCGGCCGAGCTGCCATTGCGCCAGCAGCACGAGCAGGACCGACGCGCAGAGTACGATCGTGGCGATGGCATTGATTTCCGGCGTCACGCCGCGCCGGATCGAGGCGAAGACGTAGATCGGCAGCGTCGTCTGCGCGCCGGCGACGAAGAAGGCGATGATGAAGTCGTCGAAGGAGAAGGTGAAGGCGAGCAGGAAGCCCGCGATCACCGCCGGCATGATCTGCGGCAGCACGATCGAGCGGAACGTCGTCAGCGGCGTGGCGTAGAGATCGCTCGAAGCTTCGACCAGATTGCGGTCGAGGCTCGCGAGCCGCGTGCCGACGATCATCGTCACCAGCGCCATCGAGAACAGGCCGTGCGCGGCGATGATCGAGCCATAGCCCAGCGAAAGCCGCGGCGGCTGGTCTGTCGGCCAGAGCGAAGCGAAGAACGGATTGACGACGGCGAAAAGCTGCACCAGCGCCACCAGCGTCGAGATGCCGATGACGACGCCTGGCACGACGATCGCCGCGCCCAGCAGCGCATCGAACAGAGCCCGGGTCCGCGCGCCGACGCGCTGCAGCCCGAGCGCCGCGGCCGTCCCGCAGAGGGCCGCGAGCAAGGCACTGGTGGTGGCGATGAACAGGCTGTTCTTCAGCGCCTCGACCAGGAAGGGATTGGACAGCGCCTTGCCGTACCATTGCACCGAAAAGCCGGTGAACTCGCTGGCGTGGTGGCCGGCGTTGAAGGAGAACAGCACGACCAGCGCGATCGGCAGATAGAGGAAGGCAAAGACGGCAACGACGAAGGCGCGCATCAGATCAGGTCCACCCGGCGTGCGCCCGAGAGCCGGGTCGAGATGCGATTGGCGACGATCAGCACCACCACCGAGACCAGCACCAGCGTGATGGCGATGGCCGATCCGAACGGCCAGTTGCGCGATTGCAGGAAGAGGTCGACCAGCGCGTTGCCTATGAAGAACACCTTACCGCCGCCGAGCAATGTCGGGATCAGATATTCGCCGAGCAATAGGATCATCACCAGCGAGAAGCCGGTCATGACGCCGGGCAGCGACAGTCTCAGCGTCACGCCGAGGAAGGTCGACAGCGGCGTAGCACCGAGATCCGCGGAGGCCTCCAGCAGCCGCCGGTCGAGCCGCTCCAGGCTGACATAGATGGGCAGGATCATCAGCGGCAGGTAGCCGTAGACGATGCCGAGCAGCACCGCGCCCGGCGTGTTGATCAGCCTCAGATCCTCGATGCCGACATAGGCGAGCAAAGCCGGGATGCCGCGCCCGCCAAGGATATACATCCAGGCATAGGTGCGCATCAGAAGGCTGGTCCAGAACGGGATGACGATCAGCGCAAGCAGGATCAGCCGCCAGCGCTGCGGCGCGCGCAGCGCCAGATAATAGGCGACCGGATAGGCGACGAGCAGGCAGGCAAGCGCGCCGGCCGGCGCCAGCACCATCGTGTTCCAGAAGGCCGTCGCCCGTGCCGGCAGGTTGGCGTATTGCGCCAAGGTCAGCGCGGCCTGGTAGCCGCCCTCCGGCGCCCGCTCGCCGACACTGAAGATGGCGATGGCGACGAAGGGCAACACCAGGAATACGACCAGCCACAGCGTCGCCGGGGCGAGCAGCAGCGCCGTCACGAGGTTTTTGCGAAAGAGACTGCGGCGCATCGGGAAAGCCGGTTGGGAGCCGGCGGACTTTCGTCCGCCGGTCGCATTGTCTGGTTCTGGTTTGTTGCCGGTCCCGCTCAAGCCGACTTGAAGCGCGCCATAAGCTCAGCGCGGCCCGGATCGGTCAGCGTCGCGGCGGCGCCGAACTCGAGCGGCTTCAACAGGTCGGCTGCCGGATAGAGGATCGGGTTGTCGAGCACTTCCTTGGGCAGCAGCGCGTTGACGCGCGCGTCGGTCGAGGGCGCGCCATTGGCCAGATGCTCCTTCACCGCCACCTTCGGGTTCATCAGATAGTTGAGCAGCGCATAGCCGGCCGGCTTGTTCGGCGCATCCTTCGGGATGGCGTAGAAGTCGGTCCAGATCTCGCCGCCCTCCTTGCCCAGCACATAGGCGATCTCGGGAATATCGCGATGGAGCTGTGCCCCGTCATTGGTCCAGCACATCGTCATCCAGGCATCGCCGGCGCGCATTCCCGGCTGGTAGTCGCTCGACACCGCGAACAGATGCGGCTTGACCTTGAGCAGCAGTTCCTCGGCCTTGGCGAGTTCGTCCTGCTTCAGCGAGTTGAACGAATAGCCGTAATATTTCAGCGCATTGCCGATCGTGGTGAGCTGATAGTCATGCACCATGGTACGGCCGTCGCCTTCCGCCATGGCCGTGTCCCAGAACTCCTTCCAACTCGACATCGGCTTGGCGAGCTTCTTGGTGTTGACCGCGAAGCCGGTCGTGCCCCAGTTCTTCGGCACGGCGTAGATCGTGCCGTCGATCGTGCCTTCCGCCGTGAAGCGCGCATCTTCCGACTTGCCATCGAAATTGCCGAGCTTGGCCATGTCGAGCGCCTCGATGATGCCGAGCTTCTTGTAGGTCGAGATGGTGTAGTTGGTGGGCACGAACAGGCTCCAGCCCGAGCCGCCGGCCTGCAGCTTGGCCAGCATCTCCTCGTTCGAGCCGAAGACATTGACCTCGACGGCGACGCCGGTCTCCGCCTTGAAATTCTCGAAGGTCTGCGGGTCGTGGTAGTTCGGCCAGGTGGCGATCGACATGCGGTCGCCGAGGTTCTCGGCGGCGAAGGCGGGTGTCGGCATGATACCGAGCTCACGCGCCATCACGGCGGTGGCGACACCGAGCCCGGTGAGGCCGAGGAAGTCGCGCCGGCTGATCGAGCCGCGCTTCAAACGCATCAACTGGTCGACGAACTTATCGGGGCTTATCGGCAGTCCGTCACGATAGGATTTCGGCATGTTGGTCTTCCCTCTGGTTTGTCCCGTTATTGTTGGCGTGCGGAAACGCCAGCGGCGCTCCGGCGGCAAAGCCGATGGCGACGGGTTCGCCCGGCTTGAACAGATTGCCTTGGCCGATCACGTGATCGGCCTTGGCGAGCAGCGATCCGATGCCCTGGACTTCGATGGCGTATTCGGCTGTCGAGCCCAGGAAGATCCGATTGCGCACGATGCCTTTCAAGGCACCGCCCCCAGGCGCCGAAAGGCTGAGCGATTCCGGCCGCAAGCTGACGGAGACGGCTTCGCCGCGGCTGAGCGGCACCCGCTTGCGCGCCGAAATCACCGTGCCATCGGCGAGCGCGACATCGACGAGGTCACCCGAGAGCCCGGCCACCTTGCCGCTGAGAAGATTGGTCTTGCCGACGAAGTCGGCCACGAACAGGTCGGCCGGCTCGTCATAGATCTCGCTTGGCTGCCCGAGCTGGACCACGCGGCCGCCATTCATGACGCAGACGAAGTCGCTCATCGACAGTGCTTCCTCCTGGTCGTGGGTGACCAGCACGAAGGTGATGCCGATCTCGCGCTGCAGGTTCTGCAGCTCGATCTGCATGTCGGTGCGCAGCTTCTTGTCGAGCGCCGCCAGCGGCTCGTCGAGCAGCAGCACCGCCGGCTTGTTGACCAGCGCGCGGGCGAGCGCCACGCGCTGCTGCTGGCCGCCGGAAAGCTCGTGGATCTTGCGGCGCCCGTAGCCGGCGAGCTGCACCATCGAAAGCGCTTCGCCTGCCCTTAAGGCGATCTCGCGCGACGACAGGCGCGGCCTTGCCTGACGCAACCCGTAGGAGATGTTCTCCTCGACATCGAGATGCGGAAATAGCGCATATTGCTGGAACACCATGTTGACCGGCCGCCGGTAGGGCGGCGTACCGGCCATGTCGCGGCCGCGGATCAGCACCTGGCCCTCGCTCGGCTGCTCGAAGCCGCCGATCATGCGCAGGCAGGTCGTCTTGCCGCAACCGGAAGGCCCGAGCAGCGCGACGAAAGCCGAAGGCGGGATGGCAAGGTCGATACCGCTGACCGCGGTGACGGCGCCGTAGCGCTTGGTGACCGCGCGAAATTCGATATCGGGCACTGCAGTCAAGCCAAGGCTCCAGCGACAGCGTGAGGCAATGCCTTGACGCTAGCAGAGGCAATGCACCTGGTATATACCTCGCAGGTGGTATATTTAGCCGATTTTATCGTTTAGAGGGGTATGGATTGGCTACCTCCCGCAGTGACGACTACAACGCCTTAGCCGCCGTGATCGCCGCGTCGCGCGAGGCCGGCGGCTATCATTTCGGCAGGGCGATCGTCGGCTGGCTCAGCGGACATGTCCGCTTCGATCACTGCGTGATCTTCGGCTATCGGGGTGCCGCGAGGCCGCCGCTCCTGTTCGAAACGTTCTCTCCGGCGGAGAGCCACATCTTCGTCGCGCTCTACCAGGAGGGGCCCTATCTGCTCGACCCGTTCCACCACGCCGCGGTCGAGCGCAAGGAGGGTTTCTGGCGCATGCGAGAGCTCGCGCCGGACCGCTTCTATGCCAGCGAATATTACCGCTCCTATTACAGCCAGACCAAACTTGCCGAGGAGGTCGGCTTCTTCGTGCCGCTAGCCGGCAAGGACGCGCTGGTGCTGTCGCTGATGCGGCTGCGTGCCACCGGCTCGTTCGGAACGGCGGATGCCAGGCTGCTGCGCGACATGGCGCCGGCGGTGATCGGCTTCTGCAGGCAGCGCTGGCCCGCTTTGCCTGCCGAAGAGGTTGTGGCCCGGCCCTCCGGCGAAACCGTCGCGATGACCAACGAGCTCGACCGGGCGCATATCTGGAAGAGCCTGTCCTTGACCTCGCGCGAAAAGCAGGTCGTCGACCTGGTGCTTCAGGGCCATTCCACGGAATCGATTGCCAGGGCGCTGCGCATCGTTCCGGGGACGGTCAAGGTTCACCGCCGCAACATCTACCGCAAGCTCAAGATCAAGTCGCAGGCGGGTCTCTTCGCGCGCTTCGTCGAGATCATCGACGCGCGGATCGGATAGCAACGCCGGCCGCCCTTGCGGCGGTTCGCCTTGAGCGTCTATCGTGCGGCCGAAATGATCGGCCAGCTATCCCGACGGCGGATCAGGTGACGAGACAGATTTCAGGACGAGTGAAGCAGCGCATCGCCAATGGCCGACAAATCGCAATTCGGACTGACCGCTGTCGATACCGTTCCGCTGCATGAAAAAGTCTATCTGGAACTGGTGCGGGCACTGATGTCGGGCCAGCTCCGGCCTGGCCAGAAGCTGACCTCGCGCAAGCTCGCCAAGGAGCTCGGCACCAGCGACATGCCGGTGCGCAGCGCCTTCATGCGGCTGCAGGCGCTGAGAGCGCTGAGCCCGATGCCGAACGGCAGCGTCGAGGTGCCGCTGATTTCCGCCGACCGCTTCCAGCAACTGACCGCCGTGCGCACGGTCCTGGAAGGCACGGCCACCGAGCTCGCGACAAAACTCATCAACGGCAACAATCTGCGCGCGATCCGGCGCCACTGCGCCGAACTTACCGAAGCCGCCCGCAGCGGCGGGATCGAAAACTATCTGCGCAAGAACTACGACTTCAAATTCTCGATCTACCGCCATTGCGGCAACGAGCAGATGATCTTTCTGATCGAGACGGTATGGATGCAGGTCGGCCCTTTCCTGCGCAACCTGCACATCGGCTTCGAGGATGACCTGGCCGGCATTCTCGGCATCGACTATCACGAGGAGGTCGTGGCGGCGATCGAGGCCGGCGACGGCGAGCGGGCGCGGACCGCCATCGTGCGCGACATCGCCGAGGGCGCGGCCCACATCCTTGGCCAGGTCAAGTTTCCAGAACTGCGCCACTGACAGGCAAGCGGGCCTCCGAATCCGGCTTGGCTTTCGCCGATCGGGCCGCTATGTTGCGATCGCAGATCGCATAACGTGGACCTGAAATGCCTCCCGATATCCCGGCTAATGACTTGAAAAAATGAAGGAAAATCGCTCGGCATCAGCCGCGTTGGCCTTCACGAACTCACAAGCCGAAAATTGGATATCGTAGCCGGCAGGGCTACAGCACCCAGAAAAACAGGGGCTGGAAATTGAGCGATGCGATTGCAGACGTTTTGAAGTGGCTGGACAGCAGGAAGGACATCCAGAGCCTGCGGGCGGCGGTGTGCGACCTGAACGGAATCATGCGCGGCAAGCGCATTCCGGTGGAGCAGGCGCGCAAGGCGCTCGAAGGCAAGCTGCGCATGCCCTACTCGGCCATCGGGCTCGACATATGGGGCGAGGACATCGAAGGCAACGCCCAGGTGTTCTCGACCGGCGACGCCGACGGGCTTTGCCATTGGACGGGGCGCGGCATATTGCCGGTCAACTGGACGGCGCATCCGACGGCGCTGTTGCCGGTCTGGCTGGCGGACGACAGCGGCGCGCCCTACCTTGGCGATCCGCGCCGCGCTCTGGCCCGCATCCTCGACCGCTATGCCGCGCTAGGATTGACGCCCGTCACCGCGACCGAGCTCGAATTCTACCTTGTCGACCCGACGTCGCAGCGGCCTGTCGGACCGGTCTCGCCGGTAACCGGGCGGCGCCTCGATTCCGACGCGGCGCTCTCGATCGATGAGGTGGACGACTTCGAAGCCTTTATCCACGACATCTATGAAGCCTGCCGCATGCAGGACATTCCGGTCGACACCGCGATTGCCGAGAACGGCGTCGGACAGTTCGAGATCAACCTCAACCATGTGCCCGACGCCCTGCGCGCAGCGGACGACGCTGTGCTCTTCAAGCGCACCGTCAAGGGCATCGCGCGCAAGCATGGCTTCGCCGCCTGTTTCATGGCCAAGCCCTATGGCGAACGCGCCGGCAACGGTTTCCATGTCCATTTCAGCGTGCTCGACAGGCAAGGCCGCAACATCTTCGACGACGGCTCGGATCAGGGTTCCGACGCCATGCGCCACGCGGTTGGCGGCCTGCTTGCCGCGATGGCCCAGAGCACGCTGGTGTTCGCGCCGCATTTCAATTCCTACCGCCGGCTGCGGCCGCGATCCTATGCGCCGACGGCCGTCGCCTGGGGTTATGAAAACCGCATGGTGGCGATTCGCATTCCAGGCGGCCCCTCGGCCGCACGCCGCATCGAGCACCGCGTCTCCGGCGCCGACGCCAATCCCTATCTGGTGCTGGCGGCGATTCTCGGCGCGGCCTTGATCGGCATCGAGCGCCAGCTCTCGCCCGGTGAGCCGACCGGCGGCGAAGGCCAGGGGCTGACGCTCGCCAAGCTGCCGCCGGATTGGGCCTCGGCGATCGCCGCCTTCGAGGCGGGCCAGCGTGTCGCCGAAATCTTCCCGGACGTGCTGCGCGACGCCTTCGTCGCCTGCAAGCGCCAGGAGCTGAACACTTTCGCGCTCAACGTCAGCGACTTCGAGATCGAGACCTATCTCGAAAGTGTTTAGCCGACCTCCAGCCGGTCGCTCAACGCGCCGCCCACGCCAGCCCTCGGCGCAGGATGGTGCGCATCTGCGGGACCTCGAACTCCGAGGCCACGTGACCGAGCGAGGAATAAAACACGCGCCCCTTGCCGTGCCGGCGCTTCCACACCACCGGCATGACGACGCCGTCGATCCACGGCGCGTGGTCGCCGGAAAAAGTGGTGGTCGCCAGCACCTCGTTGGATGGATCGACATGCATGTAATACTGTTCGGAGCGGTAGGCGAAATCCTCGATGCCTTGCATGATCGGGTCGTCGCGCCGCACCACGTTCACTTGATAATCGATGATGTTGCCGGGATGCGCGACCCATTGGCCGCCGCACATGAACTGGTAGTTCGTTGATTCGCGAAAAGCGTCGCCCATGCCGCCATGATAGCCGCCGAAGCCGACGCCGTTTTCGACCGCCTCGGTCAGGTTCGCCTCTTCGGCCTTGGTGAGCTTGGACATGGTATAGATCGGCACGATCAGGCTGAGATCGGCGATCGCCGGATCGGCAAAAGCTGCCGTCGTGTTTTCGACGCGCACGGCAAAGCCTTCTTCCTCGAGCATCGCCTTGACGGCGCGCGCGCCGGCTTCGGGCTCATGCCCTTCCCAGCCGCCCCATACGATCAGCGCTTGCCGCATCTTTGTCTCCGTCAGTTTGGTTGCGTTCATTCGAGATCGCCAAGGGCGAATACTTGCGGGGATTTCGGACGTTAATGCACGTCAGCAAAAAGCCGGGGCGAGTCTACCCACAAATGGGTTTGCGACGAAACACGAAACCATTCGAACGCGGCGCGCCTTCGCGCCAACTCATCTTATGCGGCCTGTTGAAGCCTTACCCGAAAAATATGCCGGCGGGGAGGTGACATCCCGGTCGCGGGAACCAGATTGGGTCGAGGGCCACTGGTGCCCGGACAGATCCGTGATCGTCACGAAACTCACAGGAACATGATCATGATGATTCTCGCCTTCGGTGCAGCGGGAAATTTTGCGGGCAGCGTCATTCCCGCCCTTGCCGCTCGGGGCGCGCGCGTCCGTGCCTTCGTCCGCAAGCCTGAGCAGGCTGAACTGGTACGCCGTCACGGCGCAACCGAGGTTGCCATCGGCGATCTGCGCGATCGTGCAGCTTTGGATGCGGCGCTCAAGGATGTGGGCGCCGTCTTCTATATCGCCCCAGCCTTCATTCCCGCCGAGGCTGATGTGGGAAAGAAAGTCGTGGAGGCCGCTATCGACGCCGGTGTGCGCCGGTTCGTGTTCTCGGCCGTGATCCATCCGGTGCTTTCGGACCTCGTCAATCATCTCGCCAAAGCGCCGGTCGAGGAGGCGGTTCTCAACTCCGGCCTGGAATATACGTTCCTCCATCCGGCGCGCTACTTCCAGAACTACGCGGCATTCTGGCCCAAAGTCGTGAAAGAGGGCGTGCTTGCGGAGCCCTGGTCGTCCGGGACACGCTTTTCGCTGGTCGACTATCGCGATGTCGCCGAGGTCGCCGCGATAGCCCTGACCGAAGAGCGGCTGCTTTTTGGAACGTTCGAGCTCTGCGCACCTGGGCAACTTAACCGCCTCGATGTCGCTGCGCTGATGAGCGATGTGCTGGGCCATGAAGTTAGGGAGCGCCGCGATCCCGATGTGCTCGGCGATGTTCCTCCCGGCTTGCGGGCGATGTTCGATCACTACGATCGCCACGGCCTGCTCGGCAACCCACTGACGCTACATGCGATCTTGGGCCGGGAGCCGCGGTCGCTGCGTGCTTATTTGGAGGAATTGGCGCAAGGCGATCCTGCCCGATCCGGCGAGCAAGGATGAACAGCCGGCCCCCATGCCACCCCAGCCGAATACAAAAACGGCCCGCGTAGAGCGGGCCGTTTTGTTGTTTGGTTGCGGGGACAGGATTTGAACCTGTGACCTTCAGGTTATGAGCCTGACGAGCTACCGGGCTGCTCCACCCCGCGTCAACCACGAGCAAGCGTTTGCTTGCGAACACGAGCAAGCGTTTGCTTGCGACTACGAGCAAGCGTTTGCTTGCGTCCTTGGAGGTAAGTTTGATCTTACCTGATTCAAGAGCCGCCAAATGAAAGGGCCG